>NZ_JBVHSO010000012.1:0-288491 GCF_055566335.1 Streptomyces sp. NPDC027672 | reverse complement strand
CCGCCCACAACCTGACATCAGAAAGGTCCCCACCCATAACCACACCAACGACTGACCTGGCCATCAGTCACAGCAAGCACCGTTGCAGTACTAGGTCGCCGCGGCCGCGAGGCGAAGTCCGGACCTGCGGGTGAGCGGCAGGACCGGACTCGGCTCGCCCCGGGCGGGGAGGGTGCGGTCAGCCGACGCAACCCGGTACGGCCGGGACGCTGCTGGTGCAGTTGTCGGGTGCGTTGGAGGAGATGGACGAGGCGGTGATCGTCATGGTCCCGGACTGGCGGTAGACGCCGCCGGCTGCCACGAGCGCGATGTTCCCGGTGACCGGGGTGCTGGTCACCGTGAGGATGCCGTTCACGGAGGCGATGCCCCCGCCGCGGGCGGCCTTGTTCCCTCCCTTGACGGTGCTGCTGGTGAGTGTGGCGGTGGCCGTGTTGTACAGGGCCCCGCCGTTGCCGGCCGCGGTGTTGCCGGACAAGGTGCTGCCGGTGAAGGTCGCCGCCGCACCACTGCCGTTGTGGACGCCGCCACCGGTGCCGGTGGCCCTGCTGTTCGTCACGGCGCTGTTGGTGAGCGTCAGCGCGCCGAGGTTGAGGATGCCGCCGCCGTTGCCGGGGAGCAGGCCCAGCAGCCCGTTGGCGGAACCGTTGTTCACGGTCACGCCCTTGAGGGTCAGGTTCCCGGTGGACGAGACCCGCAGGATGCGGAAGTCGGCGGCCCCCGAGCGGGTGATGACGTTGTTGTTGCCCTCGAAGGTGATGGCGGTGGTGATGTGCGGCAGGCCGTCGGCACCGTTCACCAGGTCGCTCGCGTGCGCGGAGGTCAGGGTGTACGTGCACCCTCCGGCCAGGGTGATGACTCCGCCGCCGGCGGCGTTGGTGGTGGTGACCGCGGTGACGAGTGCGCTTTCGGTGCAGGCCACCGCGTCGGCTTGCGCCTGCGCGTCGGCGGGCAGGAGCAGGCCCGCGCCGACGGTCAGAAGCGCTGTCGCGGGGAGGAGGACGAAGGTGCGGACACTACGCATGAGGCGCCTCTTGCCAAGGGCCGGTGAAAATCCAGCCGAGAACTCTGGAATTTCCGTTGGGAACGGTCACCGGGGACCGCAGAGCAGTCGACGCTCACTGTACGCCCCGAAAAGCGATTATCGGTTCAGTGGGTGCGGAGGGAAAATTACAGAAAAAGGCCAGGGGAAGCACGGGGCGACCGCGGGACGGCCGCTCCGTGCGAAAACCCGGTCGGTCCGGCGTGCCACGTGACACCCTGTCACCGCGACCACGTACGGGAGCCCTACCTCGCCGGTTCCTTCGCGCACGCGGCCCCGGCCCCGTCGGCCACTCGTTTCGGCAGCGCACCGGAGAATATCCCGAGAACGCGAGAAAATCGCCAGAAGACCCAATTCTGTACACGCTTTCAAAGCCGGATTCTGACCGATCCAGCCAATGCGGAAGTTTTTACCGCGCGTGCGGCGCAAACCGCTCCGGACCGGCCTAGGCTGCGCATGTGTCAGTCGGAGAATATCTTCGACTGCACAAACCGAAAGGCGTACCTCATGCGCTTCAAGCGCACAGCTTCCGTCCCGCGGACCGTGCTGGTCGCCGCGATCGCCGTCGTCGGCCTCGCCGCCACCCCCACCCTCGCATCCGCTTCGGCCCCGGCCGGCGGGCACGGCGCCCGGGCCCATGGCGCCTTCGGTGTCCTCGGCCTCCCCGGTGTGAACGGCGTCAACGGCGTGGGCAGTGGTGGCGGCATCGGTGGCCTCGGCGGCACCGGTGGAGCCGCCGGCGCCAACGGCAACGGCGGCAACGGCGGCAACGGCGGCAACGGCAGCGGCACCGGAAGCACCGGCGGCGCGGGCGGTGCCGGCGGCGCGGGCGGAGCCAACGGCAACGGCGGCAGCGGCGGATCAGGCGGCGCCGCCTCTCTCGGCGGCACCGGCGGCAAGGGCGGCGTGGGCGGCGTGGGCAACGCCGGTACCGGCATCGCCGGCGGCAAGGGCGGCAACGGGGGCGCCTCCACGGCCGGAGGCACCCACAAGGGCGGCACGGGCGGGGCCGGCGGGGCCGCCAGTCCGGTGTGCCCCGGCAAGCCCGGCGGTAACGGCACCGCTGCCACACTGACCGCTGACGGCGTCACCGGCGCGACCGGCGCCGCGGGCAAGTCGACTCTCCCCTGCTGAAAGCGAACGGCCCTCCGGGCGGCTGCAACGCCGCCCGGAGGGCCGTTTTCCGTGCGGAGTGACCGCCGCTCAGGCAGCGGTGGCGCTGCTCAGGCCGGCGTCGAGCGGCAGGACCCGGACCCGACGAAGCCCTACTGGGCCTGCGCGGCCCCCGGGCCCCCGAAGCCCTACTAGGCCTGCGCGGCCCCCGGGACTGGCGTGGCCGTGGGGAGCGGGGCGGAGCCGGCCGGGTGGGTCTCCTCGGGGATCTGGGTGTCCTCCGGGATCGAGACCAGCCAGCGGGTGTCGCGGCGGGGGCGCAGGTACAGGGCCCAGTAGAGGGTGGCGACGGCGGTGATGCCGCCGGTCCACAGCAGGTAGTCCGTCTCCTGCTGGGTCAGGATGTAGGCCAGGACGGCGATGAGCAGGACCGGCACGGCGGGCCACAGCGGCATCCGCCAGGCGGGCGTGTGCCGGTGGGAGCCGCGGCGGGCGAGCAGGGCGGCGACCGCGACCAGCAGGTACATGCCGGTCACCGAGACGCCGGTGACGCCGTAGAGGGTGTCGAGGTTGACGAAGCAGAGCACCGCGCCGGGGATGCCGACGGCGAGGGTGGCGACCCAGGGGGAGCCGAAGCGGCCGAGCCGGGAGAACACCGTGTTGACCGGGCCGGGCCAGGCCTTGTCGCGGGCGGAGGCGAACAGGACGCGGGAGTTCTGGATGACCATGACGATGCCCGCGTTGATGATGGCCAGGGCCACGCAGAGGCTGACGAAGGTGCCGACCGCGGAGTTGGACCAGGCGGTGACCATGGAGCTGATGTCGCCGCCGGTCAGCTCGGTGAGGTCGGAGGCGCCCAGGGTGATGGCGGTGACCGGGACCAGGATGACCACGGTGGAGATGGCGAGGGTGGCGAGGACCGTGCGGGCGACGTTGCGGCGCGGGTTCTCCAGCTCCTCGGAGAGGTAGACGGCGGTGGAGAAGCCCTGGGTGATGAACAGGGCGATGGCGAGTCCGGAGACCACCAGCATGGCCGTCACGGTGTCGGCGTGGCCGTGGGCGCCGGCCACCTGCATCGAGACCAGGCTGCCGGCCCCGCGGTGGCTGTGCGAGAAGCCCAGCACGGCGACGACCCCGGCGGCGATGACCTCCAGGACCAGGAAGACACCGGTGATCCAGGCGTTGGCGCGCAGGTCGAGCAGGCCGGCGAGGGTGGCGAGGAGCATCACGCCGGCGCCGGTCAGGGACGGGTCGAGGTGGACGAGCGGCGCCAGGTAGTCCGCCGTGCCCATCGCGATCACCGGGGGCACGATCATGACGACCAGCAGGGAGAGCACGAAGACGAGCCAGCCCGCGAGCCGTCCGGCCATCGTGGAGACCATGGCGTACTCGCCGCCCGCGCTGGGGATGAGGGTGCCCAGCTCGGAGTAGCAGAACGCCACCGCGATACAGAGCAGGGAGCCGATGGCGATCGTCAGGGCGGTGGCGGTGCCGAGGGAGCCGAACAGGTCCGGGACCACCACGAAGAGCGTGGACGCGGGCGTGACGCACGACAGTGTCAGCAGGGTGCCGCCCACGACACCGATGGATCGCTTCAGCCCCGGGGCGGGGGCTGAGGCGGGGTCGGCCACGGACTTGTGGGGCGTGTCGGTCATGCGGCGGTTCCGATCGACTCGTGCGAGGTGAGGGTGGGGCTCGGGAGCGCTATCGCCTCCGGCGGATCGTCGTACGTTCGTCTCATCCGCTCCCGGCGCTGCATAGCGAACCCCGACGAAAAGCGCCACGTCAATGGCCGAATACCTTCGGAATCCGCAGGTCCGGTCGACCTGCCGCTCCATCACTTTCCCAGGCCGTTACGCCCCATAGGTGCATCCATCAAGCCCAAACCGGAAGTGACCTTGCTTTCAAAGGCCATCTACCGGCAACCCCTTCGTCATCCGATTCGTCCGCACTGAACGGGAACCGCAGCGAAGGTTTCAAAAAAATGTCAGCCGTCCGCTATGCGGACGGCTGATTCCGGGCGGGTGCGGACGGGCGGCGGCTCAGTGGTTGCGCGGGAAGCCCAGGTCCACGCCCGCCGGGGCGTCGGCCGGGTCGGGCCAGCGCGTGGTGACGACCTTGCCGCGGGTGTAGAAGTGCGTGCCGTCGTTGCCGTAGACGTGGTGGTCGCCGAAGAGCGAGTCCTTCCAGCCGCCGAAGGAGTGGTAGCCCACCGGCACCGGGATCGGCACGTTCACGCCGACCATGCCGGCCTCCACCTCGAGCTGGAAGCGGCGCGCGGCGCCGCCGTCCCGGGTGAAGATCGCGGTGCCGTTGCCGAACGGCGAGGCGTTGATCAGCGCCAGGCCCTCCTCGTAGGTGCCGGCGCGCAGCACGCACAGCACCGGGCCGAAGATCTCGTCCTGGTACGCCTTGGCGGTGGTCGGCACCCGGTCCAGCAGCGAGATGCCGATCCAGTGGCCGTCCTCGAAGCCCTCGACGGTGTAGCCGGTGCCGTCGAGCACGACCTCGGCGCCCTCGTCGGCGGCGCCCGCGACGTACGACGCCACCTTGTCCCGGTGCGCCCTGGTGATCAGCGGGCCCATCTCGGACTCCGGGTCGGCGCCCGGACCGATCTTGATCTTCTCGGCGCGCTCGCGGATCTTCTGCACCAGCGTGTCGCCGATCGAGCCGACCGCCACGACCGCCGAGATGGCCATGCAGCGCTCGCCGGCGGAGCCGTAGGCCGCGCTCACCGCCGCGTCGGCCGCCGCGTCCAGATCGGCGTCCGGCAGGACCAGCATGTGGTTCTTGGCGCCGCCGAGCGCCTGCACCCGCTTGCCGTGGGCGGAGGCGGTGGCGTGGATGTGGCGGGCGATCGGGGTGGAGCCGACGAAGGAGACGGCCCGGACGTCGGGGTGCTCCAGCAGGCGCTCGACGGCCGTCCTGTCGCCGTGGACGACGTTGAAGACGCCGTCGGGCAGCCCGGCCTCGGAGAGCAGCTCGGCGATCCGGACGGAGGCCGACGGGTCCTTCTCGCTCGGCTTGAGCACGAAGGTGTTGCCGCAGGCGATGGCGATCGGGAACATCCACATCGGGACCATCGCCGGGAAGTTGAACGGCGTGATGCCGGCGACCACGCCGAGCGGCTGGCGGATCGAGGCCACGTCGACCCGGCCGGCGACCTCCGTGGACAGCTCGCCCTTGAGCTGGACGTTGATCCCGCAGGCCAGGTCCACGATCTCCAGGCCGCGCGCGACCTCGCCGAGCGCGTCGGAGTGCACCTTGCCGTGCTCGGCGGTGATCAGCTCCGCGATCTCGTCGCGGTGGGCGTCGAGCAGCGCCCGGAACCGGAAGAGGATGGAGGTGCGCCGGGCCAGCGAGGACCGGCCCCAGGCGGCGAAGGCGTCCTTGGCGGCCGCGACCGCCGCGTCCACCTCCTCCACGGACGCGAACGCGACCTTCGTGGTCACGGCGCCGGTCGCGGGGTCGGTGACCGGCCCGTACGTGCCCGACGCGCCCTCGGCGGTCTTTCCGCCGATCCAGTGGTTGACGATCTTCGTCATGCCCTAAGACTCCTTCTACAGATGGCGGCGCCGGGTCGAGACGTGCCGTTCGTACAGCTCACGGGCCTTGACCGCGGACGGCCGGGTCGCGGCTTCGGCCACGGGAACATCCCACCAGGCCTCGGCGGCGGGCGCGCCCGACACAGTGTCGGACGTTTCGGTCTCCACGTAGACACATGTGGCGGTGCCGGCGGCGCGGGCCTCGGCGAGCGCCGCCCGCAGGCCGCCGACGGTCCGCGCGCGCAGTACCCGCATACCCAGGCTGGCCGCGTTGGCGGCGAGGTCCACGGGCAGCGGCGCGCCGGTGTACGTGCCGTCCGCGGCCGGGAAGCGGTAGGCCGTGCCGAACCGCTCGCCGCCCACCGCCTCCGACAGCCCGCCGATCGAGGCGTACCCGTGGTTCTGCACGAGCAGCACCTTGACCGCGACGCCCTCCTGCACGGCGGTCACGATCTCCGTCGGCATCATCAGATAGCTGCCGTCGCCGACCAGCGCCCACACGTTCCGCTCCGGTGCGGCCAGCTTCACGCCCAGCGCGGCCGGGATCTCGTAGCCCATGCAGGAGTAGCCGTACTCCAGGTGGTACTGGTCCGCCGACCGTGTCCGCCACAGCTTGTGCAGGTCGCCGGGGAGCGAGCCGGCCGCGCCCACGATGATGTCGGACTCGTCCGCCAGCGCGTCCAGCGCACCGATGACCTGCGGCTGGGTCGGGCGTACGGCGGGATCGGGGGCCGCGAAGCAGGCGTCGACGCGCCGCTCCCAGCGGGCCTTGGCCTCGGTGTACTCGGTGACGTAGGAGCCGGCGACCCGGTGGCCGTGCGTCCGCAGCCGCCCGGTCAGCGCCTCCAGGCCGCCGCGGGCGTCGGCGACCAGCGGGATACCGGCCAGCTTGTGGCCGTCGGAGGGGGCGATGTTGAGGTTCAGGAAGCGGACGTCCGGGTGGGCGAAGAGGGTGCCGGACGCGGTGGTGAAGTCGGTGTAGCGGGTGCCGACGCCGATCACCAGGTCCGCCGTGCGGGCCAGTTCGTCGGCGGTCGCGGTGCCGGTGTGGCCGATGCCGCCGACGTCCTGCGGGTGGTCGTAGCGGAGCGAGCCCTTCCCGGCCTGGGTGGAGGCGACCGGGATGCCGGTGGCCTCGGCGAACGCGGCGAGGGCCGCCTCGGCGCGGCTGTGGTGGACGCCGCCGCCGGCCACGGCCAGCGGCCGGCGGGCCGCGCGCACGGCCCGTACCGCCGCCGCCAGCTCGGCCGGGTCCGCGCCGGGCCGCCGGACGGTCCACACCCGTTCGGCGAAGAACTCCTCCGGCCAGTCGTGGGCCTCGGCCTGGACGTCCTGCGGCAGCGCCAGGGTGACCGCGCCGGTCTCCACCGGGTCGGTGAGGACCCGCATCGCCTGGAGCGCCGCGGGGATCAGGGCCTCCGGCCGGGTGAGGCGGTCGAAGTACCGGGAGACCGGGCGCAGGGTGTCGTTGACCGACACGTCGCCCGCGTACGGCACCTCCAGCTGTTGCAGGACCGGGTCGGCGGGGCGGGTGGCGAAGACGTCGCCGGGCAGCAGCAGCACCGGCAGGTGGTTGACGGTGGCGAGGGCGGCGCCGGTGACCAGGTTGGTGGCGCCCGGGCCGATGGACGTGGTGACCGCGTGCGCGGACAGGCGGTTGGACTGGCGGGCGTAGCCGACCGCCGCGTGCACCATCGACTGCTCGTTGCGGCCCTGGTGGTACGGCATCACGCCGGCGTACTCGACCAGCGCCTGGCCGATGCCGGCGACGTTGCCGTGCCCGAAGATGCCCCAGGTGGCGCCGATCAGCCGCTGCCGGGCGCCGTCGCGTTCGGTGTACTGGGCGGCGAGGAAGCGGACGAGTGCCTGGGCGACGGTCAGCCGGACGGTCATCGGTAGCCCCCTGTGGTCCGCGTGTGGTCCGGGTGGAAACGGATCCGCCACTCCCGGGTGGGGCCCGGGCCCGCCATGACGTTCAGGTAGTACATGTCGTGCCTGGGCTGGGCGACGGACGGGCCGTGCCAGCCGTCGGGGACGAGGACGGCGTCGCCGGACCGGACCTCGGCGAGGACGTCGGCGCCGCCCGCGCGCGAGGGGGACACCCGCTGGTAGCCGAGACCGTCCGGGCCCTCGATCTCGAAGTAGTAGATCTCCTCCAGCTCGCACTCCTCGCCCGGCCGGTGCTCGTCGTGCTTGTGCGGCGGGTACGACGACCAGTTGCCGCCCGGCGTGACCACCTCCACGGCGATCAGCCGGTCGCAGTCGAAGGAGTCCGCGGCGGCGAAGTTGCGCACCGTGCGGGCGCAGCCGCCGCTGCCGCGCCGCTCGACGGGGACCTCCGGCGCGGGGCCGTAGCGGGCGGGGAGTCGTCGCTCGCACTTCGCTCCTGCCAGGGCGAAGCGGCCTCCCGCGCCGGAGGCGATCTGGACCCGGGCGTCCCGGGGGGCGTACGCGAAGTCCGAGACGTCCGCGAACACGCTCTCCCGGCCCAGGAGTTGGAACTCGTCCTGCTCGATTCGAACGGTACATCCGCCGTCCAGCGGAAGCACGATCCACTCGCTGCCGCCGGTGGTGAACGTATGGCTGCCGCCGGGTGCCAGCGCGACCACGCGCAGGCTGCTGTAGGTCCAGCCGGCCGTCTCGGGGCCGATGTCGACGGCGTACCGGCCGTGCGCGGCGGCGCCCCTGGGCAGATGCAGGTCGGTACTGGTCATACGGCCCTCACAGCAGTCCTACGGCGGTGTCCACGGCGGCGGCCACATCGCCGTCCGCCGGATACAGCAGCGAGCGGCCGGCCACCAGGCCGCGCACGGTGGGCAGGCGGAGCGCGCTACGCCACTTCTCGTACGCCGCCTCCTGGTCGTCCCCGACGTCGCCGCCGAGGAGCACGGCGGGCAGGGTGGAGGTCTCCATCACGCGGGCCATGTCGTCGGGGTTCTCGGTGACCGGCACCTTCAGCCAGGTGTAGGCCGAGGAACCTCCGAGCCCGGAGGCGATGGCGAGGGACCGGGTGACCGCCTCGGCGGACAGGTCGTTCACCGGGCCGCCCTGGGGCCCGCGGCGGCTGATGAACGGCTCCACGAACACCGGCAGCCGGCGCGCGGCCATGGCGTCGACCGCGCGGGCGGCGGACTCCAGCGTGGTCAGGGAGCCGGGGTCGGTGTAGTCGAGGCGCAGCAGCAGTTTGCCCGCGTCGAAGCCGAGCCGTTCGAGGTCCTCGGGGCGGTGGCCGGTGAACCGGTCGTCGAGTTCGAAGCTGGCTCCGTGCAGTCCGCCGCGGTTCATGGAGCCCATGACGACCTTGTGCTCCAGGGCGCCGAGCAGGAGCAGGTCGTCCAGGATGTCGGCGGAGGCGAGGACGCCGTCGACGCCGGGCCGTGACAGCGCGAGGCAGAGGCGTTCGAGCAGGCCGGCGCGGTTGGCCATGGCGAGGTCGCGGTCGCCGACGCCGAGGGCGCCGCGGGCCGGGTGGTCGGCGGCGACGATCATCAGCCGGCCGCCGCCGTCCAGCAGCGGGCGGCGGGCCCGGCGGGCGGCGGCCTCGGCGATCGCCTCGGGACGGGCGGCGCGGACGCGGACGAGTTCGGCCACGTCGACCCGGGGCCGCCGCGCGGTGTCCCCGTCCCCGCCCTCCGTGTGCGTGCCCGCGACCCGGCCGGCCCTCACAGCACGGCTCCGGCCGCCAGCGCGGCGGCCACCTCGTCGGCGGTGGGCATGGCGGAGGAGCACTCCAGCCGGGAGGCGACGATGGCGCCGGCCGCGTTGGCGTGCCGCATGACGGTCTCCAGGTCCCAGCCGGCCAGCAGGCCGTGGCAGAGGGCGCCGCCGAAGGCGTCGCCGGCGCCGAGGCCGTTGAGGACGGTGACGGGCAGCGGCGGGACCTCGGCGCACTCGCCCTGCCGGCTGACGGCGAGGACGCCTTTGGGTCCCTGCTTGACCACGGCCAGTTCGGGCCCGGCGGCCAGCAGGGCGCGGGCGGCGGCGTGCGGTGCGCGCAGTCCGGTGGCGACCTCCACCTCGTCCAGGTTGCCCACGGCGACGGTGGCGTGGCGCAGGGCCTCGGCGTAGAAGGGGCGGGCGGTATCGGGGTCGGCCCAGAACGCGGGGCGCCAGTCCAGGTCGAAGACGGTGGTGCCGGTGCGGGCCCGGTGGGCGAGGGCCGCGAGGGTCGCCGTACGGCTGGGTTCCTCGCTCAGGCCGGTGCCGGTGACCCAGAAGATCCGGGCCGCGCCGACGGCGTCCAGGTCCAGTTCACCGGCGTCGATCTCCAGGTCGGGGGCCTTGGGCTGCCGGTAGAAGTAGAGCGGGAAGTCGTCGGGCGGGAAGACCTCGCAGAAGGTGACCGGCGTGGGCAGGCGGGGCACGGAGGCGACCCAGCGGTCGTCGACGCCGAAGCCGCGCAGCGCCTCGTGGAGGTAGGTGCCGAACGGGTCGTCGCCGGTGCGGGTGATCACGGCGGTGCGCCGGCCGAGCCGGGCCGCGGCGACCGCGACGTTCGCCGCCGACCCGCCGAGGAACTTGCCGAAGGACGCGACCTCGGCGAGCGGGACGCCGGTCTGGAGCGGGTAGAGGTCCACCCCGATCCGCCCCATGGTGATCAGGTCGTAGGCCATCGGCTTCCCTTCGTCATGGCTCCCCCGGCTTTCTAGCCCCGTACGCCGAACCCTGTCAATGCTTTGTCCGGACATTCGGACGACCCTCGTCCGGATACCGGTGCCACCCCTTCTCTCACGCTTGCCCCTTGTGACGGCTGTGTCACGAAAACCCGCGTTCCGTCACGTCTGTCACACCTGTATGGCGCTCCGGTCACATCCGGTCGACAGATCCCCTCCCCTGGTCACTGTGCGTCGCCCACCGGGCACAGGCTGGGTGATCACCGACACAGCGCCCCGGCCGCCGCCGCGGCGCGCGCAGGGAGGTGCCGTTCATGACCGACCGAAGGCTCTGGTCCTACAAGGACATCGCGGCGCACATCCGGGTGCAGCCGGACACCGTGCGCTCCTACCGCAAGCACGGGCTGCTGCCCGAGCCCGACCACGTGGAGGGCGGCAGACCCTACTGGTACGCCGACACCGTCCGCGCCTGGGCGGCCGCCCGCCCCGGCAACCGCGGACGCCGGGGCTGACCGGGCGACCCGGCCCGCGGGCCGTCGTTGGATAAGTACCCCCTGGGGGTATAGAGTGGAGAGGTCGGGCCACCTCCGGGTACCCGTCGACCCCACACGCCACGACGAGGAGTAACGACATGACCGGGCAGACCAGCACCCAGGGCACCGTCACCACCGTCTACAAGGTCACCGGCATGAGCTGTGGCCACTGCGAGGGCTCCGTCTCCGGCGAGATCTCCCAGCTCCCGGGCGTCACCTCGGTCAAGGCCGTCGCGTCGGCCGGCGAGGTGACCGTCGTCTCCGCCGCCCCGCTCGACGAGGAGGCCGTGCGCGCCGCCGTCGACGAGGCCGGCTTCGAACTGGCCGGCCAGGCCTGAGCAGGACCCCCGTCCCGTCCCCGACCGGGCCGTGCCGACCAGCTCATACTGGATCCGTACGGCCCGGTCCGATGTCTGGAGTCCGGACATGACCAGCACCACCGCCAGCACCGCGGCCGCGACCGGCGGCACCGAGCAGGTCGACCTGCTCATCGGCGGGATGACCTGCGCCTCCTGCGCCGCGCGGGTGGAGAAGAAGCTCAACCGCATGGACGGCGTGAGCGCCACCGTGAACTTCGCCACCGAGCGGGCCAAGGTCACCTTCGCCGACGGCGTCCGGGTCGCCGACCTGATCGCCACCGTGGAGAAGACCGGCTACACCGCCGAGGAACCCCCGCCGCCGCGGCCCGCGCCCGAGGCCGCGCCGGACACCCCGGAAGACGGCGCCGGACTCGGCGCCCTGCGGCAGCGGCTGCTCGTCTCCGCGCTGCTCGCCGCGCCCGTGGTCCTGCTCGCGATGATCCCCGCGCTGCAGTTCGACAACTGGCAGTGGCTCTCGCTCACCCTGGCCTCGCCGGTCGTCGTCTGGGGCGGCCGGCCCTTCCACCAGGCCGCCTGGACCAACCTCCGGCACGGCGCCGCCACCATGGACACCCTCGTCTCGGTCGGCACGCTGGCCGCGTTCGGCTGGTCGCTGTGGGCCCTGTTCTTCGGCGACGCGGGCGCCCGCGGCACGCACGACGCGTTCCGCCTCACCGTCTCCCGCATGGACGGCGCCTCCACCCTGTACCTGGAGGTCGCCGCCGGGGTCGTCGCGCTGATCCTGCTCGGCCGCTATCTGGAGGCCCGCTCCAAGCGCCGCGCCGGCGCCGCCCTGCGGGCCCTGATGGAGCTGGGCGCCAAGGACGTGGCGGTGCTGCGCGCGGGCCGCGAGGTGCGCGTGCCGGTGTCGTCCCTGGCCGTCGGCGACCGGTTCGTCGTCCGGCCCGGCGAGAAGATCGCCACCGACGGCACGGTCGTGGAGGGCATCTCCGCGGTGGACACCTCCCTGCTGACCGGCGAGTCGGTGCCGGTCGACGTCGGCCCCGGCGACCGGGTCACCGGCGCCACGGTCAACGCCGGCGGCCGGCTGGTCGTCGAGGCCGCCCGGGTCGGCGCGGACACCCAGCTCGCCCGGATGGCGAAGCTGGTGGAGGACGCGCAGAACGGCAAGGCCGAGGTGCAGCGGCTCGCCGACCGGATCTCCGCCGTCTTCGTGCCGGTGGTCATCCTCATCGCGCTCGGCACCTTCGGCGTCTGGCTGGGCGTCACCGGCGACACCGGCGCCGCGTTCACGGCCGCCGTCGCCGTGCTGATCATCGCCTGCCCGTGCGCACTGGGCCTGGCCACGCCGACCGCGCTGATGGTCGGCACCGGGCGCGGCGCCCAGCTCGGCATCCTGATCAAGGGCCCGGAAGTGCTGGAGTCCACCCGCCGCGTGGACACGGTCGTCCTCGACAAGACCGGCACGGTGACCACCGGCCGGATGAGCCTGCAAGCGGTGTACGTTGCCGACGGCGAGGACGAGAAGGAGCTGCTGCGGCTCGCCGGCGCCCTGGAGCACGCCTCCGAGCATCCGGTGGCCCGCGCGATCGCCGCCGGCGCCGAGGAGCGGGCCGGGGCCCTGCCCGCGGTCGAGCACTTCGAGAACGTGCCCGGACGGGGCGTACGCGGGCGCGTGAACGGCCGTGAGGTGGCCGTGGGGCGTCTGTACGACGAGCTGCCCGAGGAGGTGGCCCGCGCGGCGCGCGCGGCCGAGCGGGAGGGCCGTACGGCCGTCGTGGCGGGCTGGGACGGGCGGGCCCGCGGGGTCCTCGCCGTCGCCGACACGGTGAAGGAGACCAGCGCCGAGGCGGTCCGCGAGCTGCGCCGGCTGGGCCTGACGCCGGTGCTGCTCACCGGGGACAACCGCACGGTCGCCGAGGCCGTCGCCCGGAGCGTCGGCATCGACGCCGCGCAGGTGTTCGCCGAGGTGCTGCCCGAGGACAAGGTGGACGTCGTACGGCGGCTGCAGGGCGAGGGGCGGGCCGTGGCGATGGTCGGCGACGGGGTGAACGACGCCGCCGCGCTCGCCACCGCCGACCTGGGCCTGGCCATGGGCACCGGCACGGACGCGGCGATCGAGGCCGGTGACCTGACGCTGGTCCGCGGCGACCTGCGGGTGGCCGCGGACGCGATCCGGCTGTCCCGCCGCACGCTGGCCACCATCAAGGGCAATCTGGTCTGGGCCTTCGGCTACAACGTCGCCGCGCTGCCGCTGGCCGCCGCCGGACTGCTCAACCCGATGATCGCCGGGGCGGCGATGGCCTTCTCCTCGGTCTTCGTGGTGACCAACAGCCTGCGGCTGCGGACCTTCCGGTGAGATCCGCGATTACCGGGACGGATCTTCCGTCACCCCTGGAGTCCGGCGCGCGCCTCACATAAGCTCTTCACAAGGCTCGCGCATCATCCTTACGCTTGGGTCCCGATTTCGCTATCGGGGCTCTTGCGTACGTAAGGGACATATGCAAGAGACGCACATCACAGTGATGCGAACGTAACCATCGAAGGGGTTCGAAGGTCTAAGTTGGCGATGTCAGACCAGCGTCTTGGGGGGCGCTGACTGGCTTCCGGGGATGTCTTGGGGGACTTTCCCGGATGGGGGTACCCCTCCTGCCCGGCCGTGAGGCGCGGGCCTGAGGGAGCGTTGCCGGGGCACGTACACCGGGTAGCTTTGAGCGGCCCTCCCAGCGTGCGCTGTCCCGGCAGATCGCACCGCATCACTGGAGCACGGCGGGTTCCGCCCGCCTGTGCTCAGACAGCGAATTCAGGCGCTGTCCTCTCCAAGCGCCCGGCCGGATCCCGTGGGGGGAATCCGCACCGGGACATGGGAAGGCGCCCTGGTCGCCGGCCCGTGGGGGGACCGGCGACTCGGGGCGCCTTCCGCTTTTCTTCCGCTCTGTTCACCGCCCGCTCGGGGCCCGTCCGGACGGACAGGCCCCCCGCGTCCGGTGGGTTCAGCGCTCCTCGACCGGCACGAAGTCGCGCTCGACCACACCCGTGTAGATCTGGCGCGGACGGCCGATGCGGGAGCCGGGCTCCTTGATCATCTCGGTCCACTGGGCGATCCAGCCGGGCAGCCGGCCCAGGGCGAACAGGACCGTGAACATCTCGGTCGGGAAGCCCATGGCCCGGTAGATCAGACCGGTGTAGAAGTCGACGTTCGGGTAGAGCTTGCGCTCGACGAAGTAGTCGTCGGACAGCGCGTGCTCCTCCAGCTTCAGGGCGATGTCGAGGAGCTCGTCCTCCTTGCCCAGCGCGGAGAGGACGTCGTGCGCGGCCGCCTTGATGATCTTGGCGCGCGGGTCGAAGTTCTTGTAGACCCGGTGGCCGAAGCCCATCAGCCGGACGCCGTCCTCCTTGTTCTTCACCTTGCGGATGAAGGTGTCGACGTCGGAGCCGGAGTCGCGGATGCCCTCCAGCATCTCCAGCACCGACTGGTTGGCGCCGCCGTGCAGCGGGCCCCACAGCGCGTTGATGCCGGCCGAGATCGACGCGAACATGTTGGCCTGCGAGGAACCGACCAGACGGACCGTGGAGGTCGAACAGTTCTGCTCGTGGTCGGCGTGCAGGATGAGCAGCTTGTCCAGCGCGGACACCACGACCGGGTCCGGCTCGTACTCGTCGGCCGGCACCGAGAACGTCATGCGCAGGAAGTTCTCGACGTAGCCGAGGTCGTTGCGCGGGTAGACGAACGGGTGGCCGATCGACTTCTTGTACGCGTACGCGGCGATCGTCGGCAGCTTGGCGAGCAGCCGGATCGTGGACAGGTCGCGCTGCTTCTCGTCGAACGGGTTGTGGCTGTCCTGGTAGAAGGTGGACAGCGCCGAGACGACCGAGGACAGCATGGCCATCGGGTGCGCGTCGCGCGGGAAGCCCCGGTAGAAGTTCTTGACGTCCTCGTGCAGCAGCGTGTGCCGCGTGACGTCGTTCTTGAACGCCGTCAGCTGGTCGACGGTGGGCAGTTCGCCGTTGATGAGCAGGTACGCCACCTCAAGGAAGGTGGAGCGCTCGGCGAGCTGCTCGATGGGGTAACCGCGGTAACGGAGGATGCCCGCCTCGCCGTCGAGGTAGGTGACCGCGGATTTGTAGGCGGCCGTGTTGCCGTACCCGCTGTCCAGGGTCACCAGACCGGTCTGGGCGCGGAGCTTCCCGATGTCGAAGCCCTTGTCGCCGACGGTGCTGTCGACCACCGGGTAGGTGTACTCGCCGTCGCCGTACCGCAGTACTACAGAGTTGTCGCTCACGTCTTCCCTCACCGACGTAGTGCCTCATCTTCGAGGTGCCCTGACTGTCTCTACCATCCCCCATTTGGCTCAGGAGAGTGCACTCGGGGTCGACCATTGGGCCTATTGGCGGCACTCAGTGCCGCCAACCTGCTCATCCTGCCCCCTTGCGGGGCCGTCGGGAAGTGCTCTGTGACCTTCACGACTCATTTGATCGATCATTTCCCGCCGAGCCGGTAATCCAGGGCCGTACAGCGCCGTCCGGCCGACACCGTGCGCACCGCCTGCCCGATCGCCTTGCGTGAACCGACGAGGACGACCAGGCGTTTGGCCCGGGTGACCGCCGTGTACAGCAGGTTCCGCTGGAGCATCATCCATGCCCCCGTCGTGACGGGAATCACCACCGCGGGATACTCGCTGCCCTGGGAGCGGTGGATGGTCACCGCGTACGCGTGGGCCAGTTCGTCCAGTTCGTCGAATTCGTACGGCACCTCCTCGTCCTCGTCCGTCAGCACCGTCAGCCGCTGGTCGACCGGATCGAGCGAGGTGACGACACCCACGGTGCCGTTGAAGACACCGTTCTTCCCTTTTTCGTAATTGTTCCTGATCTGGGTGACCTTGTCGCCGACGCGGAAGACCCGGCCGCCGAACCGCTTCTCCGCCAGATCGGGCCGGCCGGGCGTGATGGCCTGCTGGAGCAGCCCGTTGAGCGCGCCGGCGCCCGCCGGGCCCCGGTGCATCGGCGCGAGCACCTGTACGTCCCGGCGCGGGTCCAGCCCGAACCTGGCGGGAATCCGCCGTGCGGCCACGTCGACGGTGAGCCGTCCGGCGGCCTCGGTGTCGTCCTCGACGAAGAGGAAGAAGTCCTTCAGCCCGTCGGTGAGCGGATGCAGGCCCGCGTTGATGCGGTGCGCGTTGGTGACCACCCCGGACTGCTGGGCCTGCCGGAAGACCCGGGTGAGCCGCACGGCCGGGACCGGACCGCCGTCGGCGAGCAGGTCCCGCAGCACCTCCCCGGCGCCCACGCTCGGCAACTGGTCCACGTCCCCGACGAACAGCAGGTGCGCTCCGGGAGGCACGGCCTTCACCAGCTTGTTGGCGAGCAGCAGGTCCAGCATGGACGCCTCGTCCACGACCACCAGGTCGGCGTCGAGCGGCCGGTCCCGGTCGTACGCCGCGTCACCGCCGGGCTTCAGCTCCAGCAGCCGGTGCACGGTGGAGGCCTCCGCACCCGTCAGCTCCGCCAGCCGCTTGGCCGCGCGGCCGGTCGGGGCGGCCAGCACCACCTTGGCGCGCCGGGCCCGGGCCAGCTCCACGATCGAGCGGACGGTGAACGACTTGCCGCAGCCCGGACCGCCGGTGAGCACGGCGACCTTCTCGGTCAGCGCCAGCCTGACCGCCGCCTCCTGCTCGGGCGCGAGGTCGGCGCCGGTGCGCGACCTCAGCCAGCCCAGCGCCTTGGCCCAGTCCACGTCCCGGAACCCCGGCATGCGGTCCTCGTCCGTGCGCAGCAGCCGCAGCACCTGGGCGGACAGGGACAGTTCCGCGCGGTGGAAGGGCACCAGATACACGGCGCTGACCGGCTCCCCGGCGCCGTCGGGCCCGGGCACCTTCTCCCGTACGACACCGGGATCGGCGCCGTCCTCCGGGGGCCGGGACAGCTCGGCGAGGCACTCGATGACGAGCCCGGTGTCGACCTGGAGCAGCTTGACGGCGTCGGCGATCAGCCGCTCCTCCGGCAGGTAGCAGTGCCCCTGGTCGGCGGACTGCGACAGCGCGTACTGGAGGCCGGCCTGCACCCGCGCCGGGCTGTCGTGCGGGATGCCGACCGACTGGGCGATCTTGTCGGCGGTGAGGAAGCCGATGCCCCACACGTCGGCGGCGAGCCGGTACGGCTGCTCCCTGACGACGGAGATGGACGCGTCGCCGTACTTCTTGTAGATCCGCACGGCGATCGACGTCGACACCTCGACGGTCTGGAGGAAGAGCATGACCTCCTTGATCGCCTTCTGCTCCTCCCAGGCGTCGGCGATCTTCTTCGTCCGCTTCGGGCCGAGCCCCGGCACCTCGATCAGCCGCTTCGGCTCCTCCTCGATGATCCGGAGCGTGTCCACGCCGAAGTGCTGCGTGATCCGGTCGGCGAAGACCGGCCCGATGCCCTTGACCAGCCCGGAGCCCAGATAGCGGCGGATGCCCTGGACGGTGGCCGGCAGGACGGTCGTGTAGTTCTCGACGTGGAACTGCTTGCCGTACTGCGGGTGGGAGCCCCAGCGGCCCTCCATGCGCAGGGACTCGCCCGCCTGGGCGCCGAGCAGCGCGCCGACGACCGTGAGCAGGTCCCCGCCGCCCCTTCCGGTGTCGACCCGGGCGACCGTGTAGCCGTTCTCCTCGTTGGCGTACGTGATTCTCTCCAGCACGCCTTCGAGCACGGCGAGGTGCCGTTCGCCCGGGGAGTTCCCCGCCTGTCGAGCCATGATCCGACGGTACCGGTGGGGTACGACAGCCGTCGCGGGCAGCCGGTCGCGGGCGCCGCTTCCGGTGCCTTTCACGCTCCGGAAGCGGGCTGAAAGCGCGCTGAGGCCGCGGTGAAACCGGGCGGGCGCAGGCTCTGGTCCAGCAGCCGGAAGACAGGCGGCGCGGGTCCCGGCCGGGGCCCGCGAGGAACCCGACCGAGGAGTACACCACCATGTCCGTCACCCTCACCGACCAGGACAAGCAGACCCTGCGGACCGCCGCGTACGGCGCGGTCTCGCTGCTGGCCGCCGCCGACGCGGCCGGCTCGCCGCACCGGGCCGCCACCCGGGGCAGTATCGCGCTGGCGTCCGCGACCGGCCCGGTCGGCCATGTGCTCGCCGAGAAGACCCGGATCACCGGCCTGAACGGCTCGTCGGTCGCGGAACTGGCCGACCGGGTGCTGCCGGCGCTGACCGAGGCCATGCGCCTGCTCGGCCGACAGGACCCGGCGCAGGCCGCCGACTTCCGCGACACCGTCCTCGTCGCCGTCGACACGGCCGCACGCTCCGGCCGCGGCGAGCCCGGCCCGGCCGTGACCGCCATGACCCGAAAGATCACGGAGGCCCTCGACACGGCCTGACGACCACGGACCGCCGGCCACCGGCCGAACCGCGTCGGTGGGGGTGCGTGGATCTGCGGGTGCCTGGATCTGCGGGTGCCTGGATCTGCGGGCGGGCGGCTCCGGGCGGGTGGCCCGGGCGTGGCTCCGAGTGGGCGCCTGCGGGTAGTCGGCCCCAGGCGGACTGCCTCCAGGCGGGTGGCCCCGGGCGGGGCTCGCGGGCGGGTGGCTCCCGGCGGGTGGCCGCAAGCGGGTGACTCCGGGCGGGCGGCTCCGAGCGAGCGGCTCCGGACGGGCGGCCTCGACCGGGTGCCTCCGGACGGGCGGCTCCAGGCAGGCGCCCCCGCACGGGCGACCCCGAGTGGGCGCCTACAGGCAGGCGGCCCCAGGCGGGCGGCCCCGGCGAGTGGCTCCGAGCGGGCGCCTGCGGGCAGGCGGCCCCGCACGGGCGACCCCAGGCAGGCGCCCCCAGACGGACGGCCCCGGACGGAGGCTCGCGGGCGGGCGGCTCCCGGCGGGCGCCCCGGACGGGCGGCCACAGGCGGATGTCCCCGGGCGGGCGGCTCCCAACGGGTGCCTCCGAACGAGCGGCTCCGAGCGGGCGACCACAGGCGGGTGACCCCGGACAGGCGGCCACAGGCAGGCGGCCCCAGGCAGGCGGCCCCGGGCAGGCCGCCCCCGGGCCGGCGTCCGTTTCGTGGGTGGCTCGGGTCAGTGGTGGGCCGGTGGTGGGCTCAGGGGTGTTCGCCGGGAGCGGCCGGGGGTGGCGGGGGCGGGGTCAGGAGGGTGTCCAGGGCGCGCTGGGCGGCGCGGAGTTGGGTGATCGTGGCCTCCATCCGGACGTGCTCCTGGCGCAGGCGGTCGAGCACGCCGGGGCACCCGGTGGTGACGAGCCGTTCGCCGTCGTCGTGGACGCAGTGCAGGATGCGCCCGATGACCGCGGTCGGCAGGCCCGCCGCGAGCAGCGCGCGGATGCGCCCGACCGTGGCGACGTCCGTCTCGGCGTACGCGCGGTAGCCGTTGGGCCGCCGGACCGGCCGGAGCAGGCCCTGTTCCTCGTAGTAGCGCAGCAGCCGCGGGCTCACCCCGGTCGCGTCCGCCAAGGCTCCGATCCGCATGTGCCCTCCCGCCCGGCCCGCCGGGAACGGGCCCGCCGCCGACCGGAGTTGACCTTCACACCGATGAGAGACTCTAGTCTTCCGTCGCCGGATCGACGACGACGAAGGAGCACCCATGCCGGGAGCAGTGATCATCGGAGCGGGACCGGGAATCGGCCGGTCGGTAGCCCGCCGCTTCGCGCGCGAGGGCCTGCCGGTCGCACTGGTGGCCCGGTCCCGGAAGACCCTGGAGGTGACGGCCGCCGCCCTCGCGCCCGCCGGCGTGCCGGTCCTGTCGCTGACGGCCGACAGCACGGACGCGGCGGCCCTCGGTGCCGCGCTGGACACCGTGATCGCGGAGACCGGCCTGCCGGACGTCGTGGTCTACAACGCGGCCCTCATCCGCCCGGACACGCTCGGCGAGCTGTCCGTGGCCCAGCACCTGGAGGCGTGGTCGGTGAACGTGGCCGGCGCGATCACGGCGGCGGCGCACGTCCTGCCGGCGATGGCCGCGCGCGGCAGCGGCACCTTCCTCGTCACCGGCGGGATGCCCCGGCCGAAGCCGCGGTACGTCAGCCTCTCCCTGGGCAAGGCCGGCGTACGGACCCTGGTGGACCTGCTGGACCAGGAGTACGGCCCGGCCGGCGTGCACGCGGCGAGCGTCACCATCGACGGTCCGGTGGCCCCCGGGACGCCCTTCGACCCGGACGTCATCGCCGAGCACTACTGGCGGCTGCACACCCAGCCGCGCGAGGAGTGGGAACAGGAGGTCGTCCACACCGCCGGGACGGGCTGACGGCGGGCCCGGGACGCGTCCCGCCCGCTTCAGCCGGCCTTCTTCTGGGCCTTGTCGCCGGGGGACAGGAACGACATCACGCGCCGGAGCAGCGCGCCTCGCTGTTCACGGCCCGTGTCGCTGAGGCTGGCCCGTACGCTTTCGAAGTCGAAGGAGCGGAGCGCCGTGGCCTTCCGCTCCATGTACTCGGCCGGGTCTCTCTCGAACTCCCGGACCGCCGGGTCCGTGTCTAAGACGACCCCGCTCCACACCTCACTGTGCGCAGCACTCATGCTGGCGTTCCCCCCCGGGTTCGACTCGGAGGACGGGTGGCTCCCGCCGTTCTGGGTCGGCATGCGCCCTCCAAGCGTTGACGGTACAGTCTCGGCTGATGGCTTGTCAGCCTCAACCCGACGGTATGGCCTACGGATTGGCCGTCGGTTCGGCTCAACAAGCTGACATCGTCCCTGAACGAGCCGTCTGCTCGACGGTCACGATCCGGACACCTTCCGTCACCGTATTGATACCCGGTGACACAGTCCCCGAAACGGCGGAAGCACCCACATGGCCTAACTGCGCGTGTAGGCTCCGTCGCTATGTCCTCGAGTGGATTACGGGTCGGCTGGGGCACGGCGACGATGGGCTCCCTGAGCGTCGTCACCTACGTAGCGCCGATCGTCCTCGGTCTCGGCCTGAAACTGCCGATATGGACAGCCATGGCGATCATGGCTGTCGGCGTGGTGGCCACGGTGGCCACCGTCATCATGTCCCGGCGGGAGGCGACGGCCGCCCGGCGCGACCTGGTCACCGCCGAGCAGGCCGCGAAGGTCGCCGCCGAGCGCGCCCGCGGCGCCATGGAAGACGTGCTCACGGTGCTGGTCCACCACATCGGCGAGATCGTCAGCGCGAACAGCAAGAGCGCGCGCAGTCCGCTACAGCAGCAGATGAAGCAGGCCATCGTCTCCCTCACGGCCAAGCTCATCGGGCCGGAGAACACCCGCGCCTGCGTCCTGGAGATCGACCCGGCGTCCGCGGGCACCGGCGTCCGGGAGATGAAGTGCCTGGCCGGCCTGTGGGTGGGCCGGGCGGAGGCACCGCGGACGGTGTTCCGCGAGGACCAGGCGCGCGGGGCGTCCCTGCTCAAGCTGATGGACGACCGCAAGAGCACGTTCGTCGAGAACGTCGACGCGCTGGCCCCGGAACTCCGCCCCGAGACGGACTCGTACAAGACCTACATCACCGCCACCATCACGGCCGCCGGCAAGGACGCGTTCGGCGTCCTGTGCGTGGACGCGCCCAGCCCCGGGGACCTCCGCAAGGGGGACATCCGCCTGGTGGAGGTCCTGGCCCGCCTGCTGGGCGCGGCCCTCGCGGTCCGCCGCTGAGATCCCCCGGCGGCCGGGCGTACGGCCGCCGGACCCGGCACTCCTCCCACCGGCCGCACACGCCGGTCCACCGCCCCAGCCCGGGCGCCGGGCGCGGTAGGCCGCGAGACGACACGGCAGCTTCCCGCTCCCACCCGTAGACCGGGTCCGGTCCGGTGGAACCGTGACACGCACGGGTGAGGCAACCTGCGGCGACCCGGCTCGTTGGGCCTGTCGTACGAAAGGAGAGCTGATGGTCGGCTCGTCGCACGAGGCGTTGCACCGGATCTTCCAGAAGGATCCGGCGCTGCTGACGCGGACGCTACAGCGGGTGCTGCACGTGCCCTTCCCGGAGCCCCGGGAGATCGCGGCGCTGAACGTGGACCTGACGGAGATCGAGCCCGTCGAACGCCGGGTGGACACGTTGCTGCGGGCGGAGACCGACGAGGGCACGTATCTCCTCGTGGTCGAGTCGCAGGGGAAGACGGACGACCGCAAACGGGGCAGCTGGCCCTACTACTTGTCGTACCTGTACGAGAAGTACCGCTGTGAGCCTGTGCTCATCGTCATCACCCAGAGCAGTGCCACGGCGAAATGGGCCTCACAGCCGATCCGGCTCGGCTTTCCGGGATGGGAGTCGCTGACCGTGCGTCCGCTGGTACTGGGCCCGGACAACGTGCCGGTGATCACGGAAGAGCGGCAGGCGGAACGGGACGTCCCCCTCGCGGTGCTCTCGGCCATGACACACGGGCGTGGCCCGCAGGCCCCGGCCATACTGGAGTCCCTGGCTTCCGCCCTGCGGACCATCGACTCCGACAGTGCCGCGGTCTTCGTGCAGTTCGTCGACTCATGCCTGGCCGACCCCCAGGCGAAGCAGATGTGGAGGGATCTGATGACGGCGATCCAGTACTTCTGGCGACACCCGCTGGCTGAACAGGTGCGCCAGGAAGGGCGCGAAGAAGGGCGCGAGGAAGGGCTGCGGCAAGGCCAGGTCGCGACCATGGCCGCGATGATCCTGCGTTTCCTGGAGTCGCGCGGCATCCCGGTGTCCGCAGACGTCCGTGAGCGCGTCGAAGCGTCCAGGGACCTCGACGAACTGGAGCTCTGGGCCGACCGAGCCGCCCACGCCACCCAGGCCACCGACCTGTTCACCGGCGAGTGAGCAGGCGGCCGCCAGGCTCACGTCCCCGGGCCGCCCCGGACACGCAGTTCTTCGACTCAAGGACCTCACGATGCCGATCCAGTACTTCTGGCGACACCCGCTGGCTGAACAGGTACGCGAGGAAGGACGGCAGCAGGGCCGGAAGGAAGCCCTGGAGTACTGGCGGGAGCAAGGCTGGCGAAAAGGCTTTGAGCAAGGCCGGCTCGAGATCATGCCCCTGATGATCCTGCGCATCCTGGAGTGGCGCGGCATCCCCGTGCCCGCACACGTCCGCGAGCGTGTCGAGGCGTCCAGGGACCTCGGTCAACTGGAGCTCTGGACCAAGCGGGCCGTCCACGCCGCCCAGGCCACCGACCTGTTCACCGGCCAGTGAGCAGGCGGCCGCCGGACCGCTCGCCGGTCGGCTGAAGAGCGGCCCAGGGCGGGGCAGGTCGGATCCTGTCCCGCCCCTCCTCGGTCACGATCCGGTTTCGGGATGCCGGGAGGGTCTTGCCGTAGCTCGTGTAATCGATTCCAATCCTTGTGGAGCGAGCGTGTAATCGATTCCACGCAGCCACGAGGAGGTGGAGCCGGCGATGGCGAGCATCAAGGACGTCGCCGCGGCGGCGGGCGTGTCCGTCGCCACGGTCTCGCGGGTTCTCAACGAGCACCCGTCCGTGAGCGCCGACGCACGCGCCCGCGTGCTGCGCGCCGTGGCGGCCCTGGGCTACCGGCCCAACGCCGTCGCCCGGTCCCTGCGGACCGACCAGACCCTGACCCTCGGCCTGGTCATCAGCGACGTGCTGAACCCGTACTTCACCGAGCTGGCCCGCTCGGTCGAGGAAGAGGCCCGGGCGCTCGGTTACAGCGTGATCATCGGCAACGCCGACGAGCGGCCCGAGCTGCAGGACCACCACGTGCGCAACCTGCTCGACCGGCGGATCGACGGCCTGCTGGTGTCGCCGACCGACGGCGGCTCGCCGCTGATGCTCGACGCCGCCCGGGCCGGGACCCCCATGGTGTTCGTGGACCGGTGGATCCCGGGCGTGGACGTGCCGGTGGTCCGGGCGGACGGGCGGGCGGCCGTACGGGATCTGGTGGCGCACCTGTACGGGCTCGGGCACCGGCGGCTCGCGATCATCGCCGGGCCCGCCGCGACCACGACCGGCAGCGAGCGCGTGGAGTCCTTCCGGGCCGCCCTCGCCGAGTACGGGCTGCCGCTCCCGGACGCCCTGATAGGCCAGGGCGACTTCCAGGCCGAGAGCGGGCGGCGGGTCACGGAGGGGTTCCTGGACCTGCCCGAGCCGCCGGAGGTCGTCTTCGCCGCCGACAACCTGATGGCGCTCGGCGCGCTGGACGCCGTACGCGCGCGCGGGCTGCGCGTGCCGGACGACATCGCGCTGGCCGCGTTCGACGACATCCCGTGGTTCGTGCACACCGACCCGCCGGTCACCGCCATCGCCCAGCCGACCGGCGAGCTGGGCCGGGCCGCCGTGCGGGCCCTGGTGGACCGGATCGAGGGGCGCACCCCGCGCTCCGTGACGCTGCCCGCCCGGCTCGTCGTGCGCCGCTCGTGCGGCGAGCCGCCCGGCCGCCCGCAGTCCCCCTCCCCAGTGCAAAGGAGCACGTCGTGAGCAACCCGGACGAGTTGCTGCGCATCGAGGGCATACGCAAGACCTTCCCCGGCGTGGTCGCGCTCGACGGCGTCGACTTCGATCTGCGCCGGGGCGAGGTCCATGTGCTGCTCGGTGAGAACGGCGCCGGCAAGAGCACGCTCATCAAGATGCTCTCCGGTGCCTACACCCCCGACGCCGGCCGGATCCTGGTCGGCGGCGAGGAGGTGCGCGTCCACGGGGCGCAGGACGCCGAACGGCTCGGGATCGCCACCATCTACCAGGAGTTCAACCTGGTGCCCGATCTGACCGTCGCCGAGAACATCTTCCTGGGGCGTCAGCCGCGCCGCTTCGGGATGATCGACCGCAAGCGGATGGAGGCCGAGGCCGCCACGCTGTTGCAGCGGGTCGGCGTCAGCGTCTCGCCGCGCGCGCGGGTGCGGGAACTCGGCATCGCGCGGCTCCAGATGGTGGAGATCGCCAAGGCGCTCAGCCTGGACGCGCGCGTGCTCATCATGGACGAGCCGACCGCCGTGCTCACCTCGGAGGAGGTGGACCGGCTCTTCGGGATCGTGCGGTCGCTGCGCGCGGACGGCGTGGGCGTCGTCTTCATCACCCACCATCTGGAGGAGATCGCCGCGCTGGGCGACCGGGTCACCGTGATCCGGGACGGCCGCAGTGTCGGGCAGGTGCCCGCCGCCACGCCCGAGGACGACCTGGTGCGGCTGATGGTGGGCCGCTCCATAGAGCAGCAGTACCCGCGGCAGCGGCCCGGGAAGGGCGAGCCGCTGCTGTCCGTGGAGGGGCTGACCCGGGACGGCGTCTTCCACGACGTGAGCTTCGAGGTGCACGCCGGGGAGGTCGTCGGCATCGCGGGGCTCGTGGGAGCCGGGCGGACGGAGGTGGCGCGGGCCGTCTTCGGCGCCGACCCGTACGACCGCGGTGCGGTGCGGGTCTCGGGTGCGGAGGTCAGGCGGCACGACGTGAACGCGGCCATGGCGGCCGGGATCGGCCTGGTGCCGGAGGACCGCAAGGGCCAGGGGCTCGTGCTGGACGCGTCCGTCGAGGAGAACCTCGGCCTGGTGACGCTGCGCGCCGCCACCCGGGCCGGACTCGTGGACCGCGCGGCGCAGCGCGCCGCCGCCGGGCGGATCGCCGGGCAGTTGGGCGTGCGCATGGCGGGCCTCGGCCAGCGGGTGCGCACCCTGTCCGGCGGCAACCAGCAGAAGGTCGTCATCGGCAAGTGGCTGCTGGCCGACACCAGGGTGCTGATCCTGGACGAGCCCACGCGCGGGATCGACGTCGGCGCCAAGGTCGAGATCTACCAGCTGATCAACGAACTCACCGCCGCCGGCGCCGCCGTCCTGATGATCTCCAGTGATCTGCCCGAGGTGCTCGGCATGAGCGACCGGGTGCTGGTGATGGCCCAGGGCCGGATCGCCGGCGAGCTGTCCGCCGGCCAGGCCACGCAGGACGCGGTGATGTCCCTCGCCGTCTCCACCCCCACCACCGAGAAGGAGGCCCCCCGTGGCCACTGACACGCTCAAGAGCCGGCCGGGCGCGAGTGGCGCCCCGGGGGCCCTGCGCAGACTGCTCCTGGACAACGGCGCGCTGACCGCGCTGATCGTCCTCCTGATCGCCCTGTCGGCGCTGTCCGGCGACTTCCTGACCACGGACAACCTGCTGAACATCGGTGTCCAGGCGGCCGTGACGGCGGTCCTCGCCTTCGGCGTGACGTTCGTGATCGTCTCCGCGGGCATCGACCTGTCCGTCGGCTCGGTGGCCGCGCTCTCGGCGACGGTGCTGGCCTGGAGCGCCACCTCGCACGGGGTGCCGGTGGCGCTCGCGGTGGTGCTGGCGGTCGCCACGGGCATCGCCGCCGGCCTGGTGAACGGCTTCCTCGTCGCCTACGGCAAGCTGCCGCCGTTCATCGCGACGCTGGCCATGCTGTCGGTGGGCCGCGGTCTGGCGCTGGTGATCTCGCAGGGCTCCCCCATCGCGCTGCCCGGCTCGGTCTCCCACCTCGGGGACACGCTCGGCGGCTGGCTTCCGGTGCCGGTGCTGGTCATGGTGGTGATGGGACTGCTCGCGGCGCTGGTGCTCGGGCGGACCTACATCGGGCGGTCCATGTACGCGATCGGCGGCAACGAGGAGGCCGCCCGGCTGTCCGGGCTGCGGGTGCAGCGGCAGAAGCTGGCGGTGTACGCGCTGTCCGGGCTGTTCGCCGCGGTGGCGGGCGTGGTGCTGGCCGCCCGGCTGTCCTCGGCGCAGCCGCAGGCCGCCGACGGCTACGAACTGGACGCGATCGCCGCGGTCGTCATCGGCGGTGCCTCGCTGGCGGGCGGCACCGGCAAGGCGTCCGGCACGCTGATCGGCGCGCTGATCCTGGCGGTGCTGCGCAACGGCCTCAACCTGCTGTCGGTGTCGGCGTTCTGGCAGCAGGTCGTCATCGGTGTCGTGATCGCGCTGGCGGTGCTGCTGGACACCGTGCGCCGCAAGGCCGGGGCGGTCCCGGTGGCGGCCGGCGCGGGCGGGCCGAAGGGCCGGCAGGCGGTGACGTACGCGCTCGCGGCCGTGGTCACCGTCGCCGTGGTCGGCGCGACCTCCCTGCTGCACGGCGGGGCCGCCGCGTCCGCGAACCCGCGGCTGGGGCTGTCCCTGTCGACGCTCAACAACCCGTTCTTCGTGCAGATCCGGGCCGGCGCCCAGGCCGAGGCGCGGAAGCGGGGCGTGGACCTGACCGTGACCGACGCCCAGAACGACGCCTCGCAGCAGGCCAACCAGCTCCAGAACTTCACCAGTTCCGGTCTGGACGCGATCGTCGTCAACCCGGTGGACTCGGACGCGGCGGGCAACACCGTCAAGGCCGCGGGTACGGCGGGCATCCCGGTGGTCGCCGTGGACCGGGGCGTCAACCACGCCTCCGTGGCCACCCTGGTGGCCTCCGACAACGTCGCCGGCGGTGAGCTGGCCGCGAAGACCATGGCCGAGAAGCTGGGCGGCTCCGGCCGGATCGTCATCCTCCAGGGCCAGGCGGGCACGTCGGCGGCCCGGGAGCGGGCGGCCGGGTTCGCCAAGGGACTCAAGGCCTATCCGGGCATCCGGGTGCTGGCCCAGCAGCCCGCCGACTTCGACCGCGCCAAGGGCCTGGACGTGATGTCGAACCTGCTCCAGGCCCACCCGGACGTGCAGGGCGTCGTCGCCGCCAACGACGAGATGGCCCTCGGCGCGATCAAGGCGCTCGGTGCCAAGGCCGGCCGGTCGGTGCAGGTGGTCGGCTTCGACGGCACCCCGGACGGTCTGAGCGCGGTCAAGGACGGCACGCTGTACGCGTCGGTCGCCCAGCAGCCGTCGCAGCTCGGCAGGATCGCCGTGGACAACGCCCTGAAGGCGGTCCGGGGCGGGAAGGTGGAGCCGACCGTGAAGGTGCCGGTGAAGGTGGTCACGAAGGACAACGTGGCCGGTTTCACCGGCTGACACGCCACGCCGGGCGGGCCGGCCCCCGGCAGCGGTGCCGGGGCCGGTCCGCCCGGCGTCATCCGACAGGGAGTCAACTGATGTACGACTACGACCTGCTGGTCGTGGGATCGGCCAACGCCGACCTGGTGATCGGCGTCGAGCGGCGGCCGGCCGCCGGCGAGACGGTGCTCGGCGGCGACCTGGCCGTGCACCCGGGCGGCAAGGGCGCCAACCAGGCGGTCGCGGCGGCCCGGCTGCGGGCCCGTACGGCGCTGCTGGCGCGGGTCGGCGACGACGGCCACGGCCGGCTGCTGCTGGACTCCCTGCGCACGGCCGGGGTGGACACGGCGGGCGTGCTGGTGGGCGGCGCCCCGACGGGGGTCGCGCTGATCACCGTGGACCCGGAGGGCGACAACAGCATCGTGGTGTCGCCGGGCGCCAACTCCCGGCTGCTGCCCGCCGACGTCCGGGCGGCCGCCGGCCTGGTCCGCGCCTCCCGGGTGGTGTCGGCGCAGCTGGAGATCCCGCTGGAGACGGTCGTGGAGACCGTACGGTGCCTGGCGCCGGGCAGCCGGTTCGTGCTGAACCCGTCCCCGCCGCGCGAGCTGCCCGCCGAGGTGCTGGCGGCCTGCGATCCGCTGATCGTCAACGAGCACGAGGCCCGGGTGATCCTCGGCGGTGCCCCGGTGGGCGACGATCCCGCGGAGTGGGCGCGGCTGCTGCTGGCCAGGGGTCCGCGGTCGGTGGTGGTGACGCTGGGCGCCCGGGGAGCGCTGGTGGGCGACGGTTCGGGGGTGACCCGGGTGCCGTCGGTGGCGGTGGCCGCGGTGGACACGACCGGCGCGGGCGACGCGTTCACCGCCGCGCTGGCCTGGCGGCTGGGCGCCGGTGCGGACCTGGCCGGGGCGGCGGCCTACGCGGCCCGGGTGGGCGCGGCGGCCGTGACCAGGCGGGGCGCGCAGGAGTCGTACCCGACGGCGGAGGAGGTCGAGGCCCTGGGCGGCCCCGGGGACGCGCCGGCGCCCGGGGCGGACCGGTGAAGAAGGCGGGCATCCTCAACCGCCGGCTGGCCGGGGCGCTGGCCGGACTCGGGCACGGGCACGAGGTGCTGGTCTGTGACGCGGGCATGCCGGTGCCGGACGGGCCCTGTGTCGTGGACCTGGCGTTCCGGGCCGGCGTGCCGTCGTTCGCGGAGGTCCTGGACGGTCTGCTGGCCGAACTGGTCGTGGAGGGCGCCACGGCGGCCGAGGAGGTCCGGGCGGCCAATCCGGCGGCGGCCGGGCTGCTCGCGGGCCGCTTCCCGGAGCTGGCGCTCGTGCCGCACGCGCGGCTGAAGGAGCTGTCGGCCGGGGCCCGGCTGGTCGTGCGCACCGGAGAGGCCCGGCCGTACGCGAACGTGCTGCTGCGCTGCGGGGTGTTCTTCTAGCCGGCTTCTCACCGGCTTCCAGCCGACGGCACGGACCGGACGTGCGAGGGGGCGCCCCGGCCTCGCGGAGGCGCCCCCTCGGCGTTCCCCGCTAGCGGATGACGTGCTCCACGAACCGCCGGGCCGTCTCCGCCAGCACCTCGCGGCCGTCGCGTGCCCACAGCCGCTCGTTGAACAGCTCGACCTCGATCGGCCCGGTGTAGCCGGCCGCCTCCACGTGCCCCTTCCACTCCCGCAGGTCGATCGCGCCGTCCCCGAGCTGGCCCCGGCCGTTGAGGACGCCCTCGGGCAGCGGGGTGGTCCAGTCGGCGAGCTGGAAGGCGTGGAGACGGCCGCCCGCGCCGGCCCGGGCGATCTGCGCGGGCGCCTGGTCGTCCCACCAGACGTGGTACGTGTCCACGGTCACCCCGACCTGGCCGGCGGGGAAGCGTTCGGCGAGGTCCAGGGCCTGGGCGAGGGTGGAGACCACACAGCGGTCGGCCGCGTACATCGGGTGCAGCGGCTCGATGGCGAGGCGTACGCCGCGTTCGCCCGCGTACGGGGCGAGGACGGCGAGGGCGTCCGCGATGCGCTCCCGGGCACCGCGCAGGTCCTTGTCGCCCGCCGGCAGACCGCCGCAGACCAGGACCAGGGTGTCGGTGCCGAGCGCGGCGGCCTCGTCGACGGCCGCCCGGTTGTCGCCGAGCGCCTCGGCCCGCCGCACGGGATCGGCGGCCGTGAGGAAACCGCCGCGGCACAGGGTCGTCACCGTCAGACCGGCGTCGCGGACCAGCTTGGCGGCCGCCTCGACGCCGTACGCCCGGACCGGTTCCCGCCACAGGCCCACGTGGCCGATGCCCGACCGGGCGCAGGCGTCGGTCAGTTCGGGCAGCGAGAGCTGTCTGACCGTCATCTGGTTGACGGACAGCCGCGCGAGGTCCCGGGTCACTGGTCCACTCCGTACAGGCTCAGCAGGTTCCTCATCCGCTCCTCCGCCAGTTTGGGGTCGGGGAACAGGCCCAGGCCGTCGGCGAGTTCGTAGGCGCGGGCCAGGTGCGGCAGGGAGCGGGCCGACTGGAGGCCGCCGACCATGGTGAAGTGGCTCTGGTGGCCGGCGAGCCAGGCCAGCAGGACCACGCCCGTCTTGTAGAAGCGGGTCGGGGGCTGGAACAGGTGGCGGGACAGCTCCACGGTGGGGTCGAGCAGGGCGCGGAAGCCCTGGACGTCACCGGTGTCCAGGACCCGCACCGCCTGGGCCGCCAGCGGGCCCAGCGGGTCGAAGACGCCGAGCAGGGCGTGGCTGAAGCCCTGTTCGTCGCCCGCGATCAGCTCGGGGTAGTGGAAGTCGTCGCCCGTGTAGCAGCGCACGCCCCGCGGCAGCCGGCGCCGCACCTCCACCTCGCGCCCGGCGTCCAGCAGGGAGATCTTGACGCCGTCGACCTTGTCCGGGTGGGCGGCGACGACCTCCAGGAAGGTCTCGGTGGCCGCGTCCAGGTCGGACGAGCCCCAGTAGCCCTCCAGGGCCGGGTCGAACATCGGGCCCAGCCAGTGCAGGACCACGGGTTCGGCGGCCTGGCGGAGCAGCCCGCCGTAGAGCTCCAGGTAGTCGTCGGGGCCGCCGGCGGTGGCGGCCAGGGCGCGGGACGCCATGAGGACGGCCTGTGCGCCGGCCTCCTCGACCACGGCGAGCTGTTCCTCGTAGGCGGCGCGGATCGCGGCCGGGCCGCCGGCGGTGAGCTGGTCGGTGCCGACGCCGCAGGCGATGCGGCCGCCCACGGCGCGCGCCTCGGCCGCGCTGCGCCGGATCAGCTCGGCCGCGCCCGCCCAGTCCAGGCCCATCCCGCGCTGCGCGGTGTCCATCGCCTCGGCCACGCCGAGCCCGTGCGCCCACAGGTGGCGGCGGAAGGCGAGGGTGGCGTCCCAGTCGACGGCGGCGGGCGAGTCGGGCGAGACGTCGGCGTACGGGTCGGCGACGACATGGGCCGCCGCGAAGACCGTACGGGAGGTGAAGGGGGCGCCGGCGTGGTGGGACGGCGGGTCGGTGCGCGGGTCGTAGCGGCGCAGGGTGCCGTCGGCGGACGGGAGCTGGAGAGTCACAGGGCGATCTCCGGCACGTCGATGCGGCGGCCCTCGGCGGAGGACCTCAGGCCCAGTTCGGCGAGCTGGACGCCGCGGGCGCCGGCCAGCAGGTCCCAGTGGTAGGAGGTGCCGGCGTAGACGTGCTTGAGGAACAGCTCCCACTGGGCCTTGAAGCCGTTGTCGTACACGGTGTTGTCGGGCACCTCCTGCCACTGGTCGCGGAAGACCTCGGTGGCGGGGAGGTCCGGGTTCCACACGGGCTTGGGCGTGGTGCCGCGGTGCTGCGCGCGGCAGGTGCGCAGGCCGGCCACCGCCGATCCCTCGGTGCCGTCGACCTGGAACTCCACGAGTTCGTCGCGGTGCACGCGCACGGCCCACGAGGAGTTGATCTGGGCGATGGCGCCGCCCTCCAGCTCGAAGATGCCGTAGGCGGCGTCGTCGGCGGTGGCGTCGTAGGGCTTGCCCTGTTCGTCCCAGCGCTGCGGGATGTGGGTGGTGGCCAGGGCCTGCACGGACGTCACCCGGCCGAACAGCTCGTGCAGCACGTACTCCCAGTGCGGGAACATGTCGGTGACGATGCCGCCGCCGTCCTCGGCGCGGTAGTTCCAGGAGGGGCGCTGGGCGGGCTGCCAGTCGCCCTCGAAGACCCAGTAGCCGAACTCGCCGCGCACGGACAGCACACGGCCGAAGAAGCCGCCGTCCAGGAGCCGCTTCAGCTTCAGCAGGCCCGGCAGGAAGATCTTGTCCTGGACGACGCCGTGCTTCACGCCCTGGTGCCGGGCGAGGCGGGCCAGCCGCAGCGCGCTCTCCAGGCCGGTGGCCGTGGGCTTCTCGGTGTAGACGTGCTTGCCGGCGGTGATCGCCTTGGTGAGGGCCTCCTCGCGGGCGGAGGTGACCTGGGCGTCGAAGTAGATGTCGACGTCCGGGTCGGCGAGGACGGCGTCCAGGTCGGTGGAGACGTGGTCGAGGCCGTGCCGCCCGGCGATCTCCCGCAGGGCGTGCTCGCGGCGGCCGAGGAGGATGGGCTCGGGCCAGAGCACGGTGCCGTCGCCGAGGTCGAGGCCGCCCTGCTCGCGCAGGGCGAGGATCGACCGGACGAGGTGCTGGTGGTAGCCCATGCGCCCGGTCACGCCGTTCATGGCGATACGCACCGTCTTGCGTGTCACGTCAAGTTCCCTTCGTGAGCCGCCGTAGCAAGCGCTTTCTATCGAGGAGAAGCTAGCCTCTGCCCGTGGTCTGTACAAGACCGTGTTCCAGGGGGAGTTGTCCGAGGTGGCGAACACCTGCACGCCATGGCCGTAAGGTCTGCTCGGAACCGGGGCCCGAGCCCGGTTCGCCTGCGAGGGGCGACTGCCCGACCCGTGACCGGAGGACGACGAGATGACCGTGACCCTGGCGGACGTGGCGGCCCGCGCCCAGGTCTCCCCCGCGACGGTGTCGCGCGTGCTGAACGGCAACTACCCGGTGGCGGCCGCCACACGCGAGCGGGTGCTGCGGGCCGTGGACGAGCTGGACTACGTCCTCAACGGTCCCGCCAGCGCGCTCGCCGCGGCCACCTCCGACCTGGTCGGCATCCTCGTCAACGACATCGCCGACCCGTTCTTCGGGATCATGGCGAGCGCGATCCAGGGCGAGATCGGCGGACCGGGCGGGCGCGCGGGCGGCGAGCGCCTGGCGGTCGTCTGCAACACCGGCGGCTCGCCCGAGCGCGAGCTGACGTATCTCACCCTGCTCCAGCGGCAGCGGGCCGCGGCCGTGGTGCTGACCGGCGGGGCCGCGGAGCACGCGCCGCACACGGCGGCGGTGGCGGCGAAGCTGCGCAAGCTGGCGGACGCCGGGACCCGGGTGGTGCTGTGCGGGCGCCCGCCGGCACCGGACACCGGGGCCGTCGCGCTCACCTTCGACAACCGGGGCGGCGCCCGCGCGCTGACCGGCCACCTCCTCGGCCTCGGCCACCGCCGGCTCGGCTACATCGCCGGCCCCGCGGAACGCACCACCACCCGGCACCGGCTGGAGGGCCACCGCGCGGCCCTCGCGGCGGCGGGCGTCGCGGAGGACCCGCGCTGGACGGTGTACGCCCGCTACGACCGCCGGTCCGGCTACGAGGCCACGCTGGAGCTGCTGCGCCGCGATCCGTCCCTGACGGCGATCGTGGCCGCGAACGACACCGTCGCCCTCGGCGCCTGCGCCGCGCTGCGCGAGTCCGGGCTGCGCATCCCCGAGGACGTCTCCGTGGCCGGCTTCGACGACCTGCCGTTCAGCATCGACGTGGTGCCGTCCCTGACGACCGTCCGCCTGCCCCTGTCCGAGGCGGGCGCCCGGGCCGGCCGCATCGCCATGGCCCGCGAGGAACCCCCGCCCGGCGGGGTCGCCTCGGCGCGCGGGGAACTGATGGTGCGGGGGTCCACGGGGGCGCCGCGGGCGTCCTGAAACGGGACGGTGACGTACAGCACCCGTGACCGGCGCCGCGGGCTTCCTGAGCGGGACGCGTGGCGGACAGGGCCGGGTGCGGTCGGGCCGGCTCGCGGTGCCGGGGCCGGTGGGGGCATGGCCGGGGGGCTGGCGGGTACGTTCCGATGTCATGAAGCTGGCGTTCTCCACTCTCGGTGTCCCCGGTCTGCCCGTCCCGGAGGTCCTCGCGCTCGCGACGGCGCACGGTTACCACGGCGTCGAGCTGCGCGCCCACCCCGAGGAGCCGGTGCACCCGGGCCTCGGCCCCGCCGAACGCGCCGATGTCGCCGCCCGGTTCCGGGCCGCCGGGGTCGGGCTGCCGGGCCTGGCCGGGTACGTCCGGGTGGCCGCCCCGGGCGAGGACGCGCCCGTGCTGACGGAGCTGCGGGACCTGCTGCGGCTGGCCCACGACCTGGAAGCGCCCTTCGTCCGGGTCTTCCCGGGCGCCGGGGCCGACCTGCCCGTGGAGGAGGCGGACGCGGTCGCCGCCCGGCGGCTCGGCACCGCCGCCGAGGACGCCGCCGCGCTCGGCGTCCGCATCCTGCTGGAGACCCACGACTCGCACCGCACCGGCGCCGACGCGATCCGCGTGCTCGGCCCGGTCGGGCACCGGCAGGTGGGCGCGCTGTGGGACGTGCTGCACACCTGGCTCGGCGGCGAGCAGCCGGCGGACAGCTACGCGGCCCTCGCCCCGCACCTGGGTTATGTCCAGGTCAAGGACGTGGCCTCCGCCGAGGACACCACCCCGCTGCCGCTCGGCGCCGGTGTGCTGCCGCTCGCCGAGTGCGTGGACGTGCTCTCCCGGCACGGCTGGGACGGCTGGCTGTGCTGGGAGTACGAGAAGCGCTGGCACGAGACGGCCGCGCCGCTGCCCGGACTGCTGGACGCCGGCCGCGAGCACCTGCTGCGGCTGCTGGGCGAGGCGGCGTAACCGGCCGGGCGGGGCGACGCAACCGGCCGGGCGGGGCGGCGAATCCGGCTGAGCGAGCGGTGTAACCAGTCGGGCGAGGCGGCACAACCGGCCGGGCGGGGCCGCTGCCAGGGGAAAAACGGCTGGCGGCGGCCGGAAGGGGCGGCTAGCCTCCCCCGGTGATCCCGCCCCCGGGGCCCTGCGCCCGCTTCCGCTCATGAGCCTTGCCCGCTCGCTCGTCGACGTACGGCCGCTGCGCGCCTCCCCCGTCTTCCGGCGGCTGCTGATCGGGCGGACCGTGTCCGTGCTCGGCGGGTTCATGACCATGGTGACGGTCATGTACCAGGTGTGGGACATGACCCACAGCACGGCCTGGACCGGCGCGGTCGGGTTCGCCAACGCGCTGCCGCTGGTGGTGTTCGGACTGTTCGCCGGGGCGTGGGCGGACCGGGCCGACCGGCGGCGGCTGTTCCTGATGGCCACCGTCGGCCAGGCGGTCTGCTCGCTGGCGCTCGCGGTGCAGGGCTTCACCGGGCACGTCCCGGTGGCCGGTGTGCTGCTGCTGGTCGCCGCGCAGTCCACGTTCGGCGCGCTCGGCGCCCCGGCCGCCGGGGTGTTCCTGCCGCGTCTGCTCCCACGGGACCAGGTGGCCGCCGGGCTGGCGCTGCAACAGGTGACCGCGCAGTCGATGATGCTGCTCGGGCCCGCGCTGGCCGGGGTGCTGCTGGGCTGGTTCGGCATCGGCGTCTGCTATCTGCTGGACGCGCTGAGCTTCGGTCTCGCCTTCTACGGCGCCTTCGGGCTGCCCGCGCTGCCGCCGGAGGGCGAGCCGTCCCGGGCGGGGCTGCGCGGCGCGCTGGACGGGCTGCGGTTCCTGGCCGGGCACCGGGTGGTGCGCGGCGCGCTGATCACCGACCTGGCCGCCACCGTGCTGTCGTTCCCGGTGAGCCTGTTCCCGCTGGTCAACGCCGAGCGGTTCGGCGGTGATCCGCGCACCCTCGGGCTGTTCCTGTCGGCGCTGGCGGTGGGCGGTGTCCTTGCGACCGGCCTGTCCGGTGCGCTGACCCGGCTGGGCCGGCCGGGCCCGGTGATGCTGTGCGCGTCCGCCGCCTGGGGCGCGGCCCTGGTCCTGTTCGGCCTGTCCACCAGTGCCTGGGCCGGGCTGGCGCTGCTGGTGGTGGCCGGGGCGGCGGACGCCACGGCGGTGGTCTCGCGTTCCACGATCGTGCAGACCCGCACCCCGGACGCGCTGCTCGGCCGGGTCACGGCGGCGGAGCACATCGTCGGACAGGCGGGCCCGAGCCTGGGCAATGTGCGCGGCGGGCTGCTGGCCGGCTGGACGTCGGGCGTGACCGCGCTGGTGAGCGGCGGGGTGCTGTGTCTGCTGGCGGTGGCCTCGGTGGCCGCGACGACACCCGGGCTGCGGGGGCGGAAGGCCGCCGCCGGGGAGCGGGAGGCCGCCGCCGGGGAGCGGGAGGCCGCCGCCGGGGAGCGGGAGGCCGCCGCCGGGGAGCGGGAGGCCGCCGCCGGGGAGCCCGCCGGGCCGTGAGCGGCGCGGAGGCCGGCCGGGCACCGGCCCGCGGGGTGTGCGCGGTGGCGGGCCGGACGCGCGCCCCGGGAATGCGCCGCCCGTGGCCCCTTCCTGGTTACTGTGCATTCCCTTGACGGAAAGAAACTTCCCGGATATTGGTGATTCCTCGGAAGTTTCCTTCAGCGGTTCTCCTCTGGAAGGAGCGCACGTGCACGACACCAGCACGGGAAGCGACACCGGCACAGGAAGCGACACCGGCTCAGGAAGCACCGGACACACCGCGCGGCCGTCCAGACGCGCCGTCCTCGCCGCGAGCGCGGGCCTCACCGCCGCGCTGACCGTACCGGCGAGCGCGCACGCCGCCGCCCACGGCGTCCCGGGCGAACGCGCGCTGCGCGGTCTGGTCTCCCGCATGACGCTGGAGGAGAAGGTCGGCCAGCTCTTCGTGATGCGGGTCTACGGCCACTCCGCCACCGCTCCCGACCAGGCCGACGTCGACGCCAACCTGACCGAGATCGGCGTCCGCACCGCCGCCGAGCTGATCGCGAAGTACCGGGTCGGCGGCATCATCTACTTCACCTGGGCACACAACACCCGCGACCCGCGGCAGATCGCCGCGCTCTCCAACGGCATCCAGCGGGCCTCGCTGGACCAGCCGCGCGGGCTGCCGGTGCTCATCGCCACCGACCAGGAGCACGGCGCGGTGTGCCGGATCGGCCGGCCCGCCACCCTCTTCCCGGGCGCGATGGCGCTCGGCGCGGGCGGCTCCCGCTCCGACGCCCGGACGCTCGGCCGGATCTCCGGTGCCGAGCTGCGCGCGCTGGGCGTCAACCAGGACTACGCGCCCGACGCCGACGTGAACGTCAACCCGGCCAACCCGGTCATCGGCGTGCGCTCCTTCGGCGCCGACCCGGACGCGGTCGCCGCGCTGGTCGCCGCCGAGGTGAAGGGCTATCAGTCGGCCGGGGTCGCGGCGACCGCCAAGCACTTCCCGGGCCACGGGGACACCGCCGTCGACAGCCACTACGGCTTCCCGGTCATCACGCACAGCCGGCGGCTGTGGGAGGAGCTGGACGCCGTGCCCTTCCGGGCCGCGATCGCGGCCGGGATCGACTCCGTCATGACCGCGCACATCCAGTTCCCGGCCCTGGACGACTCGGGCGACCCGGCCACGCTCTCCCGGCCGATCGTCACCGGCATCCTGCGCGGCGAACTCGGCTACGACGGTGTCGTGATCACCGACTCGCTCGGCATGCAGGGCGTGCGCACCAAGTACGGCGACGACCGGGTGCCGGTGCTGGCGCTCCGGGCCGGTGTGGACCAGTTGCTCAACCCGCCCTCGCTGGACGTGGCGTGGCACGCGGTGCTGACGGCCGTGCGGGAGGGCGAGCTGACCGAGGAACGGCTGGACGCATCGGTCCTGCGCATCCTGCGGCTGAAGGCCCGGCGCGGCCTGTTCGACCGGCCCTGGGCCGATCCGGCGGGCGTCGGCCGCGCGGTGGGCACCAGGTCCCATCTGGCCGCCGCCGGCCGTATCGCCGACCGGACCACCACCCTGCTGGTCAACGAGGACGGCACCCTGCCCTTCGACCGCCGCCGGGTACCCCGGCTCCTGGTCGTCGGCGCCGATCCGGCCTCCCCGTCCGGGACTACCGGCCCGCCCACCGGCGTCCTGGCCGCCGCCCTCACCGAACTGGGCTTCACCGCCACGGCCCTGTCCACCGGCACGGCGCCCTCCGCCGCGACCGTCGACCGGGCGGTCACGGCGGCGCGGGACGCGGACGCGGTGGTCGTGGCCACCTACAACGTGACGGCGGGCAGCTCCCAGCGGACCCTGGTGGACCGCCTGCTGGCGACCGGCAGACCGGTCGCCGTGGTGGCGGTCCGCAACCCGTACGACATCGCGCACCTGCCCTCCGTCCGGGCCTTCCTGGCCGCGTACGGCTGGACGGACGTGGAACTGCGCGCCGCCGCACGGGTCGTCGCCGGCCGGGTGGCACCGCGCGGGAAGCTGCCGGTGCCGGTGCAGCGGGCGGACGACCCGGCGCGGGTGCTGTACCCGGTCGGGTACGGGCTCACGTACTGACTCAGGGCCGCAGCGCGGGCTCCCGCTCGGCGTCCCGGACGTCCAGCCGCGTGTCGTACCGGGCCAGCGGTTCGGCCTGGGCGACCGTGGCCGGCGGCAGGCCCGCCCAGTCCAGGATGCGGGCCGTGGCCAGGCGCCGCTGGTCCGCGACCAGACCCGCCACGTTGGCGCCGTGGTTCATGCCGGGCGCGGTCAGGACGTAGGAGTCACGGGCGCCGGCGCCCGTCCGGAAGCGTTCCGAGCCCCACGGGTCGTTCTGGCCGTAGACGAAGAGCATGTGCGTGGCGTGGTGACGCACCCAGGTGTCCACGTCCCGCATCGCCGCCGGCCGGAAGCGCATCGGGATGGAGCGCGGCACGTACTGGCGCGGCGGCTGGTAGCCGTAGCGGATCAGGCGCCGTTCGATGTGCGGGAAGTGGATGGTGGGCGCGCCCAGCTGGGTGCCGGCCTGGTAGTAGTACGGGGTGTACGGCTCCAGGCCCTGGTCGGTGTAGGCGGAGAAGCCGGAGATGGTGTCGACCGAGGTCCAGATCGCCTCGTCGCTCGCCGTGGCCGCGTCCGCCGGGACGGTGTCGCAGTCCTTGAGCAGGCTGTACTGCCAGAAGCCCCACACGTAGTCCAGGACGACCGCCTCGTACGCCCGGTCCAGGCCGCCGATGGTGTCGAAGGTGTAGCCCTTCTCGGCGGCGTACGCGGCGTACCTCTTCTCCAGCGGCCCGCGGCGCACCAGGGCCTCGCGCTGTACGGCGTTCAGCCGGTCCCGGCACTCCTTGGTGCCGACCCGGGCGAAGAACCGGTCGTAGGCGGAGTCCTCGTCGTTCACCACGTCGTTCGGGGCGACGTAGGCGACGACGCCGTCCATGTCCCGGGGGTAGAAGCGCTCGTAGTAGGTGGCCGTCATGCCGCCCTTGGAGCCGCCGGTGGCCAGCCAGTTGGCGGAGTAGATCCCCTTCAGCGCCTGGAACACGCGGTGCTGGTCGCTGGCCGCCTGCCAGATGTCCAGCGTGGACCAGTCGGCCGGGTCGGGGCGGGAGGGGGTGAAGAAGCGGTACTCCAGGGAGACCTGGTTGCCGTCCACGATCTGGGTGGGCTCACGGCGCGAGGGGGTGGTGGAGACGTTGTAGCCGCCGGTGTAGAAGACGGTGGGGCGGCTGGTGTCCTTGTGCAGCACGGTGATCCGCTGCCGGAAGGTGCCCCGGTCCGGGTGGCGGTGGTCGACGGGCTGGGTGTATTCGAGCACGAAGTAGCGGTAGCCGGGGTACGGCTTCTCCTGGACCAGGCTCATGCCGGGTATCGACAGCAGCCGGTCCTTGATGTCGGTGGGCTCCGCGGCGGTGGCCGCGCCGGCCGTCGTGCCCAGGGTGCCGATGAGCACCGTGAGCGCGAGCAGCCATCCGAGCGCCTTGCGCATGCGCACTCTCCCCTGTGAGACAGATGTGCGCCGGAAACTATCCCAGCAACTGCCGTCCCACCAGAGGGCTTTGCCGGACCGGCCCCGGAACGGCGCCCGGCGGCTCAGCGGCTCAGCGGCTCAGCGGCTCAGCACAGGATCCAGCCCGAGCTGACCGAGTAGGCGCCCACCGCGCCCTTGACCCAGACGCAGCGGTGGCCGGCCTGCACGGTCACCGGGCCGGCGTGGTGCGTGTAGCGGCCCTTGTCGACGACCGGCCGGTTGCCGCGGGCCTGCACGCTGACCGACATGGTCCGCACGGGGCCGGGGTGCCGGGCGACGGTGACGGCACAGACGTAGCCGTCCCGCTTGTAGACGTGGGTGACGCCGGTCTTGAACGGCAGCGTCCGCACCTCTCTCCCGCCGCAGGTCCCGGACGCGGCCTGGGCGGTCCCCGTCGCCGTCAGCGCGAGCGCGCCGGACGCGGCCAGCACGGCCGCGCCGAGTGCCAGCCGCCGGCGTATCGCACCACTGTCCACTCTCGTCCTCCCCGTACCCGGTCACACACTCCCCCGTGCCCGTACTGATGTACGGACGCACGGGGGTACCGGATGGTTGCACGGCCGCCGGCCGTCCGGCCCGCCGGCCACGGCCTCAGCGGGCCGCGCCGACCGGCTCCTCCGGTTCGGACTGGCCGACGAAGGTCCGCCACAGTTCGGCGTACCGGCCGTCGCGGGCCAGCAGTTCCTCGTGGGTGCCGTCCTCGGCGACCCGGCCGCGGTCCATCACCACCACCCGGTCGGCGCGCGCCGCCGTGGTCAGCCGGTGCGCGACCACCAGCGTGGTACGACGGCCCGCCAGCCGGTCGGTGGCCTGGTTGACCTGCGCCTCGGTGGCCAGGTCCAGCGCGGCCGTGGCCTCGTCCAGCAGCAGGACGTCCGGGTCGACCAGCTCGGCGCGGGCGAGCGCGATCAGCTGGCGCTGGCCCGCCGAGAGGTTCCGGCCGCGTTCGGCGACCTCGTGCAGATAGCCGCCCGGGAGCCGGGCGATCATCTCGTGCGCGCCGACCGCCCGGGCGGCCGCCTCCACCTCGGCGTCGGTGGCGTCGGGGCGGCCGTAGGCGATGGCGTCCCGGACCGTGCCCGGGAAGAGGTACGCCTCCTGCGGCACGACCCCGAGCCGGTGCCGGTAGGCGGTCAGGTCCAGGGCGCGCAGGTCGGTGCCGTCGGCCGTGACCCGTCCGGCGGTCGGGTCGTAGAACCGCGCGACCAGCTTGACCAGCGTCGACTTGCCGGCGCCCGTCTCGCCGACGAAGGCCACCGTCTGCCCGGCCGGAATCCTGAGATCGACGCCCGCGAGGGCCTCCTCCTCGTCGCCGTACGCGAAGTGCACGTCCTCGAAGACGATCTCGCCGCGCAGGGAGAGCACGTCGAGCGGCGCGTCGGCGGACTCGGTGGAGGCCGGCTCGCGCAGCAGCTCCTGGATGCGGCCGAGCGAGACCGTGGCCTGCTGGTAGCCGTCGAAGACCTGGGAGAGCTGCTGGACGGGCGCGAAGAACAGGTCGATGTAGAGCAGGTAGGCGACCAGGGCGCCCGTGGTGAGCGTGGCCGCCTCCACCCGGCCCGCGCCCGCGATCAGCACGGCCGCCGCGGCGACCGAGGACAGCAGTTGCACGAACGGGAAGTAGACCGAGATCAGCCGCTGGCCGCGGACGCGGGCGCGCCGGTAGCCGTCGCTGCGCTCGGCGAACCGCCGCGCGCCGTCCCGCTCCCGCCCGAAGGCCTGCACGATCCGCAGCCCGGCCACGGTCTCCTGGAGGTCGGCGTTGACCGCGGAGACGCGCTCGCGGGCCAGCTCGTACGCCTTCACGCTGGCCCGGCGGAAGAAGAAGGTGGCCACGACCAGCGGCGGCAGGGTCGCGAAGACGACCAGCGCGAGCCGGAGGTCGAGCACCAGCAGCGCGACCATGATGCCGAAGAAGGTGACGACCGAGACGAACGCCGTGACCAGGCCGGTCTGGAGGAAGGTCGACAGGGCGTCGATGTCCGTCGTCATCCGCGTCATGATCCGGCCGGTCAGCTCGCGCTCGTAGTAGTCCAGGCCGAGCCGCTGGAGCTGGGCGAAGATCTTCAGCCGCAGCGCGTACAGCACGCGTTCGCCGGTACGGCCGGTCTTCCGGATCTCGCCGGTCTGCGCGGCCCACTGCGCCAGCACGGTCAGCAGGGCGAGCAGCGAGGCCGACCACACCGCGCCGGTGGCCGCCTTCGTCACACCGGAGTCGATACCGTGCCGGATCAGCACCGGCAGCAGCAGACCGGTGCCCGCGTCCACGGCGACCAGCAGCAGGCTGACGAGCAGGGGGCGCCCGAAGCCGCGCAGCAGCCGGCGCAGGCCGTAGGACTCCTCGGGCAGGACCGCGCGGCCCTCGTCGATGTCCGGGGTGTCGGTGGCCGGCGGCAGCGCGTCGACCTGGGCGAGGAGGTCCGGGGTGGCCGGGGTGCCGGCCAGGGCCGGGTCCCTGGGGGTGCGGTCGCCGGTCCACAGCCGGGGCGTGACACCGCGCTCGGCGTCGTACTCGGCGTCCAGCTCCTCGCGGACGGAGGTGTCCTCGGCGGGCTCGGCCGGGCGGACGGGGCCCGGGGAGGCGCCGCCCAGCTCGTCCGGGTCGGTGAGCAGCCGGCGGTAGAGGGCCGAGCGCTCCTGGAGCTCCTCGTGGGTGCCGAGGTCGGCGAGCCGGCCGCCGTCGAGCACGGCGATGCGGTCGGCGAGGTTCAGGGTGGAGCGGCGGTGGGCGATGAGCAGGGTGGTGCGGCCCCGCATCACCTGCTTCAGCGCCTCGTGTATCTCGTGCTCGACGCGGGCGTCCACGGCCGAGGTGGCGTCGTCCAGGACCAGCAGGCGCGGGTCGGTGAGCAGGGCGCGGGCGAGCGCGACACGCTGGCGCTGGCCGCCGGAGAGGGTGAGGCCGTGCTCGCCGACCTTGGTGTCGTAACCGTCGGGCAGCTCTCGGATGAAACGATCCGCCTGGGCGGCGCGGGCGGCGGCCTCGATCTCCTCCATGATGGCGTCCGGGCGGCCGTAGGCGATGTTGGCGCGGAGGGTGTCGGAGAAGAGAAACGAATCTTCGGGGACGAGTCCGATCGCGGCCCGCAGCGAGTCCAGGGTCAGCTCGCGGACGTCGTGGCCGCCGATCAGGACGGCGCCGTGGGTCACGTCGTAGAAGCGCGGCAGCAGCAGCGCGAGGGTGGACTTCCCGGAACCGGAGGAACCGACGACGGCGAGGGTCTCGCCCGGCCGGATCTCGAAGCCGAGCCCGTCCAGGACCGGGCGCCCGTCCTCGTAGCCGAAGGTCACGTCGTCGAACTCGACGGACGCGGGCGCGTCGGCGGGCAGGGTCTTCGTGCCGTCCGCCAGGGACGGCTCGGTGTCGATCAGCTCCAGCACCCGCTCGGTACCGGCCCGGGCCTGCTGGCCGACCGTGAGCACCATCGCGAGCATGCGGACCGGGCCGACGAGCTGGGCCAGGTAGGTGGAGAAGGCCACGAAGGTGCCGAGCGTGATGTGCCCGCGCACCGCCAGCCAGCCGCCGAGGGCCAGCATGGCGACCTGGCCGAGCGCCGGGACGGCCTGGAGCGCCGGGGTGTACCTGCTGTTGAGCCGGATGGTGCGCAGACGGCCCGCGAACAGCCGGCGGCCGACCTCGCGGAGCTTGTTCGTCTCCTGCTCCTCCTGCCCGAAGCCCTTCACCACGCGCACGCCGCTCACCGCGCCGTCGACCACACCGGCCACGGCTGCGGCCTGCGCCTGGGCGTACCAGGTGGCCGGGTGCAGCCGGGTGCGGCTGCGCCGGGCGATCCAGCCGAGGGCGGGCGCGACGGCCAGGGCGACCAGGGTCAGCGGCAGCGACAGCCACGCCATGATCACCAGGGACATCAGGAAGAGCAGGACGTTCCCGATGGTCATCGGGAGCATGAAGAGCAGGCCCTGGATCAACTGGAGGTCGCTGGTGGCCCGGCCGACGACCTGCCCGGTGGACAGCTCGTCCTGGCGGCGGCCGTCCAGCCGGGTGATCGTGCCGTACATCGCGGTCCGCAGGTCGTGCTGGACGTCCAGGGCGAGCCGGCCGCCGTAGAAGCGGCGGACGTAGGTGAGGGCGTAGACGAGGACGGCGGCGCCGACCAGGGCGCCGGCCCAGGGGCCCATGGGGCGGCTGTGGTCGCCGATCACGTCGTCGAGGATCACCTTGGTGATCAGCGGGACGACCGCCATGACGGCCATGCCGGCGAGGGAGGAGCCGAGGGCGAGGACGACGTCCTTCGGATACCGCCAGGCGTACCCCGCCAGCCGCCGTGCCCATCCCCGTTGCGCTGCCACGCGGGTGCCTCCCTGTCGACCTGGTCTACCGGAAAGCACCAACGCCGGCGGATGCGGATTTCATCCCTCCGCAACAATTGCGCCGGCCGCGGTCGGAGGCGGACCGCAGGAAGGAGGGCCTGGTCGTCTGCGGCGGACCGCAGGAAGAAGACCTGGTCGTCTGGGCCGGGTCCTGGCTGCCGTCGCTCACCACGGCGGTCTGCGGGCGGTCCTCGCCGTCACGGCGGGTGACCACCGGCGGGCGAGGCTCGCGGCGCCTGCCGGTGGCGCATCTGCCGCCGCGGCTCCTCGGCCGGCGACGGCCCGCACGACACCGACGGGTCGTGCGGGCCGTCGTACCAACGGGTCGTGCGGGCCGTCGTGACGCGGGTCCCCGCGGTCACCGGCCGGCTTCGGTGACCGCGGGGGCCTTCGCTCAGGTCAGACGCCGAGTTCGCGGGCCGCCCGGGCGGTGCCTTCGACGCGGGCCCTGATCTTGGCGAAGGCGGTGTCGCGGGAGGTGGAGGTGTCGTCGGCGAAGGGGGAGAAGCCGCAGTCGTCGCAGGTGCCCAGGCGGTCCGGCGGCAGGTGACGGACGGCGGCCAGGACCCGGTCGCGCACCTCCTCGGGCGTTTCGATCCGCGGGTCGATGGGGTCGATGACGCCGATGAACACGTGCGCGCGGTCGGGGAGGTGCTCGGCGAGCACGGCGAGGACCCGGTCCGGGTCCCGCTCGCTGGCGAGCTGGACGTAGAAGGCGCCGGCCTCCAGCTTCAGGAGCGCCGGCAGCAGCAGCGCGTAGTCGACGTCCAGGCTGTGGGTGGAGTCCTGGTCGCCGCCGGGGCAGGTGTGGATGCCGATCCTGGCCTGTTCGGTGGCGGAGAAGCGTGCCAGGACCCGGTTGTTGAGGGCGATGAACTGTTCCAGCAGGCTTCCGCTCGGGTCGATCTTCAGCGCGAGACGGGCCTCGGTGAAGTCGATCTGGACGCGGTGGGCTCCGGCGTCCAGGCACCGGCGGATGTCCGTCTCGGCCTCGCGGGTGAGGTCGTCGAGGAAGGCTTCGCGGGGGTAGCCGTCGATGCCGTCGGGCGGGTAGAGGAGGCTGAGCGCGGAGGGCGCGATGACGGCCTGCTTCACCGGGGAGGCCGCGTGCCGGAGCGCCGCTTGGAGGTAGCGGTCGGCGTACACGCCGTAGCGCAGGGGTCCGGCCGTCAGGCGGGGCAGCCGCCGCTGGTGTCCGTCGGCGAACGGGATGACCGCGCCGTCGGGCGCGAGGTGCTTCAGACCGGTCAGGGGGTAGGTGGCGAAGCTGGGCTTGGCCTGCTCGCCGTCGGTGACGACCGGGGAGCCGAGGTCCTCCAGACGGCGGACGGTGTCGCCCACCGCGCGGTCCTGGGCGGCGGCGAGATCGTCGTCGCCGATCCGGCCCGCGGCGTGGTCCGCCATGGCGGCGAGCAGCTCGGCGGGCCGGGGGAGGCTGCCGATCGGTTCGGTGGGGATGCCCGCCGAGGCCCCGCTCACGGCAGGATCTCCAGTTGTGCCTCACCGCTGCTGCCCCGCAGTCCGGACAGCAGGCAGGCGGTGGGCAGCTCGCTGGGGAGCGCGGCAACGATCCGGTGCGCCGACAGCCCCGCACCGCGGCCCTCGACGACCCGGCCCGACAGCCTGACCACGAGGACGCCGGCGACCCGGATGCTGGTGCTGCTGTCGTACACGATCGAGGACCGTTTCCCGTCGGCGTAGCGGACGACTTCCTCCAGGCGCGGGCTGTTCACCGTGACGCAGGACGCCCCGGGCGAGGTCCCTTCCATGGAGCCGGTGGCCGGCACCGTCCGGCCGGGGGCGATCCCGCAGGTGTAGCTCGCCTGGGTCCGGACGTGGGTCTGCTGGGGCAACAGGCCGAGGGGCGGATCGTAGGTGCTGGTGCTGGGGCCCGTGCACACCACGCCCTCCGTGCGCACGGGCTCATGGGCCTGGCCGGCCGGGGCCCACACCACCGTCGAGCCCACCAGGGCCAGGGAACCGACTGCCACCGCAGTGCTGTGTCTGCCGAACATCCACCCTCCACGGATTGCGATCTTCCACAAGGGCTGCATCTACCCGCGCCCGTATCTGCCGGCGCCGGCTCCTTGAAGCACGCCACCCGCGCGCGACGCGCGGCACGCGTGCGAAGACGCCTCCGCGCCCCCCGGATGGCGTCTTGATCGGCAGGCGGAGGGAGAGGACAACCAAGGCGTCATGCGGTGCGCTCACATCCGACGCCACGACGGAAGGAACCACGATGAACCAGACAGCCGCGCAGCAGCTCGTCTTCGCCATGCTGGACGCGGACGGCGACGGCATCGTCTCCCGGGAGGAGTACCTGGCGCGCACCACGAACGTGGCGCGCGCCATGGGGCTGGACCAGGACGACCCGGCCGTCGTCACCGCGCGCACCCTCGGCGAGCGCGCCTGGGAGTCGATGGACGCCGACGGCGACGGGAGGCTGGCCTTCGACCAGTACGCGGCATGGGCCGGCGCCGAAGCGTTCGACACCGTCTGCGCACCCGTCCTCGGCGCGCTCTTCGACCTCGCCGACACCGACCACGACGGCGCCCTCGGCCTCGCCGAGTTCACCGCCCTGCGCACCGCGCTGAACAACCCGGCCGCCAACGCCGAAGCGGCGTTCACGGCCCTGGACGCCGACGGTGACGGCCGCATCGGCCGCGACGACTACATCGCGTCCATCCGCGCCCACGTCACCGGCGACGGCTCCCCCATGGGCAGCGCCCTGTACAGCGCGGCGGGGGCGGAGAGGCTGCCGGCGTAGGGCCCTCGTACGCCGTCCGCCGTCCGCCGTCTTGCCGAGCGCGTCGGAGACGCGGTCGAGGACGACGTGCGGGGAGCGGCACGGCGGGCCGGGGCGGTGGCGGGCCCGGAGGCGGCGGGTCCGGCGGCGGTCGGGCAGTCGACCGCCGCCGGGCCGGCGGCGAGGCCGGCGAGTACGGTGCTCAGGCGCCTGGCCGCCCCCTGGGAGCGGCCGGTGGCGTGCGGGAAGCCGCCTCGTGAAGGGTCAGCCCCGCGGCGCGGCGACGAACGCCTCGCGCGGCTCGCTGGTCGGGGTGTAGCGGGTGACGCCGGAGGTGGCGGGCACCAGGTCCTTGTGGATCGCCTTGGCCACGTTCTGGATGGTGGTCACGCCGTAGTTCATGGTGGCGTTGTCCTGCGTCAGCACGCTGATCATGTAGTCGTGGCCGGCGCCCTTGAAGGTGCCCAGGCTGTGCACCCGCCAGCCGTGCGTGGAGCGCTGGAGCCAGCCGTTCTTGACGTGCACGGAGACGGAGGACGGGGCGCCGGCCGGGGTGCCCCAGCGCTGCGAGGAGACGACCTGGCCCATCAGCTTCAGGATGTAGGCGCGGGAGTTGTCGCTGAGCACGCTGTTCTTGGCGGTGATCAGCTTCAGCAGCTTCTGCTCGTCGTTGACGTTCTCCTGGGTCAGACCCCAGTAACCGCCCGTGCCCGGCACGGTCTTGGTCATCTTGGCGGCCGCCAGGAAGCCCTTGATCTTCGTCAGGCCCAGCTGCTTCCACAGCTTGCTGGTCGCGTTGTTGTCGGACTGGGTGATCATGGCCTTGGCGAGCGACTGCTCGGTGCTCGTCAGGTACCGGTTGTGCTTCTTGGCGTCCCACAGCAGCGTGGCGAGCACGGTGACCTTGACGGTGCTGGCCGAGTCGTAGGCGCTGGTGGCCCGGAGGGTGCAGGTGGTGCCGGTGCTGCGGTCGTACAGGCCGACCGCGACGGTGCCCTTGCGGTTCGCCAGGGCGGCCGTGATGTCCTTCTTCAGCTTCGTGGCCAGGCCCGCCTTGGCGGACGTACAGGCCACGGCCGGTGTCGCCGCGGCGGCCGGGGTGGCGGCGGCGACGGCCGGTATGAGCAGTGCGGCACTGACGGCGGCCGCGAGCGCGCCGGTCCGGCCGGAGGTCCGGTGAGTCATGGAAAAGTCCCCTTGAAGGTTCGTACGGGCGTCCCCCTGAACGCCGTTGAGCGCACCCGTGCGCTGCCTGATGGGACTCGCCAGAGTGGTCGAAAGTTGCACGCACGTTCGGAACAGGGCGGTTCTTTGCCGGATCATCACCGATTCACCGGGGCGCGGCCGTTCCCAGAGCCCCCGCGAGTGGGCATATCAGGCCGGGATGTTCGCCTGATTCCGATAACCGTCCAGTGCGGACGGCTTTGGCTAGAGTTGCCGGTGACGTGCGCTGCGCTGATGGGCGCCACCCGGGGGTACAGGCGCGCATTCGTCGGTGCACGTCAGCGCGGCGGGGTCTGGCCCCGGGTGCCACCGGAGCCAGACCGCAGCGCATGCGCCGGGTGGGTCCGGCCGATTAGAGGCCGGTCGGACTCACCTCGCCATGCGGCGAAGTCGTCCCTTCGGCCCGAATCCCATCCGCGACGTCGCCCTACTTGGCGAACGCCTCCACACACACCGCGACAAGGGGGGCCAGTGGCGTCAGGATCGCGACCGTGACCCGCACCCATCGGGGAAGTGGGTCCGGCTCGCTCTCTGTCGTGCCACGCCTTCTCCTTGCCATGCCAGCGCTCCTCTCGCCGTAGCGTCCCGCGCTGCGGGATCCGGCCCTGGCGGACCGGAGCACTGGACGGCGATCGAAGCACCAGCGACTCAGAGCATACTGGCCACGCGTCGACCGGGTCGGCACCTTCCGGCCATCAAGTCGCTTGGCTGCCGGGGCACTTCCGCCTCACCGGCGGTTCAGGCCCCGAAGTCGTACTCCAGCACGTAGGCCGACGCGTCCAGCACCATTTCGTTGACCTCGACGGCGAGCCCTTCGGCGTCGAAGGCGGTGCGCGCGATCAGTACGACGGGGACGCCCGCGGGAAGCGCCAGCCGCTCGGCCTCCTGTGCGCAGGGCATCCGGGAGCGGATCTCCTCCCGGAACCGGACGGGCCCGCGCCCCAGTTCCGCGAGCCGCGCGTACGTGCCGCCCGGTCCGGTGTCCGGCCGGGTGACCGGGGTGCCCGCGACGAGGGAGGCCGGCAGGTAGGAGGTGGCCAGCAGTACCGGCTTGCCGTCGAGTACGAAGCGGCGCCGCCGGACACAGGCGGGCGCGTCCTCGCCGAGTCCCAGGACGGCCGCCACGCCGGCGGGTGCCGGTTCCTCCGTCACCTCAACCGAGTCCACTGCCAGTTCCCGGTCCCCGATGTCGGTGGACCAGACGGACCGCCCCTCGGCCCACCCCTCCCGCGCGAGCCGCTCGATGCCCCGGCGGCGGACGGGCCGGAAGTCCCGCACGAACACCCCGGCCCCCTTGCGGGCTTCGGCGACGCGCTGGTGTTCGGGCTGCCGCTCCGATTCCCGGCTGCTCATCCCGGCCCCTCCTTCGCTCACCTCTGGTCATCCCTCGTCCGGCGCTCGCCGAAACGGGCGGTGACCGGGCGAGCAGGGCCGCTGCCCTGTCATCGCCGGTGCGCTCGCGGTGCGTTGGGGTTGCCGACCGGTGATCAGCCCAGGTGTGTCGGGGCGAACATCCGCAGGACCGCCGGGAGTACGACCACCGACGGGCCCGGGGTGGACAGGGCCTCGGACAGGGACTCCTCCAGGGTTTCCGGGGTGGCGCGGGTTGCCGGGACGCCGAAGGACTCCGCCAGGGCCACGTAGTCCGGGCGGGTGAGTTCCGTCGCCGTGGCCTGGCCGAAGGCGTCCGTCATGTACTCGCGCAGGATGCCGTAGCCGCCGTCGTCGACGATCAGCCAGGTGACGGGGAGGCCGTACTGCTTGGCCGTGGCCAGTTCGGCGATCGAGTACAGGGCACCGCCGTCGCCGGAGACCGCCAGGACCGGGCGCGTCGGGTCGGCCACCGCCGCGCCGAGGGCCGCCGGGAAGCCGTAGCCGAGGCCGCCCGCGCCCTGGGCGGAGTGCATGAGGTTCGGGCCCTGCGCGTCGAACGCCGACCAGGCCCAGTACGCCAGGATCGTCATGTCCCAGAAGGACGGGGAACCGGCGGGCAGAGCGCGGCGGACGGCCGACAGCACGTGCTGTTCCAGGGTCAGGTCCTGCCCGTCGATGCGGGCCGCCACCTTCGCCAGCAGCTCACGCACCCGCCCCGGCGCCGTCTCGTCCGGGCGGTCCTGTGCCGTCTCCAGCAGGGCCTGGAGGGTCAGGCGGGCGTCCGCGTGGATGCCGATCGCCGGGTGGTTGGACTCCAGCTTGCCGAGGTCGGCCTCGATCTGGATCACCCGGCCCCGGGGCGCGAACGTGTGGTAGTTCGAGGACAGTTCGCCCAGGCCCGAGCCGACCACCAGCAGGACGTCGGCGTCCTGAAGGAAGTCCGTCGTGTACCGGTCCTCCAGCCAGGACTGGAGGGACAGCGGGTGGTGCCACGGGAACGCGCCCTTGCCGCCGAACGTCGTCACCACCGGCGCGTTCAGCTTCTCCGCCAGCAGCCGCAGCTTCCCCGAGGCGTCGGACCGTACGACCCCGCCGCCCGCGATGATCGCCGGGCGGGCCGCGTGCGACAGCAAGTGGGCGGCCAGCGCCGTCAGTTCGGGGCGCGGGACCAGCTCGTCCGGGGTGGCGTCCATCGCCGTCACCACCGGCAGCGCGGCCGGAGCCAGCAGCACGTCCTGCGGGATCTCCACCCACACCGGGCCGTGCGGTGCCGTCAGCGCCGACTTCCAGGCCGCCGCGATGGCGGAGGGGATCTGGGACTGGCTGCGGACCGTGTGAACCGACTTCACCACACCCCGGAACGCGGCCGACTGGTCGGGGAGTTCGTGGAGGTAGCCCTTGCGGGCCCCGCCCAGGCCCGCCACCGGGATCTGGCTGCCGATCGCCAGGACGGGCGCGCTGGCCGCCGCCGCCTCCTGGAGCGCGGCCAGCGAGGTCAGCGCGCCCGGGCCCGTGGAGAGCAGCAGCGGGGCCGCCTCGCCGGTGACCCTGCCGTACGCGTCCGCGGCGAAGCCCGCGTTGTTCTCCACCCGCAGGCCCACATAGCGCAGCGCCGAGCGGCGCAGGGCGTCGAACATGCCGAGGGCGTGCTGGCCGGGCAGGCCGAAGACGGTCGTCGCGCCGAGCCCGGCCAGCGTCTCCACGACCAGGTCTCCGCCGTTGCGCCCCCCGGGAGGGTTCAGGGCGGCGGTGATCTGCGCCGGCGTCGGGCGGAGTACCAGGTCGTGGTCGTGGGTCACTTCGCCTCCGGGGCCTTCCGGGCCGCCGCGATCTGGCGGCTCATGATGGTGGTCAGTTCGTACGCCGTGTGGGAGGCCGCGACCGAGGTGATCTCGGCGTGGTCGTACGCCGGCGCGACCTCCACCACGTCCGCCGAGACCAGGTTGCAGGACGCCAGCCCGCGCAGGATCTCCAGCAGTTCGCGGGAGGTCATGCCGCCCGCCTCCGGGGTGCCGGTGCCGGGCGCGTGCGCCGGGTCCAGGCAGTCGATGTCGATGGAGATGTACAGCGGGCGGTCGCCGATGCGCTGGCGGAGCTGGTCGGCCACCTCGTCGGCGCCACGGCGGTAGACGTCCGCCGAGGTGACGATGCCGAAGCCCATCTTCTCGTCGTCGGTGAGGTCCTGCTTGCCGTACAGCGGGCCGCGGGTGCCGACGTGGGAGAGGGCGGAGGTGTCGAGGATGCCCTCCTCCACGGCGCGCCGGAACGGGGTGCCGTGGGTGTACTCGGCGCCGAAGTAGGTGTCCCAGGTGTCCAGGTGGGCGTCGAAGTGCAGCAGGGCCACCGGGCCGTGCTTCTTCGCGACCGAGCGCAGCAGCGGCAGGGCGATGGTGTGGTCGCCGCCGAGGGTCATCAGCCGGGCGCCGGTGCCGAGCAGGTCGTCCGCGGCGGCCTCGACCGTCTCCACGGCCTCGTTGATGTTGAACGGGTTCACGGCGATGTCGCCGCCGTCGGCGACCTGCGCGAGGGCGAACGGCGAGGCGTCCTGCGCCGGGTTGTACGGGCGCAGCAGCCGGGACGCCTCGCGGATGGCGTTGCCGCCGAAGCGGGCGCCCGGCCGGTACGAGACGCCGGAGTCGAACGGCACGCCCACCACGGCGACGTCGGCCGTGCCGACCTCGTCCAGGCGGGGCAGCCGCGCGAAGGTGGCGGGGCCGGCGTAGCGCGGGACGCGGGAGGAGTCGACGGGGCCGCGGGGCGTCTCGTTGCTGCTCATAGCGGAATGCCTTCTTTCCTGCGCTTCGTCGCGCATGCACTGCTTGTACTTCTTGTCATACGACTCTACTGGTGAGCCGGGACCGCTTCGGACGGGAGTTCGGGTGACCGTCCGGCGAGGCGCTCGCGCCAGGCGGCGAGGACCGCCTCGTCGGTGGGCCTGGTGGCCAGGGACACCACGACGTAGGCCGCGAGGGAGGCCAACAGGCCGTAGTAGACGGGCTCGTTGGCGAGGATGCCGTAGCCGGCCATCAGGCCGATGACGGCCAGGCCGCCGACGGCGACGGCGGCCAGCGCGCCCCCGGCCGTGCCGCGCTTCCACAGCAGGCCGCCCAGGATGGGCACCAGCAGACCGCCGACGAGCAGGTTGTAGGCCACGGTAAGCGCCTCGACCACGTCGTTCAGCGCGATCGCGGTGCCGATCACGGCGAGGCCCATGACCAGGATGAAGACGCGGTTGCCCCGCACCTCGTCGTGCTCCCCGGACCGCCGGGCGAGGCCGCGCAGCCGCGACCAGATGTCGTTGTTGGCGACGGTGGCGCAGGCGATCAGGGCGCCGGAGGAGGTGGACATCACGGCGGCCAGGGCGGCGGCCAGCACCAGGCCGCGCACGCCGACGGGCAGTTCGTCCTTGACGATGGTGGCGAAGGCGTCGTCGGCGCTGCCCAGGTGCGGGTAGAGCACCTTGGCGGCCGTGCCGATCACCGCGCCGGCCAGGGCGTAGGCCAGGCAGTAGGTGCCGGCCACCGTGCCGCCCCACCGGGCGGTGCGGTCGCTGCGGGCGGTGAACACGCGCTGCCAGATGTCCTGGCCGATCAGCATGCCGAAGGTGTAGATCAGCACATAGGTGAAGATCGTCTCGCCGCCGATGCCCAGCGGGTCGAAGTAGCCGGCCGGCAGCTCGGCCCGCATCGCGCCGAAGCCGCCCGCCTTGACGACCGCGATGGGCAGCAGCAGGAGCAGCACGCCGATGGTCTTGACGACGAACTGCACCATGTCGGTCAGCGTGATGGACCACATGCCGCCGAGGGTGGAGTACGCCACGACGATCGCGCCGCCGAGGATGATCGCGACCGTGCGGTTCACGTCGAACAGCACGTCGAAGATGGTGGCGTAGGCGATGGTGGAGGTCACCGCGAGCATGAGGGTGTACGCCCACATGACCACGCCCGAGATCAGGCCGGCCCGGCCGCCGTAGCGCAGGTCGAGCATCTCGGAGACGGTGTAGACCTTCAGGCGGGAGATGCGGGCGGAGAAGAAGACCGACAGGGCGAGCAGTCCGAGGCCGATGGTGAAGACCATCCAGGCGCCGGACAGGCCGTACCGGTAGCCGAGGCCCACGCCGCCGATGGTGGACGCGCCGCCGAGGACGATCGCCGCCATGGTGCCGGAGTACAGGGCGGGGCCCAGCCGGCGGCCGGCCACCAGGAACTCGCTCTTGGACTTGGCGCGGCGCATGCCCCACCAGCCCATGGCCAGCATGCCGGCGAGATAGACGACGATCACGGTGTAGTCGACGGCCATGGGGCGGTCCTCCTTCGCGCACTGTCCGGTGGCGTGTCGTGCAACTGCTTCGGTGTGGGGCCGGCAGCGGCTCGCGGGGACATCCGCCCGTACCCGCGGCTGCCGTGCTCCCCTGACAGTAGGTGGCCGGAAAGCGACTGCGAAGTGTACGTTTCATCCATAGGGACGGGGTGGAATGGAGGGATGGCACACCATGCCGGAGACGACCGCCCCGGCCGTCCCGCCGACCCCGCCGGTGCCGCTCCAGGCGCTGCTGGCCCGCGAGGACCTGGCCCTGCGGCAGATCGCCGGACCGGCGGGCCCGGACATCGTGATCCACTGGGCGCACACCTCGGAGATGGCCGACCCCTATCCGTATCTGCTGGGCGGCGAACTGCTGCTCACGGCCGGGGTGCACATCCCGGCGGGGGCCGGCCCGGACGGGACGGACCTCCCGGCGGCGACCGGCCCGGACCTCCCCGCGGGGGCCGATGGCGGCCGGGGTGCCGCCGGCCGGGAGGTGCCGGTGCCGGGGCCGGGCGACTACTTCGACGGCTACGTCTCCCGGATCGTGGCGGCCGGCGGCGCGGCCCTCGGCTTCGGGGTGGCGCCGGTGCACGACACGGTCCCGCCCGCCCTGGCCGCCGCCTGCGACCGGCACGGCCTGCCGCTGCTGGAGGTCCCGCCGCAGACCACGTTCTCGGCGGTGGCCCGCGCGGTCTGGCAGCTCATGGCCCAGGCCCGGCTGGCCGAGCTGCGCCGGGTCACCGAGGCCCAGCAGGGTCTGGCCGCGGCCGCCTCCCGGCCGGACCCGGTGCCCTCGGTGCTGCGCCGGCTCGCCCGGCACCTCGGCGGCCGGGCGGTGCTGTACGGCCCCGACGGCACGGAGGTCGCGGGAGCGGGCCCGGAGGCTCCGGAGGGCCTGCGCACGGCCCTGGCCGACCTGTCCGCCGTCGTCAGACCCGCACCCCGGCCCGCCTCCCCGCCCGCATCCGCGTCCCGGCCCGCCGCCCCGCCGCCTGGCGCCCCGCCCGCTGCTCCCCCGGCCGCGCCGCCTCCCGCCGCCCGGCCCCGTCCCGCGTCCGCCACGGCCACCTTCGGCGCCGCTCACCTCGCCGTCTACGCCCTCGGTGCCGGCGAGGGCTTCGTCCTCGGCGTGGCCGGCGACCGGCGCGAACCCGGTGACCACACCATCGCCTCGGTCGCCGCCGTCCTGCTGGCGCTGCTGACCGGGGAGCACCACAGCGGGGCCGGCGCCGCCCGGTCCTCCGCGCTGGTGCGGCTGCTGCTGGGCGCCGCGCCCGAGGAGGCGGCGCCGCTGCTCGGGACCGGGCCCTGGCTCGTCGTACACGCCCGGCCGCAGGGCCAGGCGCCGGACCCGGTCGCCGCCTCCGCGCTCGGCGCCGCCCTGGGCTCGCCGCTGGTCGACCTCGCCCGGGACGTCGTACGGGTGCTGGTGCCCGCCGGCCGGGCGCCGCGGCCGCAGCCGGGCTGGACACTCGGGGTGAGCGCCCCGGCCGGGCCGCGCGAGTGGCCGGCCGCCGACACCCAGGCCGCCCGCGCGCTCGCCCGGGCCCGCGCCACCCGGGTCCCGCTGCTGCGGCACGCCGTCCGGCCGGCGCTGGCGGACCTGGTGCCGCCCGCGGAGGCCGAGACGCACGCCCGTACGCTGCTCGCCCCGCTCGCCGGCCGGGAGGCGCTCGCCGAGACCCTGCGCACCTGGCTGTCGCTGCACGGCAGTTGGGACCGTACGGCGGTGGCGCTGGGCGTGCACCGCAACACCGTGCGGCAGCGCATCGCCCGCTGCGCGGCCCTGTTGGAGACCGATCTGGACGACCCGGACACGCGCATGGAGCTGTGGTTCGCGCTGCGGCGGGGCTGAGGCGTGACGCCCGTCCCAGCGGGCGATATGCCGAGGACGCGCGCGGCACGCTGCCCCACAATGGGAGCCATGCCGATATCCGGGACACCCAGCCGCGCCCAGCTCGTCGACCATCTGGTGCGCACCCGTATCGCGGGGGACGTCGCCACGCCCCGCGAGAACAACCTCTCCCACTACCGTCAGCTCGCCAACGGTGTCCGCACCTTCTGGCTCGGCCTGGAGCTGGGCGACCGCTGGACGGACGAGCAGGACGTGCTCGCGGTCATGGCCGAGCGGGTGGGCGTCAACGACGACCCGGAGTACCGGCACGGGCAGGACACCATCGACCCGGAACTGACCGTGGACGCGCTGGAGCGGATGGCGGCCCGGCTGCGCAAGGCAGCCGCGGGCCGGCAGCGGGTGCTGTTCGCGACCGGCCATCCGGGCGGGCTGCTGGACGTGCACCGGGCCACGGCCGCCGCGCTGCGCGCCGCCGGCTGCGAGATCGTCGTCATCCCGGAGGGACTGCAGACGGACGAGGGGTACGTCATGCAGTTCGCGGACGTGGCCGTGCTGGAGCACGGGGCGACGCTGTGGCACACCCACTCGGGAGAGCCGATGCGGGCCATCCTGACCGGGCTGGAGCGCGCCGGGCGCGCGCTGCCCGACCTGGTGGTCGCCGACCACGGCTGGGCCGGGTACGCGGGACAGCACGGCGTCGACTCCGTCGGGTACGCCGACTGCAACGACCCGGCGCTGTTCCTCGCGGAGGCCGAGGGGACGGTGCAGGTGGTCGTCCCGCTCGACGACCACGTGGTCAGCCCGCGCCACTACGACCCGATGACGGCGTTCCTGCTGGCCGAGGCGGGTCTGTCCTGACGGTCCGCCGGGCTCTCGGCCTGAGCCCGGGAAACCCTGACTGAGCCCGGGAAAAGGGGGATGCGGCCCCGCGAACGGGGCCGCACGCCGTGTCGGATCCGGGACGGATCAGTGACCGCCACCGCCACCGCCGCCGTGACCGCCGCCACCGCCGCCGCCGTGACCGCCGCCACCGCCGCCGCCGTGACCGCCGCCACCGCCGCCGTGGTCGCCACCGCCGCCGCCGTGGTCGCCACCGCCACCGCCGTGGTCGCCACCGCCACCGTGGTCGCCGCCGTAGCCGCCGCCATGGTCACCGCCATAGCCGCCGTTGTCGCCGCCGTAGCCGCCGTTGTCGTAGCCACCGCCGTGGTCGCCGCGGCCGTAGTCGTCATCGTCGTTGTTCCACCAGCCGCCGTGGTTCTGGCTGTAGGAACTGTCGCCGCTGTGTTCCGAGGCGGCGGCCGTTCCGGCGGTGCCGATCGCGGCACCGCCGGCCAGCAGCAGGCCGGAGGCGGACAACGCGACAAGACGCCTCGTGCGCTGTGATCGCATGGGAATACCTTCCATCATCGTCTCTCGCGGTTCCCCGGAGGGAAGGGCGAGGTGATGGCCGTCGCCGCGGCTCCTGAGGAGGATGCGGCGCGGTCTTCGGGTGTCACCGCAGCGGCATGGAACGAAAACGGCTCTTCACCGACACCCTCACAGTCCACCCGTGCGTCTCGCGCCGGTCGGGTGCTGCGGCCGGGAGTCCGTTGGTCCGGAAACCCGGTTAAGGGGCATGCCGTTCACTGCGGCTTTCACTCCAAGAGCCTAGTCCCGCATGTGGCGCACGTCATCCGGAAGGGCGCATCCGTCACGGCTGTCTCGGCACGCGGACAACACCCTCCTGGATGACCGTCAGGGCGAGCCGTCCGTCCTGGGTGTATATCCGCGCCTGGCCCAGGCCGCGGCCGCCGTGCGCGGACGGCGACTGCTGGTCGTACAGCAGCCATTCGTCGGCCCGGAACGGCCGGTGGAACCACATCGCGTGGTCCAGGGACGCGCCGACGACATCGCCGACGGCCCAGCCGCCGCGCCCGTGCGCGAGCAGCACGGAGTCGAGCAGCGTCATGTCGGAGACGTAGGTGGCGAGGACGACGTGCAGCAGCGGGTCGTCGCCGTCCAGCTTGCCGTTGGTGCGGAACCACACCTGGGAGCGCGGCTCGCGCGGCTCGCCGTACCGGCCGTACGGCGGCTCGTCCGCGTAGCGCAGGTCGATCGCCTCGCGGGCCTCCAGGAACCTGTCGACGACCTCGGGCGCGAGGTGGCGGTAGCCGCGCAGCCGCTCCTGGGAGGTGGGCAGGGTCGCCGGGTCGGGCGCGGCGGGCATCGGCTCCTGGTGGTCGAGCCCCTCCTCGTACGTCTGGAAGGACGCCGAGAGGTGGAAGACCGGCTTGCCGTGCTGGACGGCGACCACCCGGCGGGTGGTGAAGGACCGGCCGTCCCGGATGCGGTCCACGGTGTAGACGATCGGCGCGCCCGGGTCGCCGGGGCGCAGGAAGTACGCGTGCAGGGAGTGGGCGGCCCGGTCGGCGGGGACCGTCCGCCCGGCGGCGACCAGCGCCTGCGCGGCGACCTGCCCGCCGAAGACGCGCGGGACGACGGCGGAGCGGGACTGGCCGCGGAAGATGTCCTCCTCGATCTGCTCCAGGTCGAGCAGATCGAGGAGGTCCTTGAGTGCCTGGCTCATGACGTGCAGGTATACCGCCCGGTCGTGACGGCGTCCTTACAGGCCCATGTCCTTGGCGATGATCGTCTTCATGATCTCGCTGGTGCCGCCGTAGATGCGGTTGACGCGGTTGTCCGCGTACAGGCGGGCGATCGGGTACTCGTTCATGTAGCCGTAGCCGCCGTGCAACTGGAGGCAGCGGTCGATCACGCGGTGCGCGACCTCGGTGCAGAACAGCTTGGCGGAGGCGGCCTCGGCGGGCGTCAGCTCGCCGGTGTCCAGCGCCTCCAGGGCGCGGTCGGCGACGGCCTCGGCCGCGTCCACCTCGGCCTGGCAGGCGGCCAGCTCGAACTTGGTGTTCTGGAAGTGGGCGACCGGCTTGCCGAAGACGGTGCGCTCCTGCACGTACTGCTTGGCGAACCGGACGGCGGCCTTGGCCTGGGCGTAGGCGCCGAAGGCGATGCCCCAGCGCTCGGAGGCCAGGTTGTGGCCGAGGTAGAAGAAGCCCTTGTTCTCCTCGCCGAGCAGGTCCTCGACCGGCACCTTGACGTCGACGAAGGCCAGCTCGGCGGTGTCGGAGGTGCGCAGGCCCAGCTTGTCCAGCTTGCGGCCGATGGAGTAGCCCTCGGACTTGGTGTCCACGGCGAACAGGGAGATGCCGTGCCGGCGGTCCTCGGCGGTGGGCGCGGAGGTGCGGGCGCACACGATCACGCGGTCGGCGTGGACACCGCCGGTGATGAAGGTCTTGGAGCCGTTGAGGACGTAGTGCGTGCCGTCCTCGCTCAGCCGGGCGGTGGTCTTCATGCCCGCGAGGTCCGAACCGGTGCCCGGCTCGGTCATCGCGATGGCCCACATCTCCTCGCCGGTGACGAACTTCGGCAGGTAGCGCTTCTTCTGGTCCTCGGTGGCCAGCATCTTGAGGTACGGCAGGGCGAGCAGCACGTGCACGCCGGAGCCGCCGAACTGCACGCCCGCGCGCGCCGTCTCCTCGTACAGGACGGCCTCGAACTTGTGGGTGTCCAGGCCCGCGCCGCCGAACTCCTCGGGCACGCTGATGCCGAAGACGCCCAGCTCGCCCAGCTTGTAGTAGAAGTCGCGCGGCGCCTGGCCGGCGGCGAACCACTCGTCGTACACCGGGACGACCTCGGCCTCGATGAAGGCGCGAAGGGTCTCCCGGAACGCCTCGTGATCCTCGTTGAACACCGTACGGCGCACGCCGCCACCTCCACGTACCTTGGCATGACTTCGGCATGTCTAAGCGCTTGCTCATCCACCGTACCGGCGAGTACGGAACCCCGTCCAGAGGGACCCGGCCGTAATGCGCGTCACGCCCGGCCGGGCACGCCCGCGGCGCGCCCGGCACCGGCACGGGCCGCTACCCCTCCCCCGCCGCCGCGAAGGCCCCGCGCGCCATCCGGTGCAGCAGGGCCGCCGTCGCCCCGCGGCCGGGCAGGGTGCCGGCGCGGCCGAGGTGCGGGGTGGAGTTGAGCAGGCCGAAGACCGAGTGGACGGCGGAGCGGGCGGCCGGTTCGGTCAGGCCCGGATACACCTCGCGGACCACCTGCACCCACAGCTCCACGTACTGCCGCTGGAGCTGCCGCACCAGCTTGCGGTCGCTGTCGCGCAGCCGGTCCAGCTCCCGGTCGTGCAGGGTGATCAGCGGGCGGTCGTCCAGGGCGAAGTCGATGTGGCCCTCGACGAGCGAGTCCAGGACCCGGCTCGCGGGCACCCCGTCGGCCTCCGCCAGCCGCCGCCGGGCGCCGGTGAGCAACTGGCCGCTGATGCCCACCAGCAGCTCGGCGAGCATGGCGTCCTTGCCGGGGAAGTGGCGGTAGAGACCGGGTCCGCTGATGCCGACCGCGGCTCCTATCTCGTCGACGCCGACCCCGTGGAAACCGCGGTCGGCGAAGAGCCGCGCGGCCTCCTTGAGGATCTGCTGGCGGCGGGTGGGGGCGTCGGTTCTGCTGGCCATGCCGACAATTCTAGACAGCGAGGTTAGCGCTCGTTAACCTAGAGGAAATGGTTAACGCTCATTAACAGGTCGAACACCGGGTGAGGGGACCGCAGGATGCACGAGGCACCGGAGCTTCAGAGCGCGGCAGATCCCGCGTCGGAGGGCTGGCGGGCCAATGAACGGGCCCATCTCGCCCTCGTCGAGGAGCTGCGCGGCAAACTGGCCGCGGCGGCGCTCGGCGGCGGCGAGCGGGCGCGGGCGCGGCACACCGCGCGCGGCAAGCTGCTGCCCAGGGACCGGGTGGACACCCTGCTCGACCCGGGCTCGCCCTTCCTGGAGCTGGCCCCGCTCGCGGCCGACGGGATGTACGACGGGCAGGCCCCGGCCGCCGGCGTGATCGCCGGGATCGGGCGGGTCTCCGGACGCGAGTGCGTGATCGTCGCGAACGACGCCACCGTCAAGGGCGGCACGTACTACCCGATGACGGTCAAGAAGCACCTGCGCGCCCAGGAGGTGGCCCTGGACAACCGGCTGCCGTGTCTGTACCTGGTCGATTCCGGCGGCGCCTTCCTGCCGATGCAGGACGAGGTCTTCCCCGACCGGGACCACTTCGGCCGGATCTTCTACAACCAGGCCCGGATGTCGGGCGCCGGCATCCCGCAGATCGCGGTCGTCCTCGGCTCCTGCACGGCGGGCGGGGCGTATGTGCCGGCGATGAGCGACGAGGCCGTGATCGTCCGCGGCCAGGGCACGATCTTCCTCGGCGGCCCGCCCCTGGTGAAGGCGGCCACCGGCGAGGTCGTCACCGCGGAGGAGCTGGGCGGCGGCGAGGTGCACTCCCGGGTCTCCGGAGTCACCGACCACCTCGCGGAGAACGACGCGCACGCGCTGCGGATCGCCCGGACCATCGTGTCCACGCTCCCGGCCCGGCCGTCCCCGCCCTGGGAGGTCCGGCCGGCCGTCGAGCCCAAGGTCGACCCGTACGGCCTGTACGGCGCCGTCCCGGTCGACTCCCGCACCCCCTACGACGTCCGCGAGATCATCGCGCGCGTGGTCGACGGCTCCCGGTTCGCCGAGTTCAAGGCCGAGTTCGGGCAGACCCTGGTCACCGGTTTCGCGCGGATCCACGGCCACCCGGTCGGGATCGTCGCCAACAACGGCATCCTGTTCTCCGAGTCCGCCCAGAAGGGCGCCCACTTCATCGAGCTGTGCGACCAGCGCGGCATCCCGCTGCTCTTCCTCCAGAACATCTCGGGCTTCATGGTCGGCAAGGACTACGAGGCGGGCGGCATCGCCAAGCACGGCGCCAAGATGGTCACGGCGGTCGCCTGCACGCGCGTGCCGAAGCTGACGGTGGTGGTCGGCGGGTCGTACGGCGCGGGCAACTACTCGATGTGCGGCCGGGCCTACTCCCCGCGCTTCCTGTGGATGTGGCCCAACGCCAAGATCTCCGTGATGGGCGGCGAGCAGGCCGCGTCCGTGCTGGCCACCGTCAAGCGGGACCAGCTCCAGGCGCGCGGCGAGGAGTGGCCGGCCGAGGAAGAGGAGGCGTTCAAGGCGCCGGTCCGCGCGCAGTACGAACGCCAGGGAAACGCCTACTACGCCACCGCCCGCCTCTGGGACGACGGCGTGATCGACCCGCTGGACACCCGTCAGGCCCTCGGTCTCGCCCTGACGGCCTGCGCCAACGCGCCGCTGGGAGAGCCCCGGTTCGGCGTCTTCCGGATGTGAGGAGGGGAACCGTGTTCGACACAGTACTGGTGGCCAACCGGGGCGAGATCGCCGTACGCGTGATCCGTACGCTGCGCGCGCTGGGCGTGCGCTCGGTGGCGGTCTTCTCCGACGCCGACGCCGACGCGCGGCACGTCAGGGAGGCCGACACCGCGGTGCGGATCGGTCCGGCGCCGGCCGCCGAGAGCTATCTGTCGGTGGAGCGGCTGCTGGAGGCCGCCGCCCGCACCGGCGCCCAGGCCGTCCACCCCGGGTACGGCTTCCTCGCCGAGAACGCGGGCTTCGCGCGCGCCTGCGAGGAGGCCGGGCTGGTCTTCATCGGCCCGCCGGCGGACGCGATCGCGCTGATGGGCGACAAGATCCGGGCCAAGGAGACGGTCCGGGCGGCCGGGGTGCCGGTGGTGCCCGGCGGCCGCGACCCCGAGCTGGCCGAGGCCGCCCGCGAACTGGGCGCGCCCGTGCTGCTGAAACCGTCCGCCGGCGGCGGCGGCAAGGGCATGCGCCTGGTGCGGGACATGAGCCGGCTGGAGGAGGAGATCGCCGCCGCCCGCCGCGAGGCCCGCGCCTCCTTCGGCGACGACACCCTGCTGGTGGAGCGGTGGGTCGACCGGCCCCGGCACATCGAGATCCAGGTGCTGGCCGACGGCCACGGGAACGTGGTGCACCTCGGCGAGCGGGAGTGCTCGCTCCAGCGGCGCCACCAGAAGATCATCGAGGAGGCGCCGAGCGTGCTCCTCGACGAGGAGACCCGGGCCGCGATGGGCGAGGCGGCCGTGCAGGCGGCCCGCTCGTGCGGCTACCGGGGCGCGGGCACGGTGGAGTTCATCGTGCCGGGCAGCGACCCCTCGCAGTACTACTTCATGGAGATGAACACCCGGCTCCAGGTGGAGCACCCGGTCACCGAACTGATCACCGGGCTGGACCTGGTGGAGTGGCAGCTGCGGGTGGCGGCCGGGGAACGGCTCGGCTTCGCCCAGTCCGGCGTCACGCTCACCGGGCACGCGGTCGAGGCCCGGATCTGCGCCGAGACCGTGTCCGTCAAGGAGGGCGCGCGTGGCTTCCTGCCCTCCGGCGGCACGGTGCTGCTGCTGGACGAGCCCCGGGGCGAGGGCGTCCGCACCGACTCCGGGCTCAGCCGGGGCACCGAGGTCGGCAGCCTGTACGACCCGATGCTGTCCAAGGTGATCGCCTACGGCCCCGACCGGGAGACGGCGCTGCGCCGGCTCCGGGCGGCCCTGGCGGAGACGGTCACGCTGGGCGTGCCCACCAACGCGGGCTTCCTGCGCCGGCTGCTGGCCCACCCGGCGGTGGTGGCCGGCGAGCTGGACACGGGCCTGGTGGAGCGGGTGATGGACGACCTGGTCCCCACGGACGTACCGGAGGAGGTGTACGAGGCGGCGGCCGCCGTCCGTCTGGAGGCGCTGCGCCCGCGCGGGGACGGCTGGACCGATCCGTTCTCGGTGCCGAGCGGCTGGCGGCTGGGCGGCACCCCGAAGCCGCCCGCGTTCCACCTGCGGGCCGGCGAGCCGGTGACGTACACCCCGCGCGGCACCCACACCGTCACCGGCGACCGGGTCGACGTCACCCTGGACGGCGTCCGGCACACCTTCCGCCGCGCCGGCGACTGGCTGGGCCGGGACGGCGACGCCTGGCACGTCCGCGACCACGACCCGGTCGCCGCGTCGCTGGGCGGCGCGGTCCACGCGGGCGCCGACTCGCTCACCGCCCCGATGCCCGGCACGGTCACGGTGGTCAAGGCGGCCGTCGGCGAGGAGGTCACCGCGGGCCAGACCCTGCTGGTGCTGGAGGCGATGAAGATGGAGCACGTCATCTCCGCCCCGCACGCCGGCACGGTCGCCGAGCTGGACGTGACGCCCGGCGCCACGGTCGCCATGGACCAGGTGCTGGCCGTGGTCGCGCCGCACGAGGAGGCGGCCCGGTGACCGCCCCCGGACTGCCCATGGCCGTACCGTCCCCGGAGCTGCCCGCCCGGGTGCGGATCCACGAGGTCGGCGCGCGCGACGGGCTGCAGAACGAGAAGGCGGCCGTCCCGACGCCGGTCAAGGCGGAGTTCATCCGCCGGCTGGCCGACGCGGGCCTGACCACGATCGAGGCGACCAGCTTCGTGCATCCCAAGTGGGTGCCCCAGCTCGCCGACGCGGAAGAGCTGTTCCCGAGGGTCAGGGACCTGCCGGGCGTCGCCCTTCCGGTGCTGGTGCCCAACCGGCGGGGCCTGGACCGGGCGCTGGCCCTCGGCGCCGACCGGATCGCCGTGTTCGCCAGCGCCACCGAGTCCTTCGCGAAGGCCAACCTCAACCGGACGCTGGAGGAGTCGCTCGCCGTGTTCGAGCCGGTGGTCCGGCACGCGAAGGACGCGGGCGTGCGGGTGCGCGGCTATGTGTCGATGTGCTTCGGCGACCCGTGGGAGGGCCCGGTGCCGCTCCCCCAGGTGGCGCGGGTCTGCACGGCCCTGCGGGACATGGGCTGCGACGAGCTGAGCCTCGGCGACACCATCGGGGTGGCCACCCCGGGCCACGTCCGCGCGCTGCTGTCCCTGCTGAACGAGCAGGGCGTGCCGACGGACGTGATCGGGGTGCACTTCCACGACACCTACGGCCAGGCGCTCGCCAACACCCTGGCCGCCCTCCAGCACGGCGTCACCACCGTGGACGCCTCCGCGGGCGGGCTCGGCGGCTGCCCGTACGCCAAGTCCGCCACCGGCAACCTCGCCACCGAGGACCTCGTCTGGATGCTGCACGGGCTCGGCATCGAGACGGGCGTCGACCTCGGCCGCCTGACCGCGACCAGCGTGTGGATGGCCGAACAGCTGGGCAGGCCCAGTCCGTCCCGTACCGTCCGCGCTCTCTCCCACAAGGAACAGTGATCAGCATGGACCACCGTCTCAGCCCTGAGCTGGAGGAACTCCGCCGTACGGTGGAGGAGTTCGCGCACGACGTCGTGGCGCCGAAGATCGGTGACTTCTACGAGCGGCACGAGTTCCCGTACGAGATCGTCCGCGAGATGGGCCGCATGGGCCTGTTCGGGCTGCCGTTCCCGGAGGAGTACGGCGGCATGGGCGGCGACTATCTGGCCCTCGGCATCGCCCTGGAGGAGCTGGCCCGGGTGGACTCCTCGGTGGCGATCACCCTGGAGGCGGGCGTCTCTCTGGGCGCCATGCCGCTGCACCTGTTCGGCACCCCGGAGCAGAAGCGGGAGTGGCTGCCCCGGCTGTGCGCCGGCGAGGTGCTGGGCGCGTTCGGGCTCACGGAGCCGGACGGCGGCAGCGACGCCGGGGCCACCCGCACCACGGCCCGCCTGGACCCGGACACCGACGAGTGGGTGATCAACGGCACCAAGTGCTTCATCACCAACTCGGGCACGGACATCACGGCTCTGGTCACGGTCACCGCCGTCACCGGCCGCAAGCCGGACGGCCGGCCGGAGATCTCGGCGATCATCGTCCCGTCCGGCACCCCGGGCTTCACGGTGGCGCCGCCCTATTCGAAGGTCGGCTGGAACGCCTCCGACACCCGCGAGCTGTCCTTCCAGGACGTCCGGGTCCCGGCCGCCAACCTGCTCGGCGAACAGGGCCGCGGCTACGCGCAGTTCCTGCGCATCCTGGACGAGGGCCGGATCGCCATCGCGGCCCTCGCGACGGGCCTGGCCCAGGGCTGCGTGGACGAATCGATCAAGTATGCGAAGGAACGTCACGCCTTCGGCCGCCCGATCGGCGCCAACCAGGCCATCCAGTTCAAGATCGCCGACATGGAGACCAAGGCCCACACGGCCCGCCTGGCCTGGCGCGACGCGGCCTCCCGCCTGGTGGCGGGCGAGCCCTTCAAGAAGGAGGCGGCCGTGGCCAAGCTGCACTCCTCCACGGTCGCCGTCGACAACGCCCGCGACGCCACCCAGATCCACGGCGGCTACGGCTTCATGAACGAGTACCCGGTGGCCCGCATGTGGCGCGACTCCAAGATCCTGGAAATCGGCGAGGGCACGAGCGAGGTCCAGCGCATGCTGATCGCCCGAGAACTGGGCCTGACGGGCTGACACGGGCCGCGCCCGCGGCGGCCGGAGACCGGTGCCCGCCCCTGGACTTCTACTGAGGTTAGGCTAACCTACCTTGGAACGTGTCCGGCGGGCGCTTCGCCCCGGTCGAAAGCAGTCATACCCATGTCCCATGCCCGTGCCACCCACCTCACCCGCCGCGGACTGCTCGCCGCAGGCGGCGTCCTCGGCCTCGGTGCCGCGCTCGCCGCCTGCGGGGACGGCGAGGGCAAAGACGGCGGGTCCGGCGCGGGCTCGGGGGCGGGCGCCTCGGGTCCCTGGTCGTTCAAGGACGACCGCGGTACGACCGTGAAGCTGGACAAGGTGCCCGCGAACATCGTCGCGTTCACCGGTGTCGGCGCCGCGCTGTACGACTACGGCATCCAGGTGAAGGGCGTCTTCGGCCCGACCAGGACCAGCGCCGGCAAGGCGGACGTCCAGGCCGGCGACATGGACATCAGCAAGGTGACGGTCCTCGGCAACACCTGGGGCCAGTTCAGCATCGAGAAGTACGCCTCGCTCGCCCCGGACGTCCTCATCACGACGATGTTCGACGGCGCCGGCACCCTCTGGTACGTGCCCGAGGAGTCGAAGGACAAGATCGCCCGGCTCGCGCCCAGCGTCGGCGTCTCCGTCTACGACCGTCAGCTCACCCGGCCGCTCCAGCGCGTGTGGGACCTCGCCGAGTCGCTCGGCGCGGACATGAAGGCCGCCAAGGTCACCGACGCCAAGAAGCGGTTCGAGGCCGCCGCCGCCCGGCTGCACGCCGCCGCCAAGGCCAAGCCCGGCATCAGGGTGATGGCGGGCAGCGCCAGCGACCAGCTCTTCTACGTCTCCGGCAGCAACCTCTCCGTGGACCTGGAGTACTTCAAGGCGCTCGGCGTGAACTTCGTGGAGCCCCCGGAGAGCGCCAAGAAGCAGGGCGGCGGCTGGTACGAGTCGCTGAGCTGGGAGAACGTCGACAAGTACCCGGCCGACATCATCATGATGGACGACCGCACCTCGGCCATCCAGCCGGCCGACATCACCAAGGCCACCTGGAAGAAGCTGCCGGCGGTCAAGGCCGGCCAGGTGATTCCCCGCTCCCCCGAGCCGATCCTGTCGTACGACAAGTGCGTGCCGCTGCTGACCCACCTGGCCGAGGCCCTGGAGCAGGCCGAGAAGGTCGCCTGACCTCGGGCCGAAGCCCCGACAACGCCCTGAACCATCCCCTCAGGAGCCACACATGACGACGGCCGTAGCCGCCCCGTTCCGTTTCTTCCCCCTTCAGGTCGTACGGACGAGGCGGCTCGGCCCGTCTCTGCTCCGCATCACCTTCACCGGTCCCGACCTGCACGCCTTCCACTCCGCCGGGCGGGACCAGTCCCTGTCGCTGTTCCTGCCGCAGCCGGGGCAGAGCGAGCCCGTCGTGCCGCTGGAACTGGGCGACGGCTGGTGGCAGGGGTGGCGGGAACTCCCGGACACCGTGCGGGCCGTGATGCGCTCGTACACGCTGCGGGCGCTGCGGCGCGACCCGGACGAGATCGACATCGACTTCGCCCTGCACGGCGTCGGCCCCGGTGCCTCGCTGCCGGCCGGCCCGGCCTCCCGCTGGGCCGCGCGGGCCGCCGCGGGCGACCGGGTGCTGCTGCTCGGGCCGGCGGTCGCCGACAACCGGGCGATCCGCTTCCGCCCGCCCGAGGGGACCGATCTCGTCGTCCTGTGCGGCGACGAGACGGCCGTACCGGCCGCGACCGCCATCCTCGAAGCGCTGCCCGCCGGCACCCGGGTGCGGGCCTGGCTGGAGGTGCCGCACGCCGGGGACATCCAGGACGTGCGCACCGCGGCGGACGCGGAGATCACCTGGCTGGTGCGGCACGACGGCTCCCCCGTGGCCGTGGACGCCGTACGGGCCGCCCGGCTGCCGGCCGCCGAGCGGCCGTACGTGTGGATCGCCGGGGAGTCCGGCCAGGTGAAGGCGGCGCGGCGGCACTTCGTCGGCGAGCGCGGGGTGGACCGGCGGTGCGTCACCTTCGTCGGCTACTGGCGGCAGGGCATGACGGAGGAGCAACTGCGCGCCGCGGGCGGGTGACCCGGCGCCGCCCGGCGAAAGCCCGGCGAAAGGGAGGGGCGTGCCCTGGTCAGATCAACTTAGGTTAGGCTAACCTAAGTTATCCGCTCCGGACCGTCCCTCGGAGGATCCCCCCATGCGCTCGCACCTGCTCAATGGCCTCACCGCGGAGCACTACCGCCGCTCCGTGACCGAAGGAGTCGAGCGGGTGGCGGCCAAACTCGCCACCACCGACCGTCCGTTCACCGGCGTCACCCCGGACGCGCTCGCTCCCGCGATCGACGCGATCGACCTCGACCGCCCGCTGGGCGACACCGGTGCCGTCCTGGACGAGCTGGAGGACGTCTACCTCCGGGACGCCGTCTACTTCCACCACCCCCGCTACCTCGCCCACCTCAACTGCCCGGTCGTCATCCCGGCGGTGCTCGGCGAGGCGGTGCTCTCCGCGGTCAACTCCTCGCTGGACACCTGGGACCAGTCGGCCGGCGGCACCCTCATCGAGCGCAAGCTCATCGACTGGACGGCCGCCCGCATCGGCCTCGGCCCGGCCGCCGACGGCGTGTTCACCTCCGGCGGCACCCAGTCCAACCTCCAGGCGCTGCTGCTCGCCCGGGAGGAGGCCAAGAGCGACGCGCCCGGGAAACTGCGCATCTTCGCCTCCGAGGCCGGCCACTTCAGCGTGCGCAAGTCCGCGAAACTGCTCGGCCTCGGGCCGGACGCCGTCGTCACGATCCCCGTCGACCACGACAAGCGCATGCAGACGGTCGCCCTCGCCCGCGAACTGGAGCGCTGCGCGCGCGACGGCCTGGTCCCGATGGCCGTCGTCGCCACCGCCGGCACCACCGACTTCGGCTCCATCGACCCGCTGCCGGAGATCGCCGGGCTGTGCGCGCAGTACGGCGCGTGGCTGCACGTGGACGCCGCCTACGGCTGCGGGCTGCTGGCCTCCCTGAAGTACCGCGACCGCATCGACGGCATCGAGCGCGCCGACTCGGTCACCGTCGACTACCACAAGTCCTTCTTCCAGCCGGTCAGTTCCTCCGCCGTGCTGGTCCGGGACGGGGCCACCCTGCGGCACGCCACCTACCACGCCGACTACCTCAACCCGCGCCGCATGGTGCAGGAACGTATCCCCAACCAGGTGGACAAGTCCCTCCAGACCACCCGCCGCTTCGACGCCCTCAAGCTGTGGCTGACCCTGCGCACCATGGGTGCCGACGGCATCGGACAGCTCTTCGACGAGGTCTGCGACCTGGCCCGGGAGGGCTGGCGGCTGCTGGACGCCGACCCCCGCTACGACGTCGTCGTCGAGCCCAGCCTGTCCACCCTCGTCTTCCGCTATCTCCCGGCGGCCGTCACCGACCCCGCCGAGACCGACCGCGCCAACCTCGCCGCCCGCAAGGCCCTGTTCGCCTCCGGCGAGGCCGTGGTGGCGAGCACCACGGTGGCCGGCCGCCACTACCTGAAGTTCACCCTGCTCAACCCCGAGACCCGGACGGCCGACATCGCCGCCGTCCTCGACCTGATCGCCGGCCATGCCGAGCAGTACCTGGGAGTGTCCCTTGACCGCGCGTCCTGAGAACCCGACCAAGACCCACGACTTCGTCGGGATCGGACTCGGCCCCTTCAACCTCGGCCTGGCCTGCCTGACCGAGCCGATCGCCGGGCTCGACGGCGTCTTCCTGGAGTCCAAGCCGGACTTCGAGTGGCACGCCGGCATGTTCCTGGACGGCGCGCACCTGCAGACCCCGTTCATGTCGGACCTGGTCACCCTGGCCGACCCCACCTCGCCGTACTCCTTCCTCAACTACCTGAAGGAGAAGGGCAGACTGTACTCGTTCTACATCCGCGAGAACTTCTACCCGCTGCGGATCGAGTACGACGACTACTGCCGCTGGGCGGCCGGGAAGCTGAGCTGCGTCCGCTTCGGGACCACGGTCACCGAGGTGACGTACCAGGACGAGCTGTACGTCGTGCGCACTGCGGCCGGGGACACCTACCGGGCCCGGCACCTGGTCCTCGGCACCGGCACCGCGCCCTACGTCCCGCCGGCCTGCCGGGGGCTGGACGGGGACCTCCTGCACACCTCGCAGTACACGCACCGCAAAGCGGAGCTGCTGACGAAGAAGTCCGTCACCGTGGTCGGCAGCGGCCAGAGCGCCGCCGAGATCTACTACGACCTGCTCGCCGGCATCGACAGCCACGGCTACCAGCTCAACTGGGTCACCCGCTCCCCGCGGTTCTTCCCGCTGGAGTACACCAAGCTGACCCTGGAGATGACCTCCCCGGACTACATCGACTACTTCCGGGCGCTGCCCGAGGAGACCCGCTACCGGCTGGAGAAGCAGCAGAAGGGCCTGTTCAAGGGCATCAACGCGGACCTGATCGACTCGATCTTCGACCTGCTGTACCAGAAGAACGTCGAGAGCGGCGACCGCCCGGTGCCCACCCGGCTGCTCACCAACTCCACGCTGCGCACGGCGGCGTACCAGGACGGCGCGTACACCCTCGGCTTCCACCAGGACGAGCAGGACAAGGACTTCACGCTCCGCACCGAGGGCCTGGTGCTGGCCACCGGCTACCACTACACCCCGCCGGACTTCCTCGCCCCGGTCCGCGAGCGCCTCCGCTTCGACGGCCACGGCCGCTTCGACGTCGCCCGCAACTACTCCATCGACACCACCGGCCGCGGCGTCTTCCTCCAGAACGCCGGCGTCCACACCCACAGCGTCACCAGCCCCGACCTCGGCATGGGCGCCTACCGGAACGCGTACATCATCCGCGAGCTGCTCGGCACGGAGTACTACCCGGTGGAAAAGACCATCGCCTTCCAGGAGTTCGCCGTATGACCTTCACCTTCCGCCCCGTAGACCCCCCGGCCGACGCCGCGTTGCTGCACTCCTGGGTCACCCATCCCAAGGCGGCCTTCTGGATGATGGGCGACGCGCGGCCGGAGGACGTCGCGCGTGCCTACGGGGAGATAGCGGCCGACGAGCACCACGAGGCGCTGCTCGGGCTCAGGGACGGCAGGCCCGTCTTCCTGATGGAGCGGTACGACCCGGCGCACCGGGAGCTGGCAGGGCTGTACGAGGCGCGGCCGGGGGACGTCGGCATGCACTTCCTGGTGCCGGCGACCGACACGCCCGTGCACGGCTTCACCCGGGCGGTGCTCACCGCGATCATGGACCGGCTCTTCGCGGACCCGGCCGTGGAGCGGGTCGTCGTGGAGCCGGACGTCCGCAACACGGCCGTGCACGCGCTGAACGCGGCCGTCGGCTTCGTGGCCGAACGCGAGATCGACAAACCGGAGAAGCGGGCCCTGCTCAGCTTCTGCACCCGTGAACAGTTCGAGAAGGCGGTGACCGCGTGACCCTCGCCGACGCCGTGTCCCATCTGTCCCCCGAGCGCTGGGCGACCGCCAACCGGCTGCTGCTGGCCAAGGCGCTCGCCGAGTTCGCGCACGAGCGGCTGATCACCCCGGAGGAGGACGGCGGCGGGTACGTCGTCCGCAGTGACGACGGGCTCACCGGCTACCGGTTCCGCGCCGTGCGCCGGGCCCTGGACCACTGGGAGGTCGACCCCGGCTCGATCACCCGGCACCGCGACGGCAGCGAACTGCCGCTCGCCGCACTGGACTTCTTCATCGAGCTGAAGGGGTCCCTGGGGCTGAGCGACGAAATCCTGCCCGTCTACCTGGAGGAGATCTCCTCCACCCTGTCGGGCACCTGCTACAAGCTGGCCAAGGAACCGGTGACCTCCGCGGAGCTGGCCCGCGGCGGCTTCCAGGCCATCGAGACCGGGATGACCGAGGGCCACCCGTGCTTCGTCGCGAACAACGGGCGGCTCGGTTTCGGCGTCCACGAGTACCTGTCGTACGCGCCCGAGACGGCGAGCCCGGTGCGGCTGGTGTGGCTGGCCGCGCACCGCTCGCGCGCGGCGTTCACGGCCGGGGCGGGCATCGAGTACGAGTCGTTCCTGCGCGCGGAGCTGGGCGCGGCGGCCGTGGAGCGGTTCCGTGCCGTCCTCACCGGCCGTGGCCTGGACCCGGCGGACTACCTGTTCATCCCGGTCCACCCCTGGCAGTGGTGGAACAAGCTCAGCGTCACCTTCGCCGCCGAGGTGGCGCGCAACCTGCTGGTCTGTCTCGGCGAGGGCGACGACGAGTACCTGGCCCAGCAGTCCATCCGGACCTTCTTCAACACCAGCGCCCCGCACAAGCACTATGTGAAGACGGCCCTGTCGGTGCTCAACATGGGTTTCATGCGGGGTCTGTCGGCCGCCTACATGGAGGCGACCCCGGCCATCAACGACTGGCTGGCCCGGCTGGTCGACGGCGATCCGGTGCTGAAGTCCACCGGTCTGTCCGTCATCCGGGAGCGGGCCGCCGTCGGCTACCGGCACCTGGAGTACGAGCGGGCCACCGACCGCTACTCCCCGTACCGCAAGATGCTGGCCGCGCTGTGGCGGGAGAGCCCGGTGCCCTCGCTGCGGGAGGGCGAGTCCCTGGCGACCATGGCGTCCCTGCTGCACGTGGACCACGAGGGCGCCTCCTTCGCGGGCGCGCTGATCGAGCGGTCGGGGCTGGACCCGCGGGAGTGGCTGCGGCGGTACCTGCGGGCGTACTACGTCCCGCTGCTGCACTGCTTCTACGCCTATGACCTGGTGTTCATGCCGCACGGCGAGAACGTGATCCTGGTGCTGGAGGACGGCGTGGTGCGGCGGGCGGTCTACAAGGACATCGCCGAGGAGATCGCCGTCATGGACCCGGACGCGGACCTGCCGCCCGAGGTGCGGCGGATCCGCGTGGAGGTCCCCGAGGACAAGAAGCTGCTGTCCGTCTTCACGGACGTGTTCGACTGCTTCTTCCGCTTCCTGGCCGCCCGTCTGGCCGCCGAGGGAATCCTGGAGGAGGACGGCTTCTGGCGCACGGTCGCCGAGGTCACCCGCGCGTACCAGGGGGCCAACCCGGAGCTGGCCGACCGGTTCCGCCGGTACGACGTGTTCGCGCCCGAGTTCGCGCTGTCCTGCCTCAACCGGCTCCAGTTGCGCGACAACCGGCAGATGGTGGACCTGGCCGACCCGTCCGGCGCGCTCCAGCTCGTCGGGACCCTGAAGAACCCGATCGCCGGGTTCTGACGGCCGCGCGGACGCGGCGGGCACCCGGGAGTACGGTCCTCCGGGGTGCCCGCCGGCCCGGGGTCAGCGCGCCGGCCAGGGGACCTGCGGCGACCGGTAGTAGTGGATGCCGAGGGCGTCCCAGCGGGGGCCCTGCGCGGCGAGCCGCTTCCGGTAGGCGCTCCAGTCGTGGCGGGCCGCCGGCGACCAGCCCAGCTCGGCCGCCCCGGCGAGCCTCGGGAAGGCCAGGTACTCGATGCCGGCGGAGGTCTTCACGGTCTCCGACCACAGGGGTGCCTCGACGCCCCGGACCGCCGAGGCGGGCACCCCGGCGAGATAGGCGCCCGGGTTCCAGTCGTAGGACCGGTGCACCTCCACCAGGCCGGCCCACTTGGTGCCCGGCCCGGTGCGTGCGGTGTACTTCATGTCGAGGTAGACCCGGTCGGCCGGGGACAGGATCAGGTGGGTGCCGTTCCGGGCGGCCGCGGCGACCTGTGCCTTCTCCGCGGCGCCGGTGCCGTCCACGCCCCAGTACTGGGCGAGGGCGCCCTTGGCCGGGTGGGCGCCGGTGAGCTGGTGCCAGCCGATGATGGTCTTGCCGTACCGGGCGACGAGCGGCTGGACGCGGTCCATGAACCGGACGTAGTCGGCGTGGGCGGTGGAGTGGGCCTCGTCGCCGCCGAGGTGCAGATAGCGGCCCGGGGTGAGGGCGGCCAGCTCCCGGATCACGTCGGCGGCGAAGTCGTAGGTGGCCTTCTTGGACACGCACAGCGAGCTGAAGCCGACCTGGGTGCCGGTGTACCGCGGGGGTGCCACGCCGTCGCAGTTCAGCTTGGCGTACGAGGCGAGGGCCGCGTTGGTGTGCCCGGGCATGTCGATCTCGGGCACGACCTCCAGGTAGCGGGAGGCCGCGTAGCGGACGATCTCCCGGTAGTCGGCCTTGGTGTAGTGGCCGCCCCGGCCGCCGCCGACCTCGCCGGCGCCGCCGTAGGAGGCCAGGCGCGGCCAGGAGTCGACCGCGATGCGCCAGCCCTGGTCGTCGCTGAGGTGGAGGTGCAGCTCGTTGATCTTGTAGAGGGCGAGCTGGTCGATGTAGCGCTTGACCTGGGGGACGGTGAAGAAGTGCCGGGCGACGTCCAGCATGGCGCCCCGGTAGGCGTAGCGGGGGCGGTCCTGGAGGGTGCCGGCGGCGATCTGCCAGGGGCCGCGCTGGACGGTCGGGCGCTCGACGGCCGCCGGGAGGAGCTGGCGCAGGGTCTGCACGGCGTGGAAGAGGCCGGCGGGGGTGCGCGCGGTGAGGGTGACGCCGTCGGCGCCGCTGTGCAGCCGGTAGCCCTCGGCGCCGTAGTCGCCCTGGGTGAGCCGGAGCAGGATGCCGCCGTCGCCGTGGTCGGTGACCGGCAGCGGGTAGCCGGTGGCGGGCCGCAGGAGCCCGGCCAGGTAGGTGCCGATCCGGTGGACCTCGGCGGGGCCGTCGACGTGGATGCCGGTGGCGCGGGTGACGCGGTACGGCGTGCCGCCCGGGGTGACCGAGACGGGTGCCGGGACGATCCGGTCCAGCGGGACCGGGGCGGCGGCGCGCGCCGCGGGGGCCGCGCCGAGGGTGAGGCCGCCGGCCGCCGCGATCAGCAGCAGCGAACCGAGGACGCGGGCGGTCCGGGGAGTGGTGCCGTGGTGCCGTCTCACATGCGCTCCCTTCCAAGTGGCCGACCGCCGGGCGGAGTCGGCCGCCCGGTCCGGTCGGCACCACTGTCCCGCAGATCGGGCGGAACGGTCCCCCGCCCGGCGGAAAGCGGCCCCGGGACCACCCGCGCCGGGGTCGGCTACTTGGCCGTGCGGGACACGGTGAAGTGGTCGATGCGGTCGCCGGTCTCGGCGATGCCCGACACGGTCAGCGTGGTCTGGCGGCCCTTCGGCGCGGGGGTGACGTCCACGCGCAGGAAGGAGTAGTCGAGGTAGCGCACCCGGGACCAGGTGACGGTCTCGTTCGCCTTGCCGTCCTTGGTGTTGACGAAGGAGGCGACGGAGTCGGTCTCGTGCTCGTGGCCCTCGTAGGAGTCGGGGGCGGAGAAGGCGTACAGGCTGCGGCCGGCCGCGCCCGCGGTGACGTAGACCACGCCGTCGGTCTCCGGGTAGGCGGTGCCGCCGACCGGCAGCTTCCTGGTGACCCGGCCGGCCTTGATGACGTCGGTGCGCTCGTACTGGTGGTTGTGGCCGTTGATGACCAGGTCCACGGTGTACTTCTCGAACAGCGGCACCCATTCCTGGCGCACTCCGCCCTCGGAGGCGTGGGCGGTGGAGGTGCAGTAGGCGCAGTGGTGGAAGAAGACGACGACGAAGTCCACGTCCTTGGCGGCGCGGAACTTCTTCAACTGGGTTTCCAGCCACTTGGTCTGGGTTCCGCCGGAGATACCCAGGTTCGCCGGGATCTCGAAGGAGATGTCGTTGGCGTCGAGCGAGATGACCGCGGTGTTGCCGTAGACGAAGGAGTAGACGCCCGGCAGGTTCCGGGGGTCGGGGCCGTTGTCCGGGAGGTTCCAGCGGGCGTCCTCGCCGCCGTAGCCGTTGGGCGAGTACCAGGCCTCCATGTCGTGGTTGCCGTAGGCGGGCATCCACGGGACCTGCTTGGCGACCGTCTCGGTCTGGGCGAGGAAGGAGTCCCAGGTGCGCGCGTCGAAGCCGCTGTCGGTGGTCTTGCCCGCGCCGGCGGGGTCGGCGTAGGCGATGTCGCCGGCGTGCAGGTGGAAGGCCGGGTTCTGGCCGAGGAGGAGGCTGTTGTTGGCCAGGCCGTGGTAGCCGACGCCCTCGTCGCCGAAGGCGGTGAAGGTGAACGGCGCCTTGTGCGCGGGCGCGGTGGTGAACGTGCCGACGGTGCCGAGCAGGTGCGGCGCGGCCGGGTCGAAACCCTGGTGGCCGACACCGTAGTAGTACGTCCTGCCGGGTCGCAGGTGGGTGAGTTTGGCGTGCAGGTAGTACTGGGTGTGGTCGCCGCTCGCGCCGACGCCGGCCGGGGTGTGCAGGGTGCGGACCTCGGCCTCGATCTTCCGGGAGAGGTCCCAGGGGTGGGCGCCGACGCGGAGGAAGGGCTTGCGCACGGCGACCGGGACCTGCCAGGAGACGGAGATCTCGGTGCGCGGGTCGTTGCCCCAGGCGAGGTGGCGGCCGAAGGGCGCGACGAAGGCGCCGTCGACGCGTTCGGCGGCGGGGGCGGTGTGCCCGGCGGGCGCGGCGGCCTGGGCGGTGGCGCCCGGCACGAACGCGCCGCCGGCGACGGCGCCGAGCGTGACGGCGCCGCCCCGGAAGACGCTGCGCCGCGAGAACCTGGCCCGCAGGTATTCATGCTGCTCGGCCATGCTCATGCGCTCGGCCAGCTTCTCGGGTACGCCCATACGAGGAATGTCCATGGCGTCTGAAACTGGTCGGCTCGGGCAACGGGATACCGGACACGGGATGGACGGACGGCGAACAGAGCGCCATAAGAGATTCAACAGCCGCTTGCCCGGAATCGGGCACGATTCTTGCGAAACCGGCTCCGGTACCCCAGGATCTACCGGGTGCACGACGAACTTGTTGATCATCTGACGCGGTCCACGCCCCTGAACCGGGGCGAGGCGATGCGGGTGATACAGGACGTGCTCGCCTATTTCGACGAGACGACCCAGGAGTTCGTCCGCCGCCGCCACCGCGAACTCCAGGCCCAGGGCCTGGTGAACGCGGAGATCTTCCAGCGGATCGAGGCGGACCTGACCTACCGGGCGGTGGCGCCGCCGGAGCTGACGCTCAGGCAGCTACGCCGCATGGTCTACGGCTGACAAGCGGCCGGACCGGACCAGCGACACCCAAGGGATACCTCTATACATGTGCGGAATTGTCGGATACATCGGGAAGCGTGATGTCGCTCCGCTCCTCCTGGAGGGCCTCCAGCGCCTGGAGTACCGCGGCTACGACTCCGCGGGCATCGTCGTCACCTCCCCGAAGACGCCCGGCCTGAAGATGGTCAAGGCCAAGGGGCGGGTGCGGGACCTGGAGGCCAGGGTCCCGGCGCGCTTCAAGGGCACCACCGGCATCGCCCACACCCGCTGGGCCACCCACGGCGCGCCCTCCGACGTCAACGCCCACCCGCACATGTCGGGCGACGGCAAGGTCGCGGTCGTGCACAACGGCATCATCGACAACGCCGCCGACCTGCGCCGCAAGCTGGAGGCGGACGGGGTCGAGTTCCTCTCCGAGACCGACACCGAGGTCCTCACCCACCTCATCGCCCGCTCGGGCGCGGAGAAGCTGGAGGACAAGGTCCGCCAGGCGGTCCGGCTGATCGAGGGCACCTACGGCATCGCCGTCCTGCACGCCGACTTCCCCGACCGGATCGTGGTGGCCCGCAACGGCTCCCCGGTCGTCCTCGGTATCGGCGAGAAGGAGATGTTCGTCGCCTCCGACATCGCCGCCCTGGTCACCCACACCCGCCAGATAGTGACCCTGGACGACGGCGAGATGGCCACCCTCAAGGCCGACGACTTCCGCACCTACACCACCGAGGGCACCCGGACGACGGCCGAGCCCACCACGGTGGAGTGGGAGGCCGAGTCCTACGACATGGGCGGCCACGACACCTACATGCACAAGGAGATCTTCGAGCAGGCCGACGCCGTCGACCGCGTGCTGCGCGGCCGCATCGACGAGCGGTTCTCCACCGTGCACCTCGGCGGGCTCAACCTGGACGCCCGCGAGGCCCGGCGGATCCGCCGCGTGAAGATCCTCGGCTGCGGCACCTCGTACCACGCGGGCATGATCGGCGCCCAGATGATCGAGGAGCTGGCCCGCATCCCCGCCGACGCCGAGCCCGCCTCCGAGTTCCGCTACCGCAACCCGGTCGTCGACCCCGACACCCTGTACATCGCGGTCTCCCAGTCCGGTGAGACCTACGACGTGCTGGCCGCCGTACAGGAGCTGAAGCGCAAGGGCGCGCGGGTGCTCGGCGTGGTCAACGTGGTCGGCTCGGCGATCGCCCGCGAGGCCGACGGCGGCGTCTACGTGCACGCCGGTCCCGAGGTGTGCGTGGTCTCCACCAAGTGCTTCACCAACACCACGGTCGCCTTCGCCCTGCTCGCGCTGCACCTCGGCCGCACCCGCGACCTCTCGGTGCGCGACGGCAAGCGGATCATCGAGGGCCTGCGCCGGCTGCCGCAGCAGATCACCGAGATCCTCAAGCAGGAAGAGGCCGTCAAGGAGCTGGCGGAGAGCTACGCCGACGCCCGCTCGATGCTCTTCATCGGCCGCGTCCGGGGCTACCCGGTGGCCCGTGAGGCCTCCCTGAAGCTGAAGGAGGTCTCCTACATCCACGCCGAGGCCTACCCCGCCTCCGAGCTGAAGCACGGCCCGCTGGCCCTCATCGAGCCGGCCCTGCCCACGGTCGCGATCGTCCCCGACGACGACCTGCTGGAGAAGAACCGCGCGGCCCTGGAGGAGATCAAGGCCCGCGAGGGCAAGATCCTGGCGGTGGCCCACCGGCACCAGGAGAAGGCGGACCAGACGATCATCGTCCCGAAGAACGAGGACGAACTCGACCCGATCCTGATGGGCATCCCGCTCCAGCTCCTCGCCTACCACACGGCGAAGGCCCTGGGCCGGGACATCGACAAGCCGCGCAACCTCGCGAAGTCCGTGACGGTCGAGTAGCCGCCCGGCGGAGGGGACCCCCGCGTGTGCCACCGGACACGCGGGGGTCCTTCCCATGCCGCTGGGTCCGGCCGGCGGCCGTCACCCCCCGGCCGGCGGCACGCGGAGATGACCGGTATATGCCCTCCACCAGGGCGCGGACACCTCCTACGCGCCAGTAGTCCGGTGCGCAGGGCGGAAGTTGACGGAGCGTGAGGCGATCAGGGGATGACGATCACGGGCCGCCGCGCGCGCTTGGCCAGCCGTCCCGCGACGGAGCCGAAGATGCGGCCGACGATGCCGTGCGTGGAGCCGACGACGATCGCGTCCGCCTCGTACTCCCGGCCGACTTCTTCGAGCTCGTGGCAGATGTCCCCGCCCCGCTCGACCAGGATCCAGGGCACCTCGGCCAGATAGTCCGCACAGGCCAGCTCCAGCCCCAGCACCTCGGTGCGGTGGTCCGGGACGTCCACGAAGACGGGCGGCTCGCAGCCGGCCCACACCGTGGTGGGCAGACGGTTCGCGACATGCACGATGATCAGACCGGACTGGGAGCGGTGGGCCATGCCGATCGCGTAGGCGAGGGCGCGCTCGCTCGAGGTGGAGCCGTCGAAGCCGACGACGACACCGTGCCGGAAGGCGGGGTCGCAGGAGGGACGTGCCTCTTCCGCCGCCAGGGGATCGGCCGCCGTGGGGTCGGCGACCGGCCGCTTGCGGTCCGCGGGTTCGAAGAATTCGTGACCGGCCATGGCTGTCTCGGCGTTGTGATCCTTTATGGGAAGGGATGACCGTGTGCAGCGGAGCTGTGTCCGGGAAACATCTTCCCAAGCCCATACCCCCAAGGGTACGGCGGCACGCCTCCCGCGCCCAGATCCCGCGCACGCTCCGTGAGCGGTCCCCCCGGCATCCGCAGGGGTTCACCGGAGCATGCACGAGCCGCGCCCGTAACGCAATGGTTGCTGCCCCGTACAGGCGGTTTGCGCGGCCCGCTCAGGTGTACCGGTGGTGACTGTCCGGTATCCCGGACGTTGAACCGGGTGAGCCACCACTTCAGGGAGTACGAGATGCCCGCACCCGGACCCGGCCCCGACCCGACCCCCGCGCCGGACACGGTCGGTGATGTGATCCGCTGGGCGGTCTTCTGCTGCGTACTCGTACCGGTCGTCCTGCTCTGGTACGGCAGCTCGCTCGCCGGCACCACCGGCACCGCACTGGGTCTGGCGGCCGTCACGGCCGTGTGCCGCATGCTGCTGCGCCGCTCCGAGCGGTGCCGCGCGCGGTGCGCCGCCCGGAGCGGCGGACGGCACACCCGGGGCCAGACACCGGTCGACTGACCTGTTTTCGCGCTTCCGAACGCTGCTTTTCAGCCAACTTCTCGATATCGGCCAAGAGGGGTCCGACCCGCCCCCCAACCCCCGTTCCACCTGCACGGAAAGGGTCCGGAGGCCGGCGTGCACCCTACGCGGTTTGGCCACGGCGACAAGGCGCACTTCCCTGCACGCCTCGTGAGTGCAACGCTTCGTGATCGAATGCTTCACGCCAAGTTGTCATGTCGACAATGTCCGGCGTGTCTAACCGGCCACCCCGTGATCGCGGGAGCCAGTAGATTCGATCTTGACTGTCTTACGGCGGGGGACTCGTGCAGGACCGAGGGGAAACGTGCAGGAGCGACACAACCGAGGAGCCGCGACCACCGAGGGGGGCTTAGCAGTATGAGCCACGACTCCACTGCCGTGCAGGATGCCGCAGCCCGGAAACTGTCCGGGCGGCGCCGCAAGGAGATCGTCGCGGTGCTGCTCTTCAGCGGCGGCCCCATCTTCGAGAGTTCCATCCCGCTGTCGGTGTTCGGCATCGACCGCCAGGACGCCGGCGTGCCGCGCTACCGCCTGCTGGTGTGTGCCGGCGAGGAGGGCCCGCTGCGGACCACAGGGGGCCTGGAACTCACGGCGCCGCATGGGCTGGAGGCGATCTCGCGCGCCGGGACGGTCGTCGTACCGGCCTGGCGTTCGATCACTTCGCCGCCACCGGAGGAAGCACTCGACGCGCTGCGCCGGGCACACGAGGAAGGCGCCCGCATCGTCGGGCTGTGCACGGGCGCCTTCGTGCTCGCGGCGGCCGGACTGCTGGACGGCCGCCCGGCGACCACCCACTGGATGTACGCGCCGACGCTGGCCAAGCGCTATCCGTCGGTGCACGTCGATCCGAGAGAGCTGTTCGTCGACGACGGCGATGTGCTGACGTCGGCGGGCACGGCGGCCGGGATCGATCTCTGTCTCCACATCGTGCGCACCGACCACGGCAACGAGGCGGCCGGCGCGCTCGCCCGGCGCCTGGTCGTCCCACCGCGCCGGACCGGCGGGCAGGAGCGCTACCTCGACCGGTCTTTACCCGAGGAGATCGGCGCCGACCCGCTCGCCGAGGTCGTCGCCTGGGCGCTGGAACACCTCCACGAGCAGTTCGACGTGGAGACACTGGCGGCACGCGCCTATATGAGCCGCCGCACGTTCGACCGCCGGTTCCGCTCGCTGACCGGGAGCGCGCCGCTGCAGTGGCTGATCACGCAGCGGGTCCTCCAGGCCCAGCGGCTGCTGGAGACGTCGGACTACTCGGTGGACGAGGTGGCGGGCCGCTGCGGCTTCCGCTCCCCGGTGGCCCTGCGCGGCCACTTCCGCCGCCAGCTCGGCTCCTCCCCCGCCGCCTACCGGGCCGCCTACCGGGCCCGCCGGCCGCAGGGCGAGAAGCCGGGTGAGGCGGAACCGCCGATGCCGGTCTCCGGCCAGCCGGGCGTGCCCGCGGGCCTGTCCGGAGCCGGACCGGCCGGGCCGGCCCCGGCCTCGCTGTACGACCACCGGGACGGCGGGGTGCCGATGCAGAGCCGGCGCGCCCCGGCGGGCGCGGTGGGCCTGCTGCCGGGACCGCGCGGCGCCGGCTGACCGGCGCCCGGCGGACAGCACGACAAGGGGGCGGAGCCCGACTCCGCCCCCTTCGCCGTGTCCGTGCGCCGGGCGGGCCGGCGCACGGCCGGTCCCGCTCGGCGCGGCTCACCGTAAGGTGAGACACATGAACGATCGCATGGTGTGGATCGACTGCGAGATGACCGGCCTCTCGCTGTCCGACGACGCGCTCATCGAGGTGGCCGCCCTCGTCACCGACTCCGAGCTGAACGTACTCGGCGAGGGGGTGGACATCGTCATCCGGCCGCCGGCCCGGGCCCTGGAGACGATGCCGGAGGTGGTGCGTCAGATGCACACCGCGTCCGGGCTGCTCGCCGAGCTGGACCGGGGCACGACCCTGCACGACGCCGAGGAGCAGGTCCTCGCGTATGTACGGGAGCACGTGAAGGAGCCCGGCAAGGCGCCGCTGTGCGGCAACTCGGTGGGCACCGACCGGGGCTTCCTGCTGCGGGACATGCCGGCCCTGGAGGGCTACCTCCACTACCGGATCGTCGACGTGTCCTCGGTCAAGGAGCTGGCCCGCCGCTGGTACCCGCGGGCGTACTTCAACAGCCCGCAGAAGAACGGCAACCACCGGGCCCTCGCCGACATCCGCGAGTCGATCGCCGAACTGCGCTACTACCGCGAGGCCGTCTTCGTGCCGCAGCCCGGCCCCGACTCCGAGACCGCGAAGGCGATCGCCGCCCGGCACGTGCTGCCCGCCGGGTGACCGTCCGTGCGGGCCCGCCCGCCGGGCCCGCACGGAAACGCGTGCGCGAGCACCCCTTCGGACCCTGTAGACTTCTTCTCGGCCGGTCGGGGAAACGAACGTTCCACCGCCGGTCGTGGTGGGTGTAGCTCAGATGGTAGAGCACCTGGTTGTGGTCCAGGATGTCGCGGGTTCGAGTCCCGTCACTCACCCTTGAACATCAGCCGGTGATGTCGTCGAAAGACGACATCACCGGCTGATGTGTTTTCGCCTGTCCTGATCCGGCGGCCCGCCGGTCCGCCGAAGCGCCCGGACCCCGGCCCTGGATCGGGCCGGGGTCCGGGGCGGCGGGTCAGGAGGACGCCCGGACCACCAGTTCCGTGGGCAGGACCGCCCGGCGCGGGCCGTGGGAGGCCGGCGGGCGGTCGGCGATCTCCGTGAGGAGCAGGTCGATCATCACCCGGCCCATCTCCTGTATGGGCTGACGGACGCTGGTGAGCGGCGGGTCCATGTGCCGGGCGATGGCGGAGTCGTCGTAGCCGACCAGCGCGACGTCGTCGGGGATGCGGCGGCCCGCCTCGCGCAGCACCTGGCGGGCGCCCGCCGCCATCACGTCCGAACCGGCGAAGACCGCGTCCAGATCCGGCCGGCGGGACAGCAGCGTCGCCATCGCGCGCCGGCCGCCCTCCTCGGTGAAGTCGCCCGGCTCGATGAGGAGTTCGTCCTCCGGGTGGCCCGCGTCACGCAGGGCCTCGCGGTAGCCGGTGGCGCGGCGCTGGGCGCCGTAGACGTCCAGCCGGCCGGTGATGTGCGCGATCCGGCGGCGGCCCCGGGACAGCAGGTGCTCCACGGCCGAGCGGGCGCCGCCGTAGTTGTCCGAGTCCACCGAGGTGAGCGTTTCGGCCGCCGAGCGCGGGCCGCTGATCACCGCCGGGATCTCCAGTCCGGCCAGCAGGTCGGGCAGCGGGTCGTCGGCGTGGACGGAGACCAGCAGGACGCCGTCCACGCGGTGGGCCGCCAGGTACTGGGCCAGCCGCTGCCGCTCCCGGTCGCTGCCCGCGAAGATCAGCAGTAGCTGCATCTCGGTGTCGGAGAGTTCGCCGCCGACGCCGCGCAGCATGTCGGAGAAGTAGGGCTCGGCGAAGAACCGGGTCTCCGGCTCGGGGACGACCAGGGCGATGGCGTCGGTCCGGTTCGCCGCGAGGGCGCGGGCGGCGGTGTTGGGCACATAGCCCAGCTCGGCTACGGCCGCCTCGACGGCCGCGCGGGTCGCGTCGCTGACCCGGGGCGAACCGTTGATCACCCGGGAGACCGTGCCCCGCCCGACCCCGGCCCGCGCGGCGACCTCCTCCAGGGTCGGCCGTCGGCCGCCCCGGCCTCTCACACCGCTGCCCGCCATGGTCGCCGCCTTCCGTTCACCGCCGTCAGGCCAGGAATGTACAGGCCAGGAATGTAACAGCGGGACGGCGGCGCCCTCGATTCCGCGGGCGGCGGGCCCGGCCGGGTGCCGGGGCCGCCGCCCGCGCGCCGGTCAGGCGGGCAGGGCGTTGTTCCGGATCACCTCGGCGTACCACCGGGAGCTGGCCTTGGGGATGCGGCGCTGGGTGGCGTAGTCGACGTAGACCGCGCCGAAACGCTTCGAGTAGCCGTAGGACCACTCGAAGTTGTCCAGCAGGGACCACAGGAAGTAGCCGCGCACGTCGGCGCCGTCGGCGATGGCGCGGCGGACGGCGTCCAGGTGGGCGTGCAGGTAGGCGATGCGCTGCGGGTCCTCGACCCGGCCCTCGGGCGAGACGTAGTCGTCGAACGCGGCGCCGTTCTCGGTGACCATCAGGGGCAGCCGCGGGTGCGCGGCCGCGAGCCCGGTCAGCAGCGTGTGCAGACCGCCGGCGTCGATGGCCCAGTTCATCGCGGTCAGGTTGTCGTTGGCGAGGTGGAAGGCGACGTCCTCGGAGCCGGTCCACGGCGAGTGGTCGCTCGCTCCGTGGCCGTCGTTCCGGGTGGCGCCGACACCGTCGGCGGGCCGGGAGACCACGGTCGGCGCGTAGTAGTTGACGCCGAGCATGTCGAGGGGGCGGGAGATCTCCGCCAGGTCCCCGTCGCGCACCAGCTCCGCCCAGTCGACCACGTGCGCGGTGTCGCGCAGCAGGTCCTCGGGGTAGGCGCCGTCGAGCAGCGGGCCGGTGAAGATCCGGTTGCCGACGGCGTCGATGCGGCGGGCGGCGTCGGCGTCCTCGGGGCTGTCGGTGAGCGGGCGCACCTGGTGCAGGTTCAGGGTGATGGAGGTCTGCGCGGACGAGGGCAGGGCCGCGCGGAGCGCGCCGACGGCCTGGCCGTGGCCGAGGTTGAGGTGGTGCGCGGCGCGCAGCGTGGCGGCCGGGTCGGTCCGGCCCGGGGCGTGCACGCCGGAGCCGTAGCCCAGGAACGCCGAGCACCAGGGCTCGTTGAGGGTGGTCCACAGGCCGACCCGGTCGCCCAGGGCGCGGGCCGCCAGGTCGGCGTAGTCGGCGAACCGGTGGGCGGTGTCGCGGTTCGGCCAGCCGCCGGCGTCCTCCAGCTCCTGCGGCAGGTCCCAGTGGTACAGGGTGGCGACCGGGGTGATCCCGGCCTCCAGGAGGGCGTCGGTGAGGCGGCGGTAGAAGTCCAGGCCGCGTTCGACGGCGGGGCCGCGTCCGGTGGGCTGGATCCGGGTCCAGGAGAGGGAGAACCGGTAGGCCTTCAGGCCGAGGTCCTTCATCAGCGCCACGTCGTCGCGGTACCGGTGGTAGTGGTCGGCGGCGATGTCCCCGGTGTCACCGTTGCGGATCTTGCCGGGCGTGTGGCTGAAGGTGTCCCAGATGGAAGGCGTGCGGCCGTCCTCGGCGGCGGCGCCCTCCACCTGGTAGGCGGCGGTGGCGGCACCCCAGACGAAGCCGGTCGGGAAGGAGGCGTCCAGGGCCGGCTGGGCCGTGGTCTCGGGTCGTACGGCGGTCATATGAGAGCGCTCCCAAAGCGAGGTGAAGTCGACGGACGCCGGACGGCGGTCCGGGAGGTACGGGGAGTGCGGGCGGGGAACCGGGCGCGGCCCGCGGACGGGGGCGGCGCCGGACGGACGGTGCCTGCCCCGGTGGTGGGTGCCCGGTCCGGTACGGCCCGCCGCGGGGCGGCTGGAGGAGGCGGGTGCGTACCGGACCGGGCACGAGGGCGGGGCCGGCGCGGCGAGGCGCGCGCCGGCCGCGGGTGCGGGGCCGGCGCGTGCGGCCGGCCCGGCGGCGGGGACGGCTCAGCCCTTGACCGCACCCGCCATGATTCCCCCGACGATCTGCTTGCCGAAGATCACGAAGACCAGCAGCAGCGGCAGGGTGCTGATCAGCGCGCCGGCCATGACGATGCTCTGGTCGGGCGTGTAGGCGGCGCTGAGCTGGCCCAGCGCCACCTGGATGGTGGGGTTCTCCTGGTTCAGCGCGAGGAAGGGCCAGAAGAAGTCGTTCCAGGCCTGGACGAAGGTGAGCATGCCCAGCACCATCATCGCGGGCCGGGCCACGGGCAGGACCACGCTCCACACGATGCGGATGTTGCTCGCGCCGTCCACCTTGGCCGCCTCGATCAGCTCGTACGGCAGCGCCTCGATCAGGTACTGGCGCATGAAGAAGACGCCGAAGGCACCGACCAGGGTCGGGAAGATCACCGACTCCAGCTTTCCGTTCCACCCGATGTCCGACACCATCATGAACAGCGGTACGACGCTGAGCTGGGGCGGGATCGTCAGGGTGGCGATGACCGCGGTCATCAGCACGTTCCGGCCGCGGAAGCGCATCTTGGCGAAGGCGTATCCGGCCAGGGTGCAGAAGAACAGCGTGGCGGCGGTGATGCAGCCGGCCACGATCACGCTGTTGACGATGGCCTTGCCCAGGTGCGCCTGGTCCCAGGCCGCCTGCAGATTGCTCCACAGCCTGCCGCCCGGCACCAGCGGCGGCGGGCTGTCCAGCACCCGCTGCTGGTCGTGGGAGGCGGCCACCAGCGTCCAGTACAGCGGGAAGACGGAGCCGAGGCCGACGACGATCAGGGCGACGTAGGTGAACGGGCCGCCCCGCAACTGCTGTCCGGCGCCCATGCGCAGGCGGCTGCGGGTCTTGCGGGGGGCGGCGAGGGGCGGTACCGGGACGAGGTCCGGGGAGGTCGTGGTGGGACTGGTGGTGGTCATCGAGGTCGCTCCCGTCAGGCCGCGTTCTTGCGCGTGAACCGGCCGACGATCCAGTTGATCAGGGCGATGAGCAGCAGCAGGACGAGCATGGCCCAGGCCACGGCGGCGGCCGGTCCCAGATGGCCCAGCTTCCAGCCGTAGTTGAAGAGGTAGATGCTGAGCGTCTCGTACTGGTGCTCGCTGCCGCCGATCGAGCCCAGGGTGCCGCCCTGCAGCAGCAGCGGCTCACCGAACAACTGCATCGAGCCGATGGTGGAGATGACGATGGTGAACAGGATCGTCGGCCGCAGCGAGGGGATGGTCACCTTGCGGAACTGCTGCCAGCGTGTCGCCCCGTCGATGGAGGCGGCCTCGTACAGGTCGGCGGGGACCGACTGCATGGCCGCGAGGTAGATGAGGGCGTTGTAGCCGGTCCACCGCCAGATCACGATGACCGAGATGGCGATCTTGGAGGTCCACTCCCCGTTGCCCCAGTTGATGTTGCCGGCGCCGAAGAAGTGCAGCACCCAGTTGAGGATGCCGCCGTCGGCGCGGAAGACCAGCGCGAAGACCAGCGCGGCCGTGGCCACCGAGGTGGCGTACGGCGTGAGGATGACGGTCCGCCAGAAGGTGCTGGCGCGCAGCTTGTAGTTCAGCAGGTGGGCCAGGCCCAGGGCGACCAGGAGCTGCGGGACGGTGGAGATGACGCCGATGACGAACGTGTTGGTGACGGCGGTCCAGAACTCGGAGTCCTGGAGGATCCTGGTGAAGTTGTCCCAGCCGACCCACTCGGACTGGTCGAGGGCCGTCATCTCCACCCGGTGCAGGGCGATCCAGCCGGTGTAGAGCAGCGGGTAGAGCCCGAAGGCGCCGAAGACCAGGAAGAAGGGGGCGATGTAGGCGTACGGCGACGCCTTGTCGTCGAAGCGCCACAGCCGGGTGCGCCATGAGCGGCGTCCGGGTGACGCGGCGCCGCTGCCGCCGGGCGGCGGGGTGTAGGCACCCCGGGCGGGGGTTGTCGTTGCCACGGAGGGAGTCCTTCCCTGAAGGTTTCGGCCGGGTGCGGGCGCGGGGGCGTTCGGGGACCGGGGACCGGTCCGCCGCTCCCCGCGCGGACCGGTGCGGTGGCGGACGGCCCACGCCGCGGCCTGACGTGCGTATGAGGCGGAAGACCGGCCGTCGGCTGCCGGTCCCGCCGGGTGACGCCGCGGCGGCGCCCCGGTCGGGGCACCGCGCACGCCGTCGGATGGTGTCCGCCCGGGCCGCGGGCCCCGGGCCGGGTACCCGTCGTGCGTACCCGGTGCGGAGCCGGCGCGCGGGCGGGGTGCGGGCGGCCGACGGGCCCCCGCACCCGGTCCGGCTAGCCGAGCGCCTTGTCGACCGTGTCGGTCGCGGCCTTCCAGGCGTCGTCGGGCGACGTGCCCCGCTGCTCCATGTTGTTGATCTGGTTGGAGATCGTGTCCTTGATCGTGGCGTCCTTGGCGCCGAGCACCGCCTCGGGGATGGACTTGGCCTCCTCGGCGTAGATCTGGCCGACGGGGGCGTCACTGAAGTACGGCAGCTTGGCGTCCTTCACGTCGGCCAGCTCGTAGGCGCCCTTGTTGGACGGGAAGACACCGATCGCCTTGAACACCGCGGCCTGCTGCTCCGGGGCGGTCAGCCACTTGACCAGCTCGGTGGCCTCCTTGACGTGGTCGCCGCTCTTGGGGACGGCGAGGAAGGAGCCGCCCCAGTTGGCCGCGGTCGAGCCGGGGGCGCGGGAGATGTCCCACTTGCCCTTGTAGCCGTCACCGGAGTTGGTGGAGATCTGGCCGGCCATCCAGGCGGGGCAGGCCACGGTGGCCACGGAGCCCTTGCGCAGCGCCGCGTTCCAGGCGTCGGTGAACTGGGGCAGGCCCTGGGTCAGCTTCTTCTGGGCGGCCTCGGCGGCCAGGTTCCAGCCCTGCTTCACGGACGGGCTGTCCTTGTAGACCGCCTTGCCGTCGGCGTCGTAGTACTGCTGCGCGGAGGAGCTGACGACCGCGTTGTACATGGCGGAGGCGGAGTCCATGAAGTAGGTGCCGGACGGCGCCTTCTTCTTGTACTGCTCACCCAGCTTCAGGTAGTCCTCCCAGCCGCCGGCGACGGCCTTGGCGACGGCCTCGCGGTCGGTGGGCAGGCCCGCCTTCTGGAAGAGGTCCTTGCGGTAGCACAGGGACATCGGGCCGATGTCGGTGCCGGCGCCGACCACCGTGCCGTCCTTGGCGGTGGCCTGCTTCTCCTTCCAGGAGACCCAGTCGGCCACGTTGATCGTCTTGCTCAGGTCGGCGTACTTGGCCGCCTGGGTGTCGACGACCTCCTTGATGCGCCCCACCTCGATGCCGGTGACGTCCGCCAGACCGCTGCCCGAGTTCAGCTGCTGAAGGAGCTTCGGGTAGTAGTCCTGCTCGTTGGCGGTGGTCTCTTCCTTGACCGTGATGTTCGGGTGCAGTTCGTGGTACTTGGCGAACAGGCCGGCCTCCTTGTAGCCGAACTGCCCGTAGTCGGCCAGCGTGAGGGTGATGTTCCCGTTGGCGTCCGTGCTGCCCGAGTCGTCGTCGCTGCTGCAACCGGTCAACAGCAGGGCGGATGCCGTGAGGACCGTCGTGGTGACGGCCGCTGCTCTGCGGCCGTGACCGCCGCCGGTACGGGTGATGCGCATTCCACTACTCCTTGTTCCAGTGGGGAACGGGACCTCAGGAATCGGACCGCCGGACCCGGCGGCCCGGACCTGCCCTCTCGGTACGAGCAGCGGCTGGCCAACAGCACGCGTCGTGCGGTTGAAAGTGCTGGTCAACGGTGTGCCATGCAAGGTAGAGGGGAAGGCCATGGGTGGTTCTGTCCGAACGGAAGAGAGACCCCGGTCACCCCGTGGGACCGCTCCCACGAGGCATGCCGGAAGACTCGTTGGTGCCGGGCCGGGTGTCAAGACTTGAAGTCGGCGTTGTTGCGCAAGCGTGTTCCGTACGTCACGGGAACGTGTCGCGCGCCAGGCCGCCACCGGCCCCTGATCCGGCTGCTGTCTCCAGCGTCGGGGCAGGTCACCGGCGGGTCAATCCCCGTGACCGGACAACTGCGCGCCGGCGCGGGACGGTTGCCGGAATTCCTGGGACAGAATGAAGGCCCCCTCCCACGGACCCGCTGGAAGGTGAACGATGAGTCCTCCCGAACAGCCGCAGCCGCCCGGACCGGCGGACGTGCGGCGCCCGACCCTGAACGCCGTGGCGGCCCTGGCCGGCGTGGGCCGCGGCACGGTCTCGCGGGTGATCAACGGCTCCCCGAAGGTCAGCGACCGCTCCCGGGCGGCCGTCGAGCAGGCGATCGCGGAACTCGGCTACGTCCCGAACCGCGCCGCCCGCTCCCTGGCCACCCGCCGCACGGACTCGGTCGCGCTGGTCGTGCCCGACGCCCAGAGCCGGCTCTTCTCCGAGCCGTACTTCTCGGAGATCATCCTCGGCGTCTCCGCCGGACTCGCCAGCGCCGGGATGCAGTTGCTGCTGGTCCTCACCGGCGACGAGACGGAGCACGCCCGGCTGGCCGGCTATCTCGCCGCGCAACGGGTGGACGGCGTGCTGCTGATGGCGGTGCACGCCGACGACACCCTGCCCGACCGGCTGGCGGAGCTGGCCGTGCCCACCGTGCTGGCCGGGCGCCGCAGCGACCGCGAGCGGCTCGGCCATGTCCGCTCGGACAACCGGGGCGGTGCCCGGCTCGCCGTCCGGCATCTGCTGGCGGGCGGCCGGCGGTCCGTCGCCACCATCACGGGGCCGATGGACATGGACGTGGCGCGGGCGCGGCTCGACGGCTACCGGGAGGCGTTGCGGGAGGCCGGGGTCGCCGTCGAGGAGGAGCTGATCGCGGCGGGCGACTTCACGGAGCAGGGCGGCCGCGCGGCCATGCGGGAGCTGCTGGCCCGGCGCCCGGATCTGGACGCCGTGTTCGCCGCCTCGGACGTGATGGCCTCCGGCGCGGTGCTGGAACTGCGCGCGGCGGGCCGCCGGATCCCTCGGGACGTGGCGCTGGTCGGCTTCGACGACTCGATCGTGGCCCGGCACATCGACCCGCCGCTGACCAGCGTCCGCCAGCCGCTGGCGGACATGGGCCGCACGATGGCGAGCCTGCTGCTGGAGGAGATCGCCCAGCGGGGCACCGGCCAGCGCGGGGTGGTCCTGCCGACGGAACTGGTGGTGCGCGAGTCGGCCTGAGGGGGCGTACTCCCGCCGGCGCACCGGCCGTTCTCCCGCCGGGTGGTTGTGCCGGGGCGCCGGTGCGGGCAGGGTGCCGGTGGAGGCGTGACGCCGGCGAGGGCGGGACGTCCGGCGGGGGCGGGCACCGAGAGGCGCCGGCACCCATCGGGCGCGGGTACCCCCTTCCCTTGTGGGAGCGCTCCCATGCATAATGCAAGCACCCGACCCGTGGGAGAGTCCCCATGCCCGAACCGATGACCGTGGCCTTTCCGCCGGCCTTCCGCTGGGGCGCCGCGACCTCGGCGTACCAGATCGAGGGAGCGGTGCGGGAGGACGGCCGCACCGCGTCGATCTGGGACACCTTCAGCCATACGCCGGGCAAGACGGCCGGCGGCGAGACCGGGGACACCGCGGTCGACCACTACCACCGCTACCGCGACGACGTGGCGCTGATGGCGGAGCTGGGCCTGACCGCGTACCGCTTCTCCGTCTCCTGGCCCCGGGTGCAGCCGGCGGGCCGTGGCCCGGCGCTCCAGCGCGGCCTGGACTTCTACCGCAGGCTGGTGGACGAGCTGCTGGCGCACGGCATCAAGCCGGCGCTCACCCTCTACCACTGGGACCTGCCGCAGGAGCTGGAGGACGCGGGCGGCTGGCCGGAGCGGGACACCGCCTTCCGGTTCGCCGAGTACGCGCAGCTCGTCGGCGAGGCCCTGGGCGACCGGGTGGAAGACTGGATGACCCTCAACGAGCCGTGGTGCAGCGCCTTCCTGGGCTACGGCTCCGGGGTGCACGCGCCCGGCCGCACCGACCATGCGGCCACCCTGCGCGCCGCGCACCACCTCAACCTGGGCCACGGGCTGGCCACCTCGGCCCTGCGGACGGCGCTGCCGGCCGGCCGCAACATCGCGATCAGCCTCAACTCCGCGGTCGTACGGCCGCTCACCCAGGACCCGGCCGACCTGGCCGCCGCCCGCCGGATCGACGATCTGGCCAACGGCGTCTTCCACGGGCCGATCCTGCACGGCGCCTACCCGGAGTCGCTGTTCGAGGCCACCCGCGCGGTGACCGACTGGTCCTACGTCCTGGACGGCGACGTCGCCACCATCAACGCCCCGCTGGACGCGCTGGGCCTGAACTACTACACGCCGGCGCTGGTCTCGGCCGCGTCCGCCGGCGCCAAGGCCCCGCGGGCCGACGGCCACGGTTCCAGCGAGCACTCGCCATGGCCGTGCGCCGCCGACATCGTCTTCCACCAGACGCCGGGCGAGCGGACGCAGATGGGCTGGACGGTCGACCCGACCGGCCTGTACGACCTGATCATGCGCTACACCCGGGAGGCGCCGGGCCTGCCGCTCTACATCACCGAGAACGGCGCGGCCTACGACGACAAGCCCGACCCCGAGGGCCGCGTCCACGACCCGGAACGCATCGCCTACCTGCACGGCCATCTGACGGAGGTGCGCCGCGCGCTCACCGACGGCGCCGATGTCCGCGGCTACTTCCTGTGGTCCCTGCTGGACAACTTCGAGTGGGCGTACGGCTACGAGAAGCGGTTCGGCGCGGTCTACGTGGATTACGCCACGCTGGAACGGACACCCAAGTCGAGTGCCCGCTGGTACGGGGAGACGGCTCGCACGGGAGTGCTGCCGCCGCTCCCGTCCATCTAGCCCGGAGGACGCGGCCTGCCGTGGGGGGACGGGCCGCGTCCTTCGCCGTATCCGGCCGGTGCCGGGCGTGCGCTACGAGCGGGCGGCGAACGCCTTCATGAAGGCGAACGGGGTCTGGGCGACGGAGCTGCACGTGGCGTCGGCGGTGGGCTTGGGGCCTCCCGCGCAGCTCTTGTCGCGGGCCGCGGACCACATGGAGAGCCAGCCGAGGCCCTTGGACCGGGCGAAGCCGGCCAGCTGGGCGGCGTCGTCGACCGTGAAGACCTCGGAGGAGACGTCGTTGACACCGATCATCGGTGTGACGGCGACGGTCTTCCAGGCGGCGGAGTCGGACAGCCCGAGCACGCTCTTGACCTGGGCCTGGGTGGCGGTGGCGGCCTGCTCGGCGTAGGTGCCCATGTCACCGCTGTACGAGGCGCCGTAGTCCATCGCCATGATGTTGACGGCGCCGATCCGCACGCCGTGGGACTTGGCGTCGGCGAGGAGGTTCACGCCGTCCTGGGTGAGGCCCTCGGGCATCACCGGCAGGGTGAAGGAGACGTCCAGGTCCGGGTGCTGGGCCTGCAGCTTGGCGATGGCCTGGGCGCGGCGGGTGTTGGCGGCGGTGTCGGGCAGTGCCCCGCCCTCGACGTCGAAGTCGACCTTGGTCAGCTTGAACGCGTCGACCGCCTTGCCGTAGGCCGCCGCGAGCGTGTCCGCGGAGGAGCAGGTGGTGGCCAGCTCGGAGCCGGAGGCGCCGCCGAAGGAGACCCGCACGTCACCGCCCTTGGCGCGCAGCGCGCCGATCTGCGCGGCCACGGCGTCGCCGGTGAGGTCCGTGACGCCGCCCCACTTGGGGGTGCAGCCGCCGCCGTCGGTGAGGAAGGCGAGGTGGTAGGTCTTCACACCGGTCGCGTCGGCCGCGCCGAGCAGGTCGAAGGCCGGGTAGAGGGAGGTGTCGACGTAGGGCGCGAAACCGGCGGTGGTGCCGGTGCCGGTGCCCGTGCTCTGGGTCGGGGTCGGGGTGGCGGTCGGGGTGGCCGTCCTGGTGGGCGTGGGGTCCGGCGACGGGGTGGTCTGGGTCGGACGGCCGCTCGGCTCGGGGGTGGCGCCGCCGTCCGCGGAGCACGGGGCGTCGTCGATGCGACAGCCGGCCGGGTCACCGCTGCCGTTGACCACGAAGCCGACCGTCACCGACGTGCCGGGGGCCAGGCCGCTGGTGTCCCAGGTGGCGGGCCGCACGGTGACGTGCCGGCCGCTCACGCTGGACTCGCCGTTCCACAGCGAGGAGAGCGTGGCGCCCGCGGGCAGGTCGAACTCCAGCGTCCAGGTCTTCTCCGCCTGGCCGGTGTTGTTGGTGACGACGTACTGGGCGGTGTAGCCCGTGGACCAGTCGCTGGTCCTCGTGTACGCGGCGTTCACCCCGGCCGCGTTGGCGGTGCCGGTGAGCAGGACCGCGCCCCCGCCGATCACGGCCGCGGCCAGCAGACCGCCTATCGCCTTGTTCCTGCCGCTGATCCTGCGCCGGTGCGTGCTCATGCGCGTGCCTGCCTTCGCTGTTCACGGGGGTGGGGTGCGGGAGCACGCTAGCGATCCGCAAAGGGACAAACCGCTTCTTCGGGGTGCCGGGCGCCGTCCTTAGGATTCGCTTAAGGGAGCGATCGGGGGCGGTTAAAGGTGACGGCCGGTCTGCGCGCCCGCCGTCTGCGCACCGGGCCCCGCCGGCCGCGCCCGGCCTGCCCGCCTCCGTCGAGCTGGAACCAGATCCGCACCTCCGTGCCGCCCAGCACCGAGGAGCCGATGCGGACGTCCCCGCCGGTGGACTCGGCGAGCCGGCGGACGATGTCGAGGCCGAGTCCGGTGGAGCCGGTGTGGCCCGAGCCCCGGCCGCGGGCCATCGCCGCCGCCGGGTCGGCTATGCCGGGGCCCGCGTCGGAGACGAGCACGATCACCGCGTCCCCGGCGTGGTGCACGTCGACCGCGAAGGCGGTGCCCTCGGCGGTGTGCCGGAAGACGTTGCCGAGCAGGGCGTCGAGCGCGGCGGCCAGGTCGGCCCGTGCCACGGGCAGCCTCACCGGCCGCTCCACGCCGGCCACCCGCCATCTGCGGCCCTCGTCCTCGGCGAGCGCGGACCAGAACTCCATGCGCTCGCGGACCACTTCGGCCGCGTCACAGCCGGCGCCGGGCCCGGCGGCGGCCGTCTGCGGCTTGGCCTCCCGGGCCGTCCGGATGATGGTGTCGACCTCCCGCTCCAACTGGGCGACGGCGGCCCGGGTCTGCTCGGCGGCCGGTCCCGCCCCGAGCGAGGCCGCGTTCAGCCGCAGCACGGTGAGCGGGGTGCGCAGCCGGTGCGAGAGGTCGGCCGCCAGCTCGCGTTCGTTGGCGAGGAGCTGGACGACCTGGTCGGCCATGGAGTTGAACGCGACCGCCGCGAGCCGCAGTTCGGTCGGCCCGTCCTCCGGGACACGGGCGCCCAGTCTGCCCTCGCCCAGCTCGTGCGCGCCCTCGACCAGCCGCCGCGCCGGGCGCACCATGCGCACCCCGAGCCGGTCGGCGACCGCGACCGAGCCGACGGTCAGCGCCAGGCCGACGGCGGCGAGCACCGCCCAGGCCGTGCCGACGCCGTTGGTCATCTCGGACTCCGGGACGTACACCTCGACCACCGCGATCGCGGTCGAGCCGAGGGCGACCGGCTGGAGCAGGGCGGAGCCGCCGGGCACGGTGGCGGTGGAGGCGCGGCCGAGTCTGCGGACGGCCTGGACGTCCCGGGCGGTGGCGCGCGGCCGGCCGAGGTCGAGCGGGGGGCGGCCGGTGCCGGCCGGCAGGTGGACGGTCATCCGGGAGCCGGTGCCGGCCGCGGCCACCACGCGCTCCAGCTTGTCCCGGTCGGTGGTGATGGACAGGGCGGGCGCGACCGCGGCGGCCTGCCGTTCGGCGCGGGCGAAGGCGCGGTCGCGGGCCATCTCCTTGACGACCAGGCCGAGCGGGACGGCGAAGGCGACCACGACCATCGTGGTGACCGCGAGACAGACCTTGACCAGCGCCCACCTCATCGCGGCTCCCCCTCCGCGGGCGGTTCCAGCTTCACGCCGACGCCCCGCAGCGTGTGCAGATAGCGCGGCCGGGCGGCCGTCTCCCCCAGTTTCCGGCGCAGCCAGGACAGATGGACGTCGATGGTCTGGTCGTCGCCGTAGGACTGCTGCCAGACCTCGGCGAGCAGTTCCCGGCGCGGGACGACGACGCCGGGCCGGCCGGCGAGGAAGGCGAGCAGGTCGAACTCGCGGCGGGTCAGGTCCAGCCGGACGCCGTCCAGTTCGGCCTGGCGGCGCAGCGGGTCGACGGTCAGGCCGCCGACCCGGAGCACGGACGGCGGCGCGGCCTCCGCGCCGCCGCCCCGGGACCGGCGCAGCACGGCCGCCATCCGGGCGGCGAGGTGCTCCACGGAGAACGGCTTGGTCAGATAGTCGTCCGCCCCGGCGTTGAGCAGCCGGACGATCTCGGTCTCGTCGTCCCGGGCGGTGGCGATGATGACCGGCACGTCGGTGATGCCGCGGAGCATCTTCAGGGCCTCGGAGCCGTCCAGGTCGGGCAGTCCGAGATCCAGGATGACCAGGTCGAAGCGGAAATGGGCGACCTCGCGCAGCGCCTCCAGCGCCGTACCGACGCTGCGCACGAGGTGTGCGGCGTCGGTCAGATGCCGGATGAGCGCCGAGCGTACGAACTGGTCGTCCTCGACCACGAGCACACTTGCCATGCGCCGCACCGTACGCCATGTGGTCCGGACCGGCCGGGGCCTGTGGACGACCGCGCGGTTGTGGACAACCGGTGTGGCCGGTGAGGCAGTATGACGCCGATGCGCAGAGGACTCGTACACGTACTGGCCTGGCTGTCGGCGACGGGAGCGGCGGCCACGCTGTCGTGGTGGGGCGTGCACACGGTGATGGCGGGCACGGTCTACGACCCGCCGCGCGCGCTGCCGGTCACGGCGGCCGACGCGGCGGCCACGCAGGCGGATTCGGCGTCCCCGGCGCCCTCGCCCTCCCCGTCCCCGGCGCGGACACGGCCGGTCCGGCCGGCGCCGGCCCCCACGCCCGCGCACGCCTCCGCCCGCTCCCGGCCCCCGTCCCCCACCGCCCCGGCCACCGCTCCTGCTGCCACTGCCACCGCGTCCGGCCGGGTCAGGGCCTACGACACGGACGGCGGCCGGGCGGTGTTCGACCTCGGTCCGGCCGCCGCGACGCTCGTCTCGGCGGCTCCGGGGGCCGGCTGGTCGATGCAGGTGTGGAAGACGGAGCGCTGGATCCGGGTGGAGTTCAGCCGGGACGCGGACCGGGTGTCGGTCTTCTGTACCTGGCACGACGGGCCGCCGCGGGTCGAGGTGGTGACGTACTGACATCCACGACGGTCCGGCGCGGGTCTAGGTGGTGACGTAACCGACCACCAGACCGCCGGCCGGCGCGAGCCGGGGTCCTGGACCAGGGTTCTAGCGGAACACCGAGGGCGGCGGGGCCGGGGAGGCGACCGCGGCCGCGTCCGTCACGGGTGCCGCGCCGCCGGTGAAGTCGGTGAGCCGGCTGCCGTGTTCGACCCGGCCGGGGTGCGGGTCGGAGGCGGCGCGGCGGGTGAGTTCGGCGAGCGGCAGCGGCGCGTCGGAGGCGGCCAGGATGGCGTTGCCGAAGCGCTTGCCGCGCAGCACGGCCGCGTCGGCGATCAGCGCGAGTTCGCCGAACCGGGCGGCGGCGGTGGCGATCTGGCCGCGCAGATGCGCGAGCGGCGGGCCGTCGGCCAGGTTCGCCGCGTAGACACCGGAGGGCTTCAGGGCGCGGCGGACCTCGCCCAGGAACTCGGTGGAGGTGAGGTGGGCGGGGGTGCGGGCGCCGCTGAAGACGTCGGCGACGACCAGGTCGGCCCAGCCGTCCGGCACCTTGGCCAGACCCGCGCGGGCGTCCGCCGCGCGCACCCGGATGCGCGCGCCGGGGTCCAGCGGCAGTTCCCGGCGGACCAGTTCGACCAGGCTCGCGTCCCGCTCCACGACCTGCTGGGTGGAGCGGGGCCGGGTCGCGGCGACGTACCGGGCGAGGGTGAACGCGCCGCCGCCGAGGTGCACGGCGTGCACGGGCCGGCCGGGCGGGGCGACGAGGTCGATGACGTGGCCGAGGCGGCGCTGGTACTCGAAGGAGAGGTACGCCGGGTCGTCCAGGTCCACGTGCGACTGCGGCGCCCCGTCGATCAGCAGCGTCCAGGCCCGGTCGCGGTCCGGGTCGGGGACGAGCTGCGCGAGCCCGCCGTCGACCGGTTCCTCGACGGCCGCGGCCGATCTGCGCCGGGTATTCCTTGACCTGCCCATCCGCCCATTTTCGCAGCCTCCGCGAGGGGGCGCGCCGGGGGCGGGCGCAGACCCGTGGGACGCCCTGAGAGTGACCGACGGCGACCCGAGAGCGACCGGCGGCGGCCCGTGGGGACGGCCTCAGAGCGTCCGGCGGCGACCCCGGAGTGACCGGCGGTGGCCCGCGGGGACGGCCTCAGCAGCAGTTGTCGGCCACCTCGATCAGCCGGGCCGCCTCGTCCAGGGCCCGGCGCAGCACCGCCGGGTCGGTGGCGGCGTCGGCGTCGCCGGGCGGCAGCAGCCAGGCGGAGCCCTCCATCGGCGGCCCGGGGTCCAGCCTCAGCCCGCGCCCGTTCGTCTCGGTGCAGGTGCTGCCGGGCACGTCCCAGCCGGCCGCGGTGCCGGGCGGCACCAGGAAGCCGAGGGTGTCGCGGCCGTCGTCGTGCAGGACGGGTCCCACCGCGTCCGCGGCTCCGCGCCGCAGGATGTCGACCGCCTCCAGCCCCTGCCGGGCCGGCACCGTCACGAGGTCGCACGCCGGGTCGCCCGCCGCGGGTGCGGGCGCGGCCGACGGCGGTGACGGTGACGGTGACGGTGACGTACAAGGTTCGTTGCTCCGGCTGGTGTCCATGCCTGGCCTCCACCACACAGCCCCGTTGCGGTCCGTGATGTCCAACGCGCGAGCGCGTCAACGGCTACGGCGCAAGTGCGCCGCAAAGGATGGCACTTCATGGCAGATCCTGGAGGAGGTATCCGCTTTGTGGCCAAACACCGCGTGGCGAGCCCTTCACAACAGGTACGTTCATGCCCGCCGGAACCAAGGCGTCATCCGGGCGGCTCGTCCGGAATCGCCCCGGTTCCGGCATGGTTCGACGGTTCGCACGAGAGGACCCGGCCATGGCGTCGTCCACGGTGACCTCGTCACAGCCCGAGCGGCCGGCCCGGCCGAATCTCGCCTTCCGGCGGCTGCGCGGCCGGCGCTCACCGGCCGAGTTCGCGGCACTGGTACGACGGGCCGCGCGCGAGATCGGTGAGCGGGTGAGCTGTGACGCGCGCTACATCGGCCGGGTCGAGGCGGGCGAGATCCGCTGTCCCAACTACGCGTACGAACGGGTGTTCCTGCACATGTTTCCCGGCCGCACGCTCACCGATCTGGGGTTCGCGCCCCGTTCGTCCGTCCGCGGCCGGGCGGCGCGTACGGCCCCGGAGGCGCCGGAGGCGTCCGTGTCCGGCAGGGCACCCGGTGAGTCGTCCGGGGCCGTCGAGCCGTACGACCCGCTGGACCCGCAAGAGGAACACCCCCCGAACCACGAGGAGAGCGACGTGCTGCGTCGCGCATTCATGACCGGCTCAGGCGCCACGATGGCCGCCGCCACGCTGGCCCCGCTGGGGCTCACCACCGGTGCGCGGGCGGCGGACCGGCCGCCGCGGCGGGCCGGGACCGCCGAGGCGGCGGCACTGGAGGAAGCGGTCCGCCGTATCCGGCTGCTGGACGACCGGCACGGCGCGGACGGCCTGTACCGGCGCGCGGCGGCCCCGCTGCGCGCCGCCTACGCGCTGCTCGACGCCGGCGCCACCCGGCAGGCCACCGCCGACCGGCTGCACACGGGCGCCGGTGAACTGGCCATCTCCGTCGGCTGGCTGGCCCACGACTCCGGCCGCTTCGACGACGCGCGCTCGCACTACGCGGAGGCGCTGGCCACCGCGCGCATGACCGGCGATCCGGGGCTGGAGGCGCACGCCTTCTGCAACACCGCGTTCCTCGCCCGGGACGCGGGCCGGCCCCGGGAGGCGGTCAGGGCCGCGCAGGCCGCGCAGCGCGCCGCCCGGCCGCTCGGCTCGGCCCGGCTGATGTCCCTGCTCGCGCTGCGAGAGGCGGGCGGCTGGGCGGGGCTCGCCGACCGCACCGGCTGCGAGCGGGCGCTCGCCCGGGCGCAGGCCCTCTTCCAGCGGGGCCACGCGGACGCCGACCCGGAGTGGATGAGCTTCTACGGCGAGGCCGAGCTGGCGGGGCTAGAGGCGCAGTGCTGGTCCACGCTGGGCGACTGGCGCCGGGCGTCCCGGCACGCGCGGCGGGCGGCGCGGCTGCAGGATCCGCACTTCACCCGCAACATCGCGCTGTACACCGCGGAACTGGCCGACGACCTGGCCCGCGAGGGCCGTCCCGACGAGGCGGCACAGGCGGGGCTGCGGGTGCTGGCGCTGCTGGACCAGGTCCAGTCCTCCCGCATCCAGAACATGCTGGCGGGCACGGCGAGGGTACTGCTGCCGCACCGGCGGGCCTCGGGCGTATCGGAGTTCCTGAACCGTCACGCGTCCCTGCCCCGCCGGACCTAGCCGGCCGGCGCCGGGAGGGGGCGGGCAGGAGCGGTCACCGGACCGGACCCACCGGGGGCCGTGGCCGTGGCCGTCGTCCCCGGTGGCGGGCGGGTCCGTGGGCGCCGGATGGCGCGTGGTGGCCGGCGCGGGTTCCCCGGGGACGGCTGTGGTCGCGTCAGTGGGTTCCCATGGACGGCGATGGCCGCGTCAGTGGGTGGCCGGCGGTGGCCGCGTCAGAGGGTCAGGTGGCCCAGGTCGTTCCAGCTCTCGATCGCCGGCTCGCCGTAGGCCCAGCCCAGGACGGACAGCGAGGTCGGGTGCAGCCGTATCCGCGCGGCGAAGTCCAGCGGCAGGCCCAGCCACCGCGCGCCGATGGACCGCAGGATGTGCCCGTGGGCGAAGACCAGGACGTCCCGGTCGGCCGAGCGGGCCCAGGAGACGACCTCGTCCGCGCGCGCGGTGACCTCGGCGACGGTCTCCCCTTCCGGCACCCCGTCCCGCCAGATCAGCCAGCCCGGCCGGGCCGCGCGGATCTCGGCCGGGGTCATCCCCTCGTACGCGCCGTAGTCCCACTCCAGCAGCGTGTCCCAGTGCTCGGCGCGCTCGCCGAACCCGGCGAGTTCGCAGGTCTCCCGCGCGCGTGCCAGCGGGCTGGTGCGCACCTCCGCGTCCGCCAGCCCGTCCAGCGGGGCGCGGTGCAGCCGCTCGCCGAGCAGCTTGGCCCCGCGCCGGCCCTCCTCCAGCAGGGGCACATCGGTCCTGCCGGTGTGTTTACCGGACAGCGACCACGCCGTCTGTCCGTGCCGGGCCAGCAGGATGCGCGGTGCCATGGGAGACCTCTCCGGGAGGGTGACGCCACGAGGACGTCACGGAAACGACGGCTGACTGCGGTCCCTCCATCATCGCGCACCCCACGGACAGGCAACCCGGCGGGCGATCCCGGCGTCTTCGAGGGCTGAGCCCGCGTCCGGGCGGGACCCCGGCGGCCCGCACGGGCGACGCGGGGACACGTAAAGTGGCACGGTCGCCCGCCGGGGGCGCACCGCGCAGCGCGCCGAAGGGGAGGGCGATCGGATTGCCGCAGACCGAGACACCGGGCACCGAGGTGGCCCCCCGTACCCGGCTGCGCTGGTGGACCGAGCTGCCGTTGATCGTGCTGGTCTACAGCTGCTATTCGGCCGGCCGGCTCCTCGCGCGCGGTGACGTCTCCGGCGCCGTCGATCACGGTCTGGCGCTGCTGCGCATCGAGAAGGCCCTGCGCCTGAACGCCGAGCACCCGCTGAACCGGCTGTTCACCCAGGAGGCCTGGCTCGGGGTCCCGGCCGACTTCTGGTACGCCTCGCTGCACTACCTGGTCACGCCCGCCGTCCTGGTCTGGCTGTTCCGCGCGCGTGCCCGGCACTACCGCGCGGCCCGCACCTGGCTGATGACCTCCACCTTCATCGGCCTGATCGGCTTCACCCTGCTGCCGACCTGCCCGCCCCGGCTGCTGGCCGCCGACCACGGCTTCGTGGACACCATGGCGCAGTACAGCTCGTACGGCTGGTGGGGCGGCGAGGCCAGCGCCCCGCGCGGCATGGGCGGCATGACCAACCAGTACGCGGCGATGCCGAGCCTGCACGTGGGCTGGGCGCTGTGGTGCGGTGTGATGCTCTGGCGGCACGGCAACACCCGGCTGGCCAAGGCCGTCGGCGTCGGCTACCCGCTGGTGACCGCGATCGTGGTCATGGGCACCGCCAACCACTATCTGCTGGACGCGGTCGCGGGCGTCGCCGTGATGGGCGTCGGACTGCTGCTGGCGCCGTACGTGCTGCGCGCCGGGAACCTGCTGCGGACCCGGGCCGCGCGCCGTACCCCGGCGGTCGCCGATGTCGCCCGTTCCCCGATTGTCAGTGCCGGATGCCAGACTTCCGCGGGTGAGCGAATTCCACGCCAGCGCGAGTCGCGGCTCGACCCCGCGGCCGGACCGGACCCCTCCCCCACCGACGCGGGGGAAGGGGCTGCGGCACCGGCTCGCTGAGCTGCGCGGACCCGAGGTACCGGCCAAGGCCCTGGACGCGCGCGCCCTCGCGGCGCTCGCCGCGAACCCCGGGTGCGCACGGCGGGCGATACTGGACGGCGCCGGGGTGGACAAGGCCCGGCTGGCCACCGCGCTGGGCGCGCCGTCCGGCTTCGGGCAGTCGCAGTTCGCGCTGACCCGGGGCAACGCGTTCGAGGCGCGGGTGAAGGCGGACGGCGGCGCGGAGCTGCTGCGCCTGGTGCACGCCCGGCTCGATCCGCGCGCCGAGCCGCCCGCCGGCGCGGCGGTGCCCGACCTGACGGCGCACGGCCCCGAGGGGCGTACGGCGCGTACGGCGCTGGCGCTGCGCGAGGCCACGCGGGCCGGCGGCTGGACACTGCTGGACCATCCGATGCTCGCCCTGGACGTGGCGGGTTCCCTCGCCTTCCTGGAGCCGGACGCGGTAGTGGTGCACCCGGACGGCAGCTGGTCGGTGGTGGAGATCAAGTCCTTCCCGATGGTGGACGGCGTCGCGGACCCGGCGAAGGTCGGCGCGGCGGCCCGCCAGGCGGCGGTGTACGTGCTGGCGCTGGAGGAGGTCGCCGCACGGCTCGGCGCGGAACCGGAACCGGCCGCGGGGCACCTCACCCCGGAGCCCACCGAGGCGCCCCACGCCCGGACAACGGCCGAGGCGCCGCGCGACCCTGAGTCCGCCGGAGCGACCCGCGAGCCGGGTGCCCGGGTGCCCGTCGTGCGTCACCGGGTGCTGCTGGTGTGCCCGCGGGACTTCTCGAACCTGCCGGCGGGCTCCGCGGTGGACGTCCGCAAGCAGCGCGCGGTCACCGCCCGCCAGCTGGCCCGGCTGACCCGGGTCGAGGAGATCGCCGACACGCTGCCCGAGGGCACGTGCTTCGCGCCCGACCGGCCCGCCGAGGAGCTGACGGCGGCCGTGGAGGCGGTGCCCGCGGCCTATGCGCCCGAGTGCCTGTCCGCCTGTGAACTGGCCTTCCACTGCCGTGAGCGCTCCCGCGCGGCCGGCGCGGTCACCCCGCTCGGCCGGCCCCTGCGGGCCGAGCTGGGCGGCCTGGCCACGGTCGGGGAGGTGCTGGCGGCGGCCCGCGGCGAGAGCGGCGACCCGGACGACCCGGCGGTGGCCGCGCTGCGCCGGGCGGCGGCGCTGCGCGCGGAGGCCCTGCGGGCGGCCGGCGAGGCGGCCGCGGCGCGCGCGCAGGCACCGGCGGCCGCCGGGGAACTGCCCGCCCCGCGCGGTGCGGCGCCGGCGTCCGTCCGGGAGGTGCCGGCGTGTCGCTGATCACCGCCCTCGCCCGGCTGGAGGCCGTCGACCGGGGCCGGGCGCAGCCGGCCGCGACCGTCCGGCACCGGCATCTGTCCGACCGTCCGCTGGTGTTCGTGCCGCTGACCACCGCCGGTGAGACCGGCGCCCCGCTCGGCGCGCTGGTCGGCACCGACCGGGACGCGCCCCGGCTGCTGGTCGTGCCGCAGCCCCGGGACCGCGATCTGCGGTTCACGTTCCTGGCCGACCTGGCCGGTGTGGTCCTGCCGCACATCGACGCGTACGCGGACGCCGTGGAGGCCGCCGAGCGCACCGAGACCGACCCGGAGACCGGCAAGCGGGTCAAGGTGGAGGCCGAGCTGTGCGCGGACGCGCCGCAGCTGATCGTGCCGAGCCGCACCGGCCTGGACTTCGTCCGGCTGCTGGGCCGCTCCATGCGGTTCCGGCGCACCGCCGAGCAGGACCCGGACGCGCCCTATCCGGCGCCGCCCCGGGTGCCGCTGCTCGGCCGCTGGCTGACCCACTACGGCGAGCGTTCCAGGGTGCCCGGCTCCTCGCTGCTGCTGGCCCTGACCGACGTGCTGTCCCGGCACTGGGTGACCGGCCAGTCCGGCCTGGAGGACGAGCACCTGGGGGCGCTGCTCGCCTGGATCGACCCGCCCGAGGGCCTGTCCGGCGCCGGGGCCGCCCGCCGGGCGGAGCTGGCCCGGGACGCGGCCGGGCAGTTGCTGTGCCCGCCGGCCGGACCCGCCACCGACCCGGCGTTCGACAACAAGCTGCTGGCCCCGGCGATCGAGCGCTACGACCGCGCGCGCACGGCGCTGGCCGCCGCCGAGGACCCGCTGGAGGCGGACGGCCGGCTGGCCGCGCTCACCCGGGCCGAGCGGGAGGTCCGCGATCTGGTCGAGAGCCGCACCCGGCCCACCTGGGACGCGGTGTGGCGGGGACTTGACCTGCTGCGGGAGCTGCCGCCGGGCGCGCACGTGGCGGAGCGGTGGACCCGGGACCGCTGGTCGTTCACCGCGCACCGGGACCGGGTGCGGGCCGGCGAACCGCCGCAGCCGCGCCGGGACGACGCGGTGACGGCGGCGAACAAGCTGGCCACCCGCGAGCGGGAACAGGCCCGGCTGGAGGCCCAGGAGGCCCTGGACGATCCACTGGTGATGGCCGGGCGGCGGCTGGCCGGGGAGGCGTTCGCGGGCGAGGTGACCGAGGTGGTGATGGCGTACTCCGAGGGCCGGCGGCCGAGCCCGCGCCCGCTGGTGACGGTCCGCACGGAGGACCGGCCGCACCTGGCGGAGCGGGCGCGGGTGTTCCGGTCGCTGGAGGGCAGACCGCAGTCGGCGGAGTTCGTCGGGTACGAGGCCGACGGGGTGCTGACGCTGCGCGTGCTGGACAAGATGGGCCGCGGCAAGGAACCGGAGCCGGGTTCGGTGCCGGACCCGGGCGACCGGGTCTGCTTCACGCTGTTCGAGCACGAGCAGCGCGGCGGCGCGAAGCTGCCCGACCCGGAGGAGACCCCGTGGACGCACGGCGGCCCGCCGGGCGAACCGGTACCGGAGACGCCCGATCCCGTCACCGAGGAGGACGTGCTGTGACGACCGTCGGCTTCGACCCCGCCGCCGCGGCGGGCCGCGCCACCGAGGCGATCCTGCACGACACGCTGCACGGCACCGAGCGGGGCGTGGTGGTGGACTCCCCGCCCGGCGCCGGCAAGTCCACGCTGGTGGTCCGCGCGGCGCTGGAACTGGCGGAGGCGGGCCGCCCGCTGATGGTGGTGGCGCAGACGAACGCCCAGGTCGACGACCTGGTCCTGCGGCTGGCCGAGCGGAACGGGGAGCTGCCCGTCGGCCGGCTGCACAGCAGCGACACCGACGCGTACGACAAGGCGCTGGACGAGCTGCCGCAGGTCCGCACCTCGGCGAAGGCGGCCGACCTGGCCGGTCTGCCGGTGGTGCTGTCCACCGCCGCGAAGTGGGCGCACGTGAAGACGGACGAGCCGTGGCGGCACGCGATCGTGGACGAGGCGTACCAGATGCGCTCGGACTCGCTGCTCGCCGTGGCCGGCCTGTTCGAGCGGGCGCTGTTCGTGGGCGACCCCGGCCAGTTGGACCCGTTCTCCCTCGTGGGCAGCGAGCAGTGGGCGGGGCTGTCGTACGACCCGTCGGCGTCGGCCGTGACCACGCTGCTGGCGCACAACCCGGGCCTGCCGCAGCACCGCCTGCCGGTGTCCTGGCGGCTGCCCGCCTCGGCGGCGCCCCTGGTCTCGGACGCCTTCTACCCGTACACGCCCTTCCGCAGCGGCACGCTCCACGGCGAGCGCCGGCTGAGCTTCGCCGTGCCCTCGGACGGTTCCGCGCCGGACCGGGTGCTCGACGAGGCAGCGGAGTCCGGCTGGGGCCTGCTGGAGCTGCCCGCCCGGCACACGCCGCGCACGGACCCGGAGGCGGTGCGCGCGGTCGCGGCGGTGGTGCGCCGGCTGCTGGACCGGGGCGGCGCGGCGCTCTCCGAGCGGTCCCCGGCGCCCGCGCCCGTCACCGCCGACCGCGTCGCCGTGGGCACGGCCCACCGCGACCAGGCGGCGGCGGTCCGCGCGGCCCTGGCCGAGCTGGGCGTCCCGGGCGTCACGGTCGACACCGCGAACCGCCTCCAGGGCCGTGAGTACGACATCACGGTGGTCCTGCACCCGCTCTCCGGCCGTCCCGACGCCACGGCGTTCCACCTGGAGACGGGCCGCCTGTGCGTCCTGGCCTCCCGCCACCGCCACGCCTGCATCATGGTCTGCCGCGCCGGGGTGAGCGACCTCCTGGACGACTACCCGTCCACGGAACCGGTCCGGCTGGGCACCCTGGTGAAGTTCCCGGACGGCTGGGAGGCGAACCACGCGGTCCTGTCCCACCTGGCGGAACACAGGGTGAGCTGGCGGCCGTGAACGGCCCGGCGCGCGGCCGGCGCCGGAATAAACGGAGATCGCCTCCTGTTGGGGCGCGGAGGACAGTCCAGGACCGGTGACAGGAGGCCATACCGTGGCGGCAGACGAGGCAGACGAGATCCGGGGCACCGCGCACGGGACCGCGCCCGTGCCCCTGTCCGTGCTGGACCTGGTGACCGTCGGAGCGGGCAGCACGGCGAGTGACGCCCTGCGCACCAGCGTGGCGCTCGCCCGGCTCACGGAAGCCCGGGGCTTCCACCGGTACTGGGTGGCCGAACACCACTCCATGCCCGGGGTGGCCTCCTCCTCGCCCGCCGTGATCCTCGCCCACCTCGCCGCCCACACCGGCCGCATCCGGCTCGGCTCGGGCGGTGTCATGCTGCCCAACCACGCCCCGCTGGTGATCGCCGAGCAGTTCGGCACGCTGGAGGCGCTCGCGCCGGGCCGCGTCGACCTGGGGCTGGGGCGGGCGCCGGGCACGGACGGGGCCACCGCCGCCGCCCTGCGCCGCACCGACACCCTCAACGAGGGCGCCGACGACTTCCCGCAGCAGCTCGCCGAGCTGACCCGGTTCCTGGACGACGACTTCCCGGACGGGCATCCGTACCGGCGGATCCACGCGATCCCGGGTCCGGTGCAGGGCACCTCGCCCGGCGGCGTGCAGTCCCCGCACCGCCCGTCCGTCTGGCTGCTCGGCTCCTCCGGCTTCAGCGCCCGGCTGGCCGGTCTGCTCGGTCTGCCGTTCGCCTTCGCGCACCACTTCTCCGCGCAGAACACCCTCCCGGCCCTGGACCTGTACCGGCAGACGTTCCGGCCCTCCGCCGTCCTGTCCGAGCCGTACGCCCTCATCGGCGTCAACACGCTCGCCACGGACGACGAGCGCGAGGCCCGCCGGCAGGCCCGGGCGCTGGCGCTGAACATGATCCGGCTGCGCACCGGCCGGCCGGGGCTGTTCCCCGACCCGGACGAGGCCGAGCGGTACGAGTTCAGCCCGATGGAGGAGGAGTTCGCCACGAGCTGGACGGCGAACATCGTGCACGGCACGGTCGACGAGGTCCGCGCCGGCCTGGACGAGCTGCAGAAGCGCACCGGGGCCGACGAGCTGATGCTCACCTCGCACGCGCACCGCGGCGAGACCCGGCTGCGCTCCTACGAACTGATCGCGGACGCCTACGGATTGCCGACCGCGTAGGTCCGCGTCCCCAGCAGCTCGGAGATGCGGTCCGGCGGCACCGGACGGGAGTAGAGCCAGCCCTGGCCGGTGTCGCAGCCGATCCGGCGCAGCCGGGTGGCCTGCGCGGCGGTCTCCACGCACTCCGCGGTGACGGTCAGGCCCAGCCGGTGGGCGAGCTGGATCATCGCCTCCACGATGACCTCGTCGGCGGGGTTGGGCACGGCTCCCTTGGCGGTCTCCTCGTACTGGAAACCGCGCACGAAGGAGCCGTCCAGTTTCAGCGTGGAGACCGGCAGGCGGCTGAGGTAGGCGAGGTTCGAGTAGCCGGTGCCGAAGTCGTCGATGGCGATCCGCACGCCCATGTCGCTGAGCGCCTGGAGGGCCTGGATGGGGCGGCCCGCGGAGCCCATCACCGCGGACTCGGTCAGCTCGAGCTGGAGCAGGTGCGGGGCGAGCCCGGTCTCGGCGAGGGTCTCGGCGACGTCGGCCACCAGGTCGGAGTCCCACACCTGCCGTACGGCCACGTTGACGCTGACGAAGATGGGCGGCTCGCCGGGTCGGTCGAGCTGCCAGCGGCGGGCCTGCCGGCAGGCGGTGACCAGCGCCCAGCGGCCCAGCGGCACGATCGAGCCGTCCTCCTCGGCCAGTCCGATGAACCGATTCGGCGTGAGGGTGCCGAACTGCGGGTGGTGCCAGCGGATCAGCGCCTCGACGCCGTTGAGCCGGCCGTCCTCCATGGCCACCAGCGGCTGGTATTCGAGGGCGAACTCCCCGCGGTCGATGGCGGGGCGCAGCGTGGAGGACAGCGCCTGGCGGGTCATGCGGTGGGCGTTGCGCTCGGGGTCGAACAGGGTCCAGCGGCCCTTGCCGTCGGCCTTCGCCCAGTACAGCGTCGTATCGGCGGCCTGCATCAGACCGGTGGCGGTGGTGCCCGCCGCGTGCCGTTCGACCACTCCGATCGAGGCGGTCAGCGACAGCCGGCGGCCGGCCAGGTCGAACGGTTCCTGGAGTGCCTTCAGCGCGGACTCGGCGAGGTCGGCGAGCTGTTCGGTGCCGGTGGAGTCCTCCACCAGCAGGGCGAACTCGTCGCCGCCGAGCCGGGCCACCAGGGGCGTGGCGGCCCGGGCGTACCCGGCCTCGTCGGCGACCCTGGTGAGGCGTTCGGCCACGGCCGCCAGGAGCCGGTCGCCGATCCGGTGGCCGAGGGTGTCGTTGACGGCCTTGAAGCCGTCCAGGTCCAGGTAGCACAGGCCGATCCGGCCGGTGCCGCTCTCCTCGTACGACTCCGCCTCCAGCGCGGCCGTGAGCCGCTCGAAGAACAGGGTGCGGTTGGGCAGCCGGGTCACCGGGTCGTGCATCTGCAAGTGCCGCAGCCGGGCCTGGAGTTCGCGGCGGGCGCTGATGTCGGTGACGGACAGCAGGACGCCGGGGTCGTCGCCGCTCAGCGGGGCGATGGTGACCTGCGCCCACACCGAGTGCCCCGCGGGGTGCTTGATCCGGCGGGTGCAGCGCAGCCGGGCCCGCCGGCCGCGCAGCACCTCGTGGTAGGCGTGCCGGCTGCGCGGGTCCGAGCCCAGGTCGACCAGGTCGGCGGCGACCCGCCCGACGAGGGTGTCCGGGTCGATGCCGAGCAGTTCGCCGAGGGCGCTGTTGGCCGTGACGACACAGCCCTCGGGGCCCACGACCGCCATGGCGAGCGGGGCGTTCGCGAAGACACGATGATAGGTGGTGTGGTGACTTTCTGTGACGGCTGACCGGTCGAGGTCTGCCGCGGGCGTCGGCCCTTCGGACGTTCCGCTCACCGCTCGCTCCCGCGTGCACTCGATCTGAAGTCCGTGCCGGAAAGTGTGCCGATCATAGAGGCTGGCCCCGGGCCCTTCCAGCCACTCTCCAGTGTCCCGGACCGGGCACCGGTTCTGACAGATCGTTTCTGCCCGCACCTGGACGGGTTCTTCGGCCTGCCGACCAGTTGTGACGTTCCGTGAATGTTTCGGGAGGTCGAGAGCCGGGGTGCGCCGGCGCCCGGCGGGGGCGCGCTCACTCTTCCGGTGCAGACAAACAGGGCATAAACCAATGAATACCAGCAATCTGGGTGCGGGTCCCGCGAACCGCATCCGGAGGTCATGTCCGTGCCCAAGCTGCGCAGCACCGCCGCCGTGTTCACCACGATGTCGGCGCTCGCCGCGACCTCGATCCTCACCGGCCCCTCGGCCGCCGGGCCCTTCTCCCCGGAGCCCTGTGCCCTGCACCGCACCGAGGCCCACCACTCGGAGGGCGTGGACACCTGGAGCCCCGCCTATCCGCACCCGGCCGGCGCGCTCGACGCCGTCCTGGTCTTCCTGTCCTTCCCGGACGCCGCCCCGCGCACCACCCCGGCCCAACTGACGGCCGACCACTTCCCCGCCACCAGCCGCTTCTACGAACAGTCGTCCTACGGCAGGTTCACCCTCCGCCCGCATCCGCTCGGGCGCTGGCTGCGCATGCCGCGCCCGTCGACGGCGTACGCCATGCGGCGGGACTGGAACGCCGAGGACCGGGCCGCCTACCTGCGGGACGCGTTCGCCGTGGCCGACGAGGAGGTCGACTTCTCCCGCTACCAGGTGGTCTACCTCGTCGCCGACCCGGACGCGCCCGGCGTCGACTCCGACGCCACGAAAGTCGTCAACCTGGACACGCCCCTGCGGGTGGACGGCGCCGGCATCCGCCGGGTGGTCACCGTGTTCGAGCACCATCCACCGGACCGGCTGGTTCTCGCCCACGAGACCGGCCATGTCTTCGACCTGCCCGACCTCTACCACCGCCCGGCCGACGGCAAGGGCGACTGGGACACCCATGTCGGCGACTGGGACCTGATGGGCAGCCAGTTCGGTCTGGCCCCCGATCTGTTGGCCTGGCACAAGTGGAGACTGGGCTGGCTGGATCCGCGGCAGGTGGTGTGCGTGCGCGGCGCCACGCCGGCCCGCCTCACCCTGGAGCCCCTGGCGGCCGGGCCGGGCGTCCCGGTGCGGGACACGGCCGGCGCGCCCGCCTTCGGGCTCGGCCACGGCGTGAAGCTGGCCGTGGTGCGCACGGGCCCGGACAGCGCCCTCGCCTTCGAGGCGCGCGGCGCGGCCGGCGCCGACCGCGCGGTCTGCCGCCAGGGCATCCTGGTGTACCGGGTGCGCGGCGGCGCCCCGTCCGGCGACGGCCCGGTCCGGGTGGTGGACGCCCACCCGCACAGCGAGGCCTGCTGGGAGAACTCGGTCTATCCGCCCCTCGCCGACGCGCCGGTCTTCCTCGGCGAGAGCTTCACCGTGCCCGGGGAGGACGTGCGGGTGGCGGTGGAGGACAGGACGGCCTCGGGGGCGTGGACGGTGTCGATCACACCGGGCGTGGGGGACTGAGCGGGACGGCTGGCGCGGGGCCGAGCGGGGCGGCGGGCGTATACGAAAACGGCGGGCCGGATTCTTTCGAACCGGACCCGCCGTTTCCTTCGCGTGCGCCGCCAGGGACTCGAACCCCGGACCCGCTGATTAAGAGTCAGCTGCTCTAACCAACTGAGCTAGCGGCGCCTGCTGACGTCGTAGACCTTAGCATCCTGGTCGGCGGGAGGAGAAATCGACCTCCGCACGGCGGACCGGGCCGCGCCCACGGCCGCCCAGAGCAGCACCTCGGGACCGGGCAGCCGGGGATTCCGGCTGTCCGGGGCGATCAGCCAGCGGGCGGCTCCGGGCGCGTCGTCGCCGGTCGGGGCGGCCGGGGACGGGACGGTCACCGCGTCGCCCGGGCCGTGGCACAGCAGCGGCGGCACCGCCCGCGCCCGCCGGGAGCCCCGGTCCTCCCAGGCCAGCAGCGAGGGCAGCCGCTGGGCCGTGCCGGGGGCGGCGAAGAGCAGCGTCCGGCCCCGGAACACCGCGACCGGGCCCACCGCCGCGCCCTCGCTCCACAGCCGCTCCAGCATGCGGCACCCGAACGGCACCGGGGCGCTCACCACGTCGAAGACGGTGCCGCAGGGCAGCACCACGGGGGCGTCCGGGCGCTCCCGCCACAGGGCGAGGGTGCTGCGCGGGTGGCTGGCCGCCGAGGCGAGCCAGGCGACGCCGTCGGAGCCGGCACGGAGGACGTTCGGGGCGCTGGTCATGACACCCATGTCTACCGTGCGTGAGCATCCGGTTCTCCTGAGTTGCCGAAAACGAGGACAGAGGGGACTCGGGTGGAGTATCTTGCCCGCCTGGCATATGCCGGACGACTCGGCCACCGCCGGAGCGGGGGCCTGACCGGCCGCCGGGGCCCGGGTCGGCACCGCGGCCCGGACGCCGGGCCCGGATCGGCGCCGCGGCCCGGGCTCCGGGCCGCTAGCGCAGGTCGGCCGGGGTGCGGTCGTCGCCGTCGCCGCGCATCAGGTCCCGGCCGAACTCGACCATCTTCTTCGCGTAGTCCTCGGTCCACTCCGCGCGCTCGGCGATGTCCGCCGGGGTCAGCCGGTCGAACCGGCGCGGGTCGGCGAGCTGGGCCGCCGCGACGGCCTGGAACTCCACGGCCCGGTCGGCGGCCGCGCGGAAGGCCTGGGCCAGCTCCGTCGCCCGGGCCAGCAGCTCCCGCGGATCCTCGATCGACTCCAGGTCGAAGAAGTGCTCGGGATCGGCGGCCGCCTCCGCGGGCTCGAAGAGCAGGGGCGCGGGGCGTAGCCGCGGTTCGTGGTGACGCGGCGTGGGCTCCGCCATGTCTGGTCTCCTCCTCGTACCGGTTCACGGGCACCGCCTTCGGGTGGGCCACCGTCCATTGTCCCGCGCCCGCGCAAGAGGCCCCGGGTGAGGAGGCGGGGAGACCCCGGGGTGGGGAGGCGGGAAGGCCCCGGGGTGAGGAGGCGGCGAGGTCCCCGGGTGAGGAGGCGGCGGCTCTATCCCTGCACCAGCGGCTCCCGGGTGAACAAGGCGCCCAGGGCCGGCGCGTTCACCCGGCGGTCCGCCAGCCGCAGGCCCTCCCAGACCGTGACCTGGCTGGCGGTGAGCACCGGCTTGGACAGGGCCTTCTCCAGCAGCCCGAGGTGCGCGGCGGTGTGCAGGGCGGTGTGCGGCAGCAGCACGGCCTCGGCGTCCGCGGTGTCCGCCGCGCGGGCCAGGGTGAGCACGTCCTCCTCGTCCCAGGTGCCGACCTCCGCCGCGGTGACGTGCCCGGAGGCCCGCACCCCGGTCACCTCCAGGCCGCCGGCCCGCAGGAAGTCCGCGAACAGCGCGGCGAGGTCCTCCGGGTAGGGCGCGCCGACCGCGACCCGGCGGGCGCCGATCTCCCGGGCCGCGTGCACGAAGGCGAACGACGTCGAGGAGGCCGGCATCCCGGCCAGCCGAGCCAGGGTCCGCACCTGGTCCTGGGCGCCGTCCCAGCCGTGCGCGAAGCCGCCGCTGGTGCACGCCCACACCAGCGTCTCGGCACCGGCCAGCCGCAGCCCCGCCACCTCCTCGGCGAGCCGTTCGGCGGAGCCCGGCCCGCGCGGCGCCGACGGGCCGTACGCGTCCTCGCCGAGGTCGGTGTGGCTCAGGTCCACCCGGATGTCGCTGCCCAGGAGCTGCTCGATGCGCGGATAGTCGTCCTCGGCGAAGTGGCCCGGGTAGAGGAATCCGAGTGCGGTCATGTCCAGCCTTCCTGCTGTCGCTTCCGGCGGTGCGGGCCGGGTTCCGGGCAGCGCCGTCCGGCGGCGCCCCGGGACGGCCCGGTGTTCCGGGTACCCCGCCCGCGCGGCGCCGCCCACCCGCTGCCCCGGTTGGCCGAGAACCCGCGGGTCCCGGCTGGCCGGGAACCCGCGCACCCGGGTGCTCCCCGGCCCGCTGCCCCGGTTGGCCGAGAACCCCGTACCCGCCGTACGGCCTGGTTGACGGGGGTGGGCGCGGGTGCGAGCGTGGTCCGGCCACGCGCGCCCCACGCGTGCTCCGCGCGCCCACCGCGCACAGCCCGCGCACCATCCGTTCAGGCCGGACGCCGGGAGCCGCCCCGCATGACGCCGCCGCACCCCACCGTCGTGGTCCTCGACGCCGACCCGCCGCCCCGGCTCGGCCGCCTCACCGGACGCGCCCGGATCGTGCGCACGGACGCGGCGCACCTGGCGGAGCGGCTGCCCGGCGCGGACGTGCTGCTGGTGTGGGACGTCGCCTCCCAGGCCGTGCGCGAGGCGTGGCCCGGCGGCGGTCCCCGGCCGCGCTGGGTGCACACGGCGAGCACGGGCGTGGACCATCTGCTGGGTCCGGAACTGGTCGCGTCGGACACGGTGGTGACCACCGCGCGCGGGATCTTCGAGCAGCCGGTCGCCGAGTACGTGGCGGCGCTGGTGCTGGCCGCCGCTAAGGACCTGCCGCGCACCCTCGCGGCGCAGCGGGAGCGGAGCTGGCGGCCCCGGGAGACCCGGCCGGTGGCGGGCACGTACGCGTGCGTGGTCGGCTCGGGTCCGGTCGGCCGGGCCGTCACGCGCACGCTGAAGGCCCTGGGGATGACGACGGCGCTGGTCGGACGGGTGCCGCGGACCGGTGTGCACGGCCCGGACGACCTGGACCGGCTGCTCTCCCGCGCGGACTGGGTGATCGCCGCGGCGCCGCTGACCGAGCGGACGTACCGCATGTTCGACACGCACCGGTTCAACGTGATGCAGCCGTCGGCGTTCTTCGTGAACGTCGGCCGGGGCGCCCTGGTCGACGAGGACGCGCTCGTCCACGCCCTGTCCCGGCGCTGGATCGCGGGCGCCGCGCTCGATGTGTTCGCGGCCGAACCGCTGCCGCCGGACAGTCCGCTGTGGGAGCTGCCGGGGCTGCTGGTGTCCCCGCACATGAGCGGTGGCACGGTCGGCCTGCGGGACGAACTGGCCGCGCAGTTCGTGGAGTTGTACGACCGCTGGGCGGTGGGCAGGCCGCTGCCGAACGTGGTCGACAAGACGCGCGGGTACGTGCCCGGCCACTGAGCCCGGCCCGGCCGCGCACGGACGCGGCGGAGGTCCCCGGAGTGCCTCAGCGAAGTCCCCTGGGCGCAGGCCGGCCGGGGTTCGGCGCCGGCCCATGCTGGGGGCATATGCCCAGGGATCTCCGTCCCGGTGGGCAGGACGGGATCGCGCCGACCCCCTCTCCCCGGCCGCCCCTTCCCGGCTATCGTGGGCACGATCCGCCGACCGGATCGCGGCCCAGGGGGACCGAATGAGGATCGAGCCGACCGCCCCGTACGACTCCGCCCAGGACGCGCTGCGCGTGCTGGAGACCGTGGCCAGGCACCCCGCCGGCGCCACCGTGACCGAGCTGGCCCGCCGCACCGGCCTGGGCCCCGAGCGGCTCGCCGGCCTGCTGCGGATGCTGCGCCGGGAGGGCTACGTCGAGCAGGTCGACGAGGCCGCCTACGTCACCGGGGCCACCCTGCGCCGGCTCACCTCGGCGCACGACCGGGAGCGGGCCCTGCACGACCAGCTCCAGCACCTCCTGGACCGGCTGCGCGACGCGGTCGGCGCGGCCGTCTACCTGAGCCGGTACGTCGACGGCGAGGTCCGGGTCACCCAGTACGCGGCGGGGCCGGCCACCCCGGCGGTCAACGAATGGGTGGACTTCCGCTGCTCCGCCCACGCCACCGCCCTCGGCAAGAGCCTGCTGACCCAGCTGGACCACGAGGCCCGGCGCGACCATCTCGCCCGGTACCGGATGGCCCGGCTCACCTCGCGCACCATCACCAGCGACAAGCTGCTGCTGTCCCGGCTGGAGTGCCAGCCGCCCTCGGTGCCGGTGCTCGACCTCCAGGAGTACGCGGTCGGCACGGTCTGCGCGGCCGTGCCGCTCACCGCGGGCTCCTCGGCCGGCTGCCTGGCCCTGTCCCTGCCGGTGGCGCACGCGCACCGGCTGAAGCGGGCCGCGGACACCCTGAACCGCCACGCGGCGCCGGTGCTGCTCTCGCTGACGCTCTAGACCCGTCCGGGGCCGTCCGGGGCGGTCACGAGCACCCCTCGGGACCGGGTAGTATTTTCTTCGTCGCCAGCCGCGGGAGCAGGAAGTCCGCGGTCGGCGGGAGTCATGCGCCGCTAGCTCAGTTGGTTAGAGCAGCTGACTCTTAATCAGCGGGTCCGGGGTTCGAGTCCCTGGCGGCGCACGTGATCGAAGGGCCCCTCGCCGGTGCGAGGGGCCCTTCGGCGTACCGGTCAGAAGGTGACGTCCGAGCAGGCGTAGAACGCGTTGCCCGTGTCGGCGACCGTCCACACCGAGACGATGACGTGGTGCCCGCTCAGACCGGACGGCAGGGTGCCGCTGTGGCTGAGCGTGGACGGCGGGCGCTGGCCGTTGTAGGGCACCGTCAGGAACGGCGTGAGGTTGAGGTCCGAGCGGGACAGGTTGTGGTTCTGGTTCCAGCCCTGCTTGGTGATGTAGTACCTGAAGTCCGTCGTGGCGTGCATGGCGGTGAACTGCCAGCGGAACGTGTACGACTGGCCGCCGGTCACCCTGGTGGTGGGCCAGTCCGTGCCGGACGGCGTCTTCGGCGCGCTGAGCGGGGCGAACTGGCCCAGCCCGGCGTTGCAGATCTGGCCGTCGGCGGGACCGCCGGCCGGGAAGCCCTTGGGGCCCTCGACGCTCTGCGGCTCCCACTGGATCTGGCCGCAGTTCGCCACGGTGCCGTTCTGGCAGAGCTTCTGCCTGCTGATGGGGAGGTCGGTGTAGCCGTGGCCGCTGGCGCCGCCGGTGGAGAGCGCGAAGGCTCCGGCGGTGACCGCGCCGAGGACGACCGCGGACAACTTGGTCTTGGTGCGCATGCTGCCGCTCCTGGAGGAGGTGAGGAGTTCGGTGAGCCGTGCCGGTAGGTCTAGACCAAGCCACAGATTATGGCCGCTAGATGAACATGTCCATACCAAACGTGAGGCTGCCGCGCACCCTCCCTACACCGGCTCCCCGCGCCCCGAGCAGAACGCCACCGTGAGATCGCGGACCAGCACCTTGCGTTCGTAGTCGTCCAGTTCGACCAGCCCCCGCACGGTCAGCCGGGTCACCGTGTCCTCCACCGAGTCCACCACCGAGCCGAGCATGCTGGCCCGCTGCCGGGCGTCCAGCGCGGCGATCCGGCGCCGGTGCACGGCGGCGGCCACCTCCGGGGCGTACTCCACCCGGACCGGCTGCACCGAGAACACCTCCACGCCGACCGGCGCCGTCTCCTCCGCCACCAGCCGGGTCAGCGCGTCCCCGGCCGCCGTCGTCCCGCCCCGCGTCCCGCCCGCCGGCTCCACCGGCACCCGGGCCAGCGCCGCCTCCACGCACTCGCGCAGATACGTCTCGTGGTCGTCGACGCCGAGCAGCGCCCGCGCGGTGTCCCGCACCCGCCACACCACCAGCACCACCACCCGCAGCGCCAGCCCGTCGGGATCGGTGGCCGGCATGGTCTCGCTGCGCCAGTGCCGCAGCCGCACGTCCACCCGGCGGCGCGGCACCAGCGGGTTCACCCACAGCAGCCCCGTGCGCCGGACCGTGCCGCGGTACCGCCCGAACAGGCCCAGCACCCAGGCCCGCCCGGTCAGCCCCCGGGTCAGCCCGCCGAGGCCGAACGCCCCGAGCAGCCCGGCCCCGGCGTACGCGGCCCACTGCGCCGGTCCCAGGCCCGCGCCCGCGTGCGCCGGCAGTCCCAGCGCCCCGGCCGGCAGCAGCCCCGCCCACCAGGTGGTGGCCGCGCAGCCGGTGAGTCCGCACACCCCGGCGAGCAGCCCGGCCGCCCCCGGCAGCACCCGCGCCGGGCGCTCCGCCAGCTCCGGGTCGGCCCGGGGCAGCGGCCGTCTGCGCACCGCCGCCGGGCGGCGCAGCCGGGGCTGCTCTCCGGTGCCCTGCCGGCGGGCCACCACGGCCGGTCTCAGCGGCATCGCCACCGGGTCGGGATCGTCCCGGAAGAGCAGGTGGACGGGGATCTCGGTGGTCGCCTCGTTCTGGATCAGACGGGCCGGCCGGACTCCGGGACCGGCCCCGGAACCGTCCGACTGCCCCTCGGCACCGGACGGCGTGTGGGATGTGGTCGTACTCATGCGTGCTCCAGCCTCCGCGCCAGACGCGTCATGAAAGGGGGGTGGGATGTGCGGGAAGGTGCCGGGGCCGGCCGGGGCGGCGGCCGGACCGGTCAGGCGAACAGCCGGCGCCAGGTCTCCGGCCCCGGATAGCCGTCCGCCGCGCCGCCCCGCCAGCCCTGGGTGCGCTGGAACGCCTCGACGGCCCGCCGGTCCGCGTCGCCCCAGCGCGGGCCCGGGCCCAGCGGGTAGAACCGGCCGAAGCCCTTGCGCACCAACTGGGCGCCGAGCCGGGTGACGTGGTCGCCGGCGGCGCCCGGCCGGAAGTGGTGCCGGCCGGGATAGCCGGGCACCCCGTGCGAGGCGGGCCGTCCCTCCGTGCCGGCCGCGCCCTGGTCCGGCCGGGCCGCCCGGGCGCCGGCCGCGCCCTTGGGCAGGCCCTTGTAGCGGTACGGGACGTACTTGCCGGTGTTGTTCCAGTAGGGGTACGGGGTGGACTGGCGCCGGGCGTGCGGGGGCGTCTGCTCGTAGGCCGTGTAGGAGGTGTGCGTGTGGTCCGTCCAGCCGCCGAAGATCACCACGTGCGAGCCCTTCTCGGGGTTGTCGGGGTTGTGGTACAGCAGGATGTCCCCGGGTTGCAGCTCCGCCTTGGTGATCTTCACGCCGAACGAGCCGAGGCTGCCCGTCCACTCGTTGTCGGGCAGGCCCCAGGCCATGGAGACATAGCCCGAGCAGTCCTGCCGGTAACCGTCGGACCAGAAGGCGTACATGCTGTACGGCACCTTGGCGGCGACCCAGGTCTTGGCCCGGTTGATGATCTCGGTGCGGGTGGTGGCGGGGGTCGGGACGGCCGGGGACTTCGCGGGGCTGCCCGCCGGGCCGTGCAGCGGGGCCCTGGGGCCCTGCGGGGTGGCGGGCACGCCGTCGCCGGGCCGGGCCTCGCGGTGCGGGGCGTGGCCGGGGGCGGCGGCCGCGGCCGCCGGGGCCGCGCCGAGGGCGGCGGAGGCGGCGGCCACGACCACCACCGACCGGGCCGCCGGGTGGCCGCGGCCGGGCCGGGCCGGAGGGGGCGTCCGCCGGGTGCGGTGGCAGCCGGGACAGTCGCAGTCGCTCGCGGGATCGATTTCCTCGAACATCGGAGCGGTCATGCGATCTGCCTCACATTCGGGGGGGACGTGTCCGCGAGGGTGCACGTTGATCAGTTTCCCAACCGCGTTCGGAACGCGCATTCTGACGGTCCGAATGATGTACGCGGGCCCCCCGGACGCCGGACGGACCCGCCCGGAGGTGGTGCGGAGCACCCCTGGGATTCGGGTAGAGTTTTCCCTGTCAGCAGGCGCCGCTAGCTCAGTTGGTTAGAGCAGCTGACTCTTAATCAGCGGGTCCGGGGTTCGAGTCCCTGGCGGCGCACCGACGAAAGAAGCCCCTCGCGCGAGCGGGGGGCTTTTCGTCTGCCCGGAGTCCCGAACGGCCGGTTACGCTCTGGCCATGGCAGCCCGGGACCTTCAGGAGCGGATCAAGAGACTGATCGTGGACGAGCGGCTGCCCTCGGGGGCCCCGCTGCCCACCGAACCGGAGCTGATGCGGCTCCTCGGGGCCAGCCGGAACTCGGTGCGCGAGGCCCTGAAGGCGCTCCAGGCGATGGGCATCGTGGAGATCCGGCACGGGTTCGGGACGTACGTCGGCTCGATGTCGTTCGCGCCGATGATCGAGGGGCTGGCCTTCCGGACCGTCGCCGGCCACTACCGCGGCGAGGACTCCCTGCTCCAGTTGCTGGAGCTGCGCGAGGCCGTGGAGACCGGACTGGTGTCCCGGCTGGCCGGGCGGCTGCCGCAGGCGGACCTGGTGGCGCTGGAGGCGCTGGTGGAGCGGATGGAGCGGGAGGCCGCCGAGGGCACCGGGCTCGCCGCCACCGACCGCGCCTTCCACGCCACGCTCTACCGGGGACTGGACAACGTGCTGCTGGGCGAGGTGCTGGAGGCGTTCTGGGACGCCTTCCACCGGGTGCAGCGGGATCTGGTGGCCGCGCCGCAGGATCCGCGGGTCACCTGCCGCCAGCACCGGGAGATCCTGGACGCGGTGCGTTCCGGGGACTCGCTGCGGGCGGAGCGGGCCATCCGGGACCACTTCGGCCACCTCCGCGCCCGGCTGTCCCGGGTGGCCGCCGCCGACCGCTGACCGGACCCGCTCACCCGGCCGGTCCCACCGCCCCCGTCAGGCCCGTGAGGTACGCGGAGACGACCACGTTCGCGGTGTAGCTGCGGCTCGCGCGGTCGAAGGTGCCGCCGCAGGTGATCAGGCGGAGTTCGGCGCGGCCCGGCTCCCGGGGACCGTACGCCTGGTGGGCGTCGAAGCCCTCGCGGGGCAGGACGCGGACGTCGTCCACGGTGAACTCGGCGACCTTGCCGTCCGCGCGGAACACCCGGACCCGCCGGCCGGGCCTGAGGCTGCCGAGCCGGTGGAACACCGCGGGCCGGGACGCGGTGTCGACGTGGCCCACCAGCAGCGCCGGTCCGGCGGCGCCGGGCAGGGGACCGGCTCCGTACCAGCCGACCACGCCCGGCTGGTCGTAGGGCGGCGGGTCGACGGCGCCGTGGGCGTCCAGGCCGCGGGCCACCACCGGGGCCTGGACGCCCAGGGCCGGGATGTCCACGCGCTGGGGCACCGCGCCGGACAGCGGCCGTACCGCGCGCGGCAGCCGGGTGCCGTCGGCGGCGCGGCCCACGGCGAAGACGTCACCCGTGGCGGGGCCGTCCCCGCTCGGCGGCACGTCGGTGGCGGCCCGTCCCCACAGCCACAGCCCGCACAGCAGCAGCGTCCAGACCAGGCCGGCGGCCAGCCGCCCGGAGCCGGCGCCGCGCTCCCGGTCGTCGTCGGACACGGGCGGTCAGCGGGTCCCGCGGCTCCGGCGGGCGCGCAGCCCGACCGCGACCGCGGCGATCCCGGCGAGGGCCAGTCCGGTCACCGCCTGGCCGGTGGCGGGCCCGGAGCCGCCGGTGGCCACGGTGGCGAAGTGCGCGCTGCCGCCGCCGCCCGCGGGCACCGGGGCGACCGGCGAGGCGGGCGCGGTGGGCGGGCCGGCGGGCGCCGCGATCCGGGCGCCCGCCGGGCCGCCCACCGTGAGGCTGCCGGTGAGCATGCGGCCGGCGCAGGTCACCTTCACGGGGTAGGCGCCCGGCGGAAGACCGGACCGGACGCGGGTCTGCCCGCTCAGCGCGCCCGGGGTGCCGGTCAGCCGGGCGTCGGAGACGAAGGCGGCCGAGACGGCGGTGCCCTGGTCGCCGGCGCAGCCGTCGGCCGTCAGCGTGATGTCGGCGCCCGGCGCCGGGGAGGCCGGGGTCACGGCGACCGCGCCGCCGTCCGCCGCGTGGGCCGCGGGAGCGGCCGCGGTGAGCGCGGCGGCGAACAGTGCGGTGCGGACAGTGAGGCGTGCTGAGCCCATCGTGAACCTCCAGTTACCAGGAGGCTCCCCCGCACCGGGCGCCCCCGCATCCTCGGGAGGCGCCCGGTGCTCCGATCGGGTGAGGCCGGTTCCGCCGGCCGACCGCGCTCAGACCAGGTCGACCAGGTCCGCGATGGAGTCGACGACCCGGGACGGGCGGAAGGGGTAGCGGTCGACGTCCGCGGGCCGGGTGACGCCGGTCAGCACCAGGAAGGTGCGCATCCCGGCCTCCAGGCCCGCGAGGACGTCGGTGTCCATCCGGTCGCCGATCATCGCCGAGGACTCGGAGTGCGCGCCGATCGCGTTCAGTCCGGCCCGCATCATCAGCGGGTTGGGCTTGCCCACGAAGTACGGCTTCTTGCCGGTGGCGGCGGTGATCAGCGCGGCGACCGAGCCGGTGGCGGGCAGGTCGCCCTCGGTGGAGGGGCCGACGTTGTCGGGGTTGGTGGCGATGAACCGGGCCCCGTTGTTGATCAGCCGGACGGCCTTGGTCAGGGCCTCGAAGGAGTAGGTGCGGGTCTCGCCGAGGATCACGAAGTCGGGCTCGTGGTCGGTGAGGATGTAGCCGATGTCGTGCAGCGCGGTGGTCAGGCCGGCCTCGCCGATGACGTAGGCGCTGCCGCCGGGCCGCTGGTCGTTCAGGAACTGGGCGGTGGCCAGGGCCGAGGTCCAGATGTTCTCCACCGGCACGTCCAGGCCCATCCGGCGCAGCCGGGCGTGCAGGTCGCGGGCGGTGTAGATGGAGTTGTTGGTGAGCACCAGGAAGGGCCGGCCGGACTCGCGCAGCTTCTTCAAGAAGGCGTCGGCGCCGGGGATGGGCACGCCCTCGTGGATCAGGACGCCGTCCATGTCGGTGAGCCACGACTCGATGGGCTTGCGGTCTGCCATGTGTTGCGTCTCCTGGCGTGTCAGCGGTCGGGAACGGGGGCGCCGGAACCACGGCGTACCGACGCCCCCACCCTAATCAAGCCCGCTCGATCCCGACCCCGTCGATCACCCAGTACCAGTTGTTGCCGCCGGTGTACCGGAAGCGGACCCGGGCGCTGCTCGCGCCCGCCGGCACCTGGAGGGCGACGGTCTCGGTGCGCGAGGGCACGTCGGCGGTGTACGTGCGCACGGTGACCGGGGTGCCGCCGTCGTAGGAGACGAGGACCTGGCCCTTCTGCGGGGCCTCGTGCCGGTAGTAGGTGGTGTACGTCAGGACGGCCGGGCCGCCGCCGGTGACCGGGTAGGCGGGGCTGACCAGGGTGGAGTCGAAGGTGCCGGTGACCGCCTTGTCGCTCCACTCGTCGCCGTCGGCCACCGCGAAGACGTTCCGGGCCCGGATGTTGCCCTCGCGGTTCTGGTCGCGCTGGGCCTGGGTCCAGAACTCGTCCGTGGTGAAGGTCCAGCCGCGCCACTCGGTGACCCCGCCGCCGCCCATCGCGGAGTCGTCGACGGACCAGCCGGGCGGCGGGGTGTGGGTGAAGCCCACGGTGGCCGCCGGGATGCCCGTCTCGTCCACGCGGGTGCCCAGGGAGCCGCGCAGGGCGTCGAAGTCGTCGGGCGCGGGCCGCTGGACCGGGCGGCCGTCCAGGTCCCAGGCGGGGTCGAGCGGGATGCCGAGGTGGGCCAGGGCGGAGGCGGCGACGTCCGGCATCTTCACGTCGTGGCGCACCGATCCGGGCGCGAGCGCCGTGCCGGTGGCGATGAGGAAGGTCCCCCGTTCCTGGAGGGTGGAGCCGCCGTGGCCGCCGGCGTCGGTGTGGCCGTGGTCGGCGGTGACCATGATCAGCCAGTCCTCGGCGGCGTACCCGGGCCGGGCCCGTACGGCGGCCACGAGCTGCCCGACCTGCGCGTCGGCGCCGTGGATGGCGTCCAGGTACTGCGAGGAGGCGGCGCCGTAGGTGTGGCCGGCGTGGTCGATGTTGTCCAGGTGGACGAAGACCGCGTCCGGATTCGCGTCGCGGAGCCGGGCGACCGCGCGGGCGGTGGTGCCGGTGTCGTACTCGGCGCCGGGCGTGGAGACGCGGGTGTCGACCTTCGCGGAGAACACGGTGTCGGTGAGCGGCGCCCAGGAGGAGACGGCGTACGTGGACAGGGCCGGCCTGGCCGTCTCGACGCGGGTGAGGAAGTCCGGGTACCGGTCGAACCGGGAGCCGGTGAAGCTGTTGTCCTTGACGTTGTGCTTGTCGGGCCAGACCCCGGTGAGGATGGTCGACCAGCCGGGCCCGGAGAGGGTCGGGGCGAGCGGGTTGGCGTAGATGCTGCTGGGCGCGGTGAGACCGGCCGCCATCAGGGCGTCCAGGTTCGGCGCGTCGGCCTCCTTGATCCGGCCGAGCAGGGCGCCGTCCAGGCCGATGACCAGGACCTTGGGGGTGCGGGCGGCCGCGCGGGCGACGGCGGCGAGCGGACCGGCGGACGCGGCCGCCGCGGCGGCGGACAGCAGGAGGGTACGACGGGACAGGGGCACGGAGGACCTCCGGGGAAGGGCGGGCGTGCGGAGCGCTGCGGTCGTGCCACCGCCCCCGGTGGTGCCAGGGGCGGTGCGGTGCGTGCGGTGCCGCCCCTGGGGCGCGGGGAGTCGCGCGGCCGGCCGCGGCGGCGGGGCGGGACCTGCCGGGCCGGTGGACCGCCGCCGGCTCAGCTGCCGGTGGCGGACTTCCAGTCCTCGACGTACGACGTGAGGTTCTCCTCGATGTCGTCCCAGTCGGGCTGGAACACCTCGACGCCGTCCATCAGCCGGGTCAGCTCGGCGGCGCCCGCGCCGGCGGCCCCGACGTCCCGGCGGACGGGGAAGCCGCCGCCGACCGGACCGGCCTCCTGCTGCTGCTTGCGGGCGAGCATGAAGTCGAGCAGCTTCCTGCCGTTCGCGCTGTGCGGGGCCTTGGTGACCAGGCCGGCCGCGTAGGGCAGGGCGAAGGTGGTGGGCCTGCCGCCGGGCCCGGCCGGGAACCAGATGCCGAGGTTCGGCAGGGTCTTGGTCTGGGCGTGGTTCATCTGCACGTCGCCGTTGGCGACGAGGAGTTCGCCCTTGTCCACCTTGGGCGCCAGTTTGCCGGTGGAGGCGGACGGGCCGACGTTGTTGGCCTGGAGCCGCTTGAGGTAGGCGAGGGCCCGGTCCTTGCCGCCGAAGTCGTGGATCGCCTTGATCAGTACGGCCGTTCCGTCGCCGGCGACGCCCGGCGTGGAGTACTGGAGCTTGTTCTTGTAGCGGGGGCCGAGCAGGTCGTCCCAGGTCTTCGGGGGCTGCTTCAGCTCCTTCTTGTTGTAGACGAACCCGACGTAGTTGTTCACGACCGAGGTCCAGGTGCCGTCGGCGGCCTTGTCCGCGCCGGCGACCTGGTCGGCGCCGCGGGGGACGTACTTCTGGAGCAGGCCCTTGCCGGCGGCCTGCTGGATGAACGGCGGCAGGGTGACCAGCACGTCGGCCTGCGGGTTGCTCCGCTCCCGGACGGCGCGCTGCACCATCTCGCCGGAGCCGCCCTCGACGTAGGCGACCTTGATGCCGGTCCGCCGCTCGAAGTCCTCGAAGACCTGGTCGTACCAGCCGTCGCCGTTCTCGCCCTTGAGGCCGTCGGCGCTGTAGACGGTGACGACCTTCGCGTCGGAGGCGGCGGAGGAGCCGCCGCACGCGGACAGCGCGGGAGCGGCGAGGAGGGCGAGGGCCACGGCGAGCGCGGGACGGGTTCTGGGCATGGCGGGACGGACTCCTGGCGTGGTGGCGGGAAGGACCGGGGTGGGTCAGCGGTACGACGCCCGGGTGCGGACCCGGGAGACGGCGAACAGGACGAGCAGCGTCGCGGCCATGAGGACCACGGCGACGGCGGAGCCGGTGAACAGGGCGCCGCGGTCGGTGGCCGCGTAGACCAGGACGGGCAGCGGGGTCCAGTCGGGCGGGTAGAGCATCATCGTGGCGCTCAGCTCGCCCATGGAGAGCGCGAAGCACAGACCGGCGGCGGCGGTCAGCGAGGGCAGCAGCAGCGGCAGCCGCACCCGCAGCAGGACGGTGGCCGGCCGGGCCCCGAGGGAGGCGGCGGCCTGCTCGTAGGCCGGGTCCAGGCGGGTCAGGGCCGCCGACACCGACTGGTGGGCGAAGGCGGTGACCAGCACGGTGTGCGCGGTGATCACGATCCACCGGGTGCCGTTGAGCAGCAGCGGCGGCTGGGAGAACGCCACCAGCACCGCCAGCCCGACCACCACCGACGGCACCGCGACCGGCAGCACGAACAGGGCGTCCAGCACCCGGCGGTGGCGCTTGCGCAGGGCCGCTCCGGCCAGCGCGGCCCAGGTGCCGGCGGTCAGCGCGAGCAGGCTGGCGGCGGCGGCCGTGAGCAGGCTGGTGGTGAGCGCCTGGAGGGACTCGCCCCGGGTGGCGGCACGGTAGTGGGCGATGGTCGGGCCCGAGGGCAGGGCGCCGGACCAGTGGGTGGCGAAGGAGGCGCCCAGGACGACGAGGAGGGGCAGCGCGAACAGCGGCAGGAAGAGGACGAGGAAGACGGCCCACACGGCCCACCGGGCCTTGCGGCTATGCACCAGCACGACGGCTCACCACCCGGTACAGGCCGTACAGGCCCACGGAGATCAGGACGTTGACGACGGCGACCGCGCAGGCGCCCGGGTAGTCGGACTCCAGGATCGCCTTGCTGTAGACGAGCGTCGGCAGGGTGGTGACGCCCTTCGCGCCGGTGAACAGCACGATCCCGAACTCGTTGAGGCACAGCACCAGGACGAGGCTGCCGCCGGCCGCGAGCGCGGGCAGCGCCTCGGGCAGGATCACCTGCCGGACCACGCGCGGCGCCCGCGCGCCCAGCGAACCGGCCGCCTCCAGCAGGGCGGTGTCGAGCTGCGCGAAGGCGGCGAGCAGCGGGCGCATCACGAACGGAGTGAAGTAGGTGACCTCGGCCAGCAGCACGCCCCACGGGGTGGTGAGGAACGGGACGGAGCCGAGGATGCCGGTGGTGCCGTAGAGGAACAGCAGCGCCAGCGTGATGAGGAAGGACGGGAAGGACAGGTACACGTCGACGAACCGCGCCACCGCCTTCGCGCCCGGGAACGGTACGAAGGCGATGACCAGCGCCAGCAGGAAGCCGAGCACCAGACAGCCGGCGGTGGCGGCCGGCGCCAGCCACACGGTGGTCCACAGCGCGTGCCGGAACGCCCCGGAGGCGAAGACGTCGGTGTACGGCCGCACGGAGGTGCCGCCGGTGTCGGGGCGCAGGGACTGCCGGACGACGAGGGCGAGCGGGTAGAGGAAGAAGAGGCCGAGCAGGGCGGCCGGGGGGAGGGCCCACAGGACGCGCCGGGTCATGCGGAGACCCCGGCCGGCAGCAGCACCGCGTCCTCGGGGGCGAAGTGCAGGGTCACCGGGTCGCCGTGGGCCGGCGGGTCCTTCAGCTCCCGCACGTCCGCCATGACGGAGTGGCCCGCGACCCGCACGTACAGCCGGTGCGTGGCGCCCCGCCACTGGATGTCGGTGACCGTGCCGCTGATCCGGTTGGGCCCCTCCCCCAGCCCGACCAGATGCGGCCGTACGCACAGCGTGGCCCGCGCTCCCGCGGCCGCGTCCCCGGTGTCGGCTTCCAGCCCGGTCCCCGCGAAGTCGACGCCCCGGGCCGCCACCGTGACCGGCAGCAGGTTGGCGCCGCCCACGAAGGACGCGGTGAACTCGTCGGCGGGCGCCCGGTACAGCTCCCGCGGGGTCCCGCACGCCCGCAGTCGTGCCGTGTCCATCACCGCGATCCGGTCGGCCAGGGTGAGCGCCTCGATCTGGTCGTGGGTGACGTACAGCATCGACACGTCCGGCAGCTCGCGGTGCAGCCGCGCCAGTTCGGCGAGCATCCCGGAGCGCAGCCGGGCGTCCAGCGCGGACAGCGGTTCGTCCAGGAGCAGTACGCGGGGCCGGATGGCGAGCGCGCGGGCGATGGCGACGCGCTGCTGCTGCCCGCCGGACAGCTCGCGCGGGTAGCGGCGGGCGTGGCCGGCCATGCCGGTCAGCTCCAGCGCCTCGGCGACCCGCTGCCGTATCCCGGCCCGGGGTGTCCGGCGGGCCTTCAGCCCGAAGGCCACGTTGTCCTCCACGCGCAGGTGCGGGAAGAGGGCGTAGCTCTGCACGACCATGCCGATGCCGCGCCGGTACGGCGGGAGGTCCGTCACGTCCTCGCCGCCGAGGTACACCCGCCCGGACGCGGGCCGGACGAACCCGGCGACCGCCCGCAGCGCGGTGGTCTTGCCGGATCCGGACGGCCCGAGGAGCGCCATGACCTCGCCGGGCTCGACGGTCAGGTCGAGGGAGTCGAGGACGACCCGGCCGTCGTAGGCGACCGTGACGGAGTCGAAGCGGATGCTCATGTCAGCGGGCTCCGGCGAGCAGACCGGGCAGGCCGGCGACGGAGTCGAGGACATGGGTGGCGCCGGCGGCGGTGAACTCCGCGTCCCCGTGGGCGCCGGTGCGCACCCCGGCGACCAGGCCGGCCCCGGCGCGTACGCCGCTGAGCACGTCGTACGACGTGTCCCCGGCCACGGCGACCTGCCGTACGTCCTGCGCGGCCCGGGTCCGGAGGAACGCCTCCAGCACCATGTCCGGGTACGGCCGGCCGCGCCCGCCGGCGTCGGCCGGGCACAGCGTGAGCGGCACCAGGCCGCGCCAGCCGAGGGCGTCCAGGATGGCGTCCTGGGTGACCCGGGCGAAGCCGGTGGTCAGCACGACGGTGCGGCCGCCGGCGGACAGTTCCTCGATGGCCTCGCGGGCGCCCGGCACCGGGGCGATCAGACCGTCGTCGACCAGGGCGCCGTACGCCTTCTCGAAGGCGGTGTTGGCGCGCCGGGCGCGGTCCTCGTCGCCGAACAGGTGCCGGAAGACGGAGATCTTGGACTCGCCCATGGTGGCGCGGACGTAGGCCAGGTGATCGGCGTGCTCGGGGGAGCCGGGCTCGACGCCCAGTTCGGCGGCGGCCGCGGCGAAGGCGCGCTCGACCAGGCCGCCGTCGGCGACGGTCGTGCCCGCCATGTCGAGGACGACGAGCCGGATGTCGGTGGTGACGGGGGTCATGTCGGTGCTCACCAGCCCAGTTCGTTCGCGGTGGTCTCGGCTATGGCGGGGGCGCAGGTCATGCCGCGCCCGCCGGGCCCGGTGACCAGCCACACCCCGTCGTGCACCCGCTGGCGGTGCACGACCTTGCCGGGTTCGGTGCACTGCGCGTACACGCCCGCCCAGCGGCGCCGGACGCGCGGCAGCGGCCGGCCGAGGAGGGATTCCACGACACCGGTGAGGTGCTCGTACGGCTCCTCCACGGTGTCGAAGGCGAAGGGGTGCTCGTACTCGTGGGTGTCGCCGATGGTCAGGCCGCCGTCGGCGCGCTGCACCATGAGCAGTTGCATCCGGTGCGCGGCGGCGGTCTCCGGCTGCGGCTGCCGGACGTTCAGCTCGTCCAGCGCCGGGGAGGCGTAGGCCGGGTAGTAGCGGAAGCTGTCGGCGTCGGCGACCGAGGTGGTCAGCGGCTCGCCGAGCGGGTCGGTCTGCATCATCTGCAGCCGCACCCGGCGCACCGGCAGTGCGGGCCCGGCCAGTTCGCGGACCAGGCCGCCGAGCCAGGCGCCGGTGCACAGCACGACGGCGTCGGCCCGGTGCACGTCCCCGTGGTCGTCGCGCACGGTGCCGGGGCCGGTCACCTCGCGCACCTCCCGGCCGGGCAGGAACGTGTAGGCGGGGGACTTCAGCAGCTCCGCGCGCAGGGCGAGCTGGGCGGTGCGGGGTTCGACGGCCGCGTCCCGCTCGCAGTACAGGGCGGCGGTGAAGTCGCCGCGCAGGGCGGGGTTGAGGGCGCGGGCCTCGGCCGGGGTGAGCAGCTTGTAGCCCCGGGCGGCGGCGTCGGCGCGGGCCACGGCGGCCTCGGCGACGGCGAGTTCCAGCGGTCCGCGGACCGGGGTCAGCGAGCCGTTGGCCCGGAACCCCAGCGCCGGGACCCGGCCGCCGATCCCCTCCCACAGCTCCCGCGCCCGCAGCGCGGCCTCCAGCTCCGCGCCGGCGGCGCGCCCGCTGACCCAGATCTGCCCGAAGTTGCGCAGCGAGGCGCCGCGCGCCTCGGCCTCGCGCTCGATCTGTACGACCTGGTGGCCGCGTTCCACTGCGTGCCAGGCGTGCATGGTGCCCACCACGCCTGCTCCGACGACTGTCACTCTCACGGCGGCAACGCTCCTCGCTGTCCGGGAACCGGAGACATCCGGCTGACGACGAGAGCGTGAACGACCTCGCAAGTTTGGGCTAGACCCGTTACGTTTTCGTGATGTTCCGGGAGGGGTGATTCCCGGCCATACGCGGACGGTTCAGCCCGTGAGATGGGCGGTGAAGGAGAACCGGTCGCCCCGGTACAGCGACCGCACCCGCTCCAGCGGGCGGCCCCCGGTGTCCCGGGACACCCGGTGGATCAGCAGCATGGGCAGGGCGGGCGGGGTGCCGATGAGCAGGGCCTCGCGGGGCGTGGCCAGCACGGTCTCGATCCGCTCGTCGGCGTCCCCGAAGGAGATGCCCTGGGCGGCGAGATAGCCGTAGAAGGACGAGTCCGGGTCGAAGTCGCGGTCCAGCCGGGGCACCCGCGCGACGGCGACGTACGTGCTCTCCAGGCCGACCCGCTCCTCGTCGGCGAGCAGCACGCGCTCCAGGTGCCAGACGGGTTCGCCCCGGGTGAGCCCGGTCTCGGCGGCGAGCGCCTCGGGGCACGGGAACCGGTCCAGGGTGACGAGGGTACGGCCGGGCGTCCGCCCCTGCCGGCGCACGCCCTCGGTGTAGCTGGCCAGGGACAGCGGCTGGGCCAGCTTGGGCCCGGCGGCCACCGTGCCCCGGCCCTGGCGCCGCAGCCGCCCCTCCAGCACCAGCTCCCGCACGGCCTGCCGCACGGTCTCCCGCGCCACGTCGTACCGCTCGGCGAGGTCCCGCTCCGTGGGGATGAGACCCCCCTCCCCCAGTTCCTCCAGCAGCGCGGCGATCCGCGCCTTCACCGCGTAGTACTTGGGAATGCGCCCGTGCTCGGGAATGCCGGCACGGACGGGGGCACCGGGGGCCTGGTCGTTCGGGTAGTCCACGGGAGGGATCGTCGCAGACGGGGGTGGCGGGCCGGGGGCGGGGGCGGGTCGGGGTCAGCGGCGGGCGCGGGTGGCGGGCTGGGGGGGCGGATCGGGTTCAGTGGCGGCCGCGGGAACGGGTAGGCGGCGGCAGGTCAGCGGCGGGCGCGGGGTCAGGCGGGCGCGGATGGCGGGCCGGGGGCGGGGGCGGGAACGGGGTCAGCGGCGGGCGCGGGAGCGGAGGTAGGCGGTGGTGCCGATGGCGATCAGGGCGGTGACGGCGGCGAGCAGCCCCTGGGCGAGTCCCAGCCCGCCGGTGCGCGCCAGCTCGTGCGGCCGCTCCCCGGCGTCCCGCGCCTCCCGGGCGAGGGGGAAGTCGGAGTGCGGGGAGTGCGGTGAGGAGTCGGGGGACGGGTCCGCGGCGCCGGTGCCGGCGGGGGCCGAGGGGGCGGCGGAGGCCGGGGCGGGGGGTACGGCCGCGGCGTCCAGGGAATTGGGGGTGGGCTCGGCACCCTGCGGGTCCTGGGTACCTGCGGTATCCGGGTCGCGGGTGCTTTCGGCGTCCGGGTCTTGCGTACCTTCGGCGTCCTGCGGGGTGTCGGTGCCCCGGGGGTCCCGGGTGTCGTGGGGGTCCGGGGTCCTGCGAGGGTCCCCGGTGCGCTGCGGGGGCCCGTCCCCGTCGCGGGTGACCTGGAAGCGGTAGGCGCCGGACGCGCCGACCCAGTCCCCGTCCTCGCCCCGCCGCTGGACCACGGCGGCGTTGGCGGTGACCCGGCCGGGTACGGCCTCGGAGGTGAACGAGAGCCGGACGCGGACGCTGACGGTCCGGCCGGGCGGCACGGTGAACCCGGCGAAGCCGGCGCCGTCCAGCACACCGACCAGTTCCTGCGCGTCGGTGGCCTCGAAGGTGACCGGCCGGACCCGGGAGCCTTCGTAGAAGTCCAGCCGGGGCTGGCCCGGCCGCAGCGCGCGTGCGTCGTCGACGAGGACCACGACCGGGTGGATGCCGGCGCAGCTCCGGCGGGTGGTGTTGGTGAGGTCGATGTACCAGGTGCCGTAGCCGCCGCCGGCCTCGTAGGAAGCGGGACCGCCCCGGATCCGGCCGGCCAGCGGGAAGGTCCCCACGTCGGCACCGGCACAGGACGGGCCCGCGTCGGCCTGGGCGGCTCCCGGCGACACGGGGACGACGACGGTGGCGGCGGCTGCGGCGAGGCAGAGGGACAGGGGCGTGCACAGTCGCATGAACACATGACCATGCCGGACGAACCGGACGAACGCCGACGCCATGCCGATCCCTCCGGGAAGTCCCCTCGAACAGCGGGGGCAACGGCGACGCGGCGGGCACGCCGTCCTGGCCGTGGACGACATCGGCCGGGCCTACCGGTGGCCGGTCGCGGACCCGGCTCCTCGCAGGGACGAAATTCTGCGGAGTCGCCCCGGTCCCGGGCTGCGCCTGCCAGGATGCCGCGGGTGTCGACCACCCCAGACCTCTGGCACCACTACGGCCGCACCCGCGCCGGACGCGACCGCGCCGTCCCGAGGACCTTTCACTGGAGCTGGAGCCAGGACGGCGGACCCGGCCCGGAGGTCCTGGGCGACCTGACCGGCGGCGTCGTCGGTGACCTCGGCGCCGGCGCCGCCTGGCAGGCCGCCTGTCTGGCTGCCCGCCACACCCCCGCCCGCGTCGACGCCGTCGACGCCTCGCCCGCGCAGTACGCCATGGCCACCGATCTGTCCGGCCACCTGGCACCGCGCCTGCGCATCCTCCGCTCCGACGCCGTGCGGCACCTGCGGGACGCGGCCGGCACCTATGACGTGCTGTACAGCGTCTTCGGTGCGGTCGACTTCACCGACCCCCGCGCGCTGCTGCCGGCCGCGGCGATCGCCCTGCTGCCGCCGACGGGCGGCGCAGCGCGGCCACACTGCTCGTGCAGGCGGTCGTACCAGACCGCCCTCCGCCTCGCGGGCATCCTCATCCGGACCCGTCGCTGGCCAAGCTGACCAAAGGGCCAGAACCTCGCCCGCTTGCAGGCAGGAGCGACCACGGCCCCGGTTCGGCCGGGGCGGCTTGCCCTCCCCGGGGCTGATCGTCCCGTCACCGCTCGGGGCCACGGCACCCTGCCCGCTCGGGGACCGGTCGTCCCATCCCGGACGGCAGCGGCACCGCCCAGCTCCGGTGTCGGCCGGATGGATGTCCGCCTCCTCACCTTCCCCGCCCGAACACTGGTGCCAGTAGCAGTTGCGCGGCTCCCTCGGCCACCAGTCGTTCCCCGCGTGGTGCGGCCCGGACCGGCACCGGCTCGCCTCGCGGAGCGACCCGCCGGGCCCGTGCGGCCAGGGTCTCCGCGACGCCCCGTACGTACACCTCCGGTGCCTCGGCGACCGTACGTCCGCCGAGCAGGACCACGTCGATGTCCAGCAGGCCCACCAGGTTCCCCGCCGCCACTCCCAGCACCCGCGCCGCCTCGCCGGTCTCGCCCCGTGCCGCCGCGCCGAGGCACAGCACCTCCACGCAGCCCCGGTTCCCGCACTCGCACAGCGGTCCGTCCAGTTGGAGGACCTGGTGTCCGAACTCCCCGGCCCCGGTCCGCGCCCCGCGGTGCACACCGCCGTCGATCACCAGACCGGCCCCGAGCCCGGTGCCGAGGTGGAGGTAGGCGAACGATCCGCCCGCCACGTCCGGCGCGCCGGTCGCCAGCCCGAGCGCCGCCGCGTTGGTGTCCTTGTCCACCACCACCGGCACCCCGAGCCGTCCGGCGAGTGCGTCCCGCAACGGGAAGCCGTCCCACTCGGGGAACCCGGTGACCCGGTGCAGCACGCCCCGCGTGTGGTCCAGCGGCCCGGGCAGCGCCACCCCGACCCCGAGCAGGGTCCCGGCCCAAGCGACTCCGCCGGCGCCGGGAAGCCCCGCCGCACCGGCCCGTCCCGCGTCCGCCAGTTCCCCGGCCAGTTCCCGGACCGCCGCGCACACCGCCCCGAGCACGGCCTCCGCCCCGGCCCCCAGATCCAGCGCGCCGCGCCGTTCCCCGACCACGGTCCCGTCCAGGTCGACGAGGACCACGCGCAGCTCGTCGCGGTCCAGGTGCACGCCGACCGCGTGTCCGGCCGCCGGCACCAGCCGCAGTACGGTCCGCGGCTTGCCCCCGGTCGACGCCCGCCGGCCGGCCTCCGCCGCGAGTCCGGCCTCGCGCAGCCGTGCGCTGATCTTGCTGACGGCCTGCGGGGTCAGCCCGGTGCGCTCGGCCAGCTCCAGCCGGCTGATGCCCTCCGGGCCGGCGTCCCGCAGCAGCCCCAGCACCAGCGCGGTGTTGTGGCTGCGCACCAGACCCAGGTTCGCCCCGGCGGCCCGTGCCGTGCCCGTCTTCCCCGTCGCGCGCGCCGCCGTACCCGGCGCCGCACTCGCCCCCGTACTCGCCGTCGTGCCTGCCGCACTCGCCGTCGTGTCTGCCGTACTCGCCGTCGTGCCCGCCGTCGGCCTCGTCCTGTCCACGCCACCATTCTCCCCACCGCTTGCACTTTCGCAACAGCGTTGCCAAAGTGGAGCGCATGACTGCTACTCCCCTCCGCGTCGGCCTGATCGGCTACGGCCTCGCCGGCTCCGTCTTCCACGCACCGCTGATCGCCGCCACCGAGGGCCTGGCCCTGGACACCGTGGTCACCGCCAACCCGGAGCGGCAGGGGCAGGCCCGCGCCGAGTTCCCGGACGTGCGGCTCGCGGCCACCGCCGAGGAGCTGTTCGACCGCGCGGACGAGCTGGACCTCGTCGTCGTGGCCGCCCCGAACAAGACGCACGTCCCGCTGGCCACGGCCGCCCTCGAAGCGGGCCTGCCGGTGGTCGTGGACAAGCCGGTCGCCGGCACCGCGGCCGAGGCCCGGCAGCTCGCCGCCCTCGCCGAGGAGCGCGGCCTGCTGCTGTCGGTCTTCCAGAACCGCCGCTGGGACAACGACTTCCTCACCCTGCGCAAGCTGCTGGCGGACGGCGCGCTCGGCGACGCCTGGCGCTTCGAGTCCCGCTTCGAGCGCTGGCGGCCGAAGCCCAAGGGCGGCTGGCGCGAGTCCGGCGACCCGGCGGAGATCGGCGGTCTGCTCTACGACCTCGGCAGCCACGTGGTCGACCAGGCCCTGGTCCTCTTCGGCCCGGTCACCGAGGTCTACGCCGAGACGGACGTGCGCCGCCCGGGCGCCGAGGCCGACGACGACACCTTCCTCGCGCTCACCCACGCGAACGGTGTCCGCTCCCACCTCCATGTCTCCGCGACGACCGCCCAGCTCGGCCCCCGCTTCCGGGTGCTGGGCTCCCGCGCGGGCTACGTCAAGTACGGCCTGGACCCGCAGGAGGCGGCCCTGCGCGAGGGCAGCCGCCCCGCCGCCCTCGCCGACTGGGGCGCGGAGGACGAGTCGCTGTGGGGCCGGATCGGCTCCGGGGAGTCGCCGCTGTCCGGCGGCGGCACCCCCGTCCCGACCCTGCCGGGCGACTACCCCGCCTACTACGCCGCCGTCGCCGCCGCCCTGCGCGGCGCCGGCCCCAACCCGGTGACCGCCCTGGAGGCGGCCGCCGCGCTCGACGTACTGGAAGCGGCCCGCAGGTCCGCCCGAGACAAGGTGACGGTGACCCTCTGATGACCCGGACCACCCCTGAGACCACCCCCGGTACCCCGTCCGGGGCCACCCCCGGTCCCCCGTCCGAGCCGGTCCCGTCCGTGGCCGAACTGGAGGCGCAGCAGCGGCGCCTGGTCTTCCGGCGGTTCACCCACGAGGACGCCTGGGACCTCGGCTGCCTCCTGGTCGAGCGGGCCCGGGAGCGGCGGGCGCCGGTCGCCATCGACATCCACCGCGCCGGCCAGCAGCTCTTCCACGCCGCCCTGCCGGGCTCCGCCCCGGACAACGACGCCTGGATCACCCGCAAGCGCCGGGTGGTGGAGCGCTACGGCGCCCCGTCCTACCTGGTCGGCGCCCGCTTCCGCGCCAAGGGCACGACCTTCGAGGACTCCTCCCGGCTGGACCCCGACACGTACGCGGCCCACGGCGGTTCCTTCCCTCTCACGGTGGAGGGCGCCGGCGTGATCGGCGCGGTGACCGTCTCCGGTCTGCCGCAGCTCGAGGACCACCGGTTCGTGGTGGAGGCGCTGGAGGAGTTCCTGGGCCGTTCGGCCGACTGAGGGAACGGCGGGAATCACCCGGGACGCCCTCCGGTTGGCACTGGCCGAGGACCGATGATCATGGCAGGCCCACCACCGGAGGGATCACCCCGATGACCACCCCACTGAAGCAGGCCGTCGGCCGGTACGGCGTCTGGAGCGTCGAGCTGCGCGCCGAGGACCCGGACCGGCGCGGCGAACTGGACGAGGCCGCCGCCGAGCTGGAGGAACTCGGGTACGGCGCGATCTGGCTGGGCGGCAACAGCACCGCCGACCACGCGGCCCCGCTGATCGGCGCGACGCGGCACCTCGTCGTCGGCACCAGCATCCAGAGCATCTGGCAGCAGGACGCCGCCACGTCGGCGGCCGGCTTCATCGAGGTGGAGACGGCCCATCCCGGCCGCTTCGCGCTGGGCCTGGGCGTGAGCCACGGCCCGCTGGTGAAGGACTACAGCCGGCCGTACGCGGCGATGGTCGGCTACCTCGACGAGCTGGACAAGGCGGGCGTGCCCGCCGACCGCCGGGTCCTGGCCGCGCTGGGCCCCAGGATGCTGGAGCTGTCCCGTGACCGCTCGGCCGGCGCGATCCCGTATCTGGTCACGCCCGAACACACCGCGCGGGCCCGGGAGATCCTGGGCGACGGTCCGCTGCTGGCCCCGGAGCTGAAGGTGGTCCTGGAGTCCGACCCGGCCACCGCCCGCGAGACCGCCCGCGGCTACCTGGGCCGCTATCTGCGACTGCCGAACTACACCGACAACTTCCTGCGCACCGGCTTCACCGAGGACGACGTCGCCGACGGCGGCAGCGACCGGCTCATCGACGCGGTCTTCGCCTGGGGCGAGGAGTCCCGGATCCGCGCGCGGATCGCCGCCTTCCACGAGGCGGGCGCGGACCATGTGGCCCTCCAGGTGGTGACGGAGAACACGGGCGAGGTGCTGCCACGCGAGGGCTGGCGCCGCCTGGCTTCCCTGCTCGGCTGACCGGCGCCCGGCTGACCGGACACGGATGACCGGCGCTCGGGTGCGCGGACACGGGTGACCGGCGCTCGGGTCACCTGACTCGGGTGACCGGGCGCGGGCTCGGCCTCCGCTCGGATGACCAGGCCCGGCTGACCGGCGCTCAGGTCACCCGACTCGGCCGGCCCGGCTCGGCTCGGTCACCCGACCCGGCTGACCCGGCTCGGTCACCCGGACCGCCGGGAGGCGGGAGCAACCGCGGCTCCGCTTGCTTCGCTTCCGGCCGCGCACCGCCCGCGCCCGGAAGCGAGACCGCGGCGATTCCGCCGCGGCCGCCCCCGCCACCACTCCCGCTCCCGAACCGACTACGCGTCCTTCAGCTCCTGCCGCTGCCGGCCGAGCCCCTCGATCTCCAGCTCGACCACGTCGCCGGCGCGCAGATACGGCTTGGGCTCGGGCTGCCCCATGGCCACTCCCGCCGGCGTCCCCGTGTTGATCACGTCACCGGGGTACAGGGTCATGAAGTGGCTGAGGTACCGCACGACCTCGCCCACGGGAAAGATCTGCTCGGCCGTCGTGCCGTCCTGCTTCAGCTCCCCGTTCACCCACAGGCGCAGCGGCAGGTTCTGCGGGTCGGCCACCTCGTCGGCGGTCACCAGCCACGGGCCCAGCGGGTTGAACGTCTCGCAGTTCTTGCCCTTGTCCCAGGTGCCGCCCCGCTCGATCTGGTACTCCCGCTCGGAGACGTCGTGCGCCACCGCGTACCCGGCGACATGCGCGAGCCCTTCGTCCACCGAGCGCAGATAGCGGGCCGTACGGCCGATGACGACCGCGAGTTCGACCTCCCAGTCGGTCTTCACCGAGCCACGCGGCACCAGCACCGTGTCGTGCGGCCCGACGACCGTGTCCGGCGCCTTGAGGAAGACGACCGGCTCCCCGGGCGCCTCGGCCCCGGTCTCGCGGGCGTGGTCGTGGTAGTTCAGCCCGATGCACACGACCTTCCCGATGCGGCCGACCGGGGGCCCGGTCCGCAGTCCGGCCGGGTCCAGCGCGGGCAGCTCGCCGGCCTCGGCCGCCGCCCGTACCCGGCCGAGCGCGGTGTCGTCGGCGAGGAACGCGCCGTCGATGTCGTCCACGAGGCCGGACAAGTCCCTGAGCGTCCCCCCGGCGTCGAGCAGTGCCGGACGCTCGGCCCCGGCCGTACCGACTCGCAGCAGCTTCATGGTCACCATCTCCCTCGGTCGCGGTCGCCCGCCGGATGTGTGCGGCCATCGGAGGACTGGCTGATCCTCCAATTCCCCTGTCCACTCCGCAAGACCTTGTTCAGCTACTGGACCGTAACCGGGCCGCCCGGCTCGGCGGTCAGCGGTCAGCGGTCAGCGGTCAGTAGTCAGCGGTACAGCAGGGACTGTTCCGCCGCGCTCCACGCCGTACTCGTGACGACGTACAGCGCGGCGGCCAGCGGGACGACCGCCACGGTGACGAGGGTGAAGAAGGACATCAGCGGGGCGACCCGGGTGACCGCGGCGAGTCCGGGTACCTGCTCGCCGCCGACGGCCGGGGCGGGCTGTCCGGCCGTCGTCCGCCGGGCACGCCGGTAGTTGACGGTGGCGACGGCCGCGACGAGGGCGAACAGGGCGAGGTAGACCAGTCCGGCCGGACCGAACGCCCCGCCGTCGGCGAGCGCGTCGGTCCAGTGCCCGCCGAGCGGCGCCCCGAGCAGCCGGTGACCGAGCAGGCTGTTGCCCTCGCCGCCGATCGTGGTGCTGGAGAAGAGGTGGTACAGCAGGAAGAAGGCGGGCAGTTGGAGCAGGCTGGGCAGGCAGCCGGACAGCGGCGACACCTTCTCCTGGGCGTGCAGTTCCAGCACCGCCCGCTGGAGCCGCTGCGGGTCCTTGGCGTGCTGGGCGCGCAGCGCGTCGATGCGGGGCTGGAGCGCGGTGCGGGCGCGCCGGCCGCGCGCGGCGGCCCGGGACAGCGGGTGCACGAGGAGCCGTACCAGCGCGGTGAACAGCACGATCGCGGCGGCCGCCGCGGAGGCGTGGAAGAGCGGGGTCAGCAGGCCGGCGAGGTGCTCGACCAGGGAAGCGAAGACGGAGAAGACAGCGGAAAAGGACATGGGTGAGCCCTCCGAGGGGGTCTCGTCGTGCCGGAAGATCGGGAACGGCATGACGACCCGCGCGGGTCACACGTCGGCGCTGTGGTGCGGAGGTGCCCTACGCGGCGGTCGCCGGACCGGCCCGTCCGGGTGCCCTGGGCCGCCGCCGGCCGGGCGCGTCGGGATCGCGCTGTGGCAGGAAGGCCGTACGGCGGGCCCGGTCGCGGATGGCGGTGCGGACCCGGGTCGGCGGTACGGCGGGCACGCTGCGCGCGGCCAGCAGGGTGCAGACGGTGAGCGTGGCGGCGGCGGTGGCGGTCGCGGCGAGGGCGACGGCGGTGGTGAGGCCGCCGGCGCCGAGGAGCGCGGCCTGGAGCACCGACACCTGCGCGAGGAACAGCAGCAGGGCGAGGGGACGCGTGACGGCACTACCGCGCATCGCCGCTCCCCCCTCCTTCTCCGACTGCCCCAGTCTGCCAGACACCCGGGCCCGCGAGTCTGCGGACCGACTTGCTCAACTGGGCGGCGGAAGGGCCGACATCACTCTCGACAACCTCCTGCGGCGGCTCGATGCTGCCTGTTGGCATGCCGGGGGACGCGTCGGCACCGCTCTCGGGAACGCGGTGCCGAAAGCCGTACGGAGAGGCAGCGAACGACCCATGATCCGACGCAGAACACTCCTGGCCGCCGCGGGCGGCGGCCTCCTCGGCAGCGCCCTGGCCACGGGCACGGCCCGGGCGGACGCGACCATCGCCGTCAACCCGGCCGCCACCTATGGCACGTGGGAGGGCTGGGGCACCTCCCTGGCCTGGTGGGCGAACGTCTTCGGCGCCCGCGACGACTTCGCCGACATCTTCTTCACGACCGGGAACACGACGTACAACGGCACCACGCTGCCCGGCCTCGGGCTGAACATCGCCCGGTACAACCTGGGCGGGTGCGGCTGGAACAGCGTGAACGGCGCGTCGATGGCCGTCTCCCCGAACATCCCCGCCTACAAGCAGATCGAGGGCTACTGGCAGGACTGGACGAACGAGGACCCCGCCTCCGCGGCCTGGAAGTGGACGGCGGACGCCGCCCAGCGGGCCATGCTGGTGAAGGCCACCCGACGCGGCGCGACCTCGGAGCTGTTCGCCAACTCCCCGATGTGGTGGATGTGCGCCAACCACAATCCGTCCGGTGCGGCCGACGGCGGCAACAACCTCCAGTCCTGGAACCACCGCCAGCACGCCGCCCACCTCGCCGCCGTGGCCCTGTACGCCAAACAGCACTGGGGCGTGACCTTCGCGACGGTCGAGGCCTTCAACGAGCCGTCCTCGTCCTGGTGGACGGCGACCGGCACCCAGGAGGGCTGCCACGTCGACGCGAGCGTGCAGGCGGCCGTACTGCCGTATCTGCGCGCGGAGTTGGACAAGCGCGGTCTGACGGGCACCCGGATCGCCGCGTCGGACGAGACCAGCTACGACCTGGCCCGCACCACCTGGAACTCCTTCTCCGCCACGACGAAGGGCTACGTCGACCGGGTCGGCGTGCACGGCTACCAGGGCTCCGGAGGCCGCCGCGACCTGCTGTACACGGACGTCGTCTCCACGGCCCGCAAGGCGCTGTGGAACTCGGAGACCGGCGACGGCGACGCCACCGGCCTGACGACGGCCGGCAACCTCCTCTACGACTTCCGCTGGCTGCACCCCACCGCCTGGGTGTACTGGCAGGTGATGGACCCGAGCCCGGGCTGGGCGGCGATCGCCTACGACCCGGGCACGCTCCGGCCGGGCGCGGTGCAGACGAAGTACTACGTCCTCGCCCAGTTCACCCGCCACATCCGCCCCGGCATGACGATCCTGGACACCGGTGCCGGCTCTGCGGCCGCGGCCCTGGACCGTACGGCGAGACGCCTGGTGATCGTGGCCGCGAACACCTCCGCCGCCGCCCAGACCCTGACCTTCGACCTCTCCCGCTTCTCCGCCGTCACCGGCGGCCCGGGCGGCCTGGTCCCGCGCTGGAACACGGTCACGACCGGCGGCGACCGCTACACGGCCCACGCGGACACCTACCTGAACGGCAGGTCGGTGTCGGTCCCCTTCGCGGCGAAGTCGGTCCAGACACTCCAGATCGACGGCGTCACGGTGTAGGCGCCGCCTCCCACCCCCTCCGCACCGCCCGTTTGTCACCGGCCGGCAGTACGGTGTCCCCCATGCGCCCCGACACGCCTGCCGAGAACGTCGACCACACCGCAGAAGCGGCACGCCTGGAGCGGACCGCCGGCCTGTATCCCGAGGACGCCGAGACCCTTCTGCTGCGGGCGGCGGCCCACCTGGAACTGTCCGGCGACCGCCCCGCGGCGACCACGCTCTACGACCGCCTGCTGGCCTCCGCCGGAGAGCTGGACAACCCCGCCCTGGTCCGCGCCCTGAAGGCGTCGAACCTGTGGGAGTACGGCCACGAGGCGGAGGCGCGGGCGATCATCGAGGGCGTCCGCACCACGGCACCGCGCGACCCGGCGCCCTGGGTGATCGTGGCCGAGGCCCTGGAGTCGCACGACGAGCTGGAGGCGGCGGAGCAGACGTTCACGGAGGCCGCGCGCCTGCTGCTGCCGGACTCCGCGAACCCGGCCCCCGCCACCCACCCCGTCCTCTACGGCCGCCACCGCGTCCGCCGCATGCTCGGGCTGCCGCACGACGACTGGGACACCCTGGCGGACACCCTCCACACGGCCCCGGTCTCCCTGGACGAACTCCACGACCCGAAACGGGTGTGGTCCCTGGGCTCGGACAACCCGGCGGAACTGGAGGCGGAGATCTCCCGCCTCCGCGCCGAACTGGGCGCCTACCGGGAGGCCCTGTCCCGCCCGTTCCCGGTGGCGGTCCTGCACTGGCCGGCCCCGGAGCTGACCGAACTGGTGTCGGCGTACCCGGCGCTGTCCACGGAGTACCCGTCCCACTCCGAGCACCTGGCGACCATAGAGTCCGCCCTCCGGGAACTCGCCGCCTCCGGCACCCCCAACCTCGGCATCGTCACCGGCACGGTCCCGTCCTACGAGGCCTTCGCCGCCTCGGAGGCCACCCCTCCGACGGACGCCACCCTGCTCCCGCAGTACGCGACGACCCTGGCCTCCCGAGGCCGAGCAACAGCCTGGCCACCGGAACGGGGGGCGGAGTGCTGGTGCGAGTCGGGGAAGCAGTACGGGGGGTGTCACGGGGCAACCGTTTCGTCCAGCTCTGCCGCAGCCGAGCAACGCCCAATCGGCTAGCGTTGCCTTCTGCCACGGCCGTAGACCCAGCCTGTAGGACGCCATGTCGCGGAGGAAAATAACAGAAGAGCCCGAGCCCTGGACCCCGCCCGAGGGCTCTTGGGCCTCTTCCGCTGCCAAGCGGCGCAACATGCAGGCGGTACGCAGCCGAGATACCAAGCCAGAACTTCTTGTTCGCCGCCTGGTGCACGCCAACGGCTTGCGCTACCGCGTCGCTCAGAGACCCGTTCCCGATCTTCGCCGTACAGCCGACATGGTATTCCGCCCGGTCAAGGTTGCAGTGTTCATCGATGGCTGCTACTGGCACGGATGCCCGGAGCACTACGTTTCCCCCAGGACTAATCCCCTGTACTGGTCCGAGAAGGTGGCTCGCAACATCGCACGTGACCGCGACACAGACAATCGACTACGCAGGGCAGGCTGGCTCGTCCTCCGATTCTGGGAGCACACTCCACCAGAAGAGACGGCTGCGCAGATCATTCAACTTGTCCGAGAGCGCCAGCAGCTAGGGGATTGAGCGGTCGGCCCATCGTGCAGGACACCTCATGACTCTGTCAGCGACGTCCCCCTGAACGATTGTCAGACTCATCGTCTACTCTCTCTCACCAGAGTCGTCTGACTGGGGAGGGATGATCTTGCTGAGCAGTGGGGCTTTGACTTCACTTGAGATCTGCGCAGGTGGCGGCGGGCAGGCCATCGGGGTCGAACGAGCGGGTTTCCAGCACGTTGCACTGGTCGAACGCAACCCGCATGCATGCGCAACGCTGCGTCTCAATCGACCCTCCTGGAGGGTGTTCGAGAAGGATCTACGGGACTTCGAACCGGAACGAGATGCTGGCCTCGCCACTGTGGATCTGCTGGCAGGAGGTGTGCCATGCACTCCATACTCGATCGCGGGACTACGAAAAGGCGCTGGCGACGAGCGCGATCTTCTTCCAGCGGCGCTGCAGCTGACTGAGAAACTTCGCCCCCGGGCGGTCATGCTTGAAAACGTAAAAACTCTAGCCAGCAGTCAAAGTTTCGCTGGTGTCCGGCAGCACATCGAGAACACACTCGGCGATTTGGGGTATGATGTACAATTTCAAGTCCTAGATGCCCAAAATTTCGGCGTTCCTCAGGCCAGGAAAAGAACACTGATAGTCGCCGTACAGCAGGGCCTCAAACATTTTCAATGGCCAATGGGATCCTGGGAACTAGCGCAGACAGTGGGCGAGACATTGAGGGATTCAATGAAAGCAAGGGGCTGGGCCGGTGCGGACGAGTGGGCCGATCTCGCCAATGGAATTGCCCCTACCATCGTCGGCGGCTCAGAAAAGCATGGCGGCGGAGACCTCGGACCCGACCGGGCGAAGCAGCGATGGGGTCAACTGGCCGTCAACGGCGACTCGACAGCGGCTGAGGCACCCGACCCCGACTTCGTCCTCCGCCACGGCGTCGGCAGAGGGGGATGGAAGGGCTATCCGAAGCTCACTCCCGAGCAAGTTGCCCTGCTTCAAGGCTTCCCCGCCGACTGGGTCTTCGCCGGGAGCCGGACGGCTCGGTACAAACAGATCGGCAACGCCTTCCCCCCACCGGTGGCTCAAGCCGTCGCGGCAGCGATAGCCGAAGTCCTTCTAGACTCCCCAGCAACGGAGGCCGCGTAAGATGCAAGCGGGGTCCAGCGCCGCGGACGGCAGTCTGCTCCCTCCCGCCCTGCACGCGAGGGAGCCTGGAGAGTCTGTAGTCTGTCCGCCATGACCGCCCGCAACACTGCCACGATCAACGTCGTCGACCTGTTTGCTGGCTGCGGCGGCTTCACTCAAGGGTTTCACTCGTACAAGCCCACGCCTGGCCAGGTTTCCCCGTATCGGTCGGTGGCGGCTGTCGAGTTCGACAAGGCCGCCGCAGCAACGTATGCAGCCAATTTTGGCGAAGAAACCGAAACGGCCTGTGAGGTTTTTGCGGACGACATTAAGAAGTGGGATCCAAGTCCGTATAGAGGTCAAGTAGATCTAATACTCGGCGGTCCGCCCTGCCAGGGATTTTCCGGGCTTGGAGAAGAAAACCCGCTCGACCCGAGAAACAAGTTGTGGCGCGAGTACGTTCGAGTGGTTGCTGCGATCGAGCCAAAGATGTTCGTGATCGAAAACGTTGACCGCTTCTTCAACTCGCCCGAATATCGCGCCCTTCTCGCATCGAATAAGCAAGGCCTGCTGCGCCGCTACAATCTTTCCGTGCGAAACGTGCTGAACGCCGCAGACTTCGGTGTTCCTCAGGCACGTAAACGCGCAATCGTGATTGCAACACACAAAGACTTGCCTCCGCTGACTAACCCGATCCCCACCCACGAAAGGGAACCCAAGGGGTATTCAGCACTTTTCGAATCCCCTAATCGCTTGCCATGGGTAACCGTCGAGGAGATCTTTTCGAAGAGCCCGGCAGTGCCACTCACAAATTCACTCCCTTCAAGGGAGGCCAAGATTCTCGGGCGCATTATTCCCGGAGTCTATCGAACCAGCGAACTCCACATCGGGAGGAATCCCACCCCTCTCTCGATCGCTAGGTACGCAGCTATCCCGGAAGGCGGCAACCGCAAGGATCTACGCGGTAAGACTGCCGTAATCGACGGTGAAGTCGTCTCCCTGTCAACCGAAAGCTGGGATCGCCATAACACCGGCACTGGGGATGTCATGGGCCGGCTTCGTATCAATGCGCCGTCCGTGACCATCCGCACAGAGTTCTTCAAGCCGGAGAAAGGCCGTTACCTACACCCCACCCTGAATCGCCCAATCACACACTACGAGGCTGCGTTGATCCAGGGCTTCCCCGAGGACTACAAGTGGTGCGGCACTAAAGTGCAGATTGCCAGGCAGATCGGCAATGCAGTTCCGGTCGGTCTAGCGGAGCAACTGGCCAGGCACATTCATCACCACCTGGCCGCAAACGACGCCATATGAGCCAGAACACCTGTGCTGGCATCTTTGATCTCTCGAAGACGCCAGCACAATGTGAAATACAAGCCCTATTGAGCGTTTGCTCGGCTGCCGAAAAGTCCACCGCCCTGTGTTAGAATCCGCTGCTCGACGTTCACCAATCCAAGCAGAGCAGAAGACAAGGCGATCGGCTCTAGTAGGCGTTGGACATCGTCTTCGCTGATCACTTCCGGCTTTCCGCCATCGTTGGCAACTATGGTCCCGTTGAGCCTTTGGGCATGCACCACATGGGCCACTGCTTCCTCACCGTACACCCTGTGAACTAGAGCTTGGACCTGTTTTGGATCTGCTTTAGGCCACACGCTGTTCACCCAGTAATTGCACTCTTGAACGAAGACGGGATGAGTCTCGTTCAAAAAGACGACGCCATGAGACACCAGTCCGTCAGGCAAGGTCATTGTGTCGTTCTGGTCATATCGAGCCAGGAACTTCGCCTCATCCAGCTCGAACTTCCCCCAGTCATACGCCGGGAACCCACCTTTGATTCGCGATGGCCGTCCGGTCGCATTTCCCCCGACAGCAGGAATGAGCACTTGCTGGGGACCGGCGCTGCCGCCAGGACCACCAGTCGTTCCCTTCCCTCCGGTGTTCCTAGTAGTTCGCTGGCTACCTGAAATACCTGCGGTTGCGCCGCTGGGCGATCCCATGACCATGCCAGCCGCCGAGGATAGGATCCTGGATGCCTTGTACCGAGGATTCAATCGATCCAAGATGCGGGACAGATTTTTGGCCATCGACTCGTCGCGTTGCCCTCGACCGCCGGATCGCGCCTCATCCCGTACGCGGGCAAGCTCCTCAGGGAAGCGGGCGAAGAACGCATCACCCCATTCTTCCCAGGGAAGGTCTACGCCTCCCTTGGCCATGAGCATGTTCCGTGATGCTTGAGTCAGGACGCCCCAGTCCATGGGCCGACTGTCGCTGTAGACAGGAGGATGCAGGATCATCCAGGTCCGACCTCGGATCTCATCGGTAATACCGAACTGTCGGTATCGGCTCTTGGCGGAGTCCGCGTGGTACAGCTCCCCCTGATAGTCAACTGCTACGACTGGACGCTGGTGAACGTAGTCCTTGGAACCCTTTACCGGATCTTCAGGCTCAGGTACGTAAAACCACTCAGCCTTCGTGCCGTGTTCATCGACGATAACGGTCCCGGTGATCTCAGTCTCGGGAACGAAGTGCCTCAAGCCGTAGATCCGTCGAGGCCGCCACACCATCTCCTGCCCGATCGGCAGGACCACAGTCTTGTCCTTGCTGGCGCGCCTCTCCGAACTCTTACGTTCGTAGAGATCAAATACTGTGGTCTCGATAGGAGCACCGTTTCGTTCAGGTACATCAAGCAGTCGGCCATTGAGGTATCTGATCAGGCCGTCGACATTTTCGTTACGGGAAGGGTCCGGATCTCCATGCCAGGTACTCGATTCCGCCGACTGGCCGAGCAGCACCATGATGGTGCCCGTTTCCATCCACTCAGGCCGAATAGCACCCCAGTCGCAACCGTGCTGCTCGTCGTTGAACGGCCGAGGTGTAGACATGTAGGAGACGAAATCTCCATCCTCGTCCTGCGCCGCCCACTCCTTCAGGGCGTAGTTTCCCTCTCCGTCCCTATAGATCCACAACATAGCACCGTCGGGATTATTCCGCGTGTAGCTGATAACAACCACGCCATAGGGGTTCCAAGGCAGCACCGCCGACTTGAAACCTTGACCGAAGTTCTGGTCCATCCCGATCGGCTTCCCCCCGCCACCGAAGGTCGTGAGGAAGATCTTCAGATCTTCGGGCTCCATGCCCTCGCCGTTGTCCATGATCGTCCGCCGCAGGACACCAAGGCGCTCAGCAGCTTGCTCTTCGATCCCGAACTGGATGATCGACGCGTGGCTCTCTTCTGAGTTCTTCCACGCTTCCCTAGCCCACTGGTAGGGCCCGCCCGCCTCATATGCCTGCCGGATGAGCTGGTGCGTTGCTTCCGTCGGCACATGTACGTACCTAGGCATGAACTCTCCCTTCCCCCTAGAGCCTTGGCCCTAGAAGATTCCAGCAAGGGCGAACACCCTTGCCCGGGAAGCACCATAGCCTCAGGTATCCTCCTCTGCACAGGGGTGCCGATGCGTTGTGAGGCCAACCGCTGTGCGCCAAAGGAACTTGCTGCTGCTCGCTGCAGTTCAGTTCCGACGCTCCGGGCGGCATCCCAGCGATCCACCAAGCGCCACAAGGACATGACGTGGGCAGCGTCGACGCCTGTCATCGCGTCTACGGGCGCCTCCAGGCCGCTCCCTGAGCGGGCTGATGTGAGGGCTGAGCCGTACGCCGCAGCGCCGCTCAGCAGTGAGCGCGGGATCGGGCGCGCTAGGCAGCGCCCGTAGCCGCTACAGCTACCCGGCTTAAACAGCAGAGCCGAAGAGCACTCAGGGGATCTGCCATCAGACTGAACCCAGGTATAACCACTCCGGCTACCGAAGAGCCGCTCGGTCCGAGGCCATGCATCGTGGCTCCGGTAGACTGCTGGCCTTCATCAGCCGGGCCGCACGCTGATCCGGATTGTGGTCCGTTTGGTGATGTCGACGTCGTGGCCGGATCGCCCCGTCACTATGTGGTATTCCGTCCCCCTGAGACAAACACCATTGTGTAAGCAGATGCATCGACAGAGCTGCTAGGCACCGTGCAGGTCGACAACTCACATGGCTTGCGGGGGTCGACTCACCTCGCTGGGCAATGTCCTTTGCCGTTCCGGCTCCCGCCGATCGCGCACGGCGGGAGCGACGCTCCGTCTTGGAGCCGGGACGGCAAGTGGTGGCGTTGTTCGTGTGCTCGGTGATCCTTCTTGCTGTACAGGCACTCGAAACCGAACCGCGCACATCGTGGCCGAACAGTTCGTCGCATACCTTTGTAGCCACTGAGCCCGGGCGGGATGCTCGTAAGGAGAAACACCGTGACCAGCGCGATCCCCTGGCAGCAGCGACTGTCCACCGGCACGGAAGACATCCAGGACGAAGTGATCCGCTGGTACCAGCAGACGCGGCACGGCAAGGCGTACGTCCCCAGCATGATCTGGGGAACGCTCCAGACCGACGCCTACGCGAGTGTGATCCTCCGCAGGGTCGTCACCTTCCTTGGAGTGCCGGACGACGTGGCTGCCGGGGTGGCCAAACGCATGGAGCGTCAGCAAGTTCTCTACGACGGAGAGCATCACTACGACGTGATCCTCGGCGAGCAGGCCCTCTATACGAACGTCGGAGGACCGGAGGTCATGCGCGGGCAGATGGAACGCCTGCTCCGCGACTTGGACCTGTCCTCGCTCCATCTCGGCATCCTGCCGGCCACCACCGAGGTGGGCGTCGTCCCCATGCCCGGCTTCAACATGTACGACGGCCAGCGAGTCCACTACGAACTCGTCTCGTCCGGCGTGGACGTGACCGACCCTGATGAGGTCGCCCTACACGAAAGGGCCTTCGCTGCCCTGAGCAGCGCGGCCAGCTACGGAGATGCCGCCGGTGACCTGATCAGTAAAGCTCTGGCCTTCTGGAGCAAGGGCTGACGTCTCGGAACGTTCCCTTGGGCGCCGCCCATGGATATCGCGGCGCCCAGCATCCTCGTACTGCCTACGCCGTCGTCGCCAGTTCCGCTCGGCCGAACAGGAGGGCGTAGCCCGGGGGGAGTTGGGTCAGGACTCGGGTGGTCAGGGTTTCGCCTATGTGGGTGGACAGGACGCTCAGGACCGAGCTGACGTCCCAGCGGGCCGTCGCCGGGGTCGCGTCCTCCAGGCGGGTGGCCACCGACTCGACGAACTCGCGTGCCGTCAGCGGGTGGACCGCGGGGATCTGGGACGCGATCACCCGGCCCGCCTCCCGGGGGAGCGCCTGGGCCAGGGACACGCGTTCCTCGCCGGTGACGTGGCCGCCCAGGGCCGCCAGGACGGTGCGGGTGATACGTTCCGCCTCCGCCCTCGTCGGGTACTGGCCCGCCTCCCTTACCGCCTCGGTCAGCTTCAGCCAGCCGGTGTCCTCGGCCGCGTCCCGGGCGCGGGGGCGCGGGGAAGAGGCCGGGGCGGGAATGGTGGTTCTGGGCTGCGGGGTCGTCACGGTCATCGTGCTGGCTCCTCCTCCGGGACGCTTCGGGGCACCGCAACCCCCGGTACCCCGTAACGCGGCGGGCATGAGCGGGAGTTCGGCCAACCTGTGGCCTGGGATGTGCCTGGGGGTGTGGGGTGCCTGGGGTGCCTGGGGCATGGGGTGTGGGGTGTGAGCGGACGGGGGTGCGCGGGTGGATTGGGGTGCACGGGGCATCCGGCATCTCCGGCGCACCGGCATCTCGGGCGCATCCGCACGTGGGTGCCGGTCGCGTCCCGGTCCCGGGCCGGTTCCGGGACGCGTTCGGTTCGGCAAGGTGCGGGGTCAGCCGCTCAGTTGCCTCGGGCCGCCGCCCCCGCCGGTGATCGGGATGCGACGCGGCTTGGCCTGTTCGGCCACCGGGATGCGCAGGGTGAGGACGCCGGCGTCGTACGAGGCGTCGATGCGGTCCGTGTCGAGCGTTTCGCCCAGGAACAGCTGGCGGGTGAAGGTGCCCGTAGGCCGTTCCGCGACCAGTACCTCCGCGCCCTCGGGAGCGGGTCCGCGGCGCTCGGCGCGGACGCTGAGGACATTGCGCTCGACGTCCAGCGCGATCGTCTCGGGGTCGATGCCGGGCAGGTCGAAGTGGACGAGGAACTCGTCTCCGGACCGGTAGGCGTCCATCGGCATCGCGGCCGGGCGGGCGGCGTCGCCGCCGAGCACCTGCTGCGCGAGCCGGTCGAGTTCACGGAAGGGGTCCGTGCGCATGAGCATCACAGGTCACTCCTCTCTTCAGGCGCTGTGTGCGATGCCCTACGGCTTCTTATATAACTCTCCGCCGAAAACTTGACAACCCTCGACTCAGGTCCGCTCCGTCCACCGGTCCCCGCGTCGGTTCCGCCGGTCCCCCGCGTTAGTCTCGGGAGCGGACCGACAGACATAAGGGATGACGAGGGTTACGAGGAGGCACTCATGGCCAGGGTTCCCAGCGCGGTCGTCGCCGCTACCGGGCTCGTCGGCGGCTACGGCGTCGCCCGCTGGACCAAGAAGCGGCAGCTCGGCGGGGCCGTTCTGGCCGTCGCGGGCGCCGCGGCGGCGCAGCAGTGGCGCGCGCGGGCCGGCGGGAAGGCCGCGGGCGCGCTGACCGCCGCGTACGTCGCCGCCTTCGCCGGCTCCCACCCGCTGGCCAAGAAGGTCGGCGCCTGGCCCTCCGTCCTCGGTGTCGCCGGCGCCGTCGCCCTCGCCTCCTGGGCCGTCGCCGACCGCGGCAAGGAGTGAGCGCGGCGGCACCGGCAGCGCCCGGCCCGCCCCTCCCCCGCGCAACCGTGCACGACAGCGTTCACGACACCGTTCACGCCATCGTTTGCGGCGCCGTTCACGGCACCGTCTCCCGGAACGCCTTCCGGTAGCCGTGCGGGCTCGTGCCCACCACCTTCCGGAAGCGTTCCCGGAAGGCCGTGGGCGAGCCGAAGCCCGTCTGCGCGGCGATGCGTTCCACGGGATGGTCCGTGGTCTCCAGCAGGTACTGGGCCCGCCGCACCCGCGCCCGGTGCAGCCACTGCAGCGGTGTCGTACCGGTCTGCTCGCGGAAGCGGCGGTTGAGGGTGCGCGTGCTCATGCCGGCCTCGGCCGCGATGCCCTCCAGCGTCAGATCGCGGTCGCAGTGGTCCTCCAGCCAGTGCAGCAGGGGCTCCAGGGTCGCGCCGGCCGGGGCCGGGGGCAGATCGTGGACGATGAACTGGGCCTGCCCGCCCTCCCGTTCCAGCGGCATCACCGACATCCGGGCCGCGTGCGCGGCGACCGCCGAGCCGAAGTCGGCGCGGATCATGTGCAGGCACATGTCCAGGGCCGCCGCCGCGCCCGCCGAGGTGAGGAACTGGCCGTTGTCGACGTACAGGACGTTCGGGTCGACGGTCACCTCCGGGTACCGCGCCGCCAGGTGGCCGGCCGCCACCCAGTGGGTCGTCGCGCGCAGTCCGTCCAGCAGGCCCGTCGCCGCGAAGAGGAACGCGCCGACGCAGATCGACGCGATACGGGTGCCGTTCGCCGCCGCCGCGCGCAGCGCCTCGGCGACCCCGGGCGGCAGCTCCGGCGGCGGTTCCGCGACGCCGGGCAGGATGATCGTGTCCGCCTCGGCGAGCGCTTCCAGTCCGTACGGCGCGCGGACCGTGAAGGCGCCCGCGCTCACCTCCTCGCGCAGCGAGCAGACCCGCACCCGGTACGGCTCGCGGCCGTCGGGCAGCCGGGCCCGGCCGAAGGTGTCGACGGGTGCGGAGAGGTCGAACGGGATGACGCCGTCCAGCGCCAGTACGGCCACGGTGTGCATGGCGGGAAACTAGCCGTACGACGGGTTGTCGCCAAGTCGGCCGACCAGCGGGGGTGCCGTCGCGGCCGGGCGGGTACCGGGTGGCGGGAATCCGTCGGGGTGTGGCAGTCCTGCCGGTTCTCCATGATCCTCGCGGCCCCTAGCGTCGGCCCGTGACCAAGTTCCTGCTCGCCGTCCACGTCATCGCCGCGATCCTCGCCATCGGTCCCGTCGCCGTCGCCGCCAGCATGTTCCCGCCCGCCGCGCGCCGGGCCCTCGCCACCGCCACCGGTGCCGGTGCCGGTGCCGGTGCCGGATTCTCGGACGGGTCCGACGCCGCCGGAACACCGCACGTGCTGCACCGGATCTGCCGGGTCTACGCCGTCGTCGGCGTCGTCGTCCCGGTCTTCGGGTTCGCCACCGCGAGCCGACTGGGCGTGCTCGGCAGTGCCTGGCTGATCGTGTCGATCGCGCTGACCGCCCTCGCCGCCCTCGTCCTGGCCGCGCTGGTGCTGCCCGCCCAGTCGGCGCTGCTCGACGGCGCGGGCACCCGGCGGACGACCGCGCGGCTCGGGATGTACACCGGGCTGTTCAACCTGCTGTGGGCCGCCGTCACCGTGCTGATGATCGTACGGCCGGGCTCCACGACCGGCGCCTGAGCCCGCCCGCGCCCGCCGCAGCCCGCGACAGTCCGCCGCAGCCCGCGGCAGTGCGCCGTAGCCCCCAGCAGCCCCCCGTAGTCCGCCTGACGCGGCCGGCGTCGGCACCACAGGCACCGAACCAGCACCCTGCCGGCACCGGCCGCGTCACCGCGGTCAGCCCCCTCCGCTCACGGCCTGCCCACCGCCGGCGGCGCCGTCGGGCCGCGGCCCTGGGAGCCCGGGCGCGTGCCCTTGGCCGCCGACTTGGCCCGGCCCGCCACCGCCGTCAGCGGGCGGGCGATGTCCTCCAGGGAGCGGCGTTCGGCCCGTACCGCGAGGAACACGGCGACCAGACCGGCGGCGCACATCAGCGCCGCGCCGACGCAGAAGGCGAGGACCGTGTCGCCGACCCGGCCGGTGCCGGTGAGGTCGGCGAAGAGCAGCGGGCCGCTGATGCCGCCGGCCGCCGTGCCGAGGGCGTAGAAGAAGGCGATGGACATCGCCCGGGTCTCCATCGGGAAGACCTCCGACACCGTGAGGTAGGCGCTGGAGGCGCCCGCCGAGGCGAAGAACAGCACCGCGCACCAGCAGGCGGTCAGCGTGACCGCGTTCAGCGCGCCCCGGTCGAAGAGGTACGCCGTGCCGAACAGCAGCACGCCCGACAGCAGGTAGGTCGAGGAGATCATCACGCGCCGGCCGACCGTGTCGAACAGCTTGCCGAGCAGCAGCGGACCGCAGAAGTTGCCGACCGCGATCACCGCGAAGTAATAGCCGGTGCGGCCGGTGGGCACGTCGAAGAACTTGGTCAGGATGGCGCCGAAGCCGAAGGTGATGGCGTTGTAGAGGAAGGCCTGGCCGATGAAGAGGGAGAAGCCGAGCACCGCGCGCCTGCGGTAGCGGCCGAAGACCGTGCGGGCGATCTCCAGGAAGCCCACGCTCTTGCGCTGGCGGATCTCCAGCTCGCCCTCGGCCTCGGGCAGCGGCTCGCCGCGGTCCGCCTCGACCTGCCGTTCGATGGCGGAGACGATCTCCTCCGCCTCCCGGTCCCGGCCGTGGATCAGCAGCCAGCGCGGGCTCTCCGGGACGTGCCGCCGTACCAGCAGGATGACCAGTGCCAGGACGGCGCCGAGGGCGAACGTCAGCCGCCAGCCGACGTTCGCGGCCAGCAGGTTCGTGTCCAGCGCGACGATCGACAGCAGGGAACCGCCGACGGCGCCCAGCCAGAAGCTGCCGTTGATGATCAGGTCGACGCGGCCCCGGTAGTCGGCCGGGATCAGCTCGTCGATCGCGGAGTTGATCGCCGCGTACTCACCGCCGATGCCGAAGCCGGTCAGGAAGCGGAACAGGAAGAACCACCAGGCCTCCCAGGAGACGGCGGTCAGGGCCGTCGCGGCGAGATACACCGCCAGGGTGATCATGAAGAGGTTCTTGCGGCCGAAGCGGTCGGTCAGCCGGCCCCAGAACAGGGCTCCGACGCAGGCACCCGCGACATAGAGCGCCGCGGCGACACCGGTGATCTGCCCGGAGGAGATCGACAGGCCGCTGCCGGGCTCCGCCAGCCGGCCGGCGATGTTGCCGACGACCGTGACCTCCAGGCCGTCCAGGATCCACACCGTGCCCAGACCGATCACGATCGTCCAGTGCCAGCGCGACCAGGGCAGCCGGTCCAGCCGGGCCGGGATGTTCGTGGTGATCGTCCGGCCGGCCTCGGCGGGCGGCGTCTGAGCAGTGCTCATAGGGGCTCCCTCCTCCTCGAAGGACGGATCATCGGGTGCCCTGACCTCGCCGGAACAGTCCGGTCAGGCCCCCAGCCCGCGCGAGAGGGCGTAGATCGCCAGTCCCGCCAGGGATCCCACCACCGTGCCATTGATCCGGATGAACTGCAGGTCGCGGCCGATGTGCGCCTCGATCTTCCGGGTGGTGTGCTCGGCGTCCCAGCCCGCCACGGTGTCGGTGATCAGCGAGGTGATCTCCCTGCGGTAGGTCGTCACGACGTGCACCGCCGCGCCCTCCACCCAGGAGTCGACCTTGTCCTGCACCCTCGCCTCGGTCGCCATCCGGGAGCCCAGCGACAGCAGCGCGGCCCGCACCCGCAGCCGCAGCTCGCTGCGCTCGTCCTCGGCCGCGGCCACGATCATCGACCGTACGGCCGTCCACACGGACGCGATCAGGTCCTGCACCTCGCCCCGGCCCAGCACCTCGCCCTTGAGCCGCTCCACCCGCGCCCGGGTCTCGGTGTCCGACTGGAGGTCGGAGGCGAAGTCGGTGAGGAAGCGGTCCAGCGCGCCGCGCGCCGGATGCGAGGGCATGTCGCGCATCTCGGTGACGAACCGCAGCAGTTCCTTGTAGACCCGCTCGCCGACCTTGCGGTCCACGAACCGCGGGGTCCAGCCGGGCGCCCCGCCCTCCACGGCCACCATCACATCGGACCGGTGCACCACCAGCCAGTCGTGCGCGCGGTTCACCACCAGGTCCACCACCCGCCGGTGCCCGCCGTCGGCGACGATCCGCTCCAGGGTCTTGCCGATGCCGGGCGCGATCTCCTGGGCCTCGGCCCGCCGGGTGATGGCCTCGCCGACGACCGCCTGCACATCGGAGTCGCGCAGCACGGTCAGCGCCCCGCGCAGGGCGGTGGCCAGTTCCGCCGTCACCCGGTCCGCGTGCTCGGGCTCGGCCAGCCAGGCGCCGAGCCGGCCGCCGATGCCGACCGCGCGCAGCCGCTGCCGTACGACGTCCTCGGAGAGGAAGTTCTCGCCGACGAACTCGCCCAGCGAGACGCCAAGCTGGTCCTTCTTGGTGGGGATGATCGCGGTGTGCGGGATGGGCAGCCCGAGCGGGTGCCGGAACAGGGCGGTGACCGCGAACCAGTCGGCGAGCGCGCCCACCATGCCGGCCTCGGCCGCCGCCGCCACATAGCCGGTCCACGCCCCGGCGCCCGCGTTCCCGGCCGTCTTCGCCAGGACGTACACCACCGCGACGCACAGCAGCAGGCCCGTCGCCGTGCGTTTCATGCGCCGCACCCCGCGCCGGCGTTCCTCGTCGGCCGGGGTGAACGCCGTCATGGTGCGGTACGACGCGGCCCGCTCCGGTGTTCCGGTCTCGGTAGGTTCCATCAGCTCCACCCGTTCGGTGATCCCGCCCACAATTGTCCCTTCCCGGCCGGCTCGCGGAACGCGACAGGGGGTCCCGGCGTCTGTACGACGGGAGCGGTGGCAGGGTCCTGTCAGGCTTCCCGGCCCGTATCGCATCATGGGTGCGGCAAGACCGGAGCCTCGGGCTCCCCTTCCGAGGAGAACAACTTCAGCGTGACCAAGCGTCATGGTTATGCCGTCCTGAGCGCGCTCGTCGCGCTGGTCGTGGCCCTGTCCGCCGCCATCTACGGCGCTGTCGCCGCCGGCCACGGCAGCCCTCGCGGCACGCTCGCCTCGGACGCCTACGGCCACCCGGACGCCGCTCCCGCCTCCACCGGCACCTGGGCCGCCGCCTGGGCCGCCGCGCCGGTCGGCGGGGAACCCGGCACCGAGGCGGCCGGCCTCGCGGGCCGCTCGGTCCGCAACGTGGTGCACACCAGCGCCGGCGGGACGGGCGCCCGGGTCACGCTGTCCAACCTCTACGGCCGGTCGGCCCTCACCCTCACCCACGCCTCCCTCGCCCTGGCCGCCGGCGACGGCGGTGCCGCGGCCGAGGCGGGGACGATGCGGCGGCTCACCTTCGGCGGCAGCACCGGCGTGGTCATACCCGCCGGCGGGCAGGCCGTGAGCGACGCCGTGCGCCTCACCGTCCCGTACGGCGCCGACGTCCTGGTCACCACCTACTCCCCCACCCCGTCCGGGCCGGTCACCTACCACCCGCACGCCCGGCAGACCTCGTACGCCGCCACCGGCGACCGCACCGAGGACACGACCGGCACCCCGTACACCGGACGGACGCCGTACTGGCGCTACGTGACGGCCCTCGACGTGTTCGGCGACGAGGCCGACGGCACGGTGGTCGTGTTCGGCGACTCCATAACCGACGGCATCACCTCCACCGCCGACGCCAACCGCCGCTGGCCCGACGTCCTGGCCGGACGGCTGCGCGGCGCCCTGGCGGAGGGGCGGCGGCTGCCGCGCTACGGCATCGTCAACGAGGGCATCAGCGGCAACCAGGTCCTCGCCGACGGCCCCGGCCGGCCGGCCCGGAACCAGAGCGGTCTGGGCCGCTTCGGGCGGGACGCCCTGGACCGCACCGGCGCCCGGGTCGTCGTCGTCGACCTCGGCGTCAACGACATCCTGCGCCGGCGCACCCTCGCCGACCCCGACCGGATCGTCGCCGGCCTGCGCACCCTCGTCCGCCGGGCGCACGAGCGCGGCCTGCGGACCGTCGGCGCCACCCTGATGCCCTTCCGCGGCCACCGCGGCTGGACGCCGGCCCGGGAGGAGGTGCGGCAGCGGATCAACGCCCTGATCCGGGCGGGCGGCGTGTACGACGCGGTCGTCGACTTCGACCGGGCCCTGCGTGACCCCTACGACCCGCGCCGGCTGCGCCCCGAGTACGACTCCGGTGACCATCTGCACCCCTCCGACCTGGGCTACCGCACCATGGCGGAGGTCTTCGACCTGCGGGCGCTGCGAGGCGCGGGACAGGCCCGGCTGTGACCGGGCGCCGGGGAACGCGGTGCGGGGAGGAATACTGGCGGGCATGACCCGCTTGATCCTCGCCACCCGCAACGCCGGAAAGATCACCGAGCTGAGGGCGATCCTCGCCGAGGCCGGACTGCCGCACGAACTGATCGGCGCCGACGCCTTCCCCGAGGTCCCCGACGTCAAGGAGACCGGCGTCACCTTCGCCGAGAACGCCCTGCTCAAGGCGCACGCGCTCGCCCAGGCCACCGGACTGCCCGCGGTCGCCGACGACTCGGGCCTGTGCGTGGACGTCCTGAACGGCGCCCCCGGCATCTTCTCCGCCCGCTGGGCCGGCCGGCACGGCGACGACCAGGCCAACCTGGACCTGCTGCTCGCCCAGCTCTCCGACATCGCCGACGAGCACCGCGGGGCCTCCTTCGCCTGCGCGGCGGCCCTGGCCCTGCCCGACGGCACGGAACGGGTGGTGGAGGGCCGGCTGAACGGCACCCTGCGGCATACCCCGGCCGGCACCCACGGCTTCGGCTACGACCCGATCCTCCAGCCGGAGGGCGAGACGCGCACCTGTGCCGAGCTGAGTCCGGCGGAGAAGAACGCCATCAGCCACCGGGGCAAGGCGTTCCGGGCCCTCGTGCCCGTCGTGCGGGAGCTGCTGGGCTGAACGCTGGTGCGGCCGGAGGGACTCGAACCCTCACGGGAGTTACCCCACTGGGACCTAAACCCAGCGTGACTGCCAATTCCACCACGGCCGCCTGGTGCTGCCCGGCCATGCTAGCGGCCGGGCAGCGCCCTCGGACGTCAGATGCCGAGATCCTTGATGATCTTGGCTACGTGCCCGGTGGCCTTGACGTTGTACAGGGCGCGTTCGACCTTGCCCTCCTCGTCCACGACCACCGTGGAGCGGATGACGCCGACGACCGTCTTGCCGTACAGCTTCTTCTCGCCGAAGGCGCCGTACGCCTCCAGGACCCGCTTGTCCGGGTCGGCCAGCAGGGTGACCTTCAGGGACTCCTGGTCGCGGAACTTCGCCAGCTTCTCCGGCTTGTCCGGCGAGACGCCGATGACGTCGTAGCCGGCCAAGGCCAGGACCTCCAGGTTGTCGGTGAAGTCGCAGGCCTGCTTGGTGCAGCCGGGCGTCAGGGCGGCCGGGTAGAAGTACACGATGACCTTGCGGCCCTTGTGGTCCGACAGGGACACCTCGTTGCCGTCGGCGTCGGGGAGGGTGAAGGCGGGGGCAACGTCCCCGGGCTGCAGTCGCTCGCTCATCGGACCAGCGTAACCGGGGGCCCTTGGGGTGCGATGCGGCCGTGAGCTGACAGACTGTCCGCAACAGCAGCAGAGACTTCGGAGGCCGTACGGTGGCGGACACGTCGGACACCAGAACCCCGGCGCAGATCGAGGCGGGCATCAGGCGCCGCCGCGAAGTGCTGGCCGAGACGCTCGACGAGATCGGGGTGCGCGTGCATCCCAAGACCATCGTCGGGGATGCGAAGGCCAAGGTCGTCGCGAACGTCGACCACACGGTCGGCCGGGCGTACGTGCAGGTGAACCGGGTCGTGAGCGAGGTGCGGGCCCGGTTCGTCGACGAGGAGGGGGCGCCCCGGCTGGAGCGGGTCGTGCCCGTCGCGCTCGTCGTCGTGGGTGTCGTGGGGCTGCTCACCCTCGGGGCCCGGCGGCGCCGGGACTGACCGGGACAGGTAGGTTCGACGCGTGAGCGCCAACAGAAACGAGCACAGCACCCCCCATCACGACAAGCTGCCCATCCGGATGCTGCACGACCGGGTTCTCGTGCGGCAGGAGACCGGTGAGGGCGAGCGGCGGTCGGGGGGCGGCATCCTGATTCCCGCCACCGCGGCGGTCGGGCGGCGGCTGGCCTGGGCCGAGGTCGTCGCGGTCGGGCAGAACGTACGGACGGTGGAGCCCGGCGACCGGGTCCTGTTCGACCCGGAGGACCGGGCGGAGGTCGAGGTGCGGGGCGTGGCCTACGTCCTCATGCGCGAGCGTGATCTGCACGCCGTGGCCGCGGACCGGTTCGAGGGGTCGGAGGACTCCACGGGGCTGTACCTGTAGGACCGGGACCCCTCCCGGCGGACCGCCAGAGGGCCGGTGACCATCGTCACCGGCCCTCTTCGGCGTGGGCTTGCTATGTTCGAAGGGAACCCGACGAGACGCGCCGTACCGGGTCGAAGGCAAAGACGACGCACCCGCGGAGAAATGCCGTCGTGTCCCGGAAGGTGTCTGTCATGGCCTGGGTTCTGCTCGTCGTCGCCGGTCTGCTGGAAGTGGCCTGGTCGATCGGGATGAAGTACAGCGAGGGTTTCACCAGGCTGGTCCCGAGTCTGTTCACCGGCGCCGGCATCGTCGCCAGCATGGTCCTGCTGTCCTACGCCGCGAAGTCCCTGCCCATCGGCACGGCCTACGGCGTCTGGGTGGGCATCGGCGCGGCCGGGGCGGCGGTGCTCGGCATGGTGGTGCTGGGCGAGCCGGTCACCGCCGCCCGGATCTTCTTCGTGTGCCTGCTGCTGGTCGCCGTCGTGGGTCTGAAGGCGACCAGCGGTCACTGAGCCGGGCCGTCAGGTGCCGGGGCCGCCTCCCGGTCCCGCGAGCGTGCCGGTGTCGCCGCCGGTGCCGGCACCGCCGCCGCCCGGGGTGCCGCCGCCGGTCGCCGTACCGCCGCCGTCCGTGGTGGCGCCGCCGGTGCCCGGGGTGCCGCCGCCGGTGGTCGCGCCGCCGGTGGCGGCGTCCCCGCCGGTCGCCGTAGCGCCGCCGTCCGTGGTGGTGCCGCCGGTGGCCGGGGTGCCGCCGCCGGTCGTCGTGCCGCCGGTGGCGGGCGTGCCGGTGGTGCCGCCGGTGGTCGGCGTGGCGGTCGCGCCGCCGGTGGCCTGGCCGCCGTCGGTGGTGGTGGTGCCGGCGTCGCCCTGGCCGGCGTCGGTGCCGGGCTCGGCCGTGGCGGTGGCGGGCGGCTCCTGGATCTCGTCGGCGCCCTGTTCGAGCTGGAGGTCGAAGTCGGCGGCCGGCTTGTCCGCCAGCGCGTCGTGCGTGTACTGGGCCCAGATCTGGGTGGGCGGGCCGCCGCCGTTCATGCGGGCCGCGCCGAGGGCGCCGTAGAGCGGCATGTGCTTGGCCGTCACCGGGTCCTGGCCCATGACGGAGACCACCGTGGCGAGGTCGGGCGTGTAGCCCGCGAACCAGGCGGCGGTGTCGCTCTCGGCGGTGCCGGTCTTGCCGGCCGCCGGGCGGCCGGCGGCCTGCGCGGCGGTGGCGGTGCCGCTCTCGACGACGCTGCGCAGCACCGAGGTGGTGGTGTCGGCGGCCTCGCGGCTGACGGCCTGCTTGGCCGGCTGCCCGGGCAGCTTGAGCACTTCCCGGTTGTCCTTGGTGACCTTCTCGACCAGGGTGTACGTGCCGTGCCTGCCGTGGTTGGCGAGCGTGGCGTAGGCCTCCGCCATCTCCAGGACGCTGGCGTTGGCGGTGCCGAGCGCGATGGACGGGGACGGGTAGAGGTCCGGGGTGTCGGCCGGGATGCCGAGGGCGACCGCGGTGTCCTTGACCTTGCCGGGGCCGACGTCGGCGGCCATCTGCGCGTACACCGAGTTCACCGACAGATCGGTGGCCTTGCGCACGGTGATCGGGCCGTAGGACTTCTGGTCCTCGTTCTCGGGAGCGTACGGGGTGCCGCTCCAGCCCTGGACGGTGCGCTGGTTGGTGCCGTCGTAGATGGTGTTCGGCGTGATCCGCCGGCCGTCCTGGGTGGTGGAGCCGTTCTGCACGGCGGAGGTGAACACGAACGGCTTGAACGTGGAGCCGACCTGGAAGTCACCGCGGGTCGCGCCGTTGGTGTACTGCTTCACGTAGTCGATGCCGCCGTACATCGCGACGACCTTGCCCGTCTTGGGGTCGACGGAGGCGCCGCCGGCCCGGACGTAGGTGTCGGCCTTGCGGTTCTCCTTGTCCAGCTTGCTGATCAGCTGGTCGTCGACCGCCTTGACGAAGGCGTCCTGACGGTCCTTCTGGATGGTCGTGGTGATGCGGTAACCGCCGGCCGCGAGGTGGTCGGAGTCGATGATGTCGTTGCTGGTCAGGTACTGCTTGACCGCCTCCACCAGATAGCCGCGCTGGCCGGACATGCCGGTGGAGATCGTCTGCTCCTTGGGCATCGGGAACTTCATGCCGGCCCGCTCGGACTCCTTGAGCCAGCCCTTCTTGACCATGCCGTCCAGCACGTAGTTCCAGCGGGCGACGGCCGCCTTCTTGTTCTCGGGGTGGGCGACGACGTCGTACTCGCTGGGCGCGTTGACGAGCGCGGCGAGGTAGGCGGCGCGGGCCGGGTCGAGGCCGGCGGCGTCCCGGCTGTAGTAGGCCTGGGCGGCGGCCTGGATGCCGTAGGCGTTGCGGCCGAAGTAGCTGGTGTTGAGGTAGCCCTGGAGGATCTCGTCCTTGGACTTGTTCTGGTCCAGCTTGATCGAGATGAAGAACTCCTTGGCCTTGCGGGTGACCGTCTGCTGCTGGCCGAGGTAGTAGTTCTTCACGTACTGCTGGGTGATCGTGGAGCCGGACTGCTTGCCCTTGCCGGTCGCGGTGTTCCAGGCGGCGCGGAGCATCGCCTTGGGGTCGACGGCGGACTCGCTGTAGAAGTCGCGGTCCTCGGCGGCCAGGATCGCGTGCTGGGCGTCCTTGGAGATCTCGGCGAGCCCGACGTTCTCGCGGTTGACCTGGCTGTCGCGTGTGTCGCGGGCTATCTGGGAGCCGTCGGCGTAGAGGTAGATGTTGGCCTGCTTGGTCGCGAACGCGTTGGCCGGCGGGATCTGGACCAGGGAGTAGCCGACGAAGAACACGCCGATCAGCAGCAGGACGCCGACGACCAAGGTGCCGAGCACCATGCGCCAGGTCGGGAAGATCCGCCGCCAGCCGGTCCGCTTGGGCCGCTTGCCCTTCTTGTCCTTCTTCCCGCCCTTGCCCTTGCCGCCACCGGCTCCACCGTCGGCGGCGGCGAGCACGGTGGTCGCGTCTTCGGTGCCCTCCGCCTCCGCGGCGGCACCGGCGCCGGGGGCCTGGGCGCCTTGAGCGCCGGCACCGGCGGCGCCCGCAGTGCCCGCCGCGCGGGCGGCGCGGGCGGCTCTCGCGGCGGCCGGGGAGGAAGCCGGGGAGGAAAGGGACGACGACGGGGACGACGGGGCGGACGGAGTCGCACCGGTCGTACGCTCCACGCCCTTGGCACCCTTGGCGCCCTTGGCTCCCGTTCCGGCGCGGGGCGCGGGCACGGCGGCACCGGCGGACGCGGCACCCGCTGCACCGGCGGCCTGGGCGCCCTGGGCACCGGCGGCGGCACCGGCACCGGCGGCGCCCGCGGTGCCTGCCGCACGGGCGGCCCGGGCCGCTCTCGCGGCGGCCGGGGACGACGGGGCGGACGAGGAGGCCCCGCCGGTCGTACGCTCCGCGCCCGTGGCGCCCGTTCCGGCGCGAGGCGCGGACGCGGCGGCACCGGCACCAGTGGCCTTGGCACCCTGGGCACCGGCGGCGGCACCGGCCGCGGAGGCGCCACCGGCGGACGCGGCGCCCTGGGCACCGGCCGCTGCACCGGCAGCCGCACCGGCCGACCGGACGGACCGGTTCCGGTCGGCGGGCTGCTTCCCGTCCGCAGGGCGGTTCCCGTCCGTGGGACGGTTCCCGTCCGTGGGACGGTTCCCGTCGGCGTGCGGAGTGGGCCCGGCCGGCTTGCCCTGCTTCTCCGGTCCGGCCGGCTTCCCCGCGCGGGGCGCGGTGACCCGGCGGAGCACCTGGGTGGTCTCCGGCGGCGGGCCGGACTCCTCCGGGGACGTCCGGGGTGCCTTGGGCGGCGTGATGCGCCGCAGCACCTGGGTGCTCTCGGCGGACTGCGCGCCCGCCGGACCGGTGCCGGCTCCCGCGGTCCCCTTCCGGTCCACCTGCCCCTCCGGCCGGGCGGCGCGGGCCGTGGACGCCGTCCGGTCCGGGGCCGCCGGTCCGGAGCCGTTCCCGGCCGCCGGGCCCGCACCCCGGTCACCCTTGCGGGTGCTTCCGGTGCTTCCGGTGCTCTCGGTGCCCTCGGCGGCTTCCGGGCGGACGGCAGGGCGGCTTTCGGCCACCGGCCTGTGCCGGGGCCGGTTCCCGGGCCGTCCGGAGGACTTCTCCTCGTGGCCCCCCGGCTTCCCGGGCCCTTCAGCCGGCAGCGGCTTTTCCGGTGCCACGCCCTCGTTCGGCTGCTGCGGCTGCGGCTCGTCGCTCATGTCGTGCACGGACTCCTGTTTCGCGTCGTACGTTCCCGTACGCCTCATACGCTTCTGCGCTCCCCCTGTCTGAGACTCCCGCACCTGGCGTTCCGTTCCCGGATTCCGGCACGCTTCCGGCGGAAAACGCGTGGCCGGCCACCGGGCCTCCGGACTAGGCTCCTGCGCTTCGGTGTCGAGTGGTCCGAGGAGGTCGACTTGCGTGGGCGCGGGACGGTTGTACGCGGCGGTCGCGGCAGGGGGGTTCCGACGGTACGCGACCTACCGCGCCGCCACTGCGGCAGGGGTGTTCACGAACACCGTCTTCGGTCTCATCCTCGTCTACACCTACCAGGCGTTGTGGTCGGAGCGACCCCACCTGGGCGGGTATGACCAGGCACAGGCGACGACCTACGTCTGGCTCGGGCAGGCGTTCCTGTCGACGCTGGCGCTCGGGGGCGGCGGTGTCGAGGACGAGCTGATGGAGCGCATCCGCACCGGGGACGTGGCGATCGACCTGTACCGGCCGGCCGACCTCCAGTTGTGGTGGCTGGCGGCGGACCTGGGCCGGGCGTTGTTCCAGTTGCTGGGCCGGGGCCTCGTGCCGTTCGTGTTCGGCGCGCTGTGCTTCCCCGTGTACCTGCCGTCCGACGTCGGCACCTGGGTGGCGTTCCTCGTCGCCGTCGTCCTGGCGATGCCGGTCGGCTTCGGCATCCGGTACCTGGTGGCGCTGAGCGCGTTCTGGCTGCTGGACGGCACCGGAGTGGTGCAGATGGCGTGGCTGCTGGGGTTCTTCTGCTCGGGGATGCTGCTGCCGCTGAACGTGTTCCCAGGCGTGCTCGGCGAGGTCGTACGGCTGCTGCCCTGGTCCTCGCTGCTGCAGGCCCCGGCGGACATCCTGCTGGGGCGGGGCGACCCGCTGCCGACCTATCTCTTCCAGGCGGCGTGGGCGGTGGTGCTGCTGGCGGCCGGGCGGCTGGCGCAGTCGGCGGCGACGCGGCGGGTGGTGGTGCAGGGTGGCTGAGGGCCGGGGGCGACTGGCCGAGGGGCTGCGGGCGTACCGGCTGATCGCGGCGATGTGGGTGCGCTCCACGATGGCGTACCGGGCATCGTTCGCCATGACCACGGTCGGGAACTTCGCGGCGACCTTCCTGGACTTCGTCGCGATCATGCTGATGTTCTCCCGGGTGGACGCGCTGGGCGGCTATCCGCTGCCCGACGTGGCGTTCCTGTACGGGCTGTCCGCGACCTCCTTCGGGCTGGCGGACCTGCTGATCGGGTCGATGGACCGGCTGGGCCGGCGGGTGCGGGACGGCACGCTGGACACGCTGCTGGTGCGGCCGGTGCCGGTGCTGGCGCAGGTGGCGGCGGACCGGTTCGCGCTGCGCCGGCTGGGCCGGGTGACGCAGGGCGCGCTGGTGCTGGGCTGGTCGCTGACCGGGGTGGACGTCGACTGGACGGCGGAACGGCTGCTGCTGATGCCGGTGATGGTGGTGAGCGGCTGCGGGATCTTCTGCGCGGTGTTCGTGGCCGGGGCCGGGTTCCAGTTCGTGGCGCAGGACGCCTCGGAGGTGCAGAACGCCTTCACCTACGGCGGTACGACGCTGTTGCAGTACCCGCCGACGGTGTTCGGCAAGGAACTGGTCCGCGGGGTGACGTTCGTACTGCCGCTGGCCTTCGTCAACTGGCTGCCCGCCACCCGGGTGCTGGGGCGGCCGTACCCGCTGGGGCTGCCGGGGTGGGTGGCGTGGACGCCGCCGCTGGTGGCGGCGGGGTGCGGGGCGCTGGCGGGACTGGCCTGGCGGGCGGGACTCCGTTCGTATCGCAGCACAGGGAGCTGAGCGTGGACGACGTGGCCGCGGGCGAGGACTTCATCGTCCTGGAGCGGGTGGAGAAGATCTTCCGGGTGCGCCGCAGGACCGGGTTCCTGCGGCGGGAGCGGCGCGAGGTGCGGGCGGTGGACTCGCTGTCGTTCACCGTGGCCCGCGGGGAGATGGTCGGGTACATCGGGCCGAACGGCGCCGGGAAGTCGACCACCGTCAAGATGCTGACCGGGATCCTCACGCCGAGCGCCGGGCGGCTGCGGGTGGCGGGCATCGACCCGGCGCGGGAGCGGACGCGTCTAGCGCACCGGATCGGGGTGGTGTTCGGGCAGCGGACCACGCTCTGGTGGGACCTGCCGCTGATCGACTCCTACCGGCTGGCGCACCGCATGTACCGCATCCCGGACGCCCGTTACCGGCGCAACCTGGACCGGCTGGTGGAACTGCTGGAGCTGGGCGCCCTGTTGGACGTGCCGGTGCGGCAGCTCTCGCTCGGGCAGCGGATGCGCGGGGACATCGCGGCGGCGCTGCTGCACGATCCGGACGTGCTGTACCTGGACGAGCCGACGATCGGCCTGGACGTCGTGTCGAAGGCCAAGGTGCGGGAGTTCCTGCGCGAGGTGAACGCCGAGCGCGGCACGACCGTGCTGCTGACCACGCACGACCTGACCGACATCGAGCAGTTGTGCTCCCGGGTGATGGTGATCGACCACGGGCGGCTGGTGTACGACGGCTCGCTCCCGGAGCTGCACGAGGCGGGCGGGAGCGAGCGGACGCTGGTGGTGGACCTGGAGCGGGAACTGCCGCCGGTCGAGGTGCCGTCGGCGCGGGTGGTGCGGGTGGAGGGGCCGCGGCAGTGGCTGGCGTTCCCGGCGGGGCAGTCGGCGGCGCCGGTCGTCGCGCATCTCGCGGCCCGGTACCCGCTGGTGGACCTGTCGGTGCGGGAGCCGGACATCGAGGCGGTCATCGCGCGGATGTACGCGGAGAAGGCGCTGTCGTAGCCCACGCCCACGGCCCGCCGGCGCGCCCGCCCCGGGCGGCCCTACGCCGTGCAGACCTTGGTCAGTTCGCCCGCCGCGGCCGTGACCGGCCTGACGTCCGGGGTCCGGTCGCCGTCCTGGATCGCCGTACGGACGTCGCCGACGGCCTGGCGCAGGTCGTCCACGGCCTTGTCGACGTCGGCGTCGTCCGTCTTGCCGCCGATCTCGCGCAGGCTCTTGTCGATGGAGTCGAGCGAGGCGTCGGCCTGCGCGGGGTCGTTCGCGGCGTTCTCCACGGCCTGCTGGAGTTCGGTGACGTGGTCGGCGATGGTGTCGGCGGTCTGCACGCAGTCCAGCGCCTTGTCCACGGCGTCACAGCCGGTGGTCAGGCCGGCGGTGAGCGCGGCGGCGGCCACCACGGCGACGACGGTGGCCCGGCCCCGATGTGGGCGTGGGCGTCGGCTGGCGGGCATGGCGGGTTCCCTCCCCTGGTACGGCTGGCCGGGCGCGCGGCGGCGGGCCGCGCGCCCGTACCCTGAGGGACGCCCGCGGGGCGGGGCGGGTTGCCCCGGGACCGGGGCGGGTTCGCCGGGCCCGGCCTGATCCGGACGAGAGGCCCTACGCCCGCGCGTCGGCCAGCGCCGCCTGCTGGAGCGCGGCCAGTTCGGTGCAGCCGGTGACGGCGAGGTCGAGCAGGGCGTTCAGCTCGTCGCGGGCGAAGGGCTCGGCCTCGGCGGTGCCCTGGACCTCGACGAAGCGGCCGTCGCCGGTGCAGACGACGTTCATGTCGGTGTCGGCGCGCACGTCCTCCTCGTAGCAGAGGTCGAGCAGCGGGACGCCGCCGACGATGCCCACGGAGACGGCGCTGACGGTGCCGGTGAGCGGCTGCCGGCCGGCCTTGACCAGCTTCTTGCCGCGGGCCCAGGCGACGGCGTCGGCCAGGGCGACGTAGGCGCCGGTGATGGCGGCGGTGCGGGTGCCGCCGTCGGCCTGGAGGACGTCGCAGTCGAGGACGATGGTGTTCTCGCCGAGCGCCTTGTAGTCGATGACGGCGCGCAGGGAGCGGCCGATGAGCCGGGAGATCTCGTGGGTCCGGCCGCCGATCTTGCCCTTGACGGACTCGCGGTCGCCGCGGGTGTTGGTGGCGCGGGGCAGCATGGAGTACTCCGCGGTGACCCAGCCCTCGCCGCTGCCCTTGCGCCAGCGCGGGACGCCTTCGGTCACGGAGGCGGTGCAGAAGACCTTGGTGTCGCCGAAGGAGATGAGCACGGAGCCCTCGGCGTGCTTGCTCCAGCCGCGTTCGATGGTGACCGGGCGGAGCTGTTCGGGCGTACGGCCGTCGATGCGAGACATGCGCCGAGCCTAGCCGCACAGGCGGAAGGGGCTCCTCCCGCGTCGGGAAGAGCCCCTTCAGGGTGAACCGGAGGCTCACATCATGTCTTCGATCTCCGCGGCGATCGGGTCGGCGTCGGTGCCGATGACGACCTGGATGGCGGTACCCATCTTCACCACACCGTGGGCGCCGGCGGCCTTCAGGGCGGCCTCGTCGACCAGCTCGGGGTCGGCCACCTCGGTGCGCAGCCGGGTGATGCAGCCCTCGATCTCCTCGATGTTGTCGATGCCGCCGAGCCCGGCGACGATCTTCTCAGCCTTGCTGGCCATGTTCCTTCTCCCTGATCCGAACCGCTTTGTCGCAGTAACCCACAGTTGGCCCCTCTTCGCGAGCGGTCATGCCGTCCGTGTCCGATGATGGCGATCACGACAGCGGAACCGTCCGCCGACTGGTCTACACCACCGTGGGGAGGGTCGCCAAACCCATGACCGCCGAGACTACGGCCCCTCCCGTCCGGACCCGCTTCCACCGCCTCTTCCAGGCCATGCAGAAGATGGGGCGCAGCCTCCAGTTGCCCATCGCCGTGCTCCCGGCGGCGGGCATCCTGAACCGGCTCGGGCAGCCGGACCTGTTCGGCGCGGACGGCCTGGGCTGGACGGACGTCTCCAAGGTGATGAGCGGCGCGGGCGGGGCGCTGCTGGACGGCCAGCTCGGGCTGCCGCTGCTGTTCTGCGTGGGCGTGGCGATCGGCATGGCGAAGAAGGCGGACGGTTCGACGGCGCTCGCCGCGGTGACGGGTTTCCTCGTCTACTACGGCGTGCTGCGGCAGTTCCCGCTCGGGTGCCCGGCGGCCGGGAGGGTGGTGGCGACGGGCTGCCAGGGGGCGGACGGCACGGTGACCGCGTTCACCTACCAGAACCCGGGCGTCTTCGGCGGCATCGTCATGGGCCTGCTGGCGGCCCGCTTCTGGGCCCGGTACCACCGCACCCGGCTGGTGGACTGGCTGGGCTTCTTCAACGGGCGCCGGCTGGTGCCGGTCATCATGGCGTTCGTGGCGATCCTGTTCGCCGTGGTGTGCCTGTTCGTCTGGCCGCCCGTCGGCGCCGCCCTGGAGAGCTTCAGCGGGTGGCTGCGGGACGCGGGCGCCTGGGGCGCGGGCCTCTTCGGGCTCGCCAACCGGGCGCTGCTGGTGGTGGGGCTGCACCAGTTCCTGAACGTGCCCGTCTGGTTCCAGTTCGGCAGCTACACCAAGCCCGACGGCACGGTGGTGCACGGCGACATCAACATGTTCCTCCAGGGCGACCCGGCCGCCGGGCAGTTCACCTCGGGCTTCTTCCCGATCATGATGTTCGCGCTGCCGGCCGCCGCGCTGGCCATCACGCACTGCGCGCGTCCGGAGCGGCGCAAGGAGGTCGGCGGTCTGATGCTGTCGGTGGCGCTGACCTCGTGCGTGACCGGCATCACCGAGCCGCTGGAGTACTCGTTCCTGTTCATCGCGCCCGCGCTGTACGCGGTCCACGCCGTGCTCACCGGTGTCTCGATGGCGGTCACCTGGGCGCTCGGGGTGCACGACGGCTTCAGCTTCTCCGCGGGCCTGATCGACTACGTCATCAACTGGAACCTGGCGAGACGGCCGTGGGCCGTCGTCCCGATCGGGCTGTGCTTCGCCGCCGTGTACTACGCCGTGTTCCGGGTCGCGATCGGCCGGTTCGACCTGAAGACACCGGGGCGGGAGCCGGCGGAGGAGGTGGAGGACGTCACCAAGGTCTGATACGGCGCGTAGCGTTGTCGTAGCGGATTCGCGGGTTCCTTACGCCGCCTTCATCGTGCTACAACAGGTCTACACCACAGGTGGTGTAGACCAGAGACGCTGCCGTCCCCTTCCTTGGTTCCCGGGCGGCGCCTTGCCCGATGGAGGAAGTATGAGCACCGCCAGCGAGACGGCGGCCCCGGCGGCCAAGCCGGCCAAAAAGCGGGGAGCGGGCCTGTTCCAGGGCCTGCAGAAGGTCGGCCGCAGCCTGCAGCTGCCGATCGCCGTCCTGCCGGCGGCGGGCATCATGGTCCGCCTCGGCCAGGACGACATCTTCGGCAAGGACGGACTGGGCTGGGACAAGGTCGCCACCGTCTTCAACGCCGCGGGCGGCGCCATCACCGGCAGCCTGCCCCTGCTGTTCTGCATAGGCGTGGCGATCGGCTTCGCCAAGAAGGCGGACGGCTCCACCGCGCTCGCCGCGCTGGTCGGCTTCCTCGTCTACAGCAAGGTGCTCCAGGCCTTCCCGGTGACCGAGGAGCACATCGAGAAGGGCAGCATCGTCGGGGCGACGTACAACGACCCCGGCGTGCTCGGCGGCATCATCATGGGCCTGCTCGCCGCCGTGCTGTGGCAGCGGTTCCACCGCACCCGGCTGGTGGACTGGCTCGGCTTCTTCAACGGGCGCCGGCTGGTGCCGATCATCATGGCCTTCGTCGGCACGCTGGTCGGTGTCCTTTTCAGCCTCGTCTGGGAGCCCATCGGCAAGGGCATCACGAACTTCGGCGAGTGGATGACGGGCCTCGGCTCCGTCGGCGCGGCCCTGTTCGGCCTGGTCAACCGTGGTCTGATCCCGATCGGCATGCACCAGTTCGTCAACACCGTGGCGTGGTTCCAGCTCGGTGACTACAAGAACGCCGCCGGCGACATGGTGCACGGCGACATCACCCGGTTCCTGGCCGGCGACCCGTCCGCCGGTCTCTTCCAGACCGGTTTCTTCCCGATCATGATGTTCGGTCTGCCGGCCGCCGCGATCGCCATCGCGCACTGCGCCCGCCCCGAGCGCCGCAAGGCCGTCATGGGCATGATGGTCTCGCTCGCGCTGACCTCCTTCGTGACCGGTGTGACCGAGCCGATCGAGTTCACCTTCATGTTCATCGCCCCGGTGCTCTACGTGCTCCACGCGGTGCTGACGGCCGTGTCCATGGCGCTCACCTGGGGGCTCGGCGTCCACGCGGGCTTCAACTTCTCGGCCGGCGCGATCGACTACGTGCTGAACTGGAACCTCGCGACCAAGCCCTGGCTGATCATCCCGGTCGGCCTGGTGTTCGCGGCGGTCTACTACGCCGTCTTCCGGTTCGCGATCCTCAAGTTCGACCTGAAGACCCCGGGCCGCGAGCCCGAGGAGGAGGTCGAGGACCTCACCAAGGCGTGAGACCCGGCCGGCACTGCATGCCGAAGGGCCCCGGAACCGAGGAGGTTCCGGGGCCCTTCGGTCCGTCCGGGCTCAGATCTCGTACGTCACCCGCGGCGCGGCGAGTTCCACCGGGCCGGTGAACACCTCCCGGGCGTCCCGCAGGTTGACCTCCGGGTCGGTCCACGGCGGGATGTGGGTGAGCAGCAGCCGGCGGGCACCGGCGCGGGCGGCCGTCTCGCCGGCCTCGCGCCCGTTGAGGTGCAGATCGGGGATGGTCTCCTTGCCGTGCGTGAACGCGGCCTCGCACAGGAACAGGTCGGTGTCCCGGGCCAGCCCGTCCAGCGCCTCGGTGACCCCCGTGTCCCCGGAGTACGTCAGCGACACGCCCCCGTGCTCGACGCGGATGCCGTACGCCTCCACGGGATGGCGCACCCGCTCGGTGTGCACGGTGAACGGGCCGATCTCGAACGTGGACGGCTTCACCGTGTGGAAGTCGAACACCTCGCTCATGGAGGAGGCGGAGGGGGTGTCCGCGTAGGCCGTGGTGAGGCGGTGTTCGGTGCCCTCGGGGCCGTAGACCGGGAGCGGGGCGCACCGGCCGCCGTCGTGGCGGTAGTAGCGCGCCACGAAGTACGCGCACATGTCGATGCAGTGATCGGCGTGCAGATGGCTGAGGAAGATCGCGTCGAGGTCGTAGAGACCGCAGTGGCGCTGCAGCTCGCCCAGGGCGCCGTTGCCCATGTCGAGAAGCAGCCGGAAGCCGTCGGCCTCGACGAGGTAGCTCGAACAGGCCGATTCCGCGGACGGGAACGACCCCGAGCAGCCGACGACGGTGAGCTTCATGAAGCAGAAACCTCCGTTGGCGGAAAGAGCGGTGGGCGGGTGCGGGAGGCCACTCGGGATGAGGGCTGTCGGGGGTCGTGCGGTCCGTCGAGCGTAAGGCGCGAGAGGGCGGGTCGCTCCTTTGCCAGGGGCCGTTGTGGGCGAACTCACCTGTGCTGTCACCGGTTCGGCTGGACGCGGGGCGCACCAGGGTCAGAAGAGGGCGCGCATTGAGCGGCGCGCGCCGGTAACGTCGTCGTATGGACACGTCCTGGTGGCTCGCCCTCGCCGCGGTGGTGCTGCTCGCGCTGGTCGCCGCGCTGGTCGACGGCTGGGGCCGCGGCCGCCGGCCCGCCGGGCGGCGCCTGCGGCCGCCGGGCCGGCCGGGCCCGCGCACCGCGCACGCGACGCGGCCCTCGCCCGGGGACATCTGGTGGGCGGCCGTCCCGTACGAGGACCGGGCCGGGCGCAAGGACCGGCCCTGTCTGGTGCTGACCGTGCGCGGCGACCGGGCCACGGTCGCGAAGATCACCAGCAAGTACCACGACGAGCGCAGCGGGGTGATCCCGCTGCCGCCCGGCGCGGTCGGGGACGCGCAGGGCCGGCCCAGCTTCCTGGAGACCGACGAACTGCGCGAGGTGCCGGTGGCCGGCTTCCGGCGCCGGGTGGGCGTGGTCGACCCGGTCCTATGGGACCAGGTACGACACTTGGCGGGCTAGGCCCCAGCCCATAGCGTCAGGCCCTAGCCGACCCGCACGGTGACCGCCCAGTCCTCTCCGCCGTCCGCGCAGCCCGCGCACGGCGGCCGGGACGAGGTGAGGCGCACCGTGCCGGCGGCCACCGCCCGGTAGGCGGCCGTGGCGTCACCCGGCTGGAGGACGAGGCCGGCGTTGACCGCCTCCAGTCCCGTGCCGCTGGCGGTGACCGGTTTCCAGGGGCGGTCCTTGGTGCCGTCCAGGGTGAGCCGGACCTCGCCGCCCCGGGTGACACAGACCTGGCGGCCGTGATCGGCGGCCGTCAGCTCCGCCCGGCCGGAACAGGCGGCGGAGCGGCCGGCCGACGGGGTGCCGCCGGACGGCGCCGGGGCGTCGCCGCCGCTCCCGGTGGACTGGTGCGTGCCGCAGCCCGCGAGGAGCAGCGCTGCGGCCGCGAGGGCGAGGGGCGTCGTACGGCGCATGGGGTCCGCCTTTCTGCCGGGGTGCTGGTACGGATGTGACGTACCACCGGCGCGCCCGGATCCCCCGCTACGCCCAGAGCTGGCCGTGGAGGGTCTCGATGGCCTCCTCGGTGGTGGCCGCCGTGTAGACACCGGTGGACAGGTACTTCCAGCCGCCGTCGGCCACGATGAAGACGATGTCGGCGCTCTGCCCCGCCTTGAGGGCCTTGCGTCCGACGCCGATCGCCGCGTGCAGGGCGGCGCCGGTGGAGACGCCCGCGAAGATGCCCTCCTGCTGGAGGAGTTCACGGGTGCGGGTGACCGCGTCGGCCGAGCCGACCGAGAACCGGGTGGTGAGCACGGAGGCGTCGTACAGCTCGGGGACGAAGCCCTCGTCGAGGTTGCGCAGGCCGTAGACCAGGTCGTCGTAGCGCGGCTCGGCGGCGACGATCTGGATGTCCGGCCGGTGTTCGCGCAGGTAGCGGCCGACGCCCATGAGGGTGCCGGTGGTGCCGAGGCCCGCCACGAAGTGGGTGACCGAGGGCAGGTCGGCGAGGATCTCCGGGCCGGTGGTCGCGTAGTGGGCGCCCGCGTTGTCCGGGTTGCCGTACTGGTAGAGCATCACCCAGTCGGGGTGCTCGGCGGCCAGTTCCTTGGCCACGCGCACCGCGGTGTTGGAGCCGCCGGCGGCCGGCGAGGAGATGATCTCGGCGCCCCACATGGCGAGCAGGTCCCGCCGCTCCTGGGAGGTGTTCTCCGGCATCACGCACACCATCCGGTAGCCCTTGAGCTTGGCGGCCATGGCCAGGGAGATGCCGGTGTTGCCGGAGGTGGGTTCGAGGATCGTGCAGCCGGGGGTCAGCCGGCCGTCCTTCTCCGCCTGCTCGATCATGTGCAGGGCGGGGCGGTCCTTGACCGAGCCGGTGGGGTTGCGGTCCTCCAGCTTGGCCCAGATCCGCACGTCCGGGGACGGCGACAGCCGCGGCAGGCGCACCAGGGGGGTGTTGCCCACCGCGGCCAGCGGGGAGTCGTAGCGCATCGCTGCTCGGGAGCCGATCAGCGCATGCCGCCGGCCACGGCCGGCAGGATGGTCACGCTGTCGCCGTCGGCCAGCTTGGTGTTGATGCCGTCGATGAAGCGCACGTCCTCGTCGTTCAGGTACACGTTGACGAAGCGGCGCAGCTGGTCGCCGTCCACGATGCGGGCCTGGATGCCCGCGTGCCGGGTCTCGAGGTCGGCGAACAGCTCGGCGAGGGTCTCGCCGCTGCCCTCCACCGCCTTCTGACCGTCGGTGTACGGGCGGAGGATGGTCGGGATGCGGACCTCGATGGCCATGGCTCAGGGCTCCTGTCGGAAAGTGTCGTCGGTTCGGTCAGGCGCGCGCCGGAGGCGGGACACCGTGGCTCACGGCCGGACGGCGGCAGCGGGGTGGGTCAACAGATGGCGCTGTTCAGCCTGCACAGGTCGACGTGGAGCCGCGCCACGAGCAGGGTGCCCGGCGCCTTGTCGCCCACGTCGAGAAGAACCATGGGCTCATCGTATCGATTCCCCCTCCTGGTCCCGGAGTGTGATTCCGCATGCCGGACCGATTTCGTCCGGTGGGCGAGATCAGTAGGCGTCGACGACCGTGACCTCCTCCTCCGTCACCTCGCCGTCCACGATCCGGAAGGAGCGGAACTGGAAGTCGCCGAGGCCGTCGGTGTCGGCGGTGGAGACCAGGACGTAGTGGGCGCCGGGCTCGTTGGCGTAGGAGATGTCGGTGCGCGAGGGGTGGGCCTCGGTGGCGGTGTGGGAGTGGTAGATCACCACCGGCTCCTCGTCGCGGTCGTCCATCTCGCGGTACAGCCTGAGCAGATCGCCCGAGTCGAACTCGTAGAAGGTGGGCGACATCGCCGCGTTCAGCATGGGGATGAAGCGCTCGGGGCGGTCCGAGCCGGCCGGGCCCGCCACCACGCCGCACGCCTCGTCGGGGTGGTCCTTGCGCGCGTGGGCGACGATCTGGTCGTACAGGGCCTGGGTGATGGTCAGCATGGAGGTCAGGATAAGCAGAGGGGAAAGGGGCCGCGCCCGGCGCGTCGGGCAGGCGGCGGGGGAAGACGACGGGCCGTCCCGTACCGGGGATCGGTACGGGACGGCCCGTATGCCGGACGTCCTGAGCGGCGGCCGGCGGGGGCGCCACGAGAGCTCCCGGCGGCCGGACGTCCTTTCCGGGAGGTTCCGGGTCAGCGCTTGCGGAAGGCGGCGGCCTCCGGGTTGCGGCGCTTGAGCACCAGATAGGCGACGGCGAGGACCAGGCCCCACGCCGGCGCGCAGTACAGCGAGATCCGGGCGTCCTTGTCGATGCCCATCAGCACGATCACCATGCCGATGAAGGCGAGCGCGAACCAGCTCGTGTACGGCGCGCCGGGCGCGCGGAACTCGGAGCGGGGCAGTTCGCCGCGGTCGGACTTGGCCCGGTAGCGGATCTGGCAGATCAGGATGACGATCCAGGCCCACATGCCGGAGATGGTCGCGAAGGACACCACGTAGTCGAACGCCTTGCCCGGCCACTGGTAGTTGATCCAGACGCCGACCAGCATCAGCGCGGCGGAGAACGACGTGCCGATGAGCGGGGTGCCGCTGGGCGTCAGCCGGGTGAACAGCTTCGGGCCCTGGCTGTTGAGCGCGAGGTCGCGCAGCATGCGGCCGGTGGAGTACATGCCGGAGTTGCAGGAGGACAGCGCGGCGGTGAGCACGACGAAGTTGACGATGCCCGCGCCGGCCGGGAGGCCCATCTTCTGGAAGGCGACCACGAAGGGGCTGTCGCCCGCGTGGAAGCTGGTCCACGGCACGACCGAGAGGATCATGATCAGCGCGCCGACGTAGAAGACGGCGATGCGCCACGGCACGGTGTTGATCGCCTTGGGCAGGACGGTCTTCGGGTCCTTGGACTCGCCCGCGGTGACGCCGACCAGCTCGACGGCGAGGAAGGCGAACATCACCATCTGGAGCGTCATCAGGGTGTCGCCGATGCCGTGCGGGAAGAACCCGCCCTGGTTCCACAGGTGGCTGACGGACGCGGTGTGGCCGGCGTCGGAGAAGCCGATCGTCAGGATGCCGGCGCAGATCAGGATCATGCCGATGATGGCGGTGACCTTGACCATGGAGAACCAGAACTCCAGCTCACCGAAGAGCTTCACGGAGATCAGGTTGGCGCCGTACAGGACGACCGTGAAGACCAGGGCCGTCACCCATTGCGGGATGTCGAACCAGTACGTCATGTACTTCGCGGCCGCGGTGACCTCGGTGATGCCCGTGACCACCCAGAACAGCCAGTACGTCCAGCCGGTCACGAAACCGGCGAACGGGCCGATGAACTCGCGCGCGTACTCGGAGAACGAACCCGACACGGGGCGGTACATCAGCAGCTCGCCGAGCGCCCGCATGATCATGAAAATGACCAGGCCCGCGACGGCGTAGGCCAGGATGAGGCTCGGGCCCGCCTTGGAGATGCCCTTGCCCGCGCCGAGGAACAGGCCGGTGCCGATGGCTCCGCCGATGGCGATCATCTGGATCTGCCGGGCCCCCAGCCCGCGCTGATACCCCTCGCCGCCCTCGCTGCCCTCGCCCCGCGCGGCCTCGTTGCCGTCGTGATGCTGGTCGACCTGCGCTGAGGTCATGTGTGGTGCGCCTTTCTCCATGCCGACCCGGGCCTTTCGTCGGCCTCGGATCGGGTCTCGATCCCCCCGGATTGATGGAGCTGTTGCCTGGCCGACGGTCGTCGGCTCGGTGGCGCACCCGGCCGAACATGGGTGGTGTGGGCCGGGCGGTCGTGAAGATTTATCACGGCCGCAATACTGATCACACCGGTGCGTTGTGATCCATCGCACAGGTAAAAGCGGACAAAGAGCGCCCAAATGCGTCAAAAACGGCCAGGATGGTGATGGGATCGTTATCCGAAGTTGAGCGTCCTCTGAGCGGACATGACCGGGTTCACAAAAGGAACCAGCCATACCGGCTTACGGCATCAGGGTCGTCACCAGGGTCTCCTGGAGCCCGCCCAGCCAGAGGTAGGCCAGCACCATCGGCTTGCGCGGGTCCTCGTCCGGCAGCCGGTAGAGCAGATCCGTGTCGTCCTCGTCGGTGATCTCCAGCCGGGCGCCGATCGCCAGCCGCAGGTCGTTCAGCGCGCCGAGCCACTGCCGGGACTCCTCCGGGGACAGCTTCAGCACCGCCCCGCCCGCGTCCACCGGGGCGAGCGCGTCCAGGCTGCGGATCACGCCGAGCGCGTTCGTCCGCTTGCCGGCGCGCAGGTCGTTCTCGGTGAAGCGGCGGAACTCCGCGGAGTGCGCCCGCTGCTTCTCGGCCTCGGCCGCGGCACCGGGAACGTGCTCCGGGTCGCCGTAGGCGTCCGGGAAGAGCCTGCGCAGCACCGGGTCGGCGGGCGGCTCGCTCGGGCCCTGCGCGAACAGCTCGGCGAGCGGGTCGGCCGGGGCGTCGCCGCCGGGGCCGGGGCCGATCAGCTCCAGGAGCTGGACGGCCAGCGACCGGATGATGGAGATCTCGACGTCGTCGAGCGCGACGGCCGCGCCGCCGCCGGGAAGCGGTTCGAAGTGTCCGGGCATCTGGATGCGTTTACTTCCGGTCCTGCTGGAGGGTGGCCCACAGACCGTAGCCGTGCATCGCCTGCACGTCACGCTCCATCTCCTCGCGGCTGCCGCTGGAGACGACCGCCCGGCCCTTGTGGTGGACGTCGAGCATGAGCTTGGTGGCCTTGTCCTTGGAGTAGCCGAAGTACGTCTGGAAGACGTACGTCACGTAGCTCATGAGATTGACCGGGTCGTTGTGCACGATCGTGACCCAGGGGACGTCGGGCTCGGGTACGGCGAAGACCTCCTCCGCCGACTCGGTGCGTTCGGTCTCTACGGGCGCGGGTGACGTCACACAGCCATGCTGCCACGGCGCACAAAAATCGTCACACCGACGAGAAGGGAGTACGATCGCTCCTCATGAACACAGCGGACCTTGGGCTGCCGGTGGATGTTCCGTCGACGGCGCTCTTCACGGACCAGTACGAGCTGACGATGCTGCAGGCCGCCCTGAAGGCCGGTACGGCCGAACGGCGCAGCGTGTTCGAGGTCTTCACCCGGCGGCTGCCGGACGGCCGCCGCTACGGCGTGGTGGCCGGCACCGGGCGCGTCCTGGACGCGGTGGAGAACTTCCGCTTCGACGCGGACGTCCTCGCCTTCCTGCGCGAGCGCGGGATCGTCGACGAGCAGACGCGGGACTGGCTCGCCGGCTACCGGTTCGGCGGGGACATCTGGGGCTATCCCGAGGGCGAGGTGTACTTCCCGGGCTCGCCGGTCCTGCGCGTCGAGGGCAGCTTCGCCGAGTGCGTCCTGCTGGAGACGGTGATCCTCTCCATCCTCAACCACGACTCCGCGATCGCCGCCGCCGCCTCCCGGATGGCCTCCGCCGCCGGCGGCCGGCCGCTGATCGAGATGGGTGCCCGGCGCACCCACGAGCTGTCGGCGGTGGCCGCCGCCCGCGCCGCCTACGTCGGCGGTTTCGCGACCACCTCCGACCTCGCGGCCGGCTTCCGCTACGGCATCCCGACCGTCGGCACCTCGGCCCACGCCTTCACCCTGCTGCACGACCGCGAGCGGGACGCCTTCCAGGCCCAGGTGGACACCCTCGGCCGGGGCACCACCCTGCTGGTGGACACCTACGACGTCGCCGAGGCCGTCCGCACGGCGGTGGAGGTGGCCGGTCCCGAGCTGGGCGCGGTCCGCATCGACTCCGGCGACCTGCTGCTGGTGGCCCACCGGGTGCGCCAGCAGCTCGACGAACTGGGCGCCACCCGCACGAAGATCGTGGTCACCTCCGACCTGGACGAGTACGCCATCGCCTCGCTGGCCGCCGCGCCCGTGGACGCCTACGGCGTCGGCACCCAGCTCGTCACCGGTTCCGGGCACCCGACCAGTTCCATGGTCTACAAGCTGGTGGCGCGCGCCGAGTCCGCCGACCCCGGCGCGCCGCTGGTGCCGGTCGCGAAGAAGTCCAGCGGCGGCAAGGTCTCCGTCGGCGGGCGCAAGTGGGCCGCGCGCCGGCTGGACGCGGACGGGATAGCGGAGGCCGAGGTCGTCGGCACCGGGCAGGTCCCGGCCGAGCTGGCCGGCCGGGAGCTGCTGGTGCCGCTGGTGCGGGGCGGCACGGTGATCGCCCGGGAACCGCTGGACGTGCCCCGCCGGCGCCACATCGCGGCCCGCGCGAACCTGCCGCTGTCCGCCACCCAGCTCTCCCGCGGGGAACCCGTCCTTCCGACGGAGTACGTCCAGGGGCGCTCGGGTAGCTAAACCGCGACCGCCGTCCGCCCCCGTGAACGCCCCCTCCCGCCCGGGCCCCGAAGTCTCTAGGCTCAGTTACTTCACTCTTAGTCGAAGGACATCCAGCATGCGCCGCGCCTTGATCGTCGTAGACGTGCAGAACGACTTCTGCGAGGGGGGCAGCCTCGCGGTGGCCGGCGGGGCGGACGTGGCCGCCGCCGTCACCGAGCTGATCGGCGAGGCGGCGGGCACCGGGTACCGGCACGTGGTGGCCACCCGCGACCACCACATCGCGCCCGGCGGCCACTTCGCCGACGACCCCGACTACGTCCGCTCCTGGCCCGCGCACTGTGTCGCGGGCACGGAGGGCGTGGGCTTCCACCCGAACTTCGCCCCCGCGGTCGCCTCCGGCGCCGTGGACGCCGTGTTCGACAAGGGGGCGTACTCGGCCGCCTACAGCGGTTTCGAGGGCACCGACGAGAACGGCGTGTCGCTGGCCGACTGGCTCCGGGAGCGGGAGATCAGCGAGGTGGACGTGGTGGGCATCGCCACGGACCACTGCGTGCGCGCCACCGCGCTGGACGCGGCGCGGGAGGGCTTCCGCACCCACGTCCTGCTGGACCTGACGGCCGGGGTCGCCCCGGACACCACCGAGCGGGCCCTGGAGGAGCTGCGCGGGGCGGGCGTGGAACTGACCGGCAAGCCGGTGGTGAGCGGCTGAGGGCGCCCTAGCGGACCACGACCGGTCCCCGCAGCAGCGCCCGGATCGGGCGCCAGGGCTCGTTCCCCGGGACGGCGTCGCCGGTGTGGTCCGTGCGCCATATCAGGCCGTCGGGATGGTGCAGGACCGCCGTGATCTCGTCCGGCGTCGGAGGCGCGGCGTTCCCCCGGAGGTAGACCGCCCGCAGGCCCAGGTTGCGCAGCCTGGTCAGGGCCCGGGCGCGGTTGCGGGCGTGCACCAGGATCCGCACCCCGGCGGCGCCGTACGGCAGGTTCAGCGCCACCACCACCGTGCCGTTCGGCAGCTTGCTGAAGCCTCCAGCGGCCATGCGGTCACCTCTCCGTTCCGGTCGGTCCGGCCGGTGTCAATAAGCGGTCCACAGGACGCACCTAAACACGAACGGCGGCGACCCGCCAGGGGGCCGCCGCCGATACGTCTGTGACCTGCAGTGATGGGGACTACTTCACCGCGGGGCCGACCTTCAGGGAGATCGTCGAGCCGTCCTTGGCCTCCTTGACGATCGTGATCTTGGTGTTGGTGTCAGTGACCTTCACCCCGCCCGTCGGGTTCGACGGGTCGTAGTAGGCGCTGGCGTGGTCGTTGAAGACGCCGACTCCCTTGGAGCCCTTGGTCTTCAGCGCGACGTCGGCCTTGTGCAGGGTGATGCCGTCCGTGGCGTAGAGGCTGAACGGCGAGTCGTAGGCCTGGACGCGGTTGCGCAGCAGCGTGCCGTCGGCCCACTTCAGCGCCTTCGGGTGCGAGTCGACCGGCAGGATCAGGCCGGTGCCCGGGTGGCCGTTGGTGCTGTTGGTGTTGTTGTCCGCCTGAGAGGTGTCCCACTTCCAGATCAGCAGGCCGTTCTGGTACGGGTAGTGCTCCACCCAGTCCGGACGCGACGTGAAGCCGAAGTTGTACGGGCCCGTCTTCAGCGTCTTGTCGTACGACACGTACTGGCGGTTCTCGGCGAGGTAGTACTGCTTGTAGTCCTTGGTGAAGGACGCGCCGATGCGGGAGAAGCCGTTCGCGGCCCAGCCGGCGTCCGCCTTCTCGGCGTCGTCCGAGAACAGCGGGGTGCCGTCGGCGGTCACGGTGATCTCGTCGGCCGTGAAGCCGTTCTCCGCGACACCGCCGTCGGTGGCGTAGCGGAAGCGCAGGTCGATCTTCTTGCCCGCGTAGGCGTCGAGCGGGAACGCCAGCTTCTTGTGCGTCTGCGAGAAGCCGCTCAGCGCCGGCTTGCCGCTGGCGTCACGCGGGAGGGCCTGGCCGTCGGCCGTGCCGTCCAGGGCGGTCCAGTTGGCGCCGCCGTCGGTCGACACCTCGGTGTAGACGTAGTCGTAGCCGTCCTCGGTGGCCCACCAGCCGTCCAGGGTGAGGCTCGCCGAGGTCTTGCCGGTCAGGTCCACCGACCGGGTCAGCGTGTTCTTCAGGTCGTTGCCGCTGCCGCTCCACCACTGCGCCGAGCCCTGCGCGGGCTGGGTGATCGTGGTGGTGACCGCCTTGTCCGGGAGGTTGACCACGAGGGCCTGCTTGTCCCAGGTGTTGTACTCGGCGAGGCCCAGCTTGTGCGTGGACTGCTTGCCGGCCGTGGCGGTGTCGTAGTTCAGCCAGCCGAGCTGGAGCTTGTCCCAGGCGTTCATGTCGCCGGGCAGGTCGCCGATGGCGTCCTTGCCCCGGCCGAGCCAGGAACCGGAGGACATCAGGGTCCAGAAACCGGTGGAGTTGTCGCCGCCGGCGGTGTCGTACTCGTCCGGCAGGCCGAGGTCGTGGCCGTACTCGTGGGCGTAGACGCCCAGGCCGCCGTTCTCGGGCTGGATGGTGTAGTCGCCGACCCAGATGCCGGTGTCGCCGACCTGGGTACCGCCCAGCTTGTTGTTCTGCGGGCCGGTGGCGCCGGCGTCGGTGCCGAAGGCGTACCAGCGGTGGGCCCAGATGGCGTCGGTGCCCTGCGCGCCGCCGCCGGCGGACTCGTCCTCACCGGCGTGCACGATCTGGAAGTGGTCGACGTAGCCGTCCGGCTCGTTGAAGTTGCCGTCGCCGTCGTAGTCGTAGCGGTCCCACTGGTCGTACTGGGCGAGGTCCTTCTTGATGTCGGCGTCGGTGCGGCCGGCCGCCTTCTGCTGGGCGACCCAGGCGCTCAGACCGTCGCTGACGACGTTCCAGACGCTGGAGCAGTTGGTCGAGCCGCAGGCGTTGTTGCCGTAACGGGCCTCGTTGTACGGGACCTTGACCCAGTCCGTGACCTCGCCGGTGACCGAGTAGCGGCCCGAGGACTGCTTCTCGTAGTACTTCTTCAGCGACTCGGTCTTCTTGCCGGTGCCGAAGTAGAGATCCTGGTAGTGCTTCTGGTCGTAGTCCTTCTGCCAGGCCGTGGAGTTGTCCTTGGCGCGGTCCGGCGCGGCGATCCGGTTGTGCAGCGGGCCCGCGGCGCCGCCGTACTTGGGGTCGGTCTTGTCGCCGAACTCCACCAGGATCGTGAAGATCTTGTCGGTCTTCTCGCGGCCCAGCTCGACGTACTTGCTCTTGCCCTTGCCGCTCTTGAGCTTGACGACCTTGGAGCCGTTGCGCTCCTGAGTGGTGGCCTTGCCCGATATGAGCTGCTTCAGGGCCTCCTCGCGCTGGGCGTCCTGGGTCTTGCTCAGGGGGCCGTCCAGGTCGTGCTTCCGCTGCTTCACCGGTGCCGGGTCGTGCCGGTTCGAGGCGGCGGGCCGGGCCTGGGTGCTCGCCTCCGCGACGGCGTACGTCGCGAACGTGGCAGAGGCCGCGGCGAGGGTCACGCCCATGGCGGCCGCTCTGAACGTCCAGGATCTGCTGGTCACTTGAGTTCCTCCCCCGCGCCGCGCACACGGACAGGGGGTTCCGGGTAATGGAGGAATCCGTGCGCGCACGATCAACGCGTGTAGTCAAGTGACGACATTTGACTAGAGGTCTGACGGAAAAGACAGACCTTGACTTGAGCAGGACAAGTGCACTATGCGGAGCCGACGTTCGCTTTACGGACAGGTGTCCTCGGGCGGCAACGGCGGCCGACCGGCGCGACGTTGACTCCGTGCGCCCCCCGTGCACCGGTACCGTGGGTCAGGTCACGCTTACCGGGCTTCCCGCTCGGGCATGCACGCCAGGAAAGTCGCACGGCACCCCCGACTCCCGTCCGCAGACTGCCGAGGACACGATGGCCATGCCTCGTCCGACCGTCGCACAGCTCGCCTACGGTGCCTGCACCGTGGTCTTCTCCACGCTCGCCATGCTGGTGCTCTCCCAGACGGGTTCGGGCCCCGGGATCGTCGTCATCGCCCTGGCGGCACTCGCGCTGGGCCTGCTGGTGGCGTGGACCGTCCCGGCGCCCGGGGCGCGCACGGCGCGGGGGTCCGCCGCGGCCGTGGCGGACGAGGAGCGCGTGCCCTCGTCCCTGTGACCGGCGCGGGGTGCGGCGGCGCGGGACGCGGGCGCCGGCGGCGCCGTGCTCAACGGGTGGCGACCACCACCGTCTTGGCCGCCTTGTCGTGCAGACCCTGTTTGTACGGCTTGTCGAAGAAGCTCCAGCCGCCCGAGACCGCCGTCCACACGCAGGCGCAGCAGAAGGCGAACGGCACCCACAGCACCAGGGCGCGCAGCAGCGAGGTGCGCACGGACGGGGTGGCGCCGTCCGCGAGGTTGGCCACCCGCAGGCCCAGCCACTTCTTGCCCAGGGTCTGCCCCGACCTGCTGGTCGTGAAGGTGTCGTAGGCGATGTAGAGCACGGCCGCGATGACGGACTGGGCGAGGGAGCGGCCCACCTCGACGCGGTCGCCGTCGACGGTGTACTCGCGCACGCCGAACACCCAGGTGAGCAGCCAGACGACGATGCCGACCAGGATCATGTCCAGGATCCGCGCGACGGTCCGCTTGCCGCTGTCGGCGAGCGGGGGCATGCCGGCCAGCGGATCGGCGGGGTAGCCGCCGGCTCCGGACCCGTAGGGGCCCGCACCGTACGGGCCGCCGCCCTGCGGACCTGAGCCGTACGGGCCGCCGCCCTGCGGACCTCCGCCGTAAGGGCTGCCCCCGTACGGGCTGCCGCCGTAGGGGCCGGTGCCGTAGGGCGGCGGCTGCTGCTGGTCGCCGCCGTGCGGGCTGTCGTACGGCGAGCCCGGTCCCTGGTCCGACGGGGGCCGCTTCCTGAACGGGTCGTCCTCGGGGGGCTGCTCTCCGGAGCCGGGGGGCGGTTCGCTGCTCATGGCCCGAGTGGAACCCGGGGGCCGCGGCCGCGCATCCGGCAGACGGCCGTACGGAGTACGCGCCCGCCCCGCCTCAGCCCGCGACGAACGTGTGCGCCGCCTTGTCGTGCCAGCACTGGTGCCAGGGCCGGTCGAACAGGCACCACAGCACGCCCACGATCCCGACGACCAGCAGCCCCGGCACGCTGAACACCAGCCAGCGGCGCAGCGCCGGGCCGAACGCCGGCGGCTCGTGCCCCTCGATGTCCCGTACCTGAAGACCGCACACCTTCTTGCCGAGGGTGCGGCCCCACTTGGCGGTGGGCAGCACCTCGTACAGGACGCCGGCGAGCAGCAGGACCGCGAGGACGATACCGAGGCTGGTGCCGGTCTGGCCGTCCACCAGCCACACGGTGACCTCGTGGCCGGAGAGCCGGGCCGCGTCGATCTTCTGCTGGACGTGGTCCGCGGCCCGCAGGCCGAGCGGGACCGCGGCGGCGGCCGTCACGGCGCCCACCACCAGCAGGTCGATCAGCCGCGCGGCGCACCGCCTGCCGAGCCCGGCGGGGCGGGCGGCGGCCTGCCGGCGCGCGGCGGCCTGGAAGAGGTCCTCCACCGGCGGCTTCCAGGGCGCCAGGGGCTGTTCGTCCCCGCCCCCGGCGAGCTGGTGCACCTGCTGCGCCCAGGACGCCTGACCGCCGCCGGGTCCGGTGGTCAGCGGGGTGACGGGAGCGGCGCCCTGGACGGGACCGGCCTGCTGCGGCACCGCGGCGCCCGGCGCGGGCTGCGCCACGGGAGGCGGCTGGGGCGCGGGGGCCGCCGGCGGGGTCTGCGCGGCGGCGGCCCGGGCCGCGGCGGCCTTGCCGGCGCCGAACCCCTGGTGCGCGGGCGCGCCGGCCGGTCCCTGGGGGCCGAAGCCGGCGGCCGGGCCGCTCCCGGCGCCGGGCGGGCCCGCGGGGTCGGCGGGCACCGGGCGGATGATCAACGTGCCGTCGTCGGCGGGGGCGGCCGCCGGGCCGGGGACCGGGCGCCGGAAGACGAACGTGCCGGGGTCCGGGGCGCCGCCTCCGTCGGCGGGCGCCGCGGTGCCGTCGGTGCGGGCGGTGCCCTGGCCGGCGGCCCCCGGGCCCTGGGCCGGCACCCGCGGGTCCGCGCCCCGGGCCCCCGCGGGCGCGGCGTCCGCGCCGTAACCGGCCGGCTGGGCGGACCGGCTCCACTGCGCGCCCTGCGCCGCCTGGCCGGCCGGGGCCGGCCGGCCCGCCTGCACGGCCTGGCCGGCCCGGGTCCACGGGCCGGGCGAGCCGGTCCCGTCCGCCCGCGCCGCGGGTTCCGGGTGGCCGGTCTCGAGCCGGCCGTCCAGGGCGGGCGGGTCCTCGTCGAAGAAGTGAGGACCCGTCTCCTCCACGGACGGGACGGCCGGATGGACGCCGGACGGCGGGCTGAGCGGCTCGCCGTCCCGCGGCGCCGGGCGGCTGGTGCCGGGCACCCAGGAGGCGCCGTTCCAGTACCGGACGTAGCCGGGGATGGACGGGTCCGGGTAGTAGCCCTCGCGGGGCCTGTCGTCACCGGGTGCCGGGGTTGGGGCGCTCATGTCCGTCGTCCCGTATCTGCTCGGAGGTGGTAGGGGGCCTCCACATCTATCAGACACGGGCAGTCCGCAGCGCCAGTCCGGCAGGAGCCAATCCTTTCCGGGCAACGCCGTGCCCGCCTCGCACGTACTGCCGAAAAAGAATTCCCCCCACTCGCGTAATGCCCCGGCCCGCGCCGCCTCTCCCCGGGCACGGGCCCGGCCGAAGCGGCCCCGGCAGGAAAGGAAACGCAGGTCATGCAGCACATCGTGGTGGAGCGCGAACTGGAACTCGAACTGGTCCTGTCCCCCGGGCACAGCGTCCCGGTACCGGCCCGGCTCGGCTACCGCTCCGACGATCCCTACGCCGTCCACATCGCCTTCCACATCGACTCCGACCACCCCGTCCACTGGACGTTCGCCCGCGAACTGCTGGTGGAAGGGGTGTTCCGGCCGTGCGGGCACGGCGATGTGCGGGTGTGGCCGTCACGCGCGGACGGGCGCGCGGTCGTCCTGATGGCGCTGAGTTCCCCGGCCGGCGACGCGCTGCTCCAGGCGCCGGTGCCGCAGGTGTCGGCCTGGCTGGAGCGGACGCTGCGGGCGGTGCCGCCGGGCACGGAGGGCGGGCAGCCGGGCCTGGACGACGCCCTCGACCAGTTGCTCGCCCGGTGAGGTGCGCGCGCCCGGGCTCAGAACAGCTTGCCCGGGTTGAGGATGCCCAGCGGGTCGAAGACCTGCTTCACCGCCCGCTGCATCTCCACGCCGACCGGGCCGATCTCCCGGGCCAGCCACTCCTTCTTCAGCAGGCCGACCCCGTGTTCGCCGGTGATGGTGCCGCCCAGTTCCAGGCCGAGGGCCATGATCTCGTCGAAGGAGGCGCGGGCCCGGCGGGACTCGTCCGGGTCGCCGGCGTCGAAGCAGACGGTGGGGTGCGTGTTGCCGTCGCCGGCGTGCGCGCAGACCCCGATCGTCAGGCCGTGCTTCGCCGCGATCCGCTCGACGCCGGCCAGCATCTCGCCGAGCCGGGAGCGCGGCACGCACACGTCGTCGATCATCGTCGTGCCCTTGACCGCCTCCAGCGCGGTCAGCGACAGCCGCCGGGCCTGGAGCAGCAGTTCGGACTCGGCGGCGTCCTCGGCCGGGACGACCTGGGTGGCGCCGGCGGCCTCGCACAGGGCGGCGACGGCGGCGAGGTCGGCGGCCGGGTCCGGGGTGTCGAACGCGGCCAGCAGCAGCGCCTCGGTGGTCTCGGGCAGGCCCATGTGGGCGAGGTCGTTGACCGCCTTGACGGTCGTACGGTCCATCAGTTCGAGGAGGGACGGGACGTGGCCGCCCGCCATGATGCGGCAGACGGCGTCGCAGGCGGCGGCCGCGGAGGCGAACTCGGCGGCCAGCACGAGCTGCCGGGGCGGTTTGGGCCGCAGCGCCAGCACCGCCCGTACGACGATGCCGAGGGTGCCCTCGGAGCCGACGAACAGCCGGGTGAGGTCGTAGCCCGCGACGCCCTTCGCGGTGCGGCGGCCGGTGGACAGCAGGCGGCCGTCGGCGAGGACGACGTCCAGACCGAGGACGTACTCGGCGGTCACGCCGTACTTGACGCAGCACAGGCCGCCGGAGGCGGTGCCGATGTTGCCGCCGATGGTGCACGTCTCCCAGCTCGAGGGGTCCGGCGGGTAGTACAGGCCGTGTTCCCCGACCGCGCGGGAGAGCGTCGCGTTGATCACGCCCGGTTCGACCACGGCGATCCGGTCGACGGGGCTGATCTCCAGGATGCGGTCCATCTTGGTGAGGGACAGCACGACACAGCCGTCGGTGGCGTTGGCGCCGCCGGACAGGCCGGTGCGGGCGCCCTGCGGGACGACGGGCACGCGCAGCTCGGTGGCGGTGCGCATGACGTGCTGCACCTGCTCGACGGTGCGCGGCAGGACCACGGCCGCGGGAGCGCCGGCCGGGCAGAAGCCGGCCATGTCGCCGGCGTAGGAGGCGGTGACGTCCGGGTCGGTCAGGACGGCCTCGGGCGGCAGGCCGGCCAGGAGCCGGTCGGTGAGGCCACCCGTGTGCGCGTCGCTCGGCACTTCGATACGGCTCATGATCACAGCGTGGCACTCGCGGCCATCGGTGTGAACCCCGCCCGCGCCGTCCTTGGGCCACCCGGATGTGCTCGTCATATTGACGCACAGTGAGCGCCATGGACAACCGGCAGAGCGTGGGCACGTCCCTGATCTCCGAGCGGCCGGCGGCACGCCGGTCCCGGCGGGTGCTGCGGTGGGTGCTGGTCGTCGCGCTGGCGGGCGGTGCGGCCGCGGGCGCGGCGCTGGCGCTGCTGCCCGGGGAGCCGCAGCCGCGGCGGGCGGCCCGGCCGCCCGCCGCCGGCCCGCAGGCAGGGCCCCGGGCCCAGGCGCGGGACCAGGCGCAGGCGCTGACGGCGGTGACCTACGGCGTGCCGGCCGCGCTGCCCGGCCTGACGGCGCTGATCGGACGGCAGGAGCAGCGGGTGCGGGAGCAGCCCGAGGATGCCCGGGCCTGGGCGGTGCTGGGGGCGGCGTACACGGAGCGGGGCCGCCGGGCGGGTGACGCGGCGGACTATCCCAAGGCCGAGCGGGCGCTGCGGGCCTCGCTCCAGGTGCGCGGCACGCCGGGCACCGAGGCGCTGGACGGCCTGGCCGCGCTGGCGCTGGCCCGCCGGGACTTCCCGGCGGCGAAACGATACGGCGAACAGGCGCTGAAGGCGGCGCCGAAGCGCTGGTCGGCGTATCCGCCGCTGATCGACGCCTACACCGGGCTCGGCGACTACGCGAAGGCCCGCGCGGCCCTGGACAAGCTGCTGGCCCTGCGCACCGGCGCGGAGGCACGGCCGGCCGTGCGGGCGCGGGCCGCCGCGGTGTACCGGGACCGGGGCTGGCGGGAGGACGCGGTGGCCCAGCTGACCGACGCGGCCGCCGCCGCCCGCACCCCGGCGGAGCGGGCCGCCTGGCTGGCCGGCGTGGGGCAGCTCGCCTGGGAGCGCGGGGACCTGCCGGAGGCGCTGCGGCACTTCGAGGGCGCGCTGCGGCTCGATCCGGACCAGCGGGCGGCGGCGGCCGGGCGGGCCCGGACGCTGGCCGCGCAGGGCCGTACCGCGGAGGCGCTGGCCGCGTACCAGGCCGCCGTCGCGCGGCAACCGCGCCCGGAGGACCTGCTGGAGCTGGGCGAGCTGTACGAGTCGCTGGGGCAGCGGCAGCCGGCCGAGGAGTCGTACGCGCGGCTGCGGGAGGCGGTGGCGCGGTCGGTGGCGGGCGGGGTCGACGAAGAACTGCTGACCGGGCGGTTCGAGGCGGACCACGGGGACCCGTGGGAGGCCGTGGACCGGCTGGAGGAGGAGTGGCGGCGGCAGCCGGGGACCGAGGTGGCCGACGCGCTGGGCTGGGCGCTGCACCGGACCGGCGCGGACCAGGAGGCGCTGGCGTACGCGACCGCCGCGACGGACAAGACGAAGGGCGGCGGGGTGCGCAGCGCGGCGTACGCGTTCCACCTGGGCATGATCGAGGCGGCGGTGGACCGGACCGGGCCCGCGCGGCGGCATCTGGAGGAGGCGCTGCGGATCAACCCGTACTTCTCGCCGCTGCTGGCGCCGGCGGCCCGGGAGGCACTGCGGGAACTGGGCGGCGTGCCCGACGAGCCGCCGCCCAGCGAGTAGCCGTTACAGGTTGCCCCGCTTGGCCTGCTCGCGCTCGATCGCCTCGAACAGGGCCTTGAAGTTGCCCTTGCCGAAGCCCATCGAGCCGTGCCGTTCGATGAGTTCGAAGAACACGGTCGGCCGGTCCTGCACCGGCTTGGTGAAGATCTGGAGCAGGTAGCCGTCCTCGTCGCGGTCGACGAGGATCTTCAGCTCGCGCAGGGTCTCGACCGGCACCCGGGTCTCGCCGGCCCACTCGCCGAGGGTGTCGTAGTAGGAGTCCGGGGTGTCGAGGAACTCCACGCCGGCGGCGCGCATGGTGCGGACCGTCTGCACGATGTCGTTGGTGTTGAGCGCGATGTGCTGGACGCCGGCGCCGCCGTAGAACTCCAGGTACTCGTCGATCTGGGACTTCTTCTTGGCGATGGCGGGCTCGTTGATCGGGAACTTGACCTTGAGGGTGCCGTCCGCGACCACCTTCGACATCAGCGCGCTGTACTCGGTGGCGATGTCGTCGCCCACGAACTCCTTCATGTTCGTGAAGCCCATGACCTTGTTGTAGAACCCGACCCACTCGTTCATCCGGCCGAGTTCGACGTTGCCGACGCAGTGGTCGACGGCCTGGAAGGTGCGGGCGGCCGGCGGCTCGACGAGCGGCTTCGCCGCGGTGTAGCCGGGCAGGTAGGGGCCGTCGTAGCCGGAGCGGTCGACCAGGGTGTGGCGGGTCTCGCCGTAGGTGGCGATCGCGGCGAGGACGACCGTGCCGTGCTCGTCCTTCACCTCGTACGGCTCGGTGACGCCCCGCGCGCCCTGCTCGACGGCGTACGCGTACGCCGCGCGGGCGTCCGGGACCTCGATGGCCAGGTCGATGACGCCGTCGCCGTGTTCGGCCACGTGCTGGACCAGGAAGTGGCCCCAGGCGGTGGCCGGCTTGATCACCGAGGTGAACACGAACCGGGCGGAGCCGTTCTCCAGTACGTAGCTGGCGGTCTCGCGGCTGCCGTTCTCCGGTCCGGAGTAGGCGACCAGCCGCATGCCGAAGGCGGTGGAGTAGTAGTGCGCCGCCTGCTTGGCGTTGCCCACGGCGAAGACGACCGCGTCCATTCCCTTGACCGGGAAGGGATCGTCCTGCCGGGTGGCCGTGCCGGGAGTGTGCTCTGTGGTCTGCGTCATAGCGGAAGGGTGGCCCCGCTCTGCAAGGTGCGCAATAGTTCGCGAATCCGCTGGGCAATGTGTTCAGTGGTACGCCGGGTCCGGCGGTCTTTCTGTACAGGATGACCATCTCAGGGGGTTCCGTGGCGATCGATCATCTGGACGGCCGGATCATCGTGCTGCTGGCCGAGGAGCCGCGCATCGGTGTGCTGGAGATGTCCCGGCGGCTGGGCGTGGCCCGGGGCACCGTGCAGGCGCGGCTGGACCGCCTCCGGTCCAACGGCGTCATCCGCGGCTTCGGTCCGCAGGTGGAGCCGGCGGCCCTCGGCTATCCGGTCACCGCGTTCGCCACGCTCCAGATCCGGCAGGGCCAGGGCGCGGACGTGCGGGCGCACCTGGCGACCGTGCCGGAGGTGCTGGAACTGCTGACCACCACCGGCAGCGGGGACATGCTGTGCCGGCTGGTGGCCCGTTCCAACGCCGATCTGCAGCGGGTGATCGACCGGGTGATCGCCTTCGACGGCATCGTGCGGGCGTCCACGGCGATCGTCATGGAGAACCCGGTGCCCTTCCGGATCATCCCGCTGGTGGAGCAGGCGGCCGGGGACCGGGCGGAGCAGGAGCCGTCGTGAGGCGGGGCCCCCGCCGGGGAGCCGCCGTGCGGCGGGGCCTCTGCCCGGGAGGCCGCCGTGAGACCGGTCCCCGCCCGGGAGGCCGCCGTGAGGCCGGTCCTCGCCGCGGGTTCAGCAGCTCGGGACCGCGCCCTTGCCCTGCTCCAGCGCCGCCAGTGAGCCGACCGCGCCCTTGAGCGTGGTCACCGGGACCAGCCGCAGCCCCTTCGGCAGTTCGGCCTCGGCGTCGGCGCACTCCGCACGCGGGACCAGGAAGACGGTGGCCCCGTCCCGGCGCGCGGCCTGGGTCTTCAGGGCCACCCCGCCGACCGCGCCGATCCGGCCGTCGGCGTCGATCGTGCCCGTACCGGCGACGGTGCGGCCGCCGGTGAGGTCGCCGCCGCGGCCGTCGCCGTCCAGCTTGTCGATGATGCCGAGCGAGAACAGCAGGCCTGCGCTGGGGCCGCCCACGTCGGCCAGCCGCAGCGAGACCCGGACCCGGCCGGTGCCGAGCCCGAGGTAGCGCAGCGCCGCCTGGGTGGCCGCGTCCTGGGACTGCCGCATCTGCGCCTCGTTGTGCTTCTCGATCTCCTTGACGGTGTCACCGCTCGGGTAGACCGCGTCGCGCGGCATGACGGCCCGGTCGGTGCGGAACCAGTTGCCGGCCACGTCGGCGAGGGAGACCCGGGCGTCCGGGCCGGTCGCCTCGATGGTGGTCATCCGGAGCTGCCCGCTGGTCTTCCGGGTGGCCGCGCCGGACACGGTGATCACCGGGGTGCCCTGGTTCTCGCCGAGCACGTTCGCCGTCATCCCGGGCTGCGCCACCGAGAACGGCAGCGGCGCGAAGACCGCCGTGGCCAGCAGGGCCACGACGGGCGCCGCGCAGACGGCGAGGGCCTGGGGACGTGTGAGACGTGAGAGCACGGGATCAATCTAACGTGACGGAGCGCCGCGCCCGGCACGGTCCCGGCGGCGGCCGGCGCGGGCGCGGCCGCCGGTCAGCGCAGGGCCTCCGCGACCTCACGGGCCGCTTCCATCACCCGCGGTCCGACCCGTTCCGGCACCGCGTCCGCCAGCATCACCACGCCCACGCTGCCCTCGACGCCCGTGACCCCGACCAGCGGCGCGGCGGCCCCGCTCGCCCCGGCCTCCAGTTCGCCGTGCGTGAGGGTGTACCCCGGCCCGGCGGACGGCGTCTGCCGCGCGGCCAGGATCGCCCGGCCCGCGGCGCCCCGGTCCAGGGGATGCCGGAAACCGGCCCGGTAGGCCACGTGGTAGTCGGTCCACGTCGGCTCCACCACCGCGACGGCGAGTGCCTCCGTCCCGTCCACCAGCGTCAGGTGCGCGGTGGCCCCGATGTCCTCGGCTAGCGAGCGCAGCGCGGGCAGCGCGGCCTCCCGCACCAGCGGGTGCACCTGCCGGCCGAGCCGCAGCACCCCGAGGCCCACCCGGGCCCGGCCGCCGAGGTCACGCCGTACCAGCGCGTGCTGTTCGAGGGTGGCGAGCAACCGGTACACCACGGTCCGGTTCACGCCCAGTTTGGTGGACAACTCGGTGACGGTCAGCCCGTGGTCCGTGTCGGCCAGCAGCTTGAGGACACGCAGTCCCCGGTCGAGCGTCTGAGAGGTCTCCGCGGTCACGACGCCCACTCCTTCGGCGGTGAGGGTCGGCGGACCCCCGAGCGGCGGATGCGTCACCGAGTCCCGTCGGCGACGCGCTCCAGAGGCCGCCGATCGGCAGGTCGGCCCGGAGGCTCCGGACCCTGTCGCTTCACGGCTGCGCTCCGCGGCGGCGCTGCCACGGGGCGTATGCGTAGCCGGACAGTAGCGAAGCCGGTTCGCTGAGCGGAAGCCTCCGTCCAGAATCCGGGCAAGGCCAGATCCGGCCTGCCTGCTTTCGTCCGGATACGCACACGGGACCGGGGGCCGGACGCCCTCTGACCGGGTCACTTCATACGGGTGGCCCACTCCTGGACCTTGGCGATCCGCTGCCGTAGCTGTCCCGCCGTGGCCTCCGCGCTCGGCGGCCCGCCGCACACCCGCCGCAGCTCGGTGTGGATCACGCCGTGCGGCTTCCCGCTCTGGTGCACATACGCGCCGACCATCGTGTTGAGCTGCTTGCGCAGCTCCATCAGCTCCTTGTGCGTGACCACCGGGCGCCGCTCGGCGGGCAGCTCCAGCAGGTCGGCGTCGGTGTCCGGCTTCTTCCGGCTGTGCGCGATCTGCCGGGCCTGCCGCTTCTGGAGCAGCAACTGCACCTGCTCGGGCTCCAGCAGGCCCGGGATGCCGAGGTAGTCCTGCTCCTCCTCGCTGCCCGGGTGCGCCTGCATGCCGAACTCGGCGCCGTCGTAGAGCACCCGGTCGAACACGGCGTCGGACTCCAGCGCCTCGAAGGGCAGCATGTCCTGCTCGCCGGTGTCCTCGTCCTGCTGCTGGTTCGCCTCCTCCATCTCCTTCTCGGATTCGGCGTACGGGTCCTCCTCGCCCTCCTTCTTCGGCTTGTCCAGGGCGTGGTCGCGTTCCTTCTCCATCTCGTTGGCGAAGGTCAGCAGGTCGGGCACGGTCGGCAGGAACACGGACGCGGTCTCGCCGCGCCGCCGCGACCGCACGAAACGCCCGACGGCCTGGGCGAAGAACAGCGGGGTCGAGATCGTCGTGGCGTACACGCCCACCGCGAGGCGCGGCACGTCGACGCCCTCGGACACCATGCGCACGGCGACCATCCACCGGTCGTCGCCCGCGCTGAACTCGTCGATCCGCTGCGAGGCGCCGGCGTCGTCGGACAGCACGAGCGTCGCCCTGCTGCCCGTGATCTCCCGGATCAGCTTGGCGTACGCGCGCGCGGAGTCCTGGTCGGAGGCGATGACCAGCGCGCCGGCGTCCGGGATGGCCTTGCGGACCTCGGTCAGCCGCTGGTCGGCGGCGCGCAGCACGCTCGGCATCCAGTCGCCGCGCGGGTCCAGCGCGGTACGCCAGGCCTGGCTGACCGCGTCCTTGGTCATCGGCTCGCCGAGCCGGGCGGCGACCTCGTCACCGGCCTTGGTGCGCCAGCGCATGTTGCCGCTGTAGGAAAGGAAGATCACCGGGCGGACGACGCCGTCCGACAGCGCGGAGCCGTAGCCGTACGTGTAGTCGGCGGAGGACCGCCGGATGCCGTCCTGGCCCTCCTCGTACGTCACGAAGGGGATCGGGTTGGTGTCGGAGCGGAACGGCGTACCGGTCAGGGCCAGCCGCCGGGTGGCCGGCTCGAAGGCCTCCAGGCACGCCTCGCCCCAGGACTTGGAGTCGCCGGCGTGGTGGATCTCGTCCAGGATCACGAGGGTCTTGCGCTGCTCGACCCGGTTGCGGTGCAGCATGGGCCGGACGCCGACACCGGCGTACGTCACGGCGACACCGTCGTACTCCCGGCCGAGCGGGCCCGCGCTGTACTCCGGGTCCAGCTTGATCCCTATCCGGGCCGCGGCCTCGGCCCACTGCTTCTTCAGGTGCTCGGTGGGCGCGACGACGGTCACCTGCTGCACGACGTGGTGGTGCAGCAGCCAGGACGCCAGCGTCAGCGCGAAGGTCGTCTTGCCGGCGCCGGGCGTGGCGACGGCGAGGAAGTCGCGCGGCTGTTCCTGGATGTACTTCTCCATCGCCCCCTGCTGCCAGGCACGCAGCTTGCTGGCGGTACCCCAGGGGGCCCGGCCCGGGAAGGCGGGCGAGAGGTGGTGGGAGGAGGCGGAGGAAGCGGCGGTGGTAGTCACGGTCTCCGGGCATCAGGGTCGGGCGGCTACGTATGACAACCGGGCCACCCTACCGGCGCCGCCACCCGCCCGCCCCGCGGACGAGCCCGGGTCGCCCGCGGGTGGGAGCCACGTCACAGTGGCCCCGGCGGCCCCTCCGGTCACCGGCCCCCCGCCTGCCGGTCACCGGCCCGGCGGCCCCTCCGGTCACCGGCCCCCGCCTGCCGGTCACCGGCCCCGCGCCTGCCGGTCACCGGCCCGGCGGACCCTCCGGTCACCGGCCCCCCGCCTGCCGGTCACCGGCCCGGCGGACCCTCCGGTCACTGGCCCCGCGCCTCCCGGTGACCGGCCTGTCACCCGGCGCGCGAGGGCCGTTCCCGCAGCCGCGTCGTCACCCAGGCGCCCGCCAGCGCCACCACCGCCATCGGCAGGAAGACGGCGGCGAAGGCGGCGGGGTGCCCGCCGCCCGCCGTGGTGGCCGCGGTGCTGCCGCCGCCCAGGGCGGCGAAGGCCGCGCCGGTCCCGGCCAGCAGGACGACGTTGGTCAGGGCGTCGGAGATCTGGAGCGCGGCGGAGTTGGCGCCGGCCTGCGCCGGGGCGGACAGCCGCAGCAGCAGCACGCTGGTGGAGGAGATCACCAGGCCCATCCCGAAGCAGCCGACGCCCCAGGCCACGGCCACCGTCCACACGGGCACGGCGTGGATCAGCACGCTCGGCGCGGTGGTGATCGCGGCGGCGGTCATCACCATGCCGGCGGTCATCAGCCGCTCCCGGTACGGCGCCAGGCGCGGCCGGGACTGCACGTACGAGCCCAGCGCCCAGGTGCCGCCGCCGGCCGCCAGCGAGAACCCGGCGAGCGTCGGCGACAGCCCGCGCTGGGTGACCAGCATCAGCGGCACGAAGGACTCGGCGGAGATGAAGGAACCGGCGGCCAGCCCGCGCAGCAGCACGACGGAGGGCAGCCCGCGGGCCGCCCGGTAGGTGCCGCGCGGGAGCAGGCCGAGCACGGCGGGCACCAGCAGCGCGGCGCCGGCCAGCCCCGGGAGCAGGGAGAGGGGGCGCAGGTCCTGCGCGGCGTACTGGAGGAGCCCGGCGCCCAGGGAGATGCCGAGCGCGAGCCGGATGCGCCGCCGGTCGACGGAGCCGGCGCCGGCCCGCCCGTCCACCGGGCCCGCCGCCCTGCGCCGTATCTGGGGCAGGGCGAGGGCGAGCGGGAACACGACGAGGACCGGGATGCCGACGAACACCCAGCGCCAGCCGAGGTGCTCGGTGACGGCGCCGGAGGCCAGGGGGCCGACGATGGACGGGACGACCCAGCCGGCCGCGAACGCCGCCATGATCGCGGGCCGCAGCCGTTCCGGATAGGCCCGGCCCACGACCACGTACAGCGCGACGATCACCAGGCCGCCGCCCAGGCCCTGCACGGCCCGGCCGAGGATGAACACCCACATGGCCTGCGCGGTGCCGGCGACGACGAGCCCCGCCGCGAAGGCCCCGATGCCGGCCGTCAGGGCGCCGAGCGGGCCCCGGCGGTCGGACCACTGCCCGGCGAGCACCATGCCGAAGAGGCTGGTCGTGAAGTAGCCGGAGAAGGCGAACGCGTACAGCGCCACGCCGTCCAGCTCCCGGGCGGCGACCGGCATCGCCGTGCCCACGGCGGTCGCCTCGAAGGCGATCAGCACGACGACGGACACGATCCCGACACTGAGCGCCCGGTAGGCCCGGCTCAGCACGCCGGACGCCTGCTCGGCGGGGGGATCGAGGACGGCGGGGTCACGGGATTCGAGGGCGCTCATGACCGTCAGGGTAAGGCCCGCAACCGACTTTGACCCCTGTCAGAAGACCGACCCGCGCTCCGCCCATGGTCGTAGATCCCGCGCCGTTTCATGAACGGCGTATGGCAGTCGCATTGCGGCGCCCCGCCGCCCCTTGAGCCCCACCGGCCCGCCCCCGTACGTTCGTCTCACGAACCCGGCGGCGTTCCCATCGCGGCCGAGTACGACAACTCAACACGGCCGTGTGCCCGAGTGGTTCAGGGACTCGCCTGCGCTGCATCCATCAGCGAGCTCCGCTCGCGGGGAGTCACGTGGGTCCGATTCCCCCCACGGCCGAGAACGACAACTCAACACGGCCGTGTGCCCGAGTGGTTTAGGGACTCGCCTGCAAAGCGAGTTACGTGGGTTCGATTCCCGCCACGGCCTCCATACCGGTACGCGGTCGGCCACTGGCGGGTGGTCGGCCGCGATGTCGGCGTTCCGTGCGGGGACGGGTGTTCAGAAGAGGGTGTCCGGGTCGTTGCGGAGCAGGTCCGTCCAGTAGTGCCAGGTGGTGTCCGGCAGGGTGCCGGTGGGGTCCACGCTGTTCAGGGTGTGGATCATCGCGGCGGCCAGGTCCTCGTAGGCCCGGGTCGCCAGCTCGCCGCCCAGGTGGGCGTCGATCGTGCGCTCGTGGTGGAGCAGCCAGAGGGTGAACGCCAGCGTGGAGACGTCGGTGTTCAGGGCGTTGAGCGTCGCGTCCGGGTGGCTGTAGGTCAGCACCGCGCCCGTTCTGCCGTCGACCACCAGGCTGGTCTCCTCGTCCAGCCGGCCCAGGCGGACCAGGTGGTCGCAGTGGGCCGGGAGCAGCGCGGCGGGACGGCCGGGGTGTTCCTCGGCGAAGTACTCCCGCAGCGTCGGGAGCGGGGCGTCCGTGTCGGCGTGGAAGAAGACCGCCGCCTGCGGCAGTCCCGTCTCGCACAGGAAGCGGCGGGTCGGCCCGTGGGTGAGCGTCGCCGGGAAGTCGACCTCCTCGTGCCGGGTCACCCTGCCGTGCCCGAACTCCTGGTCCAGCACGCGCGCGGGGACGTCCAGGGTGAGCCCGGAGGCCGTGCCGGGGCCGGCGACCAACGCGAGCGGGCGGATGAGCGCCGCCACCTTCCAGTACGGCGGGACGGCGCCGTCCGAGCCCTCCTCGAAGAGGGTGAGGAGGCGCCGGGACGCCTCGGTCACCGTCTGGGGGCCGTACCGGCCGGCGAGGGCGGCGAACCGGCCGCGCAGGCCCGCCAGTTCCTCGGTGACCGCGGCGAAGCGCAGCAGGGTGTGCAGGGACGGCGCGAAGGGGCGCGGCTCGGCCGGGTCGAACAGGAAGGCCGTCGTCAGCTCGCCCGTCGCGCCGTCGAGCAGGATCGAGGCGCTCTCCCGGCCGGCCGGGGTGAGGAGTTCGCCGATGACCAGCCGGCCGCGCAGCTCCTCGGCGAGGCGGAAGGGGCCGTCGGCGGCGTCGGCGAGGGTGCGCAGGCCGTGCGTGCGCAGCGGCGAGAAGGTCAGCGCACCGGTACGGGCGGGCAGACCGGGGTCCGCGAGCAGGCCGCGCGTCGGCGCGTGGCTGACGTACCGGTCCAGCTCCGCCTCGGTCAGCGTGATCGCCGCGATTCCGGCGTCGGTCGTGCTCATCGCTCCCCCGCGATCTTCCCCGTGCGTGGCAGGCGCGCGCACCGCTTCGTGCGCGCCCCCGGGCAGGTCCCCCCACCGCTCGGCACACTACGCCGGCCCACTGACAACGCCCCGCACGAGGGAAGACACCCGGCGGGCCCGGCGCACGGTCCCGCCGGCCGGCACCTCAGGTGAGGTAGACGCCGCCCAGCACGACGGCGAGGGCCGCCACCGCGAACACCGCGATCCACAGCAGCAGCCGGCCCGCGCCGGGCGCGGGCTCGTAGCGCGGTCCGCCGGACGGTGGCGGGCTCACCGGTCCGCCACCACCGCCGCCTGCGGGCGGATCGGCAGCCGGTTGACCGGGCGGCCGGTGGCGGCGCGCACCGCGGAGGCGATCGCGGCCGGTGCCGTCACCACCGGGACCGCGCTGACCGACTTGGCGCCGAAGGGCGCCACCACGTCCCGTTCCTCGACCAGTTTCACGATCCGGATGTCCGGGGCGTCCAGCGCGGTCGGCAGGGCGTAGCCGGTGAGGTCGGGGTGGCGGACCAGGCCGCGCGGTGTCCGCAGGTTCTCGGTGAGGGCGATGCCCACGCCCTGGGTGACGCCCGCCTCGATACGGGCGGCGAGCTGGGCCGGGTTGAGGATCCGGCCGACGTCCTGCGCGACCGCCAGCTCCACCACCCGGACCGAGCCCAGCTCCACGTCGACGTCCACCACCGCGCGGATCGCGCAGAACGCGAGGCCCACGAAGGCGTCCCCCTGGCCGGCGGCGTCCAGCGGTTCGGTGGGGTGCGGGCGGCACTGGGCCGTGGCCCACAGCTCCTTGCCCTCCAGTGCCTCCGCGACGGTGGTCGACAGCACCCCGTCGTACGAGGTGATCTTGCCGTCGGCGATCTGGAGCAGCTCCGTCGACATGCCGAACTTGTGCGCGAGCGGCTGGAGGAGCTGGGCGCGGACCATCTTCGCCGCGCGCTCCACCGCGCCGCCCGACACCCAGGTGTGCCGGCCCCGGCAGCCCGCGCCGGCCGGCGGCTGGTCGGTGTCGACGGGCGCGACGTGGACCTCCTCGACGCCCAGGGTCTCCTGGACGATCTGCCGGGCCAGCGTGGTGAAGCCCTGGCCGGTCTCCACGGCGGCGCACAGCACGGTCGCCACGCCGTCGTGGACCTTGACGGTGGCCGTGGACACCTCGTCGGCGCCCTCCGCGCCCAGCATGTGCACCATGCCCAGGCCGTAGCCGACGCCCCGGCGCACCGCGCCCGGTTCGCCTGCGCCCTCGGGGCCGCCGGGCAGCAGCCACTCCTCCTCGGGCAGGTCCACCGGCAGCTCGGGCAGCGGGAAGTCCCGGACGGCCTGGAGGAGTTCGGCGACCGGGGCCGGGCAGGTCACGGTCTGGCCGATCGGCAGGACGTCCCCGGTCGCCAGGACGTTGCGCAGGCGCAGGTCGGCCGGGTCCAGGCCCAGTTTCCGCGCCAGTTTGTCCATCTGCGCCTCGTAGGCGGCACACACCTGCAGGGCGCCCTCGCCGCGTACGTGACCGGAGGGCGGGTTGTTGGTGCGTACGGCCCAGCCCTCGATGAACGCGTTCGGCACCACGTACGGGCCGCAGGCGAAGGAGACGGCGGCGGCCAGGGCGTCGGCGGAGGTGTCGGCGTACGCGCCCGCGTCCAGCAGGATCTGGGCCTCCACCTTGACGAGTCTGCCCTCGGCGTCGGCGTGGTGGCGGTAGCGCAGCAGGGTGGGGTGGCGGTGGGCGTGGCCGAGGAAGGACTCCTCGCGCGTGGCGGTGAGCTTCACCGGGCAGCCGGTGCGGAGCGCGAGCAGGCCGAGCGGGAGCTGGAAGCCCTGGTCCTCGCGGTCCGCCGTGGCGCCGGGCACCCCGGTGACGACGATCTTCACCCGTTCGGGTGGCAGGCCGTAGCAGGCGGCGGCCGTGTTGCGGTCGGTGTGCGGGTCGGTGGAGGCGAGGTACAGCTCCACCCCGCCGTCGGGGCGCGGCACGGCGAGTCCGGCCTCGGCGCCGATCGGGGCCGGGTCCTGGCGGCCGATGCGGTACAGGCCCTCGACCACGACCTCGCCGGCCGCCTCCGGGTCGCCGTGGCGCAGCGGGATGTGCCGGATCAGGTTCCCGTCGGGGTGCAACGGCTGTGCTTCGAAGGCCCGTTCGGGGTCGGTGACCGGGTCGAGCACCTCGTACTCGACGATGACGGCGGCGGCGGCCATCCGCGCGGTGTCCGGGTGGTCGGCGGCGACCGCGGCGATGGGCTCGCCGTGGTGGCGTACGACGTCGGAGGCGAACACCGGCCGGTCGGGCGTGCCGCGGCCGTGCCGGGGCGTGCCGGGCACGTCCTCGTGGGTGATGACGGCCCGGACGCCGGGCATCTCGCGCGCGTGGGTGGTGTCGATGGACACGATGCGCGCGTGCGCGTGCGGGGAGCGCAGCACGGCGGCCCACAGCAGGCCCTCGGCCCACAGGTCGGCGGCGTACGGGAAGGTGCCCTCGGTCTTGGCGCGGGCGTCCGCGTGCGGCAGGGAGGCGCCGAGGCCGTGCGGCGACGGCTCGGTCGCGGAGGCGGGTTCCGCGGCGGTGGTCGCGATGCCGGCTTCGTTGCTCACGCCTGGCCTCCGTCCTGGCCGTAGTGCTGGTCCTGCGCTCCCGGGTGCTCGTCGGGCGGTCCGGGGGGCGTGCCGTACGGGTCGGGGGCGTCGTACGGGCCGGGTGCCTGGTACGGGCCCGGTGCCTCGTACGGCTCCCGTGAGCGCGGGGCGGCGAACGCGCCCGGTGCCTCGAAGGCCGACGGGTGGACGCCGCCGGAGCCGGGGGCCGCCTGGTGCGGGATACGGGCGTCGTCCCCGTCCGCCCCGCCACCGCCGTGGGACGCCTCGCGCTCGGCGACGACCTCCTTGACGGCCTCCAGCACGCCCCGGTAGCCCGAGCAGCGGCACAGGTTGCCGCACAGGGCCTGCCGGGCCTCCAGCTCGCTCGGCGCCGGGTTGCCCTCCAGCAGGTCGTGCACGGTCATCGCCATGCCCGGTACGCAGAAACCGCACTGCACGGCACCGCACCGGGCCAGCGCGCGCTGGACGTCGGAGGGCTGTCCGTCCACGGCCAGGCCCTCGACGGTGCGCACCTCGCTGCCGGCCGTGGTGACCGCCGGGACCAGGCAGGAGGCCACCAGACGGCCGTCGACCTGCACGTTGCAGGCGCCGCACTCGCCCTGCGAGCAGCCGTCCTTGGCGCCGGCCAGGCCCAGCCGTTCGCGCAGCACGTACAGCAGGGACTCGCCGATCCAGGCGTCGGTGACCGGCCGGTCGGCGCCGTTGACGCGCAGCACGTAGGAGGCGAGCGGGTGGTCGTCGTGCGGCGCCAGGGGCGCGGCGGCCGGTTCCCCGCCGTCCTCGGGCACGGCCGCAGCCACGCCCGCGGCTTCGGCTTCGGTCGCGGCTTCGGCTTCGGCTTCTGCTTCCGGGGCCGGTTCGGCGGCCTCGGCGGCAGCCTCAGCTACGGCGGACTCGGCGGACTCGGCGGACTCGTCCGGCTCGGCCGCGGCGGGCTCGGGTGCGGCCGTCGGCGCGGCGGGGGCGTCGGGGTCCTGAGGAGCCTCGGCGGCCGTGGTCGCCGCCGTGGCGGACCCGGACGCGTCGGCCGGACCGCTCGGCCGGTCGTGGCCCGCGGGGGCCTCAGCGGGGCGCTCAGGGGCGTCCGCGAGGGCGTGGACTTCCGCCTCCGGCGCCACACCGGGCCCGGTCTGCGGATGCGCCGGTGCGACCGGTCCGCCGGACGCGGCGGCGACGCCCGGCGCGTCGGCACCGCCCGGCGCGTCGACGGCACCGGCCTCGGCGTGTCCGGCGTGGGCGTGTTCCGACTCGGCGTGCCCGGCGTCCGGGAGACCACCCTCGGCGTGACCACCCTCGGCGTGACCACCCTCGGGGTGACCGGCGTCCGGGAGCACGTCCTCCGGGTGTCCGGTGTCGGCGTGTCCCGTCCCGAAGTACCCGGTGTCCGGGAGACCACCCTCGGCGTGACCACCCTCGGGCTGACCGGCGTCCGGGAGCACGTCCTCCGGGTGACCGGCGTCCGTGGCACCAGCGTCGTCGGCGTGTTCCGCCCCGCCGTGACCGGCGTCCGCGTGACCGCTGCCGGCGTGTCCGGGCTGCGCGTGGGCACCCTCGGCGTGTCCGGGCTCTACGTGACCAGGCTGCCCGTGACCACCCTCGGCGTGTCCCGCCTCCGCGTAACCAGGTTGCGCATGGGCGGCGTCGGCGTGTCCAGGCTCCACATGACCAGGCTGCGCGTGAACACCCTCGGCGTGTCCGGGCTCTACGTGACCAGGCTGCCCGTGAACACCCTCCGCGTGTCCCGCCTCCGCGTCGGCGTTCTCCACGTGACCGGGCTCCGCGTGACCGGGCTGCAGGTGACCGGGCTCCGCGTGGCCCGGCGCCGGGTAGCCGTGCCCGGTGTCCCCCGTGCCGCCCTGGTCGGGTGCCGGGTGTCCGTACCCGGTGGCCGGGGCGTACGCCTGGGGCGCGCCCGCGTCGATGTGGCCGGGGGCGTCCCACGCGTGGCCCGCGCCGTCCGTCGCCCAGGGGGCCGGCGCGCCGCCGGGCAGCGTGGCCGGCGCGCCGCCCCACTGCCCGGCCAGCGCGGACGCGGTGAACTCGCCCGACTCGTCGGGGAGGTGGCCCCCGGCGACGGGGATGGACCACTGCCCGGTGACGTCGTGCCCCGGGGCGGCCGGTGCCGCGGGCTCCTCGTAGGCCCACTGCTGGGTGGCCTCGGGCTGGTAGGTGAACCGGTCGTCCGCGGTGTGCGGCGCGGCCCCGGCGTCCGGTCCTGGCCACTGGCCGCCCGCGTCCGGCACCGGCCAGACCGCGGCGCCTTCGGCGTGCGTGGCCGCGATCCGCGGCGGCACGTAGCCGTGCCCGGGCGCGGCCAGCGGGCTGTCGCCGGACAGCAGCGCGTCGATGCCGCCTTCGGGGAGCTTGACGAAGGCGGTGGCGCCGTCGTCGTAGTCGCCCTGGGGCAGCGGGTCCCAGCGTCCGCCGCCCTGGGGCGTGGCCTCTCCGTGCTGGTCGTCGGTCACGACAGCGCCCTCCCCAGTGCTCGTCGGGCCAGCGCGGCGACGGTGCGCCGCAGGTGCAGTACGGCCGGCGGGAGCGGGGCCGCCGAACCGTCCGGCCCGGGGGCCGGGTCGGGGATGCAGGCCGCGGCGACGTACTCGCCGAAGGCGTGCAGGGCCTCCGGTACGAGGGCGCGGTCGTTGTCCCAGTCGATGAGTCCCGCGATCCACTGCTCGGCCTCCAGCGGCCGCAGCGGCATCGGCGCGATGGCGCCGACGGCGCAGCGCACACCGCGCCGGGCGGGGTCGAGCACGAGGGCCACGGAGGCCAGCGCGCGGCCCGGGCCGGTGCGTCCGGTGGCCTTCAGGAAGACCTGCGGGGCGTGCAGCAGCGGTACGCGCACATAGCCGATGAGTTCGCCGCCGCGCAGCATCTCCACGCCGGCCAGCAGGTGCGACACCGGGATCTCCCGGCGGGCGCCGCCCGGGCCCGCGATGATCAGCGTCGCCTCCAGGGCGGCCAGCACCGGCAGCGCGTCCCCGGTGGGGGCGGCCGAGGCGATGTTGCCGCCCAGGGTGCCGGCGTTGCGGATGTGCGGCGGGCCCGCGGCGCGCGCGGCGGCGGCGAGCGCCGGGATGAGGGCCGCGAAGTCGGGGCGGCCCATGCGCGCGTGCGTGAGGCCGGCGCCGAGCAGCGCGTGGCCGTCCTGGTACTGCCAGCCGCGGATCTCGCTGATCCGGCCGAGTCCCACCAGCGCGGCGGGCCTGAGCTGACCGGAGTTGACGGCGGCCATCAGGTCGGTGCCGCCCGCCACGGGGACGGCGGCGGGCCGGGCGGCCAGGGCCGCGACGGCCTCGTCCAGTGTCGTGGGCAACGTGACGGCCTGCGCCGTCCGCGGTGCGTGCGTGGTCAAACCGGCTGCCCCTTCCCGCTGCCCCACCTGGTCCCGCCTGTGCTGCCGTACGGTACGTGCTGACAGGGCGGACGACGCAACTCTGGCACATCTTCGCGACGCCCGGACGCGGGGGTCCGCTAGGAGGCATTCGCCCGTCTCACCAGGGGGATGGCCCGGTTTCGCACGGCATCACCGGTGCGCGCGGATTGCCACTCTTCGGTGATCCTGGCGGGTTTTACCGTTACGGGTGCGGGGCGGGGCGGCCCCGCGCCGTCACCGGTTCGGGGGCGGCCCGTCGATCGGGCGGCCGGGCACGCCGGGGCGCCGCTGCCAGGGGCGGGGCCCGTCGGCCGGCCGGTAGGCGACGCCGAGGGCGTCGAGCCGCCGGTAGTGGGCGCTCATCCGGCGCGCGAAGCCGGCGTAGTCCCGTTCGGCCGGCGCGGGCAGCGGGCTCCAGGCCACCTCGGCGAAGGCGGCGAGGCGCGGGAAGGCCTGGTAGTCCACCCGCGCGGAGTCCTCCAGCGCCTCGGTCCACACGTTGGCCTGCGTGCCCAGCACCCGGCGGGCCTCCTCGGCGGTGAGCGCGGCCGGCACCGGCTCGAAGCGGTAGACGTCCTCCAGGGTGCGGACGAAGCCGATGGGCACGGGTTCGTCGTCGCCCGGGGCCTGCCGGTGGTCCAGGTAGACGTACTGCTCGGGGCACATGACCACGTCGTGGCCGGCCCGGGCGGCGGCGACGCCGCCCGCGTAGCCGCGCCAGGAGGAGACCGCCGCGCCCGGCGCGAGCCCGCCCTCCAGGATCTCGTCCCAGCCGATGAGGCGGCGCCCGCGCGCGGCGAGCCAGGCGTCGAAGTGGCCGATGAACCAGGACTGGAGCTGGTCCTCGTCGGTGAGCCCGAGGTCGGCGATGCGGGTCTTGGCGGTGACGGACTCGGTCCACTGCTCCTTGCGGCACTCGTCGCCGCCGACGTGCACGAACGCGGAGAACTCGGCGGCGCCGGCCGGGAACAGCTCCAGCACTTCCTCGAACACGCCTTCGTAGAAGCGCAGGGTGGTGTCGGTGGGGGCCAGCACGTTGGCGGAGATGCCCCAGGTGTCCCAGACGGACAGGGCGGCGGTGTCGACGACGTCGGTGTTGCCGAGTTCCGGGTACGCGGCGATGGCGGCCTGCGAGTGGCCCGGCACGTCGATCTCGGGGACGACGCTGATGTGCCGCTCGGCGGCGTAGGCGACGATCTCCCGGATGTCGTCCTGGGTGTAGTACCCGCCGTGCGGTTTCTCGTCCCACAGCGGTGAGGCGCGGTGGCCGAATTTCGTCCGGGTACGCCAGGAGGCGATCTCGGTCAGTTTCGGATACCGCTTGATCTCGACGCGCCAGCCCTGATCGTCCGTCAGATGCAAATGCAGGACGTTGAGTTTGTGCGCGGCCATCAGGTCCAGATAGCGCAGCACGCCTTCCTTGGGCATGAAGTGCCGGGCGACGTCCAGGAGGAGACCGCGCCAGCGGAACCGCGGGGCGTCCTCGACGGCCGTGGCGGGCACGGCGGGGGCGGCGTCCGGCCGTACGGGGGCGCGCCGGAAGGCGTCGGGGCCGAGGAGCTGGCGCAGGGTCTGGGCGCCCCAGAACACGCCGGCGGGCCCGCCGCCGCGGATCTCCACGCCGCTTCCCGCGCAGGCGTCGAGCCGGTACGCCTCCGGCTCCAGGGTGTCGTCCAGGACCAGCCGTACGCCGTCGCGGGCGTCCCGCGGCCCGGGGCGCAGCGGCAGGCCCAGGGCCGCGCCGAGCGTGGCGCGCAGCCAGCGTTCGGCGCGCTCGGTGCCGGGGGCGGCCCACAGGGTGGTGTCCGGCCCGAGGGGCACGTCAGTTCCCGCCGGTTCCCGCACGGCGCGCGGCGCCGGAATCAGTTCCACGTCATCAGCCCCTCACCCCGCAAGCGCGTTGCACCCTTTGCAACGCGCATTGCTTGACACACAACGGAGATACGCACCCCGAAGGCTAGGCACTGCGCACGGCGCCCACAAGAGGTCTGGACCAGTCGACGGCCGGAAAACACGGAGATCCCCGGGACGCGCCACTGCCGCGCACCCCGGGGATCTCGCCGTCCGGCCGGACGGGGACCTACTTGCCGTCGCCCTTGCCGTCGCCGCCCTTGCCGTCGCCGCCGCTGCCCATGGACTCGTAGATCTCCTTGCACATGGGGCACACGGGGTACTTCTTCGGGTCGCGGCCCGGCACCCAGACCTTGCCGCACAGCGCCACGACGGGGGTGCCGTCGAGGGCGCTCGCCATGATCTTGTCCTTCTGGACGTAGTGGGCGAAGCGCTCGTGGTCGCCGTCGCCGTGGGACACCTGCGGCGTCGGTTCGACGAGGGTCCCCGTACCAGTCCCGCGCTCGGGCTCGAGAGTGCTCATATCAGCAAGAGTACTGAAGCGTCCCGGCATCAGTTGAGCGAAGGGTCGTCCGGATAGGTGGCCACCATGGCCAGCTCGTTGCGCTGGCGGCGCAGCACCTCGCGCCACAGCCGCTCGGGGGCCGGCGAGGACACGTCCCCCGGTTCGGACTCGACCACGTACCAGGCGCCTTCGACCAGCTCGTCCTCGAGCTGGCCCGGGCCCCAGCCGGCGTATCCGGCGAAGATCCGCAGGCTGCCCACGGCCGAGGCGAGCAGTTCCGGCGGGGCCTCCAGGTCCACCAGGCCGATCGCCCCGTACACCCGCCGCCAGCCGAGCGGGGCCCGGTCGGCGTCCGCGCCGCCCGGGATGACCGCCACGCCCAGCGCCGAGTCCAGCGACACCGGTCCGCCCTGGAAGACCACGCCCGGCTCGCCGGCGAGGTCGGCCCAGCCCTCCAGGATGTCGCCGACGTCCACCGGGGTGGGGCGGTTGAGGACGACACCGAGGGAGCCCTCCTCGTCGTGGTCGAGGAGGAGCACCACCGCGCGGTCGAAGTTCGGGTCCGCCAGAGCGGGAGTGGCCACGAGCAGCCGCCCTGTGAGCGAGGACACCTCGGTCATGCCAGACATGATCCCGCATCTTCCCCGGGTGTGGGGACCCAATCGGGGCAACGGGGGTGAAGCGGGGCGGGGCGGGGCGGCGCCACCGGCGCACGCCCGGCCCGCGGTGACCCGACGTGCCCGGCGGCGAACAATTCGTGTTGTGACACAGCTATGACGGGCCGGCCGGGACTTGGGCTTACGGGAGGGGGGTAATCGGCGATTACGCTGTCTTCCCGGCCCCCGCGCACAATGATCGGCCGGCCCCTGCCCAACTCATCGGAACGCGAGATTCATGACCGTCAACGACGATGTCCTGCTTGTCCACGGCGGAACCCCGCTGGAGGGCGAGATCCGTGTCCGCGGTGCGAAGAACCTCGTGCCGAAGGCCATGGTCGCCGCCCTGCTCGGCGGCGAGCCGAGCCGACTGCGCAATGTTCCGGACATCCGTGACGTGCGGGTCGTCCGCGGCCTGCTCCAGCTGCACGGGGTGACGGTCCGTCCGGGCGAGGAGCCCGGCGAACTGGTGCTGGACCCGACGCACGTCGAGAGCGCCAACGTGGCCGACATCGACGCCCACGCGGGTTCCAGCCGTATCCCGATCCTCTTCTGCGGTCCGCTGCTGCACCGTCTCGGCCACGCGTTCATCCCGGGCCTGGGCGGCTGTGACATCGGCGGCCGGCCCATCGACTTCCACTTCGACGTGCTGCGGCAGTTCGGCGCGGTCATCGAGAAGCGGGCCGACGGGCAGTACCTGGAGGCGCCGCAGCGGCTGCGCGGCACGAAGATCCGGCTGCCGTACCCGTCCGTCGGCGCGACCGAGCAGGTGCTGCTGACGGCCGTACTCGCCGAAGGCGTGACCGAGTTGTCCAACGCGGCCGTCGAGCCGGAGATCGAGGACCTCATCTGCGTGCTGCAGAAGATGGGCGCGATCATCGCGATGGACACCGACCGCACGATCCGCATCACCGGTGTGGACAAGCTGGGCGGCTACAACCACCGCGCCCTGCCCGACCGCCTGGAGGCCGCCTCCTGGGCGTCGGCGGCGCTGGCGACCAACGGCGACATCTACGTCCGCGGCGCCCAGCAGCGCTCGATGATGACGTTCCTGAACACCTACCGCAAGGTGGGCGGCGCCTTCACGATCGACGACGAGGGCATCCGGTTCTGGCACCCGGGCGGGCAGCTCAAGTCCATCGCCCTGGAGACGGACGTGCACCCCGGTTTCCAGACCGACTGGCAGCAGCCGCTGGTGGTGGCGCTGACCCAGGCCACGGGCCTGTCCATCATCCACGAGACGGTGTACGAGTCCCGGCTCGGCTTCACCTCCGCGCTGAACCAGATGGGCGCGCACATCCAGCTCTACCGCGAGTGCCTGGGCGGCTCCGCCTGCCGCTTCGGCGCGCGCAACTTCCTGCACTCCGCGGTCGTCTCCGGGCCCACCCGGCTCCAGGGCGCCGATCTGGTCATCCCCGACCTGCGCGGCGGCTTCTCGTACCTGATCGCGGCCCTGGCCGCCGAGGGCACGTCCCGGGTGCACGGCATCGACCTGATCAACCGCGGCTACGAGAACTTCATGGAGAAGCTGGTGGAGCTGGGCGCGAAGGTCGAGCTGCCCGGCAAGGCGCTCGGTTAGCGGTCACGAACGGCAAAGGGCGGCCCCCCTCGCGAGAGGGGGGCCGCCCTTTTGGCGTCTCCGGCCGGGCACGCCCCGAAGGGGCGCGGGGCCGTGTCGAACTGGCGGCTCCGCCGCGGGGCGCGACCGGCCGCGAGGGACCGGCAGTCGACCACGGCGCCGAAGCGGGCCGGCGCTCGAAGCGGGGCCTTACTTGCCCTTGGCGGCTTCCTTGAGCTTGCTGCCCGCGGTGACCTTCACGCTGTAACCGGCCGGGATGTTGATGGGCTCGCCGGTCTGCGGGTTGCGCGCGGTGCGCGCGGCACGGTGGGTGCGCTCGAAGGTCAGGAAGCCAGGGATGGTGACCTTCTCGTCGCCCTTGGCGACGATCTCGCCGACGGTCTCGGCGAACGCGGCCAGCACGGCGTCGGCGTCCTTGCGGGTCACCTCGGCGCGGTCGGCCAGCGCGGCCACCAGCTCACTGCGGTTCATGTTGTTACTCCCGTGTTTTTCTTGCCGTTGGGGTGTGCCACGCGGCGGAAGCCGCCCGAGGCACTGCGATGCCGATGCGCTCGCGCCCAGGGAGGCATCCTGCCCCTACCTGCGGCGGGAAAGCCAATCCGGCACCCGCAGCAGTCGTGAGAACACCCTGGGGAGTCACACGAAAAGCGCCCGCTCGGCCGTCACCCTAGAGGGCACCGGGCACCGCGTGGTTCCACGACGCGCCGGTGCGGGGGGCCGCAGTGGTCATGCTCACAGCCCCCCGCACCGCGCAGCGCGCCGCGTTCAGACCGTCGCGCCGGCCGCCTTGGCCGCCTCGCGGACCGCTCCGGCCACCGCGCCCGCGACCTTGTCGTTGAAGACGCTGGGGACGATGTAGTTCGGGTTCAGCTCGTCCTCGCTCACCACGTCGGCGAGGGCTTTCGCGGCGGCGAGCATCATCTCGGTGTTGACCGTGCGGGACTGGGCGTCCAGCAGGCCGCGGAAGACACCCGGGAAGACCAGCACGTTGTTGATCTGGTTCGGGAAGTCGGAGCGGCCGGTGGCCACGACGGCCGCCGTCTGCCGGGCGATGGCCGGGTCCACCTCGGGGTCCGGGTTCGCGAGCGCGAAGACGATGGCGTCGTCGGCCATGGCGGCCACGTCGGCGCCGTCCAGGACGTTCGGGGCGGAGACGCCGATGAAGACGTCGGCGCCGCGCACGGCCTCCTTCAGGGTGCCGGTCAGGCCCTCGTGGTTGGTGTTGTCGGCGATCCAGCGCAGCGGCGAGTCGGCCGGGGCGTCCACCAGGTCCGCGCGGCCCGCGTGGACGACACCGTGGATGTCGGCGACGACCGCGCTCTTCACGCCGGCCGCGAGCAGCAGCTTGAGGATGGCCGTGCCGGCCGCGCCGGCGCCGGACATGACGACCCGGATGTTCTCGATCGCCTTGTCCGTCACGCGCAGGGCGTTGGTGAGGGCGGCGAGGACCACGATGGCGGTGCCGTGCTGGTCGTCGTGGAAGACGGGGATGTCGAGGGCCTCGCGCAGCCGGGCCTCGATCTCGAAGCAGCGCGGCGCGGAGATGTCCTCCAGGTTGATGCCGGCGAAGCCCGGGGCGATGGCCTTGACGATCTCCACGATGGCGTCGGTGTCCTGGGTGTCCAGGCACAGCGGCCAGGCGTCGATGCCGGCGAACCGCTTGAAGAGGGCCGCCTTGCCCTCCATGACGGGCAGCGCGGCCTTGGGGCCGATGTTGCCCAGGCCGAGCACGGCGGAACCGTCCGTCACGACCGCAACGGAGTTGCGCTTGATGGTGAGGCGGCGGGCGTCCTCGGGGTTCTCGGCAATGGCCATGCAGACCCGGGCCACGCCGGGCGTGTAGATCATCGACAGGTCGTCACGGTTGCGGATGGGGTGCTTGGACGCCATCTCGATCTTGCCGCCGAGGTGCATCAGGAACGTACGGTCGGAGACCTTGCCCAGGGTGACGCCCTCGATGCCGCGGAGCTGCTCGACGATCTCCTCGGCGTGGGCCGTGGAGCTGGCCGCGATGGTGACGTCGATCCGGAGCTTCTCGTGGCCGGACGCGGTGACGTCGAGGCCGGTCACCGAGCCTCCGGAGGACTCCACGGCGGTGGTGAGCTGCGATACGGCGGTTCCGCTCGCGGGCACCTCCAGCCGGATCGTCATCGAGTAGGAGACGCTGGGCGCCGTTGCCATGGCCGACTTCCTCTGCTTTCACCGTGTCGCGGGTTGTGCCGTCCGATCGTCGCACCTACCGCCCAGTACGTGGTAGCCGCCCCGGGTTGCGGACGTTGTGTTCACGCGAGGTTCGCTGCGGGTGCGCGGTTTCGGAAAACGACTTCCACCATACGAGAAACGGTCGGGCGAGGAAAGAGGCCGCCGGGGCAAAGAAAGAGGCCCACGTCACATCCGTGACGTGGGCCTCCCACGTAGGTGACACCGACCCGCCATGCTCGCCTCGCGGCAAGTGGTCGCTCGTAGCGACGAAGGTTGGGCCCGGGGGCTTGGATCGGGCCGGTGTCACGTCAAGGCTAACAAACGGATCCCGGAAGCCATTCCCCCTGCGCCGCCTTCCTCGGAAATCAGTCCCGGAGCAGGTCCGGCACGCCCGCCGCGTCCGGCTGGTCCCGCTCCCCGGAGACCACCGTGAGCTGCTGCGTCGCCCGGGTCAGCGCCACGTACAGCACGCGCAGGCCGGCCGGCGACTCGTCGGCGATCTCCGCGGGCGAGACGACCACCGTCGCGTCGTACTCCAGTCCCTTGGCCTCCAGGCTGCCGAGGGCCACCACCCGGTCGCCGAGCCCGGCCAGCCAGCGCCGGGCCTCCTCGCGCCGGTTCATCGCCACGACCACGCCGACCGTGCCGTCCACCAGGTCCAGCAGCCGCCCGGCCTCCGCGCGCACGGTCTGCTCCAGCGCCTGTCCGGCGACGGTGAACCGGGGTTCGACCCCGGTCGAGCGCACGGCGGACGGGGCCTCGGCGCCGGGCATGGCGAGCGCCAGCACCCGTGCGGCCAGCTCGGCGATCTCGGCCGGGTTGCGGTAGTTCACGGTGAGCTGGAAGCGGCGCCGGGGCCGGGTGCCGAGCGCCTCGTCCCGGGCCTCGGCCGCCTCGTCCGGATCGGACCAGGAGGACTGCGCCGGGTCGCCGACGACCGTCCAGGTGGCGTGCCGGCCCCGGCGGCCGACCATGCGCCACTGCATCGGCGTGAGGTCCTGCGCCTCGTCCACGATGACGTGCGCGTACTCGGTGCGCTCCTGCGCCAGCCGCTCGGCCCGCTCACGCTGGGTCTCCTCGCGCACCGGCATCAGCTCCTCCAGCCCGGTGAGCTGGTCCAGCGGGTCCAGCTCGCGCTTGCGGCGGGGCCGGGCGGGTGCGCCGAGGACCGCGTGGAGTTCGTCGAGCAGGGCGATGTCGTGCACGGAGAAGCCGTCGCGTCTGAGCGAGCGGGCGACCTTGCGGACCTCGCCCGGGTTCAGGATGCGCCGGGCCCAGCGGCCGAGCCGCTTGTCGTCGGCCATGGCGGTGAGCACCGACTTCGGGGTCAGCTCGGGCCACCAGGCGTCGAGGAAGGCGGTGAAGGAGTCCTCGCCCGCGACGTCCTCGTCGAAGGACGACCGCAGCTCGGCGGCCAGCTCCGGGTCGGTGTGCCGGGTCTGGGAGCCGGACTTGGCCCACAGGGCGTCCAGCAGCAGCCTGCGGGCGCGCGGGCGGAGCAGGTTGACCGGCGCGGTGCCGCCGAGGGCGGTGCGGCGGATGCGTTCCAGCTCGTCGGCCTCCAGTTCGAGCCGGCGCCCGAAGGCGACGACCCGGAGACGCGCGGGCGGCCCGCCGGCCGGCCGGCGCGCGCCGTCCCCGGTGTCCGCGGTGTCCGCGGTGTCAGCGGTCTCCGCGCTGTCCGCCGGTGCGGCCGGGCCCAGCTCCAGGGCGCCCCGGGCGGCCTTCCGCAGCACCTTCAGCATCCGGTACGAGCCCTTGGCGCGGGCCACGGCCGGGGAGTCGTACAAGGTGGCCTCGACGCCGTCGACCAGCGAGCCGATCGCGCGGATGGCGACCTGGCCCTCCTCGCCCAGCGAGGGCAGCACGCCCTCGGTGTAGGCGACGAGCAGCGGCGTCGGCGAGACGATCAGGATGCCGCCCGCGTAGCGCCTGCGGTCCTGGTAGAGCAGGTAGGCGGCGCGGTGCAGGGCGACGGCGGTCTTGCCGGTGCCCGGACCGCCCTCCACCTGGGTGACGGAGGCGGCGGGCGCCCGGATGACGAGGTCCTGCTCGGCCTGGATGGAGGAGACGATGTCCCGCATGGTGTGGCCGCGGGCCTGGCCGAGCGCGGCCATCAGGGCGCCATCGCCGATGACGGGCAGTTCCCGGCCGTCCAGGAAGGCCGTCAGCTCGGGCCGCATCAGGTCGTCCTCGACGCCGAGCACCCGGCGTCCCTTGGAGCGGATGACCCGGCGCCGCACCACCCGGCCCGGCTCCACGGGCGTGGCCCGGTAGAAGGGCGCGGCGGCCGGCGCCCGCCAGTCGATGACCAGCGGGGAGTAGTCCTGGTCGAGGACGCCGATCCGGCCGATGTGCAGGGTCTCGGCGATGTCGGCGGTGTCGTCGTCGCGTACGGCGCCCTCCGCCGGCTCGACCGCCGTGTAGGCCCCGTCGGGCCCCTTCTTGCCGTCCTTGCCGGGCAGCAGGTCGATGCGTCCGAAGAGGAAGTCCTCGAACTCGTTGTTCAGCCGGTTCAGATGGACACCGGCCCGGAAGACCTGCGCGTCCCGCTCGGCGAGCGCGCCCGGGGTGCCGACCTGGCCGCGCTGGGCCGCGTCCTGCATGAGGAACTCGGCCTCGTGGATCTTCTCCTCCAGCCGCCGGTACACCCGGTCCAGGTGTTCCTGTTCGACGCTGATCTCTCGGTCGCGCACGGAATCGTGCGCCTCGTGTACCGAGCCGACCGCGGACTGCTGAACCTGAGCGGCCACCGGGCCCCCTTCTGACGTGCTGGGCAGCCGTCAACCGTACGCGAAGGGGACCCGTCGGGGCTACGGGGCGGCGGCTCGCCGGGGGCGCGGCGCGCGGCCCCGGCGGACGGCGCCCGCTACGCGCCCACCTGCACCAGCTTCTTCCCCTCGAACGTCACGACCTCGAAGTGGTCGATCTCGTTCGGCTGGAAGGCCGCCGCACCGCCGATGTAGAGCGGCTTCTTGGCCTCCTCGGTCCGCGCGCCCGGGACGCCGTAGCCCCAGTCGGGCACGGACCACGAGGACATGGTCACGCGCTGCCCGTTCTTGGCGACGAGCACCAGGGAGCACTTCAGCGGGCCCTTGACGTTCTTCAGCTCCAGCACCGCCTGGGTGCCCCAGTCCTTGCCCGCCAGGGCGACGGTCGCGCTCACCCGGGTCGCCGCGTCCGTGGCGGACTTCTTGTCGGACATGGTGCGGAAGGCCGCCTGGGCGGGCGTGGCGGTGACCTGCCCGCCGTCCCCACCGCCGTCGACCGCGAGGGCGGCCAGCGGGCCCCCGATGATCAGCGCGGCCGCCGCCGCGACCAGGTAGAAGCCGCGGCGGCGCTTGCGGGCGCGCTGCTCGGCGACCTCGTCGACCAGGTTCTCCGCCAGCCGGGGGCTCGGCCGGGCGGACAGCGACTCGCCGATCGGGGGCGTGCCGCCGGAGCCGGGCAGGTCGGCGAGCGCGGCCAGCATCGGTTCCATGCCGGCCAGTTCGTCCAGTTGCCGGGCGCACCACTCGCAGCCGGCGAGGTGCGCCTCGAAAGCGGTCGCCTCGGCGTCGTCGAGGATGCCGAGGGCGTACGCGCCGACGGTCTCGTGCTCGCTCGGCACCGGAGATCCCTGGCTGGGGCTCATGGGCCCAGACATACCCGGACCTCCCGGTCCGAATCCCTGCATTCCCCCGTACCCCTCGCTCATCACGCCGTCACCCCCCGCTCCTCCAGTGCCAGCTTCATCGACCGCAGGGCGTAGAACACCCGGGAGCGGACCGTCCCGCTCGGGATGCCCAGCGTCTCGGCCGCCTCATTGACGGTACGCCCCTTGAAGTACGTCTCGACGAGAACCTCCCGGTGGGCCGGGGTCAGGTCGTCGAGCGCGTCCGACAGCGTCATCAGCCACAGCGCCTTGTCGATCTCGTCCTCCGCGGGGATGACCTCCAGCGGCGACGGATCGACCTCCTGCGGCCGGGCCTGCCGGCTGCGGTGGCCGTCGATGACGATGCGGCGCGCGACCGTCACCAGCCAGGGGCGTACCGATCCGGTCGCCCGGTTGAGCTGACCGGCGTTCTTCCAGGCACGGATGAGCGTTTCCTGTACGACGTCCTCGGCGCGCTGGCGGTCACCGGCGACCAGCCGCAGGACGTACGCGAGCAGAGGTCCGGCGTGCTCTCGGTACAGCGCGCGCATCAGCTCCTCGTCAGGCTCCGGAGACTGTGAGGACATGCGATGTCGGGCCCTCGTTCCACGTTCTTTGGCCACGGCCGCATCCTTGCGCACGCCCACCTCCGGTGTCCGGGGGTTCCCCCAGTCGGTCGCTCGCCCACCGGTACGGGCCCGGGCGGCCCGGTGTTCAAACCGGAGGGGCGGATTTCCCGAGGCCGGGGTGACGAGCGGGACATGCGCGCACATTCCCACCGCACGATCTTCACTTTCCCGGCACGGCACCGAGCGGGCCGCGCGCTACCCGCGTAGCGGGCGGCCGGCCGCGCTGTAGCGGACATCACGTCGCGGGTGTCAGCTCCGCGCGAGCGCGGCCCGCCGCCGGTGCCGGGCGACGCGCTCCCGGTTGCCGCACCCCTCGCTGGAGCACCAGCGCCGGCGCCGCCCGCGGGAGGCGTCCAGGTACACGAGCGGGCAGTCGTCCGCCGCGCAGCGCCGTACGGCGGCCCGGGCGACGGGATCGGTGAGCAGGTCCACGGCGTCCCGGGCGACGACGGCGAGCAGCGCGGCGCAGCCGGGCGGCCCGGCCAGCTCCCGCACCGGCCGCCCGTCCGGACCGGGTACGGCGACGGGCGCGGGGGTCGGGCACCGGGCGGCCTCGTTGACCCGTCCGAGTGCGGGCCCGTACGCCGGTGACGGCGCGGCCAGCATGCCCCGCACCACGTGCCCGACGCTCTCGCGCAGGTCCTGGAAGGCGGCCGGCCACGATCCGTCGGCGTGTCCGAGGGGCGTACCGTCCGGCACCAGTCCGGCGTCCGCGATCCACGCGCGCAACGCGCCCACACCGCCGAGGCGTTCGTCCGGGTGCAGGGTGGCGAGCAGGTCCAGACAGACCCGTCCGGCGTCGAACCGCGGCGCGTGCGCGGGCGGGGCGCTTCCCGGTGCCATGTGCCAGTCACCGCCTAGGCGAGAGCCGCGCGGCAGCGTGCGGGGCGCCGCGCGGACGGCATGCGGGGCCCGGTCCGCCCCGCCCCTCCACAGTGCCCGCCCGCGGCACCCGCCGGAACCCCCCGTACCGGCCGCGGTCGTCCCGGACCCGGACCCGCGCCGGCCGCCGTGGCCCCGCCCGGGCGCGCGGGAGCGGGCCGCGGTGCCGGGACGCGGGCGCGGGCGCGGGCGCGGGCGCGGGCGCGGGCCGGCTCAGGAGTCCGCGTACTTCGCGTCCGCCGCCGGGTCCAGGGCCAGCCGGTAGCCGCGCTTGACCACCGTCTGGATCAGTTTCGGCGCGCCGAGCGCCGTACGGAGGCGGGCCATCGCCGTCTCCACGGCGTGCTCGTCCCGGCCCGCGCCGGGCAGCGCCCGCAGCAGGTCCGCGCGGGGCACCACCCAGCCGGGCCGGCGGGCCAGGGCGCGCAGCAGGGACATGCCGGCCGGCGGGACCGGCTTGAGGTCGCCGTCGACCAGGACCGCGTGGCCGCGGATCTCCACCCGGTGCCCGGCGACGGGCAAGGTCCGCGCCCGGCCCGGGAGTTCCTGGCACAGGAGCTGGACCAGGGGGCCCAGCCGGAAGCGTTCCGGCTGCACGGTGTCCACGCCGTGGGCCTGGAGCGGGACCGCGGTGACCGGGCCGACACAGGCCGGCAGGACGTCGTGGGCGAGGGCGGAGACCAGCTCGTCCAGCAGGCCCCGGTCCTGCGCCCGGGCCAGGAGGGAGGCGGCGGCGGGCGCACTGGTGAAGGTGAGCGCGTCCAGGCCGCGGGTGACGGCCGCGTCCAGCAGGCGGTCCAGCGGGCCGATGTCCTCGGGCGGCATCCAGCGGTAGACCGGCACCGGGAGCACCTCCGCCCCGGCCGCCCGCAGCGACTCCACGAAGCCGGGCAGCGGCTCGCCGTGCAGCTGGACGGCGACCCGGTCGCCGTCGACGCCCTCCTCCAGCAGCCGGTCGAGCACCTCGGCCAGCGACTCCGAGGCCGGCGACCACTCCTCGGTGAGGCCCGCCGCGCGGATCGCGCCCTTGACCTTGGGCCCGCGCGCCAGCAGCCGTGCCCCGCGCAGCCGGCTCACCAGCTCTTCGCCCAGGCCCCAGCCGTCGGCGGCCTCGACCCAGCCCCGGAAGCCGATCGCCGTGGTGGCCACGACGACGTCGGGCACCTGGTCGATGATCTCCTTCGTTGCGGCGAGCAGTTCGCCGTCGTCGGCGAGCGGCACGATCCGCAGCGCGGGCGCGTGCAGGACGGTGGCACCGCGTCGCTGGAGCAGGGCGCTCAGCTCCTCGGCGCGGCGCGCGGCGGTGACGCCCACGGTGAACCCGGCGAGGGGGCCGTGCTCGGGTTGCTGGTCTTCGTCGTACATGGCTCTCCTAGCTGGCCGGCACGCCGCCCGAGCCTGTCAACACGGCGTGACAGGCTCGGTACGGATCGATGTCGCCGGTGTTACGTCACACCTCTGCATAACCGAGCCGGGCCGTCGTCTCCGAAGCCGGCGCCGTGGCCTGAACCCGCCCCGGGGAGCGGCGAAGGTATACGGCCCAGGTGACCGCGAAGCACAGGCCGTAGTAGGCGAGGAAGGCGACGAACGCGCCGGTGCCGGAGCCGTAGGCGAGGAACGACTGGCGGAACGCCAGGTTGATGCCGACTCCGCCGAGCGCGCCGACCGCGCCGATCAGGCCCATGGCCGCACCGGACAGCCGCCGGCCGTGGGCCACGGCCGCCTCGCCCTCCAGCCCCCGGGCCAGTGCCTTGGCCTGGAAGATGCCGGGGATCATCTTGAACGTCGATCCGTTGCCGAGGCCGCTGAGCACGAACAGGACGACGAACACGGACACGAACAGCGGCAGCGACTTCTGCATGCCGGCGACGATGAGTACGGCGGTGGCTGCGGCCATGCCGACATAGTTCCACAGGGTGATGCGGGCACCGCCGTAGCGGTCGGCGAGACGGCCGCCCAGCGGACGGATGAGGGAGCCGAGCAGCGGGCCGATGAAGGTGAGGTAGGCCGCCTGGAGCGGGGTCCGGCCGAACTGGTTCGTGAGCACCTGGCCGAAGGCGAAGCTGTAGCCGATGAACGAGCCGAAGGTGCCGATGTAGAGCACGGCCATGATCCAGGTGTGGGCGTCCCGGACGGCGTCCTTGGCGGCGCCGGTGTCGTTGCGCACCGAGGCGAGGTTGTCCATGCGCAGCCCGGCGAGCACGGCGGCCACGACGATCAGCGGGATGTAGATCCCGAGCAGCACGCGCGGGCCGCCGCCGGCGCCGATGATGGCGAGCGAGACGAGCTGGATGACGGGCACGCCGATGTTGCCGCCGCCGGCGTTGAGCCCGAGCGCCCAGCCCTTCTTCCGCAGCGGGAAGAAGGCGTTGATGTTGGTCATGGAGGAGGCGAAGTTGCCGCCGCCGATGCCGGCCAGCAGGCCCACGAGGAGGAAGGTCGTGAAGGACGTCCCCGGCTCCATCACGGCGAACGCGGCGACGGTCGGGACGAGCAGCAGACTCGCCGAGATGATCGTCCAGTTGCGGCCGCCGAAGACCGCCACGGCGAAGGTGTACGGCACCCGGACCACCGCGCCGACCAGCGTGACCGCCGAGGTCAGCAGGAACTTGTCGGCCGGGGTCAGCCCGTACTCGGGTCCCATGAACAGCACCAGCACGGACCACAGGGTCCACACGGAGAAGCCGATGTGCTCGGAGAGCACGGAGAACCACAGGTTCCGGCGCGCGGTCCGCTCCCCGGTCGCGCTCCAGAACGCCTCGTCCTCCGGATCCCAGTGCTCGATCCAGCGGCCACTGCGACGGGTTGGGGCTGGGGCTGTCATCACGCCTCCACGGGTGCTCCGGCTGCTCGGTCTGCCGACCACTGACTCGGTCCGAAGGTAGGGAGGGCGCGTTTCCGGCCTGTGGCTGTGGGTGACCGGAAGAAAACGATGCTCTCACTCGGCCCGGGAGCGGCCGGTGAGGCGTCCGGCCCGGCCCCCGGCGGCGCGGACGGCGCGAAGCTCTGGAACTGCTCAACCGGTGTGGACCGGGCGGCGGACGGGAGCGACCATGATCGTATGAAGGCATTCGCGGGATGGGGCAAGAGGCTGGACTGCGTTCTGGTCATCCGGGACTCGGACCTCGTCGCGGCGGCGCTGCGGGAGGCGCTGGCCGGGGCACCGGAGGACGAGCGGCCGGGTCTGGAGCGGGCCGCCGCGCTCGTCGAGGCGACCGCGGACGCCGGTGAGGGGCCGCTGCGGGCCGCGTGGGTGCGGTCGCGGCTGGCCGGCGTCGGGTTCACCGGGGACATCACCTCGGTCGCCGCGGTGAAGGCCCTGCGCCAGGCGGAACCGGACCTGAGCCTGCTCGCGGCGGTGCAATTGCAGAAGGAAGCCGTGGCACATCCGGAGTAGGCCACACCGGGGTGAGGCTCTCCGCTGGGAAGGCCCGCGTCGCAAGGAGCCCGCCACCGGAGAAGGCCCACCTCGCAAGGGGCCCGTCCCGTGTCTCACGTGCAGGCGGTCATCGTTTCCTCGTCCTCCGGCGGGAGCCAGCCGTCGGGGGGCCGGTGCAGCCAGTCCTCGGTTCGGGAGAGTCCGGCCGCCGCCTCGCGCAGTGCGGCCAGGCCGGGATGGACCAGTCCTCTGCGCCAGACCAGGGACACGGGGGACAGCGGGACGGGATCGACGAGCGGCCGCACCACCGTGCCGGGCAGCGCCGGGAAGTCCACCACGGCCAGCACCGGGTTCCCGGTCTTCGCCATGACGCGGCCGAACTCCTCGTCGCCGACGGCCAGCGGGAGCGGCGGGGCCGGCCGGACGCCCCGGCCCGTGAAGAGCCGCAGGGCCAGGTCGGTCCACTCCCGGGTGCGCGGGTTGCCGGCGCCGGCGTACACCGTCTCCCCGGCCAGCGCGGACAGGGGCACCTCGGGCGAGCGGGCCAGCGGATGGTCCTCGGGCAGGACGACCGCCATCGGCTCGTACCGCACCGGCTGCTGCGCCAGGCCGGAGCGCAGCGCCGGGTCCAGGCCGGCGAAGCGGCCGAAGGAGGCGTCCAGGCGGCCGGCCAGCAGATCGGCGGCGGCACCGGTCAGGCCGCTCTCGTAGCGGGCCATCAGCTCGTGCGCGGGGGCCAGTTCGCGGGCCCGGTACAGCACCCGGCGGCCGGTGGCCAGACCCGCCGAGTTGAGGTCGACCAGCAGCGGGCGGGACCGGCCGGCCGCGCACGCGGCGAGCAGGTCGTCCTGGGCGGCGAGGACGCGGCGCGCGTACGGCAGCAGGCGTTCGCCGTCCGGGGTCAGGGTGACCTGCCGGGTGGTGCGCACGAACAGCTCCGCGCCCAACTCCCGCTCCAGCCGCCGCACATCACGGCTGAGCGCCTGCTGGGCGACGTACAGGCGGGCCGCGGCCCGGGTGAAGTGCAGTTCCTCGGCGACCGTGACGAAGGCGCGCAGCAGGCGCGGGTCGATGAAGGCGGCGGCGGGCATGACGGCGAACTTACAATGCAAGTGCGTCAATCGGCGCGCGGAAGGTGTTGGACCCGGTGCTCCGCCCCGGGCGACCGTGGATCCATGCCGCACCAGACCGCGCCGCCCGCGCCCCCGCACCCACCCCGACCCGCCCTCCAAAGCCGCCGCATACCCCGCGGCGGGCGGCCGGGCACCGGCTACCGGCGGCTCTTCGCCGTCCCCGGCGCCCGCGCCTTCACCGCCGGCAACCTGCTCGCCCGCCTTCCCACCGGCATGTTCAGCGTGAGCGCGGTCGTGATGATCGCCGGCTCCCGCGGCTCGTACGCCCTCGCCGGTGCCGTCACGGCGACCGGGCTCGCGGCGACCGCGGCGGCCGGGCCCTGGCTGGCCCGGCTGGTCGACCGGCACGGGCAGGCCCGGATCGCGCTGCCGGCCACGGTCGTCTCGGTACTCGGCAGCCTGGCGTTGCTGCTGTGCGTCCACTACGACGCGCCCGGCTGGACCCTGTTCGCCGCGTACGCCGCCACCGCCGCCACGCCCAACGTGGGCGGCCTGTCCCGGGCCCGCTGGGCCCATCTGCTGCGGGACGAGCCCGGCGCGCTGCACGCGGCGAACGCGTTCGAGCAGGCCGCGGACGAGCTGTGCTTCATGCTCGGGCCGGTGCTCGCCTCCTTCCTGACCGGCACGTTCTTCCCGGAGGCGGGCACCCTCGCGGGGGCGGGCCTGCTGCTCGCCGGGATGGTGCTGTTCACCGCGCAGCGGGCGACCGAACCGCCGCCGGCGGCCCGCACGAAGGCGCCGTCGCCGCTGCGCGCGCCCGGCGTCCCGGCGCTGCTGGTCTGTTTCACGGCGACCGGCACGGTGTTCGGCGCGATGGAGGTGGCGACGATCGCCTTCGCCGACGCGCGCGGAGAGCGCGCCGCGGCGGGCGCGGTGCTCGCTTTGCAGGCGGCGGGGTCGTGCGCGGCGGGGCTGGTGTACGGGGCGCTCGGGCCGGCCGCCGTCCGGCTGACCCGGTGCCTGGCGGCCATGGCCGTCCTCATGGCGCTGCCCTGGGCGGCGGCCGGCACCGGCTCGCTGCCGGTGCTCGCCGGTGCGCTGCTGGTCGCGGGCATGGCGACCGCGCCGACCATGGTGACGGCGATGAGCCTGGTGCAGCGGCGCACGCCCGCCGGCCGGCTGAACGAGGGCATGAGCCTGATGGTGACCGGGCTGCTCACCGGCATCGCCTGCGGCTCGGCGACGGGCGGCTGGGCGACGGACCGTCTCTCCCCCGTGACCGCCTTCGCGGTCCCGGCGTCGGCCGCCGTCCTGGCCCTGCTCGTCGGCCTGGCCGGCCGGGACCGCACGGCCTGACCGCACGCTTACGGAAGGCGACGTGAAGTGGGCGGATGGTGACCGATGTGATCGACAACACATGATCGATTTCGTCTACGGCCGGAAACACCGACGGCCCGTGGACGGCGTCTGCCCACTCCGCGCACGTCCCACCGGCCCGGCGTACCCGTAGCGGCTGTGAACTGCGGCAACGGTCGGCAGCCCGGCCCGCGGCCCCGGGAGCCGACGGAACGGTCCGGCACCCTACGGACAAGTACGGCAATCAACTGATCGTCAAACGGACAACCTGCAACGGAGTTGGGGCCCGACGCGCTCTGAACTCGACCTGTGTGACGCGTGTGACCGGGTAGGCTCATCACACATCGTCTCTCGTGACGCGCTTCGCGATCGGTTCGCCCGATCGGGGCCGATCGCCCCGCGACCGAGAGGAGGTGTGCGCGTGGAGAATCCGCCGGAAGGCGGCGGGCGGGACAACCGGAAGACCGTGAGGAAGATCCTCGGTTGGCTGGCGCTCCAGGCACTGGGTGCCTGGCTGCGACACCAGCTGGAAAGTCTCTTCTGACGGCGGAAGGCCCTCTGCGGCAACAGAGGGCCTTCGGAGTCTCGCTCCCACACGCCGGCCCTGTGCCCTCGTAGGCGGCCTGACAACCGTGGGGGCCAGGGCCACTTTCACCATCGATCCACATGGACCGCAGTCACCAACCTGGGCCCGACGTCGTCCAACCTCGCGCATTTCAGCGGGCGCATCCACCTGTTCAGCCGCCTAAAAGCAAGCCGGGCCAGGTGAGCCGCTCCCGCGGACCGTCGATGGACGACCGCCGTGACGCAGGAATGGTACCCCTAAAGTGGTCCTCCCGAAGAGGAAGAGCACTGGCATGGCGCGGGGACTGGCCGATTTCAGCCCGTCGGAGCTGCGCGCTCTCCGGATGAACCTCCACGCGCGTCCGGGCGCGACGGCCATGACGGCGGAGGAACTGGCGCGGGCCGTCGGCACCACCAAGGCCCAGATACTGGCCTACGAGAACGGGCACCGAGTGCCAGATCCGCCCCGCATCCGCGCCCTCGCCCGGGCCCTGGGCACCCACCCCTCCTTCCTGATGAACGACCGGCTGCACGCCCCCTGGGGCATCGCCGACACCCGCCGCGCCTGCGGCCTGCGGGCCCGGGACGTGGTGGAGGCGCTCGGTGTGTCGCCCAAGAACTACCGGCGGTTCGAGAACGAGGGCATCGTGCCCAGCCGGCGGCCGTGCTTCCTCGACGAGGTGGCGGCGCTGTTCGGCGTCTCCCGCGCCGTTCTGGAGCGCGCCGTCAACCGCACCCCGGCCGTCCGCAGGCGCCAGGAGCGGGCCGCCGAGCTGATCGAGACCCTGGCCGACCGCTATGTACCGGCGCCGGGGCCGTGGAAGGGCCCGTCGCCCGACGACCCGGACCTGATCGAGCTGGCCACCGCCTACGGCCGGCCCGTGCAGCGCACCCGCCGGGTGCTGGCCCACGAACTGGGCGAGCTGCGCCAGACCCGGGTGCGGGCGGAGCGGGAACGGGTGATCGCCGACTTCGACACCGACCGGGACCGGCAGGCCAACGCCCGGCTCGCCCTGCTGCGCTGGACCCACGTCTACGCCCGGGAGCTGACCCGGATCGCTCCGCGCATGGAGCAGTTCCACCGCAACGCGCAGCCCTCCACCCACTGGCAGCTACTCGTGGACCTGTTCAACGTGGAGGCCCACGCGTCCCGGGCCGAGGGCGGGCTGTGGGCGGTGGCCGGGCTGCTCTCCGCCCACGCCGAGCGGCTGCCACCCCACCTGGTCGAACGGCGGCGGATCGAGGACGTCTGCGTGTGCCGGCTGACGGCGGCCGGGCTCGCCCACCTCAACACCTTCGCCGGCCTGTACGCGGCGCTGTATCCGGGCGTCCGCCGGCCGCTGCGCTCCGCGCACCGCTCCGGCGGGTCACGCGGCCGGCCGCCGGCCGGGGCCGAGACCTTCGGCGTGCCCCAGCACGCCGAGCGGCTGGTGGTGCCGCTGCCCGCGCTGGAGGCGTTCCGGAGCGTGGTGGCGCGCACCAAGTCGTTCGTGACCGTGGAACTCAGCCCGCATCTGCGGCTGACGGTCGGGCCGCACTCCGTGACGGCCGCGCCCGTCGAGGGCGAGCTGTCCGAACCGGGAGTGCCGGAGGAGGGCGGGCCCGGCCCCGGCCAGGCGTAGGACAAGACGAAGGCCCCGCGGCATCGCCGCGGGGCCTTCGCCCACATGGGTGGGAGGCCGGTGGCCTCCCGATCGTGGAGATGGCGGGAATCGAACCCGCGTCCAACGGTGCGGAATCAGGGCTTCTCCGTGTGCAGTCCGCTACGTTTTTCTCGGCCCCGGAGATCACGCGGACAAGTCTCCGACGGGCTCAGTCACTGTGTGATTTCCCTCTACACCCCGTGACCGGGTCTAGAGGTTTAGTTCCCTAGCTGATGCCAGGATCCGGGTCGGGAACAGCCCCGGGCTGACACTTCGCAAGTCGCTACTTAGGCAGCGAGGGCGAAGGAATCGCGCTTGGTGTTGGCGATTATTTTTTTCGGCCTGTGGTTTACGAGATCATGGCCGCTTCCTCGACACGCTTCCCCTGCTTCGACAGCCGCTGTCGAAACCGATCATCCCCATGTTGATTTCTCAAGGTGCGCACCAGGCGCGAACGTCCGGTGCTGTGTCCCATCGTACGGGAACAACGCGGGCGGGGGCCAGCGCATTCCCGCTAGGCGCGCTGCCGGCGCCGGACCGCCGAGATCACCCGCTCCGCCTCGCGCCGGTCCTGCTTCTCCCGCAGGGTCTGGCGCTTGTCGTACTCCTTCTTGCCCCGGGCGAGGGCGATCTCGACCTTCGCCCGGCCGTCCTTGAAGTACAGCGCGAGGGGCACGATCGTGTGACCCGTCTCCTGCGACTTCGCCTCCAGCTTGTCGATCTCGGAGCGGTGCAGCAGCAGCTTCCGCTTGCGGCGGGCGCTGTGGTTGGTCCACGTGCCCTGGCTGTACTCGGGGACGTGCACGTTGTGCAGCCACGCCTCGTGGCCGTCGAGCTGCACGAAGCCGTCGACCAGCGACGCCCGGCCCTGGCGCAGCGACTTCACCTCGGTGCCCATGAGGACCAGACCGGCCTCGTAGGTGTCGAGGATGTGGTAGTCGTGCCGCGCCTTCTTGTTCTGCGCGATCAGCTTGCGCCCTGTTTCCTTAGCCATAGTGCCGACCATTTTCGCACCAGGCGGGGGGTGCGAGTACAGCGGTTTACCCGTGGCTACGACGGATCGCCCAGTCCTTCGAGGACCGTCTCGGCCCGTTGCAGGGCCCGCGCGCCCGCCTCCAGGTCGGGAGTGATGCCCCGGCCGTCGACCGTGCGCCCGGACGGGGTGCGGTAGTGGCCGACGGTCAGCTCGGCCACGGAGCCGTCGGGCAGGCTCACCGGCATCTGGACCGAGCCCTTGCCGAAGGTGCGCGAGCCGATGACCACGGCGCGGCCCCGGTCCTGGAGGGCGCCGGTGAGCAGCTCGGCCGCGCTCATGGTGCCGCCGTCGACGAGGACGACGAGGGGCCGGGCGGTGTCACCGCCCGGGGCGGCGTGCAGGGCGCGCTGGACGCCGTCGACGTCGTAGGTGGCGACCAGGCCGCCGTCGAGGAAGGCGGAGGCGGTGTCCACGGCCTCGGTGACCAGGCCGCCGGAGTTGCCGCGCAGGTCGAGGACGGTGCGGCCGTCCGCCGGGGCCGTGCGCAGGGCCGCGCGGACCGCGCCGGCGGAACCCTTGGTGAACGCGGAGACCTTCAGGACGGTGACCCCGCCGGGCAGCCGGCACACGGTCACGGAGTCGGTGGACAGCCGGGCCCGGCGCAGCGTCTCGGTCCAGGCGCGGGCGCCGCGCCGGAGGCCGAGCGTGACCGTCGTGCCGGCCGGGGCCTCCGCGCGCGGCGCGTCGCCGCGGAGCAGGGCGATCACCTCGGTGACCGGGCGCCCGTCGACCGGGCGGCCGTCGACGCTGCGCAGCCGGTCGCCGGCGCGGATCCCGGCACGGGCGGCGGGCGAGCCGGCCCGCACCCTGGTGATCTCGATCCGGCCGTCCGGCTGCTGCCGCGCCCACAGGCCGACCCCGGTGTAGCGGCCGTCCAGCGCGTCCTGGAACTCCTCGTACTCGTCCTCGGAGTAGACCGCGGCCCAGCGGTCGCCGCTGCGGCTGACGGCCCGTTCGGCGGCCTCCATGGGGGACGTGCCGGCGGCCAGCGCCTCGGCGGCGGCCTTCTCCACGGCCGTGTGCCGGGCGGCCGGGTCCGCCGGTCCGACCGGCGTCCGCCGCGCCGGTGCGCCGGGCCCCGGGAGGGAGCCGGTGGCGGCGCCGGCGATCAGCACACCGGCGAAGACCAGGGTCAGGGCGGCCCCGCGGCGGGTGCGGCGGGTCTCGTGGAACGGGTCGCGGCCTGACATGGCGGTGAGTCTAGGACAACGCGAAGGGCCGTACGGACGGATGCCCGTACGGCCCTTCTTGGTGTGCGTCACACCTTCAAGTACTTGCGCAGGGCGAAGAACGCCGCGAGCGACGGCATCAGCACGCTGGTCGCGAGGATCAGCGGCAGCTTGGTCAACACCGCGTCCCAGCCCACGAAGTTGATGAGGGTGAGCTTGTGGGAGAGGTCCATGCCGTGGTCGATGGTGAAGTACCGGCCGAGCACGAGCGCCACGCAGGCGAGGCCGCCGCCGATGAGCCCGGCGACCGCGGCCTCGGCGATGAACGGCGCCTGGATGTAGAAGCCCGAGGCGCCGACCAGCCGCATGATGCCGGTCTCGCGCCGGCGGCTGAACGCCGAGACGCGCACGGTGTTGACGATCAGCAGCAGCGCGACGATCAGCATCATCGCCATCACGCCGAGCGCGCCCCGGTTCATCAGGTTCAGCAGCTGGAAGAGGTTGTCCAGGATGCCCTTCTGGTCCTGCACCGACTGCACGCCGTCCCGCCCGTTGAACGCGGTCGCGATCACCTGGTACTTCTGCGGGTCCTTGAGCTTGATCCGGTACGACTCCTGCATCTGGTCCGGCGTCAGCGAGCCGGCCAGCGGGGAGTTGCCGAACTGCTGCTTGTAGTGCTTGTACGCCTCGTCCTGGGACTCGTAGGTCACCTTGTCGACGACCGGCATGCCCTTCAGGTCGGTGAGGATCTGCTTCTTCTGGTCCTCGGTGACCGCGCCCTTGGCGCAGTGCACGTCGTTCTCCGCGTCGTGCTTGTTGCACAGGAAGATCGAGACGTTGACCTTGTCGTACCAGTAGCCCTTCATGGTGCTCACCTGGTCGCTCATCAGCAGCGAGCCGCCGAACAGGGCCAGGGACAGGGCGACGGAGACGATGACGGCGAAGGTCATCGTCAGGTTGCGGCGGAGACCGACACCGATCTCCGACAGGACGAACTGGGCGCGCATGGCTACTTCTTCAGGCCTTTCGGGAGCTGGGTGCGGTCAGTGCTGGTAGCCGTAGACGCCGCGGGCCTGGTCGCGGACGAGACGGCCCTTCTCCAGCTCGATGACGCGCTTGCGCATCTGGTCCACGATGTTCTGGTCGTGCGTCGCCATGATGACGGTGGTGCCCGTCCGGTTGATCCGGTCGAGCAGCTTCATGATGCCGACGGAGGTCTGCGGGTCGAGGTTGCCGGTGGGCTCGTCGGCGATCAGCAGCTTGGGCCGGTTGACGAACGCGCGCGCGATGGCGACGCGCTGCTGCTCACCGCCGGACAGCTCGCCGGGCCTGCGGTCCTCCTTGCCGCCGAGGCCGACGAGGTCGAGGACCTGCGGCACGGACTTGCGGATCTCGCCGCGGGACTTGCCGATGACCTCCTGGGCGAAGGCCACGTTCTCCGCGACCGTCTTGTTCGGCAGCAGCCGGAAGTCCTGGAAGACCGTGCCGAGCTGGCGCCGCATCTGCGGCACCTTCCAGTTGGACAGGCGCGCGAGGTCCTTGCCCAGCACGTGCACCTGGCCGTGGCTGCACCGCTCCTCGCGGAGGACGAGCCTGAGGAAGGTGGACTTTCCGGAGCCGGAGGACCCCACGAGGAAGACGAATTCGCCCTTCTCCACCTCCAGGGAGACATCCCTGAGTGCGGGGCGGGTCTGCTTGGGGTAGACCTTGGAGACGTTGTCGAATCGGATCACGGATGCACCACGGGTCGCCGGGGGTAGATGAGCGTGACCATACGCGAACCGGGTGCGCGAGCGCAGTCGCAGGCTGAGGTTGGGCAAGACTTGTACGTTTTTGTACCGCTCCCTGTTCGTGTCCCCGGGTACGGAGGCCCCGCGCGGGCTCCGCGGGAACCTGGCACAGTGGAGGGGAGACGGAGACGACGCCAAACGCGGGGGAACGTTCCCGGCCCCGTGAGCGTTGTACAGGTGATGGCCGGTGCGAGGAGGGCGAGCGCATGACGTACGACCGGTTGGTGTGCGCGAACTGCGCGGCGCCCGTGAACGAGGGCCGGTGCCCGGTGTGCCGTGCCAACCGCGAGCGACTGCAGCAGGAGGGCTTCTTCCAGGGCCTGTCCGGGCTGAACCCGATGGCGCTGATCGCGCTGCTGGCGGTGCTGATCGCCGCGGTGGCGCTGCTGGCGCACCAGGGCGCGTAGGCCCGTCCGAGACGTCGTAAGGGCCCGGAGCTCAAGGCTCCGGGCCCTTACGTGCATGCCCAGCGTGAGCGTGCGGCTACGGTCAGGCGGTGGCGCCGCCCCGGCCGCTCACCAGACGCGGCAGGACGCGGAAGCCGATACCGCCGGCGATCATCGTCGCGGCGCCCACGAGCAGGAACGCGGTCTGACCGGCACCGGTCTCGGCGAGCTGCTTGTCGCCGCCCTGGACCGAGGTGTCGGAACCGGTGTCCGTCAGCGCCGAGGATCCCTCGTCCTGCGGGACGTTGTTGTTGCCGCCCTCGGGCGTGGTGTGGTTGCCACCGGTGCCGGTGCCGCCGTCGGTGGAACCGCCGGTGGAGCCGGTGCCGCCGTCGGTCGAGCCGCCGTCGGTGGAGCCGCCGGTGGTGGAGCCGCCGCCGGTGGTCGAGCCGCCGTCGGTGGAACCGCCGGAGTTGCCGGAACCGCCGTCGGTGGAACCGCCGGAGCCGCTGTCGCCGCCCGAGGTGCCGTTGCCACCGTCGGTACCGGTGCCACCCGAGTTGCCGTTGCCACCATCGGTGCCATTGCCGCCCGAGTTGCCGTTGCCACCATCGGTGCCGTTGCCACCCGAGTTGCCGTTACCGCCGTCGGTGCCGTTGCCACCCGAGTTGCCGTTGCCACCATCGGTGCCGTTGCCACCCGAGTTGCCGTTGCCACCCGAGTTGCCGTTGCCACCATCGGTGCCATTGCCGCCCGAGTTGCCGTTACCGCCGTCGGTGCCGCTGTCGCCGCCGATGGAAGCGTCACCGCCGATCGAGGCGTCACCGCCGATGGAAGCGTCGCCACCGATGGAAGCGTCACCGCCGATGGAAGCGTCGCCACCGATGGAGGCGTCACCGCCGATCGAGGCGTCGCCACCGATGGTGTCGTGACCGCCGATCGAGGCGCCACCGCCGTCGGGCCCCTCGGACACACCGATGGTCGCGCCCTCGATGGCTCCGCCGTCGGTGTTGCCGCCGTCCGTGTTGCCGCCGTCCGTGTTGCCGCCGTCGGCGCCGACCCCGCTCACACCCAGGCTGATCGGGCCCCCGAGGTCCAGGGCGGAGGCCGCACCGGCGGCCGTCAGGGACGCACCGGCCGCGATCACGGCGCCGGCGGCTATCCGCGCGACCCGGATACGCGTCTTCTTCGTCATATGGTTGCTACCCCCAGTAGCTGTTCGTCCGTGGGGCGTCGCGTGGGGCGTGCCGTGATCGACGGGGGCGGCTGGTGACGCGATGGCGTCAACTCGATCCCCCGGTTCACATGCGCCCCTCAAACACGCATGCCGCGGCTCACCCTTCCCATTTTTCAAAGCAACGTCAAGGGCGTTGCGGGCGCGATGTCCGGCGGGAGGGCGTTTGCGGTGAGTTGAAACCTGTGAGTGTGACGTAAAACCCAGACAAAAGAACAACTGCCGTCCACGGGACGGCAGTTGTCATGTCGACAAAGTTACTTCTCCTGCTGCTTGCGCCAGCGAATTCCGGCCTCCAGGAACCCGTCGATCTCGCCGTTGAACACGGCCTCCGGGTTGCCCACCTCGAAGTCGGTGCGCAGGTCCTTGACCATCTGGTACGGGTGCAGCACGTAGGAACGCATCTGGTTGCCCCACGAGTTGCCACCGTCGCCCTTGAGGGCGTCCATCTTGGCCTGCTCCTCCTGCCGGCGCCGCTCCAGCAGCTTGGCCTGGAGGACGTTCATCGCGGTGGCCTTGTTCTGGATCTGCGACCGCTCGTTCTGACAGGAGACGACGATGCCGGTGGGCAGGTGGGTGATGCGGACCGCGGAGTCCGTCGTGTTCACGCCCTGGCCGCCGGGCCCGGAGGACCGGTAGACGTCGATCCGCAGCTCGCTCTCGTCGATCTCGACGTGGTCGGACTGCTCGACGACGGGCAGCACCTCGACACCGGCGAAGGAGGTCTGGCGGCGGCCCTGGTTGTCGTAGGGCGAGATGCGCACCAGGCGGTGCGTGCCCTGCTCGACGGAGAGGGTGCCGTAGGCGTACGGCGCCTGGACGGCGAAGGTGGTCGACTTGATGCCGGCCTCTTCGGCGTACGACGTCTCGATCAGCTCGGTCTTGTAGCCGCGCTGCTCGGCCCAGCGCAGGTACATGCGCTGGAGCTTCTCGGCGAAGTCGGCGGCGTCGACGCCACCGGCCTCGGCGCGGATGTTGACGAGCGCCTCGCGGGAGTCGTACTCGTTGGACAGGAGGGTGCGGACCTCCATCTCGTCCAGCGCCTTGCGCACGGAGACCAGCTCGGACTCGGCCTCGGCACGGGTGTCCGAGTCGTCCTCCTCCTCGGCCATCTCGAACAGGACCGCGAGGTCGTCGATCCGGCCGCGCAGCGCCTCCGCCTTCCTGACCTCGGCCTGGAGGTGGGAGAGCTTGCTGGTGACCTTCTGCGCCTCGTCCGGGTTGTCCCACAGGGACGGCGCGGCCGCCTGCTCCTCGAGCACGGCGATATCTGCCCTCATCTTGTCGAGGTCCAGGACGGCCTCGATCGACTCCATGGTCGAGGAGAGGGACTTCAGCTCTTCGGATACATCGACGACTGCCACGCCTCCAGCGTAACGGCTCCGCCGGGCACCCAGTGAGCGCTTCGTTCCGCCGCCGGCCGCGGGCGCCTCCCGCCGCCCTCCTCGCCCGCTGCCGCCCGGCTCGGCGGGCGGGGCGGGATCAGGGGGTCGCCGTGCTCTGGGGCGGACGGGGCGGTTCCGGGTCCTGGCCGGTGGACGCCCACCAGGCGCCGACGCCCACGAGGGCCGCCACGGCCGCTCCCGCCACGCTCAGCGTGATCCGGCGGCGCCGCACCGTGGCGCGGTGGCGGGCCGAGCCGGGGCGCGGGGCGCCGGTGGCGCGCGGGGCGCGCGCGGTTCCGTGGGCGCCGCCGGCCAGCTCGTCCGGTCCCGGCACCCGCATCGACGTGTGCGTGTCCCGGTTGGAGTCCGGCCTGGCCCCGGGCACCAGGGACACCGCGCCGCGCCGCCGTACCGGGGTGCCCGCCGGGGAGGCCGCCGGTGCGGGCTCCTCGGGCTCCTCGTCCTCGGCGAGGCCCGGCTCGTCCACGTCCAGCGGCGGCAGCCCGGCCAGCAGCGGGAGCTGCTCGCGCAGCCGCGCCGCCAGCTCCGAGGCGCGCAGCCGGGAGGCGGGGGCCTTCGCCAGGCACTGCACCAGCAGCTGCCACAGCTCCTCGGGGATGCCGGGAAGCGGTACGACGGTCTCGGTGACGTGCCGGCGCAGCACCGCGCCCGGGTGGCCGCCGCCGAACGGCGTGAAGCCGGCCAGCAGCTCGTACAGGACCGTCGCCAGCGCGTAGATGTCGACCGCGGCGCGCGGCGGCAGGCCCTCCACGATCTCCGGGGCGAGGTAGTCCGGCGTTCCGATGATCTTCGTGGCGCGGGTCCGCTTCGGCGAGTCGATCAGCTTGGCGACGCCGAAGTCGGTGAGCAGGGCCGGGTGGGCGCCGCCCGGACCGAGCGGGCCCTGCATGTCCAGCAGGACGTTCTCGGGCTTGACGTCCCGGTGGACGATCCCGGCCGCGTGGGCCGCGGCCAGCGCGTCGGCGACGTCGGCGACGATCGCCACGGCCGCCTCGGGCGCGAGCCGCCGCTCCCGTTCCAGCCGGGTGCGCAGGTCGGTGCCGCGCACCAGGTCCATGACCAGGGCCAGGTCGTTGCCGTCGACGACCAGGTCCCGCACGGTGACGATGTGCGGGTGTTCCAGGCCGAGCAGCGCGGTGCGCTCCTGGACGAAGCGTCCGACGAGTTCCTGGTCGGAGGCGAGGTCCTCGCGCAGCAGCTTGATGGCGACGGGGCCGTCCGGTCCCTCGCCGAGCCACACCGTCCCGGCGCTCCCCCGCCCCAGGATCTGGTGCGCGGTGTACCGGCTGCCGATCTTCCGTGCCAAGACTGCTCCTACAGACGCGTGTTGTCGCCAAAACTACGCGTCCGACGAGCCAACCTTCACCGCGGAGGCGGAAATCACCCGGCAGATGTCGACAAATCTCCGAACCGGCGGTCAGTTGCCGCCCGAAGAGCCGCCCAGGTTGTTCAGCCAGTCGCCCAGCCGGCCCGCCCAGTCGCTGAGCTGGTCCCAGTAGCCCTTGCCGGTGCCGATCCAGTCCTGGAGCGGGGTCAGCTCCCAGACCAGCCAGCTCGCGACCACCAGGATGACGATCGTGAACAGGCAGCCCTTCAGACAGCCCAGACCGGGGATCTTCATCGGGTTGGCGCCGCGCTGCCGCGGCGCGCGGGGCTCGCGCGCGGGCCGCCGCGGCTCGGCCGGGGCCGGCGGCGCGTACCGCTGCGGCTGCTGGGCGGGCTGCGGCGGCTGCGGGGTGGAATACCGCGGGGACTGCTGCTGCGGGGAGCCGTAGCCCGGTGCCTGCTGCTGCCGGCCGCGCGGCTGGGGCTGCTGCGGGCGGGGCTGCGGGGCCGGGCGCGGCTGCTGCTGGGGGCGGGCGACCTGCCGCTGGGGCCGGCGGCGCAGCGGGTCCTCGTCCGGGTCCAGGTACTGGACCTGCGTCTGCTCGTTGCGGTCGCGGGCGGCGCGGAGCTGCGACTGCCAGGGATGCGGCTGCCCCGGCTGCTGCCCGTCCTGTCCGTCCTGGCCGTACGGGCCCTGCTGGCCGGGCTGGCCCTGGGGCACGGGCGGCAGGACGGCCGTCGGGTCCGCGGCGCCCGTGTGCGGCAGGACGGCGGTGGGGTCGGCGGCGCCGGCCGGGCCGCCGGTGTGCGGCAGCACGCTGGTGGCGCCGTCCGGGTCGTACGCCCCCTGCGGCGCGTTCGCCGGCAGCACCTGGGTGGGGTCGGCGGCCCCGGGCACGCCCGGGACGGCGGCCGGCGCCGGGTCGGGCGCGAGCAGCGCGCCCACGGCGTCGGCGGCGGCGATCCGCGCGGCGTCCGCGTGCACGCCGACGCCCTCGGCGACGACCCGCAGGCCGCGCGCGAGGTTCTCGGCGCTCGGCCGCTGCCCGGGGTCCTTGCGCAGGCAGCGCTCTATGACCGTCCACAGCGGGTCCGGGACGGTGGACGGGCGGCGCGGCTCGGCGCTCAGGTGCTGGTGCAGCACCTCCAGGGCGCTGCCGCCGGAGAACGGCGGGCGGCCGGTGACCAGCTCGTACAGCAGGATGCCGGCGCCGTAGATGTCGACGGCGGAGGTCTGCGGGCGGCCCTCGGCGGACTCCGGGGCGACGTACGCGGGCGTGCCGACGAACTCGTGGGTGCGGGTCAGGCCCGGCGAGTCGGCGAGGCGGGCGATGCCGAAGTCGGTCAGCATCGGGTGCATCTCGCCGCCCTGCTGCTTCAGCAGCACGTTGGCGGGCTTCAGGTCCCGGTGGACGACGCCGTCGGCGTGGCTCGCGGCGAGGGCGTCGGCGATCTGGGCGGTCAGCAGGGCGGCGGCGACGGGGGTGAAGGGGCCGTTCTCGCGCAGGTAGCGGTGCAGGTCCGGGCCGTCGACGAGGTCCATGACCAGGGCCAGCAGGTCGCCCTCGACGACCAGGTCGCGGACCCGGACGATGTTCGGGTGGGTGAGCCGGAGCAGGACGGAGCGCTCACGCAGGAAGCGCATCACGATGTCCGGGTCGCTCGCCAGCTCCTCCTTGAGGACCTTGATCGCGACCGTCTCCCCCGGCTGGCCGGGCACGGCCGCCTCGGCGCCCGCGGTCTCCCTCTGGCGGGCACGCCAGACGGTGCCTGTGGCGCCGCGTCCGAGCGGCTCCTCAAGCAGGTACTTGCTGCCGACTGGCCGCACGTCACGCGCTCCCTGCTGGTTGCTGTTGTTCGCTTGCTCGCTGCCTGCGTTTCCCGGTGCTTGCCGGTGTTCCGCCCCACTGTAGTGCCGCCTTTCGGGGCGCCACCTACGCGTTGTCGGGCATGTCCGGGGGCGCCGGCGCGGGGTTTCGACGGAAAGACGCGGGTCGCGGGCGCGTGGTTGCCGGGGCCGGACGTGACCGATCTCAACTGATCGCCGGCGGTGCACGGGTCCGGCACTTTTGGGGGCAGAGCCGACCAATCAAGATCACTTGTTGCCGGGTTCGGGGCGCGTTGTCGGCGGCAGGTGCGAGGATGCCTCCAGCAGCCTGCTGGGACGGCTCAGCGGCTACTGGCCGACGTGCTCGTGTGGGGGTGGGGGGAAGTCCGCGCCCGCGCAGACCCGCGCAGAAGGGACCGCTGACGCCGATGCAGATCCGGCTGACCGTCGTAGACCCGCTCGGTCCGCATCCGCAGCGGGGCCGCGCCGCGTGCCGCGACGTGCTGGTCACGGCGCCCGTGGGCACGGAGCTGGCCGCGGTCGCGTCGGCGCTGGCCGGAGCGGTCACCGGCGAGAGCGGCGCGGGCCGGGAGGCCGGCGGTGCCGTGGTGCTGTACGCGGGCGCCGAGCGGCTCGATCCGCGCCGGTGCACCCTCGGCGAGCCGCCGCTGGTCGACGGCGCGGTGCTGTCCCTGGGCGCCCCGGCGGCCCCCGAGCCGCATCCCGAGCTGGACGAGGCGCCGACCCGGCTGCACGTGGTCGCCGGGCCGGACGCGGGCGGGGTCCATCTGCTGCACGGCGGCCGGATCACCGTGGGCCGCTCCGCCGACGCCGACGTCCCGCTGGACGACCCCGACGTCTCCCGGCTGCACTGCGCGGTCACCGTCGGCGCCGACGGCCGTGTCTCGGTCGCCGACCTCGGCTCCACCAACGGCACGGTCCTGGACGGCACCCGGGTGACCGAGCGGCCGGTGCGGTTCCCGGCCGGGGCGCTGCTGCGGATCGGCGAGTCCGCCCTGCGGGTCACCCCGTCCGGCGGCCCCGGGATACGGGTCCGCACGGTGCCCGACGGAGAGGGCTGCGTACGGGTGCCGGCGGGCGGCGCTGACGCGGACGCACCGGGTGCGGACGGCACGCGCGCGGGCGGCCCCGGCGGCGCGGGAACGGGCGCCGGCGGGCAGACACCGGGGGCGCGGGCCGGCGCCGCGGGTCCCTCGGGCCGTACGCGGCACGCCTACGGCCCCTACGACCCCGCCGGCCGGGAGCACCGGCGCGGCGCGGCGCCGCTGGTGCCGGGACAGGCCGGGGCGCCGAGCGTGGAGAGCCACGGCGCGGGCTCCGGTGCGCCCGGCACCGGGTCCGGCGGCGACACGCACGCGGGGCACTTCGGGGCCGGCGGGCCGGGCGGGGCCCCCACGGCGGCGTACGGCGGCGGGCCGGAGGGCGAGGACGTACGCGCGGGCGGCCGCAAGGGCACCCCGGTCAGGGGTACGGACTTCCCCGGCCATCCGGACATCACACACACTTCCGACCCTTTCCCCGGTGGCCGTCCCGGGCCCGCCGACGCCCCGCTGGGCACCCGTCCCGAGCCGGCCGACGCCCCGCAGGGCGGGCGGCGGCGGGGGCTCGGCGCCTGGGCCCGGCGGCTGACCGGCGGGCGCGGGGAGCAGACCGCCGGGACCGCGCCGTACGAGGGCACGGCCGTCCCGGCCGGTGACGTCCCGCCGGCCGGACCCGCGCGGCAGCCGGAGACCTGGCCGGACCCGGCCGCCCTGCTGCTGACGGCGCTCGGCCCCGGGCCCCGGCTGTGGGAGCGGGGGCCCGGCCATCCGGAGGCGCTGACGGTGAGGCTGGGCACGGCCGACCGGAGCGCGCCGGACGGCTCGGGCCCGCTGCCGGCCGTGCCGGTGACCGCCGCGCTCCGCGAGGCGGGCGCGCTGGGCCTGGCCGGGCCGCGCCCCCGGCTGTCCGGGCTGGCCCGCTCGGTGCTGGCCCAGCTCGCCGCGCTGCACTCCCCCGACCTGCTGGAGATCGTGCTGATCAGCGCGGACCGCGCCCGTCCGGTGGCGGACCGCACGGCGGAGTGGACCTGGCTCGGCTGGCTCCCGCAGGTGCGGCCGGGCCACGGCCAGGACTGCCGTCTGCTGCTGGCCTACGACCGCGAGCAGGCGGCGGCGCGGGTGGAGGAACTGCTGCGCCGGGTGGAGGACCAGGCGGCGACGGACCGGCCGACGGCCCGCCCCGCCGCACCGCACCCCGCGGACCCCGAGGACCCCGAGGACCCCGCGCGCTCCTTCCCGGCGGCCGGCCCGCCCGCACCGGGTTTCCCCGCACCCGGCGTCCCCGCACCGGGCATCCCCGCGCCGGGCACGCCCTCCCGGACCGCCGGCCGCCCGGCCCCCGCCGATCCCGCGCACGGCCCGTACGGCCCGCGCGCCGCGGGCCCGGGTCTGCCGGGTCTGCCCGTCCCCGGCACGGCCCCCGGCGGCCCGGCGGACCCGCGCGGCGCCCTCGCCGCCCCCCGGGACCACGGGACCGGAAACCCGGCCGCCGCGCGCACCGCCGGCCGTCCGGCCCCGGAAAGCACCGCGACCGGCGAGGACCCGCGTACCGGCCGCTTCCCGGGCCCGTTCACCGTCGTCGTCGTGGACGGTGATCCCGGCGGCACCGCGTTGCGGGACGCCCTCGCGCGGCTGGCCGTGGCCGGACCGCGGGCCGGGATCCATCTGCTGTGCCTGGCCGAGACCGAGCCCGCCTCCCCTTCCTCCCCGGTGCCGCGGACGTACGAGGCGGCCTGCGCGGTGACGCCCGCCTTCCGGCACTGCGGTGCCGTCGCGCTGCTCAGCGGGGACGTCGCCGCCGCGCTGCACCTGCTGCGGGTCGCGCCGGGCGGCCCGGTCGGCCCCGGTACGCACGCCACCGTCGACGCCGTCTCCGCCGCCTGGGCGGAACGCTTCGCGCGGGCGCTGGCGCCGCTGCGCCCGGACGGCCCGGCCGGCGAGCCGCACGCGCGCGTGGCCACGCCGCTGCCCCGCTCGGCGCGGCTCCTGGACGAGCTGGGCCTGGCCCGCGCCACCCCGGCGTCGCTGATGGCGCGCTGGGCGGACGCGGCGGACGACACCGAGTCGCCGGGCGGCCGGGCCCGGGCGGTGCTCGGCGCCGGACCGCGCGGCCCGGTCACCGTGGACCTGGTGGCCGACGGCCCGCACCTGCTGATCGAGGGCCCGACCGGCAGCGGCCGTACCGAGCTGCTGCGGACCGTGGTCGCCGCGCTGGCCGCCGCCGAGCGGCCGGACCGGCTGGCCGTGGTGCTGCTCGACGGCCGGGACGGGATCGGCGCCGGCGGGGACGAGGGCCTGCGCCTGTGCACGGACATCCCGCACGCGACCACCCATCTGATCGCCAACGACCCGGTGCGCATGCGGGAGTTCGCCCAGTCGCTGAGCGCCGAGCTGAAGCGCCGGGCGGAGCTGCTGGGCCGGACGGACTTCACCGACTGGCACGCGGGGCGGGAGGTGTCCGGCCGGATGGTGGCCCAGCGCACCGCTCCCGGCGGCACCGCCTCCGGGGACATAGAGTCGCCGCCCAGCTCCACCCTGCGGCTGCGGCCGGGCGCGGCGGCCCGGCAGCGCGCCGGGGCGGTCCCGCCGCTGCCCCGGCTGGTGGTCGTCGTCGACGACCTGGACGCGCTGGTCTCCCCGGCGCTCGGCTCACCGGGCCGGCCGGCCGCCGGCTCGGTGATACGCGCGCTGGAGGCGGTGGCCCGCGAGGGCGAGCGGCTCGGGGTGCACCTGGTGGCGGCGGCCGGGGCCGACGGCCGGACGGCGGAGTCGGAGCCGGCCCGCCGGGCGGCCCTGCGGGTGGTGCTGGAGGCGCCGCAGCCGGGGCCGGACCAGCCGGCGCCGGGCCGGGGCAGGCTGGCGTACGCGGACGGGCGGGCCGTGGCCTTCCAGGGCGGCCGGGTGACCGGCCGTATCCCGCGTACCGCGACCCAGCGGCCCACGGTGGTCCCGCTGGACTGGCAGCGCATGGGCGACCCGCCGGCCCGCCGGCCCGTGCGGGAGCTGGGCAACGGTCCCACCGACCTGGCCCTGCTGGCGAGCGCGGTGGAGCGGGCGGCCCGGCAGGTCGCGGCGGCCGAGGTGCCGTCCCTGCTGTAACCGGCCGCCGGAGCCGTCCGCGCCGGCTCCCGGAAACCGGTGCGCATACACCGCTGGTCACGAGCCGATCACGATGCACCGGTCCGTGCCGCAGGTGCTCTTGCCCGCCCGGAGCGGCCCGGCGTACACCGGACCGCACGGGACAGAGTTCATACGTTCAACGCGCGTTCAACGAAGAACGACGAACGGGGAAGTGATGCGCAGCAAGAGCAACACGTTCCACACCCACAGGGCCGTCACCGCGGTCGCCGCCCTGCTCGCGGGAGCCCTGGCGCTCTCCGCCTGCTCCGGCGGCGACGGCGACGACGGTGAGAGGGGCACAGGGCAGGAGAGCGGCGGGACCACCGGGTCCACGGTCACCCTGCCGAAGCTGGACGGCGCCAGACTGGAGGTGGCCGCCGTCTGGACCGGCGGGGAGCAGGCCAACTTCAAGAAGGTCCTCGCCGAGTTCGAGAAGCGCACCGGAGCGCAGGTCACCTTCGTGCCCGCGCAGGACCCGATCATCAACTTCCTCGGGTCGAAGATCGCGGGCGGCCAGCCGCCGGACGTGGCGCTGCTCCCGCAGCCCGGCGCGATCAGGCAGGCCGTGCAGAAGGGCTGGGCCAAACCGCTCGGCCCGGAGGCGCTGAAGGAGCTGGGCGAGAACTACTCGCAGGGCTGGCAGGACATCGGCGCGGTCGGCGGCAAGCGGTACGGCGTCTACTACAAGGCCGCCAACAAGTCGCTGATCTGGTACAACGCCGAGGTCTTCGCGAACGCGGGGGCGAAGGAACCGAAGACCTGGCAGGACCTGCTGACCGCCTCGCGCGCGGTGTACGACTCCGGGGTCACGCCGTTCTCGGTGGCCGGCGCCGACGGCTGGCCGCTGACCGACTGGTTCGAGAACGTCTATCTGTCCCAGGCGGGCCCGGAGAAGTACGACCAGCTCGCCCAGCACAAGATCAAGTGGACCGATCCGTCGGTGAAGCAGGCGCTCACCACCCTCGCCCAGCTCTGGAACCGCAAGGACTACCTGGCGGGCGGCCAGAGCGGCGCGCTCCAGACGGAGTTCCCGCAGTCGGTCACCCAGACGTTCACCGGCGGCGACCAGCCGAAGTCCGCGATGGTCTACGAGGGCGACTTCGTGCAGGTCAACATCGCCGAGACCAAGGCGAAGGTGGGCACGGACGCCAAGGTGTTCCCGTTCCCGGCCGTCGGCTCGGCCGCGCCCGTGGTCTCCGGCGGTGACGCGGCCGTGGTCCTGAAGGACTCCAAGGCGGCGCAGGCGGTGGTCACCTTCCTCGCCTCCCCGGACGCGGCCACCATCCAGGCCAAGCTGGGCGGTTACCTCTCCCCGAACAAGAACGTGCCGCTCACGGCGTATCCGAACGCGGTGCAGCAGAAGATCGCCAAGGCGCTGGTCGCGGCCGGCGACGACTTCCGCTTCGACATGTCCGACCAGGCGCCGCAGGCCTTCGGCGGCACGCCCGGCAAGGGCGAGTGGAAGGACCTCCAGGACTTCCTGAAGAACCCGCGGGACGTCGCGGGCGCCCAGGCGAAGCTGGAGAAGGACGCGGCGGCGGCGTACGGGAACGGGGGCTGATCCGGCCATGGCGTCGGCAGCGGCGGCGGGGTCCCCACCGGGCCCCGCCGCGCCCCGCGGTCGCAAGAGCGTGACCGGCACCCGCAAGACCGTGGCAGCGCTGTTCCTACTGCCCGCGCTGGTGCTGCTCGGTGCGCTCGTGGTCTACCCGATCGGGTACTCGGTCGTCCGCAGCTTCTACGACAACTCCGGCGACGGCTTCGCCGGGATGGACAACTACCGGACCCTGTTCACCGACGACGGCATCCGGACCGCCCTGAAGAACAACGTCATCTGGGTGGTGTTCGCGCCGACGGTCGCCACCGCGCTCGGCCTGGTGTTCGCGGTGCTGACCGAACGGGTGCGCTGGGGCACGGCGTTCAAGCTGGTCGTCTTCATGCCGATGGCGATCTCCATGCTGGCCGCCGGGATCATCTTCCGGCTGGTGTACGACCAGGACCCGGACAAGGGCGTCGCGAACGCGGTGTGGGTGGGCGTGCACGACACCTTCGCGCAGTCGTCGGCGTTCCCGAAGGCCCACCCGGGCCGTCGGTCGCCGCTGGTGGCCGAGGGCGGCGGCTTCGTCACCCAGGACGTCGTGCACGCCGGGCGGCCGGTCGCGCTGCCGCTGGTCGGGGTGGCCCCCGACCAGTTGCCGGACGGGGTGCGCAAGGCGGCCGCCGCCCGCGCCGAACCGGGCCGGGTCACCGGCAGCACCTGGCAGGACTTCACCCGCGGCAAGGGCGTCGGCCGGCTCGGCGCGCCCGATCCCACCGAGGTGGGCTATGCCGGGATGCGGATCGAGGCGGTGAAGGACGGCACGGTGGTGGCGTCCGCGACGGCGTCCGGCGACGGCACGTTCACGCTGCCCGCGGCGGCGGACGGGGCCCGGCTCCGGCTGCCCGCCGAGAACTTCCGGGAGCCGTACGACGGCGTCGGCTGGCTCGGTCCGGCGCTGGTCACCCCGGCGATCATCGGGGCGTACGTGTGGATGTGGGCGGGCTTCGCGATGGTGCTGATCGCGGCCGGGCTCGCGGGCGTGCCCCGGGAACTGCTGGAGGCGGCGCGGGTGGACGGCGCGACCGAGTGGCAGGTGTTCCGCAAGGTCACCGTGCCGCTGCTGGCGCCGGTGCTGGCGGTCGTGGTCGTCACCTTGATGATCAACGTGCTGAAGGTGTTCGACCTGGTGTTCATCATCGCGCCGGGCTCCTCCCAGGACGACGCGAACGTGCTGGCGCTGGAGCTGTACCGCAAGGGCTTCGCGGAGGGCCGCCCGGGTGTCGCGAGCGCGATCTCCGTGTTCCTGCTGCTGCTGGTGATCCCGGTGATGCTGTTCAACGTGCGTCGGCTGCGGCGGGAGGTGCGGCGATGACGGTGACCGCCGAAGAGGTGGGCAAGGCCGGGCCGGTCCGCAAGACCGCGGCCCGGCGGTCGGCCGGCTCCCGGATCGCGGAGCGGCTGAGCGGCGGGCTGGTCCGTGTGGTGCTGATCGTCGTGGGCCTGTTCTGGCTGGTGCCGACGATCGGTCTGCTCGTCTCCTCGCTGCGCACGCCGCAGGACATGAGCGCGAGCGGCTGGTGGACGGTGTTCGCCAAGCCGTCCCAGCTCACCGTCGACAGCTACCAGAAGCTGCTGGAGAACGGCGACATCACCGGCTCCCTGCTGAACACCGTGCTGATCACGGTCCCGGCGACCGTCCTGGTCGTGGTGATCGGCTCGCTGGCCGGGTACGCGTTCGCGTGGCTGGAGTTCCCCGGCCGGGACTGGTGGTTCCTGGGCGTGGTGAGCCTGCTGGTGGTGCCGGTGCAGGTGGCGCTGATCCCGATCGCCGAACTCTTCGGGAAGATCGGGCTGTTCGGGACGATCTTCGGGGTGGTCCTGTTCCACACCGGTTTCGGGCTGCCGTTCGCGGTGTTCCTGCTGCGGAACTTCTTCGCGGAGATCCCGCGCGAGCTGCTGGAGGCGGCCCGGCTGGACGGCGCCGGCGAACTGCGGCTGTTCGCCCGGGTGGTGATGCCGCTGGGCGGGCCGGCGATCGCGAGCCTCGGCATCTTCCAGTTCCTGTGGGTGTGGAACGACATGCTGGTGGCGCTGGTGTTCACCAAGTCCGGCACCCAGCCGGTCACGGTCGCCCTCCAGACCCAGGTGCGGCAGTTCGGCAACAACATCGACGTGCTGGCACCGGGCGCGTTCCTGTCCATGGTGATCCCGCTGGCCGTGTTCTTCGCGTTCCAGCGGCAGTTCGTGTCCGGAGTGATGGCGGGCGCGGTCAAGTAGCCGTACACCAGGAGCACTTCGAGGGGCGGGCCGCCGGCGGCCCGCCCCTTCGCGTTGCTGTGGTGGTAGCCCGGATGACGCAGGGGCCGTAACCAAGTCGCCGCGCCGGGCGTTCCCGGGCAGTACGCCCGCGCCGAGCCGACCGTTGGATGTCCCTTGCCCAGGTCCAGTGTCATCGTCCCCGTGTACCGGCTGCTCTTCCCGGACAGCGACGACACGCTCACACCGGACGCGCCGGAGGCGATCGCCGACCGGCTCGAGGAGACCGGCGACCCGGACGTGCCGGCCTTCGACTCCGCGCGCGCCCACGGCGACGGCCGCCTGGTGCGCGACCAGCTCGCCGCCCGGCTCACCGAGCGGGGCCCGGCGCCACCGGCCCGCGCGCGCTCCCCGCTGGCCACCGTCGAGCAACCTCCCGGTCCCCTCCCCGTCACCGGGGGCCGCTGAACGCCGTTGTTGCTTCCGGGAGTTCCCATGCCCTTCGGCTCGACGCGGCCCGCCCCGAGCCGGCCGTCCACCTGGCGCCCGGCGGGACGGCCCGGCCGCGTCCGCACGACGACAGAGAGAACACAATGCCCCGCTTCAGCATCATCGTCCCGTCCCACGGGGTCGCCGGCCGGCTGTCCCAGGCGCTGGACTCGGTCCTCGGCCAGTCCTTCGGCGACCTCCAGCTGATCCCGGTCTGCGACGCCCCCGACTCCCCCGCCGCCGAGGTCGCCGCCGGATACGCCGGGCGGGACGCCCGGGTGAGCGTCGTCCACTCGCCGCCGTCCGCCGGGCTGAGCGGGGCGCGCAACACCGGGATGCGGGCGGCGGACGGCGCGTACCTGCTGTTCCTGGACGGTGACGACCTGCTGCTGCCGGGCGCGCTCGCGGCGCTGGACGCCCGGCTGACGGAGACCTCCGGCGTGGACGTGCTCTACACCGAGCACGAGCGGGTGCCCTGGTGGGAGGGCGAGCCGACGAACCCGGCCGGGCCGCTGCTCGCGGGCGCCCCGAAGGGTGCCTTCGCCCCCGCCGAGCGGCCGGAGCTGACCGGAGTGCCGCTGCCCGCGTGGAGCGCCGTGCACCGCCGCGCCTTCCTCACCGAGCACGCTCTGGCCTTCCCCGAAGGGCACTTCACCGACCTCGGCTGGGGCGGCCTGGTGTCCGTCGCCGCCGGACGGATCGCGGTACTGCGCCGGCCCGTCGTACGGCACCGGGCGCGCCGCCAGGGCAGCCGGCTCAACCAGCCCGGCCCGCACCAGTGCACCCTGCTGGACCAGGTGGAGCGGGTGCTGACCCGGGCGGCCGAGCGGGAGCTGCCGGCCGAGCGGACCGGGCCGCTGTTCGACCAGTTGTTCGCCGTGGTGCTGAAGACGGCGTCCCGGCCCGAGCGGCTGCCCGCCGGGCACCGGGCGTTCTTCCGCCGCGCGGCCCGGCTCTACCGGCGGTACCGGCCGGCCGGGCACCGGGTCCCGGACGGCAGCCTCGGGGTGCAGCACCGGCTGCTGGCGGCGGGCGCGTACAGCGCGTTCCGCGCACTGCGCGGCGCCAACCAGGCGGCCGGCGGCGCCGCCGCGCGGCTGCCGCGCCCGCGCATGGCCCGCACCCGGCTGCGCTACGCCCGTGATCTGCGCCGCCCGCTCGACCCCGACCTGGCCGTGTACTGCGCCTACTGGGGGCGCGGTTACGCCTGCAACCCGGCCGCGATCCACGCCAAGGCCCGCGAACTCGCCCCGCACATCCGCTCGGTGTTCCTGGTGGAGGCCGGCCAGGAGCACACCCTCCCCGGGGACGTGGAGTACGCGGTGATCGGCTCCCGCCGTTACTGGGAGGTGCTGGCCCGCGCCACGTACCTGGTCAACAACGCGAACTTCGCGGAGGGCGTCGTCAAACGGCCCGGCAGCGTGCACCTGCAGACCCAGCACGGCACCCCGCTGAAGACGATGGGCGTGGACCAGGCGGCGTACCCGGTGGTGGCCGCGCGCACCGGCAGCTTCGCCAGGCTGCTGGGCCGGGTCGACCGCTGGGACTACAACCTGTCCGCCAACCGCCACTCCACCCAGATGTGGGAACGCGCCTTCCCCGGCTCCTACGAGCACCTGGAGTACGGCTATCCGCGCAACGACGTGTACTACACGGCGACCGCCCGCGACGTGGCCCGCGTCCGCCGCGAACTGGGCGTCCCGGAGGGCAGGACGGCCGTGCTGTACGCGCCGACCCACCGCGACCACCACACCGGTTTCACCCCCGGCCTGGACCTGGAGGCGTTCTGCGAGGCGGCCGGCGAGGACGTCGTCGTGCTGCTGCGCGCCCACTACTTCTACGACGAGGGCCGCCGCCGGAGTTCGGGCCGGGTCCTCGACGTCACCGCGCACCGCTCCTCGGAGGACGTGTGCCTGGCGGCGGACGCGCTGGTCACCGACTACTCGTCGATCATGTTCGACTACGCCAACCTGGACCGGCCGATCGTGATCTACGCCGACGACTGGGAGGTCTACCGGGAGACCCGGGGCGTCTACTTCGACCTGCCGGCCGAGCCGCCCGGCCCGGTCGCCCGGAACCCGCGGGAGCTGGCCGCCGTGTTCCGCGACGGCTCGTACGCGGGTCCCCGGGCCCGGGCGCTGCGGGCCGCGTTCCGGGAGCGGTTCTGCCAGTTCGACGACGGGCGGGCCGCGGAGCGGGTGGTGCGGCGGGTGCTGCTCGGCCAGCCGCCGGAGGCGGTGCCGCCCGTCCTCCCGCTCGCCGAGCGCGTCCCCGCCCCCGCCGCCGCGACCCTCGTGAGGAGCTGACCCGCCGTGCCCCGCTTCAGTGTGATCGTGCCCTGCTACAAGGTGCAGGGCTTTCTGCGCGAGTGCCTGGACTCGGTGCTCGGGCAGTCCTTCGGGGACTTCGAGCTGATCGCCGTGGACGACCGCTCCCCGGACGGCTGCGGCGCGATCCTCGACGAGTACGCCGACCGCGACCCGCGGGTGCGGGTGCTGCACCTGCCGGAGAACGTGGGCCTCGGCCGCGCCCGGAACGCCGGGACGGCCGAGGCGGGCGGCGACTACCTGCTCTTCCTGGACAGCGACGACACTCTCACGCCGGGCGCGCTGGAGGCGATCGCCGACCGGCTCGCGGAGAGCGCCGACCCGGACGTGCTGGTCTTCGACTACGCGCGCGCCTACTGGTGGGGCGGCATCCGGCGCAACGTCCTCGCGCACCTCCTCACCCGCGAGGACACCTTCAGCGCCGCGGAGTACCCGCAGATCCTCGACCTGCTGATGGTGGTCTGGAACAAGGCCTACCGCCGGGAGTTCGTCGCCCGGCACGGTTTCACCTTCCCGCCGGGCTACTACGAGGACACGCCCTGGACCTTCCCGGTCCTGCTCAGCGCCGGCCGGATCGCCGCGCTGGACCGGATCTGCCTGAACTACCGGCAGCGCCGGCAGGGCAACATCCTGTCCACCACCAGCCGCAAGCACTTCGACATCCACGACCAGTACGAGCGGGTGTTCGCGTTCGTGGCCGAGCGGCCGGAGCTGGCGCGGTGGCGGCCGTACCTGCACCGCAAGATGGGCGAGCACTGCCTGGACATCCTGGCCAAGCCGGACCGGCTGCCGCCCGCCGACAAGGCCGAGTTCTTCCGGCGCACGGCTGAGATGTTCCGCGTCCACCGGCCGCCGGGCACGCCGGTGGACGGCGAGGTCGCCGTGCTGACCGGCTCCTGGACCGGGTACCGGATCAGGCGGCAGGCGGGGCGGGCCCGGCGGGAGGCGGCCCGGCGGGCGGTCCGGGCCCGCCAGGCCGCCGCCGCGCGGGCCGGGACCGGCTGGGCGGCGCTGCACGCGCACCGCCCGCTGGACGAGCACCTGGTGGTGTACTCGGCGTCCTCGCACCGGGGTCTGCTCGGCGACCCGGCCGCCGTGTACGCGGCGGCCCGCGAGATCGCGCCGCACCTGCGCGGGGTGTGGGTGGTGCGGGACGCGGAGACGGCCGCGGCGCTGCCGGCCGGTGTCGAGCACGTGCTCGTCGGCTCCCGGCGCTATCTGGAGGTCACCGCGCGCGCCAAGTACTTCGTCAACGACGTCAACTGGCCCGGTTCCCTCGCCAAACGGCCCGGCAGCGTGCACATCCACACCCACCAGTGCACCCCGCTGAAGCACCTGGGCGCCGACCTGCTGGACAAGCCCGGCGCCCGGCTCGGCTTCGACGTGCCGCAGATGCTGCGCCGGGCCGACCGCTGGGACCACAGCCTGGTCGCCAACCGCCACTCCGAGCTGGTCTGGGAGCGGGCCTTCCCCTGCCACTTCGCCTCGGCGCGCACCGGAAGCCCGCGCAACGACGTGCTGGTGAACGGCGGCCCCGGCGGCGCCGGGGGCTTCCGGGAGCGGCACGGCATCCCGGCGGACCACACGGTGGTGCTGTACGCGCCGACCCGCCGGGACTACCGCCGGGGCGGGCTCGTGGACCGGATCGACCTGGCCCGGTTCGCGGCCGGCCTGGGCGAGGGGCGCACGCTCGTGGTCCGGCTGCACCCGTCGCTGGCGAGCGGCCCGGCGCGGGGCCTGGGCCTGGCCGAGCTGGCCCGGCGCCGGGTGGTGGTGGACGCGACCGACGAGCCGCACCTCGCGGAGGTGCTGCTCGCGGCGGACGTCCTGGTCACCGACTACTCGTCGATCATGTTCGACTACGCCAACCTGGACCGGCCGATCGTGATCTACGCCGACGACTGGCCCGCGTTCACGGCGAGCCGGGGCGCGTACCTCGACATCACCGCCGAGCCGCCCGGCCATGTCGCCTCCTCCTACCGGGACCTGGCCTGGCTGCTGGCCTCGGGCGCCTGGCGGGACGAGGAGTCGGCGCGGCTGCGGGCCCGGTTCCGGGCCCGGTTCTGCGAGTTCGAGGACGGGCGGGCCGCCGAGCGGGTAGTCCGGACACTGCTGCTGGGCGAGACCATGCCCGGTCCGGTGCCGCGGGTCCCGGGCCAGGCCGCGTCCCCGGACGCGCTGTCGCCGGCTTAGCGGCTACTCGACGACGAGGTCGACCTCGATGTTGCCGCGGGTGGCGTTGGAGTAGGGGCAGACCTGGTGGGCGGACTCGACCAGCTTGCGGCCGGTCTCCTCGTCCACGGTGTCGGGCAGCTCGACGCGCAGGGTGACCTTCAGGCCGAAGCCCTCGCCCTGCTTGCCTATGCCCACCTCGGCGGTCACGGCCGCGTCGCTGACGTCGACCTTCGCCTGGCGGCCGACCAGCCCGAGGGCGCTGCCGAAGCAGGCGGCGTACCCGGCGGCGAAGAGCTGCTCGGGATTGGTGCCCTGGCCGTTCCCGCCGAGTTCCGCGGGCATGGCCAGGGCCAGGTCGATCCTGCCGTCGGAGGAGACGGCGCGGCCCTCGCGGCCGTGGGTGGCGGTGGCGACGGCGGTGTAGAGCGCGTCCATGGAGACCATCCCTTTCGGGGTCGGGGTGCGTTGTGCCGCCAACTACATCACACAATTAAGTTGTGCACAACCAAATTGGGTGAGCGCTATCCTGGAGTCATGACCGACTCGGAGTGGCTCCGCCTGGACCGCCAGATCTGCTTCTCCCTGCACGCCGCCTCCCGCGCCTTCAACGGCGTCTACCGCGTCGTCCTGAAGGGCCTCGGGCTCACCTACCCGCAGTACCTGGTGATGCTGGTGCTGTGGGAAGAGGGCGACCTGCCGGTCAAGAAGCTGGGCGAGCGGCTGCGGCTCGACTCCGGCACGCTGTCCCCGCTGGTCAAGCGGCTGGAGGCGGCCGGTTTGGTACGGCGCGAGCGCAGCGCGGCGGACGAGCGCTCGGTCCTCGTGCGCGTCACCGGAGAGGGCGCGGCACTGCGCGAGCGCGCGCTGGAGGTGCCGCGCCGGATCGGGTCGGCGACCGGGTTCGACCTGGCGGAGATCGGCGCGCTGCGGGACCGGCTCGACCGGCTCACGGCCGCGCTGGACGAGGCGGCGCGGACGGAGGCGGCGCGGACGGAACCGGGACGGACCGAGACGGCGCGGACGGAACCGGGACGGACCGAGACGGCGCGGACGGAACCGGGACGGACCGAGGCGGCGCGGACGGAACCGGTGCGGACCGAGGCGGGGCGCTGACCGGGCGGACGTAGAGCCGTACGGTGATCCAGCCCCGCACGGTCTCCCGGCGCGCCGTGAACTGCTGCCACAGGACAGCCGCCTTGGCCCGCTCCACGGGGTCGTGCGGGACCCAGGCGCCGCCCAGCAGTCTGCGGTCCCCGACGACCCACACCCGCTCCAGGCCCGCCAGCCTGCGGCGCGCCTCCGCCACCCCGGCCTCCCGTCCGTAGAGCGTCCCGGACTCCGCCGCGCCCGTCACCAGCAGCACGTCCCGGGTGCCCCGGAACGGCCGGGGATAGGTGAGCGCCGCGTTCCGCAGGGCCGCCGGCACGAACACCACGGCCTGGCCGGCCCCCACCTCCCGCCCGGCCGCCCGGGAGACGGCGGCCAGATCGTCCGGGCGCCGCCCGGGATCGCGGTCCAGCCGCAGCAGCGGGAACTGGTGGACGAGGGCGAGGACGACCGCGAGGACCCCGGCGAGGGCGACGGCGGAGGACCGCCCCGGGACACCCGGTCGCGTACCCGGCCCGCCCGCATCCGGCCCGCCCGCGTCCGGGCAGCCGTCGCCCGGGGCGGGACGGGCGGACGCCCACAGGGCACCGGCGGGCAGCCGCGCCAGGGCCCCGGCCAGCCGCTCCGCCCCGCAGGCCACGAGCAGCGGAGCGCCCGACAGCGCGTACAGCACGTACCGGTCGACGTACAGCGGTGACACCTGGGAGACCAGCATCAGCACCGCCGGCGGCACCACCATCACCGGCAGCCCCACCCCCGGGCACGTCAGCTCGCCCTTGCGCCCGACCAGCCCCGCCAGCCCCAGCACTCCCAGCGCGAGACACACCCAGAACACCGAGTCGGCCGGTCCCAGGAACTTCCGCAGCAGCCCCCCGGCCGTGTCCCCCGTGGGCGCCCGCAGCCAGGCCAGTTGCGCGGCCTGCCCCGACGACACCAGCGCCATCGGCAGCAGCGCGAGGACGACCGCCGCCGCCGTGCCGCCCCAGGCCCGCCACACCCGCGCCCCGGCCCGGGCCAGCGCCAGCGACCCGGCGTGGGCGAGGAGCAGCAGGACGGCGAACTCGTGCAGCCAGCAGGTCAGGGCGAGCACCGCGCCGTACGGCCACCAGGTGCCGCCGCGCACGGCCCGCACGAACAGCAGCGTCGCGGCGGTGGCGCCGGCCGCGACGAGGGCGTAGGAGCGGCCCTCCTGGGCGTAGTGGCCGGCCATCGGCGTGACGGCGTAGAGCAGTCCGGCCCACAGCCCGACGCGCGGCCGGACCAGCCGGGCGCCGAGCGCGGCCACCAGCGCCGCCGTGCCGGCCGCCGCGCACACCGAGGGCAGCCGCAGCGCGACCTCGCCGGGGCGGACGGCGAGGACGGCGTGCACCAGCAGGTAGTACAGGCCGTGCACCGCGTCCACGTCGTGCAGCAGCCGCCAGATCTGCGGCACCGTACGGCGCCCCACCTGGAAGCTGACGGCCTCGTCGCGCCACATGCCGCCCCGGTCCAGCCGCCACAGCCCGAGGACCAGCATCACCAGCGCGGGCACCGCCACGGCGGCGGCCCGGCGCGGCCGTTCCCGGGCGGGCGCCCGTAGCCGGCGCGGCGGGTCGCTCGTTGCACCGGATACACCCGTGGTCGCCCCGGCCGGCCGACGTGACTGCGGTTGCGCAGGAAGCCCGACGTTCACCCTGGCCCGATCTCTTGCGATTAGCCAACATTTGCGGCCGTTGACGGCGTATCAGCATGGATACACCATCCGCACCGCTTAGGCTCCCATGTGATGAACCGTTCCCGTGTCACCCCCGGCCCGGTCCTCGCCCTCACCGCCCTGTGGCTCACCACCCGCGCCCTGATGCTGTGGCTGATCGTCCACGGCGCCGCCCGGCTGCCGGGCGGCGGCGCGGTGACCCGGGAGGTGTGGCGGCTGTACTTCCACTGGTACGGCGTGCTCGCGCACGGCTCCTTCCCGGACCACGACACGCTGTGGCAGTACCCGCCGGGCGCCGGCGCGGTGCTGCTGGCGCCCGGCCTGCTGCCGGGCCTGACGTACTTCCAGTCCTTCGTGCTGCTCACCCTGGCCGTGGACGCGCTGACGGCGGTGGCGCTGGTGCGCGCGGGCACCGCGGCCGGGCGCAGCCTGCTCGGCGCGGCGCTGTGGACGGGCGGTCTGCCGCTGCTGCTGCACCTGCCGCTCGCCCGGTACGACGTGCAGGTCACCGCGCTGGCCGTGCTCTCCCTGCTGGTCTCGGCGCGCTCCCCGCGCGCGGGCGGGGTGCTCGGGGCGCTGGGCGCGCTGGTGAAGGTGTGGCCGGCGCTGGTGCTGCTGGGCACGCCCCGGGGCCGGCCGACCCGCACGGCGTGGGCGTCGGCGGTGTGGACCGGCGCGGGGTGCCTGGCCGTCCTGTCCGTCTTCTTCACCCATCCGCTGTCCTTCCTGCGCGAACAGGGCGGCCGGGGCGTGCAGGTCGAGTCGCTCGGCGGGACGGTGCTCAGCCTGGCCCGGCACGCCGGCTGGCCGGGCCGGACCCGCTACCAGTACGGCGCGGTGGAACTGGTCGGCCCGCAGGTGCACGCCGTCGCCACCGTCTCCCTCGCGCTGTCGGCCCTCTCGCTGGGCCTGCTGGTGCTGTGGCGGGTGCGGGCCCGGCGCTGGAGCGAGGCCACGCCGTACGACGCGGCGCTGAGCGCGGTGCTGCTGTTCACGGTCACCAGCCGGGTCATCAGCCCGCAGTACATGATCTGGCTGATCGGACTGGCCGCCGTGTGCCTGACCTCGCGCCACACCAGCCAGCGGCCGGTGGCGGCGCTGGTCCTGGCGGCGTCCGCGCTGAGCACCGTGGCGTTCCCGGTGTACTACCGCGAGGTGGTCGACGGCACCTGGGCCGGATGCCTGCTGATGCTGGCCCGCAACGGGCTGCTGGCCGCCGCCGCGGTGCTGTCCTTCGCCCGGCTGTGGCGGGCCGCGCGGCCGCCGGCCGGAAAGACCGTGCCGGTGACGGAACCCCGGCCCGGCGCCGGCCGTCTACCGGAGCGAGCACTCAGTGCCCCGTAGCGGGGTATCGGCGGACGTCCCGACGCTCCTGGCCCATGGACACCATGCACCCAGAACCGCGTGACCCCCGTCCGGCACCGCCGGCGCCCGCGTCCGAGCCGGTCCCGGCGCCCCGGGTCGCCGTGGTCGTCATCGGCTACAACGACCGCGCCCATGTCGCCGACGCCGTGCGTTCGGCGCTCGCGCAGGGCCCCGCGGTCGCCGAGGTGATCGCCGTGGACGACTGCTCCACCGACGGCAGCGACGGCCTGCTCGCCCGGCTGGCCGCCGGCGAGCCACGGCTGCGGGTGGTGCGCCGGAGCGTGAACAGCGGCGGCTGCGGCACCCCGCGCAACACCGGTGTCGAGGAGGCGACGGCGCCGTACGTGATGTTCCTCGACAGCGACGACGTGCTGCCGCCCGGCGCGGTGGACGCGCTGCTGACGGCGGCCACCCGGGCGCGCGCGGAGGTCGCGAGCGGTCTGTGCGTGCGCCGGGAGCTGCCGTCGGGGCGCGAACAGCCCTGGCAGGCGCCCCTCTACACGGCGCACACCGTCCTCGCGCGCCCCGCCGAGCGCCCCCGCCTGGTCCACGACACGCTGTGCGTCAACAAGCTGTACCGCACCGACTTCCTGCGCGCCCACGGCATCCGCTTCCCCGAGGGCCGCTTCCTCTACGAGGACATCGTCTTCACCGCCCGCGTGCTGGCCGCGAGCCCGCGCGTCGCGCTCGTCGCGGACCGGGTGTACGTGTGGCAGGTGCGCCGGTCGGCCGAGCGGCTGTCGCTCTCCCTGGACCGGGGGCACATCGGGAACTGGACGGCGCGCGTCGAGGCGTGCGCGCTGGCGTACGACACCCTGCTGGGCGCCGGGCAGAAGGAGCTGGCGCGGGCGGCGCGCGCCAAGTTCCTCGACCACGAGGTGCGCATGTACGCCCGTGAACTGGTGCTCCACGACGCGCGCTACCAGCGCGAGTGGTGGACCCGCACCCGGGCGTACCTCGCGCGCTACGACACGGCCGACTGGGAGAGCCACCCCGCCGCCCCGGGACATGTGCTCGGCCGGGTGGTGCTGGCGTCGCCCGAGCCCCGCGACCTGGACCGCCTGCGCGAACTCGCCGCCCGCCCGGCCCGCCTGCTCCCGCCCTACGCCCGTGACCGCGAGGGTGCCCCGGTCTGGTCCGCCGGCCTTCCCGAGGTCTCGCTGGCCCCGCTGCTGACCGCGCCCGTCGCCGCGCTGCCGCTCGCGGTCGACGCCGCGCTGCGCCCGGGCGCGCGCGCCGCGCTGCTGCGCCTGCGGCTGCACGAGCTGTACGGGACGGTGGCCGGGGCGGGCCCGCGCGAGGTGGAGGTCGTCTGGCAGGCGCGCGAGGACGACCGGACACGCGGGCGTACGGCCGCGGCGCTCACGCCCTCGGCGGCGGACACCTGGACGGCGGAGGTCACCGTGGACCTGGCCGGGCTCGGTTCGGGCACCTGGGATCTGCGGCTGACGCTCCGGTTCGCGGACGGCACCGGGCGCGAGGTCACGGCGCACGCGCTTGCGGGCCCCGGCCGACTGCGCCGCCGCGCCGTCCCGAGCGCCGTGCACGGCGTACTCCTGGTGCAGCCGTACGCCACGCACTCCGGTGCGCTGGCCGTGCGGGTGGCGACCGGCTGGGGCGGAGTGCTCCGGGTGCTGCGCGGCCGGCTCCGCCGCCTGCTGCGCCGGGGCAGGGGCGCGGCCGGCGCGGTCACAGCGCCTTGAGCGCCCCGGCCGTGGCCCTGGCCAGCCGTTCCAGGTAGCCCTTCGGCGGTTTCGGCGCGCGGATGACCACCGAGCGCCAGTAGAGCGGACCGGAGATCAGGTCCAGGGCCACGTCGGTGTCGATCCCGGGGCGCAGTTCGCCGCGCTCCTCCGCCGCCGCCACGATCCGGCTGGCCACGCCCTCCTGGCCGTCCCGCAGGGCCTTCTGGAAGGCCTCGGCGAGGTCGGGGTTGCGGGCGGCCTCGGCCTGGAGGTCGGGGATGACCTGGGAGGCCACGGGATGGCGCAGGGCGCGCGAGGTGACCTCGTACAGCAGGCGCAGATCGCCTTCCAGGGAGCCGGTGTCGGGGACCGGGAAGCCGGTCACGGCCAGCGCGGAGACCACGTCCAGGACCAGGTGCAGCTTGGAGCGCCAGCGCCGGTACACCGCCGTCTTGCCGACGCCGGCCCGGCGGGCGATGCCCTCGATGGACATGCGCGCGTAGCCGGCGGCGGCCAGTTCCTCGAAGACCGCCGCCCGGATGGCCTCGGTCACGTCCTGCCGGAGCACGGCGGCCCCGGCGGGCGCCCGGCGGGCCGGACGCGCCGGCGGCTCGTCGGCGGAGGCGGCGGCGTTCGTGGTCATACCCCCAGCATAGGGCGTGACGACGGAACGGTTGCGTTCCGACGTCGGTTGGGCCTACGCTCACGTCACGACGATACGGTCCCGTCCCGTCGTAAGAGAACGTGAAGAAGAGCGTAAGGAAACGCCGTACGACGGGACGGACGCGGCGACTCCCGGCGAGAGTCGGCCGCGGCACCCCCTCCCCCGAGCGAAAGCAGCGGATGTGAGCCAGGTCCTCGACACACCGCCCCCCACCCAGGCCCCGGCCGGCGACGATCTCGCGGCGCTGGCGGCCCGGCACGGCCTGTCCGTCAGCGGCGCCCGGCCCTCCCTGCCGGAGTACGTCCGCCAGCTGTGGGCCCGGCGCCACTTCATCGGCGCCTTCGCCACCGCCAAGCTCACCGCGCAGTACAGCCAGGCGAAGCTGGGCCAGGTCTGGCAGGTCATGACCCCGCTGCTGAACGCGGCGGTCTACTACTTCATCTTCGGCGTGCTGCTCGGCACCAAGCACAACGTGCCCGACTATGTGCCGTTCCTGGTCACGGGCGTCTTCATCTGGACGTTCACGCAGAGTTCGATCATGGCGGGCACCCGGGCGATCTCCGGCAACCTCGGCCTGGTCCGCGCCCTGCACTTCCCGCGCGCGGCCCTGCCGATCTCCTTCGCGCTCCAGCAGCTCCAGCAGCTCCTGTTCTCCATGTGCGCGCTGGTCGTCATCCTGCTCTGCTTCGGCGTGCCGGTCGCCGCCTCCTGGATCCTGGCGCTGCCGGCGCTCGTGCTCCAGTTCACCTTCAACGCGGGCGTGTCCATGATCGTGGCGCGGATGGGCGCCAAGACCCCGGACATCGCCCAGCTCATGCCGTTCGTGCTGCGCACCTGGATGTACGTGTCCGGTGTGATGTGGAGCATCGACAAGATCACCGAGCACGACCACCTGCCGCACCTCGTCACCGTCCTGCTGCAGATCAACCCGGCCGCCGTCTACATCGACCTGATGCGGTTCGCGCTGATCGACAGCTTCCACGCCCACCAGCTGCCGCCGCACGTCTGGGCGGCGGCCGTCGGCTGGGCGCTGCTCGCCGGCATCGGCGGCTTCATCTACTTCTGGAAGGCTGAGGAGACGTACGGCCGTGGCTGAGCACACCGCAGAGAAGATCCCCACCGTCGTCGCCGACCGCGTCGACATCGTCTACCGCGTCAACGGCACCGGCGCCGGCCGCGGCTCCGCCACCGCCGCCCTCAACCGCATCCTGCGCCGCGAGCGGGCCGAGAAGGCGGCCGGGGTGCGCCGGGTGCACGCGGTGCGGAACGTGTCGTTCGTCGCGTACCGGGGCGAGGCCGTCGGGCTCATCGGCACCAACGGGTCCGGCAAGTCCACCCTGCTCAAGGCGGTCGCCGGGCTGCTCCCGGTGGAGAACGGGCACATCTACACCGACGGCCAGCCGTCCCTGCTGGGCGTCAACGCGGCCCTGATGAACGACCTCACCGGCGAGCGGAACGTCTTCCTCGGCGGTCTCGCCATGGGCATGGCCCGGGAGCAGATCAAGGAGCGCTACCAGGACATCGTCGACTTCTCCGGCATCAACGAGAAGGGCGACTTCATCACCCTGCCGATGCGCACCTACTCCTCCGGCATGGCGGCCCGGCTGCGCTTCTCCATCGCCGCCGCGAAGGACCACGACGTCCTGCTCATCGACGAGGCGCTGGCCACCGGCGACCGCTCCTTCCAGCGGCGGTCGGAGGCGCGGATCCGCGAGCTGCGGCAGCACGCCGGCACGGTGTTCCTGGTCAGCCACAACAACAAGTCGATCCGTGACACCTGCGAGCGGGTGCTGTGGCTGGAGCGGGGCGAGCTGCGCATGGACGGGCCGACGGAGGAGGTCATGAAGGAGTACGAGGCCTTCACGGGTGAGAAGAAGCCCGCCCCGAGGAAACCCGCGGCGCCGAAAGTCCCTCTTCCGTCCTGAGCTGTACCCCTCCAGCCGGTGCGATTATCCCTTTCACTGCCTTGGTGCCACTATGTGGGAAAAGGTGCGCCCGGAGCCGTCGAGCCGAAGGAGTCCCCCGCGATGCCCCAGCTGAGTGTGATCGTCTACGGGCCGAACGCACAGGGGCATCTGGCCGGGCTGCTGGATTCCCTGGCGGCCCGTCCGCTGCCCGACACCGAGGTGATCGTCGCCGCGGTCGGCGACTGGGCGCGGGAGACGGCCGAGCGCCGGGCACCGGAGACGACCGTCGTGGCGCTGCCGGACGGCACCGGTGACGCGGCGGCCCGCGCGGCCGGCGCCGACCGCGCGTCCGGCCGCTGGCTGCACTTCGTCCACGCCAGGGACGGCCTGCCGGCCGGCGCGCCCCGTCTGATCGTCGAGCGGACCGCGGAACTGGACGCCCCGGGCGACGCCGGCCCGGTCGACGTCCTCCTCTTCGACCACGTCACCACCACCTGGCAGACCGCCGCCCGGCCCTCCCGCGACGGCCGCCACCTGGCCGCCGCCGGCCGGGCCGCCCGCCCCCTGGACGAGACCCCCGACCTGCTGCGGCTCACCCCGCTGCTCGGCAACCGCGCCCTGCGCGCCGCGTTCTGGCAGGCCCACCGGGACCACCTGGCCACCGACGACGAGCCGCGCGCCGCCCACGCGGCCCTGCTGCGCGCCGGCCGGGTCGCCTGCCTGAACCAGACGGCGTACGAACACCGCGTGCTGCGCCCGGAGAGCCTGCCGCCGCGCGCCCCCGAGGACCGGCTCGCGCTCGTCGACCGCTACGAGTCGCTGCTCCCGCTCACCCGCGGCCGCCGCGCCCCGCACACGGTGCTGTACGACCTGATGGTCCGCGAGCTGGTGCGCACCTTCGCCCGCGAGGACCTGCCCGACCCGGTCGCCCGCGAGTTCTTCCGCCGCGCCTCCCTGGCCGCGGTCCGCTGGCGGCCCGAGGGCCACCGGCACCCGCCCGGGCTGGACGGCGTACGGCACGCGCTGCTGGAGGAGGGCGCGTACGCCAAGTACCGCGCGTTCCAGACCGCCAACCGCGCCCGCCGCGCCGCCCGCCAGACCGTACGGGCCCGCAAGCGGCAACTGGGCGCCAAGGTCCGCGACCAGCAGTACCGCCGGGCGCTGAGCCGCCCGGTGGACCCCGGGCTCGCCGTGTTCGCGGCCTACTGGGACCGCGGTGTGGCCTGCAACCCGGCCGCGATCGCCGCCAAACTCGCCGAACTCGCCCCGCACATGCGCCGCGTGTGGGTGGTGAGCAAGGAGAACGCGGCCCTGCTGCCGCCCGGCACCGACCACGTGGTGCCCGGCACCCGCCGCTACTGGGAGACCCTGGCCACCGCCAAGTACCTGACGAACAACGTCAACTTCCCGAACGCGGTGGTCAAACGCCCGGACGCCGTCCACCTCCAGACCCACCACGGCACCCCGCTCAAACGCATGGGCCTGGACCAGATGGACCACCCGGCCGCCGCCAAGGGCCTGGACTTCGCCGCCCTGCTGGCCCGCGTCGACAAGTGGGACTACAGCGTCAGCGCCAACAGCCACTCCACCCGTATGTGGGAACGCGCCTACCCGTCCCGCTACACCTCGCTGGACCACGGCTATCCGCGCAACGACGTCTACTACACGGCCACCGCCGCCGACGTCCGCGCCGCCCGCGCCCGGCTCGGCATCGCCCCCGGCCGGACCGCCGTCCTCTACGCCCCCACCCACCGCGACTACGAGGCCGGCTTCACCCCGCGCCTCGACCTCGCCGCCCTCGCCGACCGGCTCGGCGAGGACACCGTCCTGCTGGTCCGCGCCCACTACTTCTACGGCGGCGCCGCCTCCCCGCTGACCGGCCTGCGCCGCTCCGGCCGCATCATCGACGTCTCCGGCTACGACCCGGTCGAGGAGCTGTGCCTGGCCGCCGACGCGCTGGTCACGGACTACTCGTCGATCATGTTCGACTACGCCAACCTGGACCGGCCGATCGTGATCTACGCCGACGACTGGGAGACCTACCGCACCACCCGGGGCGTCTACTTCGACCTGATGGCCGACCACCCCGGCCAGGTCGCCCGCACCCAGGAGGACCTCGCCGAGATCCTCCTCTCCGGGGCCTGGCGCGACGAGAGCGCGGCCAAGGCGCGGGCCGCGTTCCGGCGCCGGTTCTGCGAGTACGACGACGGCCGCGCCGCCGAACGGGTCGTCCGGCGGGTCTTCCTCGGCGAACCGGAGGAGGCACTGCCCCCGGTGCTCCCCGTCGAGGACCGCCGCCCCGCCCCGACCCCCGAGGAGGCCACGGCATGACCCGCCCCGACGTCACGGTGACGGTCATCGTCTACAACGACGCCGCCCGCCTGCCCCGCGCGGTCGCCTCCCTGCGCGCCCAGACCCACGCGAACATCGAGATCGTCATCAGCGACGACCACTCGACGGACGACACGCCCGAGGTGGCCCGGCGGCTGGCCGCCCAGGACCACCGCATCCGCTACCTCCGGCTGCCGGAGAACAGCGGCGGATGCAGCGCGCCGCGCAACCGGGCCGTCGAGATCGCCCGGGCGCCGTACCTGATGTTCCTGGACAGCGACGACGAACTCCCGCCGCGCGCGGTCGAGTCGCTGCTCGCCGCCCACCGGGAACGCGAGGTGGACTTCACCATGGGCGCGGTGCGCCGGGTCCGGGTGGACAACGGACGCCGTACGACGTGGATGCCCCACCTGGTCGCCGAGCGCCGCACGCTGGAGGGCATCGAGCAGGACCCGCGGCTGCTGTTCGAGCACCTGTCGACCAGCAAGATGTACGCCCGCGCCTTCCTGGACCGCCACCGGCTCCGCTTCCCCGAGGGCATCCACTACGAGGACCAGCTCTTCTCGGCGCAGGCGTACTGCCTGGCCGAGGCGTTCACGATCATCCCGGACCCGGTCTACGTCTGGTACATCGAGCCGTTCGCCGCGGCCGCCGCCGCCTCCATCTCCAACCAGCGGCACAAGCTCTCCAACGTCCGCGACCGCGTCCACGTCCAGCGGCTGATCGACGACTTCCTGGCCGGCAGCGGGCACGCGGGGCTGCGGGAGGACAAGGACTACAAGTTCCTCAAGCACGACTTCCGCATGTACGCCGGTGACCTGCCCTACCGGGACGACGCGTGGCTGGCGTCCTTCGCCGGGATCGTGAACCCCTACCTGGACACCCTCTCCGCCGGCGCCTACGCCAGGCTGCCGCGGGCCGAGCGGGTGGTGCTGGAGCTGCTGCGCCAGGGCCGCACGGAGGAGGTGCGGCAGGCGGCGCGCGCGCTGGGGCACGCGGTGGCGCCGCGGCAGGTGACGACGGACGGCGCGGGCGTGCCGTACTGGGGCGACACACCGCCCGCCACCGAGCGCGCCCGGCGCGAGCTGGACCTGTCCGAACTGGAGCTGGAGACCCGGCCGTTCCCCACCGCCCTGTTCCGCCACGAGATCACGTCCCTGGCGTACGGCGCGGGAGCGGTCCTGACGCTCACGGTCCGCACCCACGACCCCGGGCTCCGGCTGCCCGTGGGCCCGCAGCGCGCCGCCCTGCTGCTGACGCCCGGCAGACGCCGGCTGACGGTCCCCTTCCGTCTGGACCCGGTCCGCCCCGGCGTCTTCGAGGGCACGGTCCGCCTCGACCTCGCCACCGCCTCGCTCCCGCTCCAGGGCTTCGAGGGCGTCCGGCACCCCGTGGTCCGCCTGAACCAGCAGGGCCTGGCCAACGCGGGCGTGCTGCTCGCCCCGCCCGACTTCCCGGCGCGCCGGATCCGGCTCGGCAACCACCTCGTCACCGCGGAACCGGAGGGCCGCGACCCCGGCCGCCTCCAGTTCCGCTGGCGTCCGCTGGGCGTGACGGCCCGGGTGATCCGCCCGCTGTCCCGCCGGGTGGCGCGCCCGGCGGTGCGCAACGCCGCGCGGCTGGTGACGAGCGCACTGAGGTGAGGACCCGCGCGGCCTGAGCGGGTTCCCGCGGTGCGGCCGTCTGGACCGGGCCGAACGAAAGGCCCTAGGGCAGCACCCGGTACAGGGTCCGGCCGCCCGGTCCTACGGCCGCCTTGCGGAGCCACGGTGCCGGGGGGCCGTCCACGACCCAGCGCGCCCCGTACTCCCGCAGGATGTCCCGCCGGCCGGCCGTGTCCGTCCCGCCCGCGTAGTACCGCGCGACCGCCGCCTCCCGCCGCCCGGCGTCCCGCAGGAACAGGTCCGGGTAGCCGGGCGCCACGGTGTACGCCCCGTACGCGGGGAGCTGCCGGGCCGGGAACGTGCGCGCCATCACCACATCGCCGTACCGCAGCCCCGCCCGCACCATCCACTGGCAGCCCGCCCACGGCGCCCGGTACTTGGCCGCGACCACCCCGGGCAGCGCGTCCCGGTCCACCACGTACCCCAGCGTCCCGGCCTGCGTCCACGCGCCCGCCGCCAGTGCGGCGAGCAGCACGCACGCCCACCCCCGGCGCACCGCCCGCCGTCCCGCCGACACCGCCTCCAGCGCGGCGGCGAGCTGCGCCGGGATCAGCGCGGCGGGCAGGGCGCGGCCCCAGGAGTAGTGGCCGGTCAGTCCGCCCGCCGCGCACACCGCCGCGCCGAGCAGGAAGAACAGCACGAGCGCGTCCCGGCGGTCCCGGCGCCACCGCGGCACCAGCGCCGCCACCCCGAGCGCCGCGAACCCGAACCGCCCGGCCGGGTCCCGGTACAGCGAGCGGTGGATGGCCTCCAGGTCCCCGCCCGCGGAGAACAGCGCGAAGAAGTCGTAGTACGGCCACAGCCACAGCACCAGCAGCCCCGGCACCAGCCCGGCGCCGAGCCGCAGCAGGGTCCGGCGCGCCGGCCGGGCCGCGACGATCACGGCCGTCGCGCCGAGGGACGCCACCACCCCGGTGAACTGGTGGCACAGCAGGATCACCGCCCACAGCACCCCCAGCCCGAGCACCGGCCCCCACCCGGCCGGCTCGCGCGCCGTCCGCGTCAGCCACGCCCAGAAGTGGAAGGTGAGTCCGAGCGCGCACACGCTCGGGTACGAGGCCGTCAGCGCCAGGGAGTGCAGACCGAGGAAGCCGCTCCAGTCGAACAGCGCCGGGCCCCACAGGAACAGCAGGCTCAGCAGGGCCAGCGCGGGAGCGGCCGGGTGGGCGGTGAGGGTGCGGACGTAGCGCCGCACGCCGGTCACCAGCAGGGCCAGCCCGGCGAGCGCGGCCAGGCGCAGCACCACGAAGACGGAGAGCCCGGTCAGCCGGGCGACCAGGCCCAGGAGCAGCATCCACGGCGAGTAGTACGGGCTCGGCGTATCGGCGTCGACCAGCGGATCGCCCGGGTGCGTCAGGCTGTGCCGGAGCCGCTGGAGGGTGGCCGCGTGCATGCCGAGGTCACCGGCCCACGGCAGGCGGACGACGACCAGGAGCAGCAGCACCACGACGAGCGCCGCCGCGGCGCGCGCCGCCACCCGGCCGGCGCGGGCCGCCGGGGTGCGCGCCGGTGCCGTACGGCGCTCCCGCTCGGTTTCGGACGGCACGGTGTGCATGGTCCACCGACCCTACCGCCCGGACACGGCGAAGGCGCCCCGGGCCACGGCGGGCCCGGGGCGCCTGTCACGCCGCAGCGGCTACGCGTGCGTGCGCAGCAGCGTCCGCATCGTGCGCATCGCCACCGACAGGTTGGCGAGGTCGAACGAGTCCGAGCTGCGGATCTCCTCCAGGGTGGTGCGGGCCCGGCTGAGGATCGGGGCGTTCTTCTCCTCCCACGCCGTGAACCGCTGCTCCGGCGTCGAGGTGCCGTCGCCCGCCGCGAGGACGTCCGCGGTGAGGGCCGCGTGCGCCGCGTACAGATCCTCGCGGATCGAGGCGCGGGCCATGGACTGCCAGCGGTCGGCGCGGGGCAGCTCGATGATGCGGTCCATGAGCTGGGTGATGCCCAGCCGGTCGCCGAGGTCGTAGTAGACCTCGGCGACGTCCAGCGGCTCCTTGCCCGTGCGGTCGGCCACCGACACGATGTCGAGCGTCGGGAAGGCGGAGGAGAACCCGGCCACCCGCGCGGCCACCTCGTCCGGGACGCCGGCCGCGGACAGCTCGTCGTACACGTGCTGGTACCACTCCAGGTCCGCGCCGCGCAGCAGCTTCGGCAGCTCCTGCCAGACCCGCTCGACCCGGTCGGCGAAGAACTCCACCGTCTCGGCGAGCTGGAGCGGCTGCGGCCGGTTGTTCAGCAGCCAGCGCGTGCCGCGCTCGACCAGCCGGCGCGAGTGCAGCCGGATACGGGTCTGGACGGCCGCGTCGACCTCGTTGTCCAGCGCCTCCACCGCGTCCCACACCGGGGCCGAGGAGAAGATCGCGCGGGCCGCGGTCTGGGCGCGGACGATCTCCTCCAGGGAGGCGCCGGTCTCCTCCCGCAGCCGGTGCAGATACGTCGTACCGCCCGTGTTGACCGTGTCGTTGACCAGCACCGTCGTGGTGATCTCGCGGCGCAGCGGGTGGTTGTCGATGGCGTCGGCGAACCGCTCGCGCAGCGGCGCCGGGAAGTAGGCGTGCAGCAGCCCGCGCAGGTACGGGTCGTCCGGCAGCGAGGTGTGCAGCAGCTCCTCGGCCACCGTGATCTTCGTGTACGCCAGCACGACGGCCGTCTCCGGGCTGGTCAGGCCCTGGCTCTGGGCGAGGCGCTCCCGGATCTGCCGGTCGGTCGGCAGGAACTCCAGCGCCCGGTCCAGGTGGCCCTCGCGCACCAGGTGGCGCAGGAAGCGCTGCTGGGCGTGGAGCATGTCCTTGGCCTGGAACAGGGCGTTGGCCAGGGCGGTGTTCTGCGCGTAGTTGTTGCGCAGGACCAGCGCGCCGACCTCGTCGGTCATCTCGGCGAGCAGCTTGTTGCGCTGCTTGACGGTCATGTCGCCGTCCGCGACCAGGCCGTTCAGCAGGATCTTGATGTTCACCTCGTGGTCGGAGGTGTCCACGCCGGCGCTGTTGTCGATCGCGTCGGTGTTGATCTTGCCGCCGAGCAGGGCGAACTCGATCCGGCCGAGCTGGGTCAGGCCCAGGTTGCCGCCCTCGCCGACGACCTTGGCCCGCAGGTCCCTGCCGTCGACGCGGATGGCGTCGTTGGCCTTGTCGCCGACGTCCGCGTTCGACTCCGTCGACGCCTTCACGTACGTGCCGATGCCGCCGTTCCACAGCAGGTCGACCGGCGCCTTGAGGATCGTCTTCATCAGGTCGGCGGGGGTCATCTTGGAGATCTTCTCCTCGATGCCCAGCGCCTGCCGGATGTGCGCGTTCAGCGTGATCGACTTGGCGCTGCGCGGGAAGATCCCGCCGCCCGTCGACAGCAGCCGGGTGTCGTAGTCGGCCCAGCTGGAGCGGGGCAGCTCGAACAGACGGCGGCGCTCGGCGTAGGAGGTGGCCGCGTCCGGGGTGGGGTCGATGAAGATGTGCCGGTGGTCGAAGGCGGCGACCAGGCGGATGTGCTCGGACAGCAGCATGCCGTTGCCGAACACGTCACCGGACATGTCGCCGATGCCGACGACCGTGAAGTCCTCGCTCTGCGTGTCCACGCCCAGCTCGCGGAAGTGCCGCTTGACGGACTCCCAGGCGCCGCGCGCGGTGATGCCCATGCCCTTGTGGTCGTAGCCGGCCGAGCCGCCGGAGGCGAAGGCGTCGCCGAGCCAGAAGCGGTAGGTGTCCGCGACGTCGTTGGCGATGTCCGAGAAGGTCGCGGTGCCCTTGTCGGCGGCGACCACCAGATAGGTGTCGTCGCCGTCGTGGCGCACCACGTCCTGCGGCGGCACGACCTCGCCGGCCACCATGTTGTCGGTGATGTCGAGCAGTGCGGAGATGAACGTGCGGTAGCTGGCGATGCCCTCGGCCAGCCACGCGTCGCGGTCCACACCCGGGTCGGGCAGCTGCTTGGCGACGAAGCCGCCCTTGGCGCCGACCGGCACGATGACGGTGTTCTTCACCATCTGAGCCTTGACCAGGCCGAGGATCTCCGTGCGGAAGTCCTCGCGCCGGTCGGACCAGCGCAGACCGCCGCGCGCGACCTTGCCGAAGCGCAGGTGCACGCCCTCCACCCGCGGCGAGTACACCCAGATCTCGTACGCCGGGCGCGGCGCGGGCAGGTCCGGGATGGCCTGCGGGTCGAACTTCATGGAGACGTAGTCGTGCGGCTCGCCGCCGGACGCCTCCTGGAAGAAGTTGGTGCGCAGGGTCGCCTTGATGACGGTGAGGAAGGAGCGCAGGATGCGGTCCTCGTCCAGGCTGGCGACCTGCTCCAGGGCCGCTTCCAGCTCCTCCAGCAGCGCGTCGGTGATCTCCACGCCGGCCTGCTGCCGCTCCGGCGACATCCGCGCCTCGAACAGGGAGACGAGCAGCCGGGTGGTGTGGACGTTGTTGCGGAGGGTGTCCTCCATGTAGTCCTGGGAGAAGGTCGAGCCGGCCTGCCGCAGGTACTTGGCGTAGGCGCGCAGCACCATCGCCTGCCGCCAGGTCAGCCCGGCGCTCAGCACCAGCGCGTTGAAGCCGTCGTTCTCGGCCTTGCCGGTCCAGGTCGCGGCGAAGGCGTCCTGGAACCGGGCGCGGCCGTCGTCGCCCAGGAAGTCGCCGTTGCCGCCGCCGAGCGTCTTCGGCATGCGCAGTCCGAAGTCGTAGATCCAGGCGGTGGTGCGGTCGGCGCAGCGCAGCTCGTACGGCCGCTCGTCGGTGACCTCGACGCCGAGCCGGCTCAGCACGGGCAGCACCTTGGACAGGGAGACCGTGCCGCCGTTCTGGTAGATCTTGAAGCGGCGCTCGTCGGGGGCGGCGCCCACCGGCTCGTACAGGCTCAGCGAGAAGTCCTTGTCCGCGCTGAGCTGCTCCAGGTGGACCAGGTCGGCGACGGCGGCCCGCGGGCTGTGGTCGGCCTTGTAGCCCTCGGGGAAGGCGTGGTTGTAGCGGCGCAGCACCTCGGCCGCGCGCTCCTCGCCGCACTCGGCGGTCAGCGCCTCGGCGAACGCGTCGGCCCAGGAGCGGGCCGCCTCGACCAGGCGGGTCTCGATGCGCTCCTTGTCGGAGTCCGACAGCTCGGGCAGCTCGGTGCCCTGCGGGACCCGGACGACGAAGTGCAGCCGGGACAGGATCGACTCGGTGTTCCAGGCGGTGAAGTCGACGCTGGTGCCGCCCAGCTCCTCCTTGAGGATGTCGATGATCCGCAGCCGGACGCCGGTGGTGTAGCGGTCGCGCGGGAGGTAGACGAGCGCCGAGTAGTAGCGGCCGTACTCGTCCTGGCGCAGGTACAGCCGCAGCCGGCGGCGCTCCTGGAGGTAGAGGACGCTGGTGACGATGGCCTGGAGCTCCGCGACCGGCGTCTGGAACAGCTCGTCGCGCGGGTAGGTCTCCATGATCTGGAGCAGGTCGCGGCCGTCGTGGCTGTGCGCCGAGAAGCCGGCGCGGTCCAGCACCTCGGCGACCCTGCGGCGGATCACCGGGACCCGGCGCACGGACTCGGTGTACGCGGCGGAGGAGAACAGGCCGAGGAAACGGCGCTCGCCGACGACGTTGCCGTCCGCGTCGAACTTCTTGACGCCAATGTAGTCCAGGTACGACGGCCGGTGCACGGTGGCCCGGCTGTTGGCCTTGGTCAGCACGAGCAGCTTGTGCTCGCGGGCCTTGGCGCGGGCGTCGGCCGGGAGGCGTTCGAAGGAGGGGCTGACCGGGTGCTGGTCGTCCTCGGCGTGGTGCGGGTCCGAGCGCAGTATGCCGAGCCCGGTGCCGGGCACGGCGGCGAGCGTGTCGTCGTCGCGCAGCTGGTACTCGCGGTAGCCGAGGAAGGTGAAGTGGTCGGCGGACAGCCAGCGCAGCAGCTCGCGGGCCTCCTCGACCTCGGGCCGGGGCAGGTCGGCGGGGACGGGCTCGTCCTCCATGCCGTCGGCGATCCGGATCGCCGCGTCCCGCATCTTCTCCCAGTCCTCGACGGCCTCGCGGACGTCGGACAGGACGCGCAGCAGGTCGGCGGAGATCTGCTTGAGGTCGGCGCGGTCGGTCTCCCGGTCGATCTCGACGTGGATCCAGGACTCGATGTGCGCGTCGTGCGGGAGGTCGCCGAGGGGCCCGGTGAACGGGGTCGGCAGCACCTCGATCAGCTTGCCGGTCAGGTCCCGCCGGACCACGACCTGCGGGTGGATGACGACGTGGATGCCACGGCCCTGCCGGGTCAGCTCATTGGTGACCGAGTCCACGAGGAAGGGCATGTCGTCGGTGACGACCTCCACCACGGTGTGCGTGCAGGTCCACCCGTTCTCCTCCACGGTCGGGGTGTGCACCCGGACGTTCGCGGTGCCCTGCGGGCGGTTCTCGGCGAGCCGGTAGTGCGAGACCGCGGCGCCGAAGACGTCGACCGGGTCGCGGTCGGCGAGGTCCTCCGGGGCGGTGTGCAGGTAGTAGCGCTGGAGGAACGCGAGCACGCTGTCCGGGGTGCCGGGGGTGCCCTCGCTCGTCGTCCCGGTCGGTAGATGCCCCCCGGCCGGGCTGTTCTCAGCTACCCGGGCGGCCCTCTCGAGCAGCTCGGCCTTGGCTTCGTCCAGCTTGGTCTGCATTGTCCTCTGACTCCTGTCGCGCGCCGTTGCGTGACGTAGAAGGAAGTTCTGTCTCGTCCCTCTCGACACAACGCCACGGCCCGGGGTGTCCGGTCTGTTCCGACGGTATGCCGCGAGATGAGATGAGCGGGGGGATTTCGGCCATTGTCGTGACGTCCGCCGGATGTGACGCTGCTCTCGGCACCGCCGCGGCCCGGACCGTCCTCGGCGCCCCGGGGGCATCGGCGCCCCCGTCCCGCCCGCGAAGACCAGCGACCGCCGCCCGGCCACGGAGGTGCTCCGTGCAACCCGGGCGCGGGGCGGGGGCAGGATCGCACCCGCGAGCTATCGCGCTGATCACGCCACAAGGCTATCGCTCCGCACCCGGGCTCCGTCATGAGCCGTATGTGTACAAAACCGAGTGGTGAAGTTTGACGTTCTGCACAGCGGCGGGGTGCGGTCGGGTGACGTATCCGGCCGCGGTCTTTGCGGATACGCGGGCGCCGGGGTGCGGATCTGCGGCACTCTGGGAGGGCAACGGGTCCTCCCGGCGAGCGCGCCCGGCGGGGGCACGGTGCCGGAAGCCGCCTCGCCGAGCCCGGGGTCCGCCCCGAAGGAGCCGACCATGCCCACGAAGATCCTCATCGTCACCGGTGACGCGGCGGAGTCCCTGGAGGTGCTCTACCCCTACCAGCGGCTGCGCGAGGAAGGCTACGAGGTCCAGATCGCGGCCCCCACCCGCAAGACGCTCCGTTTCGTCGTCCACGACTTCGAGCCCGGCTACGACACCTACACCGAGAAGCCCGGCTACACCTGGCCCGCCGACCTGTCCTTCGCCGAGGTGGACCCCGGCGCGTACGCGGCCCTCGTCATCCCCGGCGGGCGGGCCCCCGAGTACCTGCGCAACGACCCCGAACTGCGCAAGATCCTCAAGGCGTTCTTCGACGCGGACAAGCCCGTCGCCCAGATCTGCCACGGCCCGCTGCTCACCGCCGCGATCGACTCGCTGCGGGGCCGCCGGGTCACGGCCTACCCGGCGCTCGAACCGGACATGCAGGCCGCCGGAGCGGGCTTCCAGGACGCCGAGACGGTCGTCGACGGCACCCTGGTCTCCGCCCGCGCCTGGCCGGACCACCCGGCCTGGATGCGGGAGTTCCTGAAGATCCTGCGCACGACCGCCCCGGCAGACTGAGCACGGCGCGGGGCCGCCGGGAGCCGCCTGGAGGGACCGGCAGCCGTCTGGAGCCGCCGGGAGCCGCCTGAAGCGGCCCCGAGCCCCGCAGTGACCGGGAGCCGGAAGCGGACCCGCCGCTACGCCGCTATGCCGCGCGCCAGTGCCACGGCCTCCGCCAGCGTGTCCACCACCGGTACGCCCACGCCCTCCAGGCTGGCGCGGCTGTGCGACCCTCCGCTGTACAGCACGGCCCGCGCCCCCACGTACCGCGCCGCGACCGCGTCGTCCGCCGCGTCCCCGATCACCACGGTCCGCTCCGGCCGCGCCGCCCCGGTCAGCGCCTGGAGGTGCCGCACCATGTGCTCGGCCTTGCTGCCGCCGGACGGCCCGGTACGCCCGTCGACCCGCAGGAAGTGCGGCTCGATCCCGAGGTTCCGGACCAGCGGCACCAGCTCCTCGTGCCCGTACATGCTCAGCAGCGACTGGCTGTGCCCGTCCGACCGCCACCCGGAGAGCAGTTCCTCCGCTCCCTCGGTGAGCCGGCACCGCACCCGGTGCTCGGCGTAGTACCGGTGGAAGACGCCGTCCATCAGCTCCCACTCGGCGTCGGTCGGCAGCCGGCCGAGCAGCCGCTCGTAGAACTTCGGCACCGGCACGCAGTACAGCGACCGGTACTGCTCCAGTGTGATCGGCGCGAGTCCCAGCTCGGCGAAGGCCGCGTTGGTCGCCCCGATGATCGCGTCATTGTCGTGGAACAGCGTGCCGTTCCAGTCCCAGACGATGTGCGCGCTTGCCTGCATCCCCATGTCCAAGACCGTACCCGCCGCCACCGACAACGCGACCGCGCCCCGGATCAGCCCCGGGCGACCAGGTTCGGGATCTCCTGCGTGGCGTACCACAGCAGCTCGTGGTCGTCGGCGCCGTCCACGACGAACTGCGCGTCGTCGTCCCCGCCGTCCGCCGCGGCGAGCGCCCGGGCCGCCGCGGCCACGTCCGGCCCGGCGTCCTCGGCGTCGACGTGCACGGCGGCCGCCTTCGCCAGCGGCACCGACGTCCGCACGGTGACCTCGCCGAGCGCGGCCGGGTCGAGTCCGCGGTCCGGGTCGGCGCTCGCGGCGCCGTCGGGCACGTCCACCGCGACCACGACCCGGCGCCGTGCCGCGTCCGGGTCCGCCGCCAGCAGCCGCAGCGAGGCGAGCGCGGCCCGGCTGAGCGCCGCGTACTCCAGTTCCTCGATGTCCTCGGAGAGGTACCACTCGCGCAGGGCGGGCGTGACGGCGTACGCGACGAAGGGGCCGGCCCCCAGCTCACCCGTCCTGTGCGCCTCGGCGAGAGCGGGGAGGGTCAGGGGGACGTAGACGCGCATACTGGCCGCTCTTTCCTGGTCAAAGGCTCCGCTCGGACCCCGGGGAGAGCGGCGGGGCGCGTCTCCCGGAGGGCCTTCAGGATACGTGCGCCCGTCCCCTTTCGGGCCCCTGCCCGCACCCGCCGGGCCGGCAACCCCGGTCCCCCGGTTCACCCGGTCCCGCCGCCCGCCCACGGGGCCCGCGCACCGCCGGGTCACTCTGATAGGTGAATCCTCCCGCTCCGCCCCGCGCGCGGTGTCCTCCTTGCCGGTCCGCCCCGCACCCCGTACAAGATCCCCACCAGCAAGTTACCGCCCGGTATCACCGGGCCCGGCGAACGGGGACTCCCGTGAACAAGGTCATGAGCCGCACCGCCCGGTCCCGTCCGCGGCACCGCCCGCCGACCCGCCGTGACTCCCGCCGCCCCGGCGGCGCGCCTCCCCGCACCCCCAGCCGACCGGCGGCCGTCCGCACCGGCCGTCCCCCCGCGGCCCCGGAGACGGCCCCCGGGACGGCTCCGGGGACGGCTCTGGGGGCTGCCTCGGGGACGGCCCCGGGTCAGCCCCGCCCGACCGACCTGTTCGCCGACCGGCTGCTCGCCGTGCTGAGCGGCCGGCGGCCCGTCCACTGGATGCTCCGGCACACGGCGGGCCGCGCCTACGACGACCTGGCCCGCCTGGCCGAGCGCAGCCCCCTGCGCTCGGCCGGCGCCCGTCCGGTCGTCCGCGACATCGGCTACTACGTGGCGAGCGAAGGCACCCTGGAGGTCTTCGCCCGGATCGCCGCCGGTGACCGGCTGCGGGCCATCGCCTTCCGCCTGGAACGCGGTGCCGACCTCCGCTGGCGCTGCACGGCGGTGGAGACGGGCCCGCGCGGCGAGGCGGACGCGGCCGCCGCCGTACCGGGGTAGCCGCGCGCCCACGCGGAAGGGCCGGGCTTCCCGAGGGAAACCCGGCCCTTGCCGACGGCCGAGGCGCCGCGGGCGACGGCTCGCGCCGCGCCTGCCGCCCGCGCCTACTTCTTGCGGCGCCGTCCGCCCTTGGCCTGCCGCCGCCGCTCGGCGCGGGTCAGTCCGTCCGACTCGGAGCGCACCGGCTCGTCGTCCTCCAGGTCACGCTCGACGATGCCGCCCTCGCCGTCCACCGTCGGCGCGGAGAAGTGCAGTTCCCGGCGCTGCGGGACGTCCAGTCCCTTCGCGCGGATCTCGGGACGCCCACCGGCCTGCGCCGGCACCGTGTCCTGCGCGCCCTCGCCGGCCGGCTGGGCCTCCGCCTCGACCGGGACCTCCTCGACCTGCTGCTCGACCTGGACCTCCAGGTTGAACAGATAGCCGACGGACTCCTCCTTGATGCCGTCCATCATCGCGGTGAACATGTCGAAGCCCTCGCGCTGGTACTCGACCAGCGGGTCCTTCTGCGCCATCGCGCGCAGGCCGATGCCCTCCTGGAGATAGTCCATCTCGTAGAGGTGCTCGCGCCACTTGCGGTCCAGGACCGACAGCACGACCCGGCGCTCCAGCTCGCGCATGATCTCCGAGCCGAGCTGCGCCTCGCGGGCCGCGTACTGCTCGTTGATGTCTTCCTTGATGGACTCGATGATGAACTCGGCGGTCAGACCGGCCCGGTCGCCGGCCGCCTCCTCCAGTTCCTCGATGGTGACCTTGACCGGGTAGAGCTGCTTGAACGCGCCCCACAGCCGGTCCAGGTCCCAGTCCTCGGGGAAGCCCTCGGAGGTCTCCGCGTGGACGTACGCCTCGATCGTGTCGTCCATGAAGTGCTGGATCTGCTCCTGCAGGTCCTCGCCCTCCAGGACGCGGCGGCGCTCGCCGTAGATGACCTCGCGCTGCCGGTTGAGCACCTCGTCGTACTTCAGGACGTTCTTGCGGGTCTCGAAGTTCTGCGTCTCGACCTGCGACTGCGCGGACGCGATCGCGCGGGTGACCATCTTGTTCTCGATCGGCACGTCGTCCGGCACGTTCGCCATCGACATCACGCGCTCGACCATCTGCGCCTTGAACAGACGCATCAGGTCGTCGCCGAGGGAGAGGTAGAACCGGGACTCGCCCGGGTCGCCCTGACGGCCGGAACGGCCGCGCAGCTGGTTGTCGATACGGCGCGACTCGTGCCGCTCGGTGCCCAGGACGTACAGCCCGCCGAGCGCCTCGACCTCGTCCTTCTCCGCCTTGACGGCCTCCGCGGCCTTCTCCAGGGCGGCGGGCAGCGCGGCGGCCCACTCCTCGATGTGCTCCTCGGGGTCCAGGCCGCGCTGGCGCAGCTCCGCCTCGGCGAGGTCCTCGGGGTTGCCGCCCAGCTTGATGTCCGTACCACGGCCGGCCATGTTGGTGGCCACCGTCACCGCGCCCTTGCGGCCCGCCTGGGCCACGATCTGCGCCTCGCGCTCGTGGTGCTTGGCGTTCAGCACCTCGTGCTGGATGCCGCGCTTGCTGAGCTGCTGCGAGAGGTACTCCGACTTCTCCACGGAGGTGGTGCCGACCAGGATCGGCTGGCCCTTCTCGTGCTTCTCGGCGATGTCGTCCACGACCGCCTCGAACTTGGCCACCTCGGTGCGGTAGATCAGGTCCGACTGGTCCTTGCGGACCATCGGCTTGTTGGTCGGGATCGGCACCACGCCCAGCTTGTAGATCTGGTGGAACTCGGCGGCCTCGGTCATCGCCGTACCGGTCATGCCGGAGAGCTTCTTGTAGAGGCGGAAGAAGTTCTGCAGGGTGATCGTGGCGAGCGTCTGGTTCTCGTCCTTGATGTCCACCCCTTCCTTCGCCTCGATCGCCTGGTGCATGCCCTCGTTGTAGCGGCGGCCGGCGAGGATACGGCCGGTGTGCTCGTCGACGATCATGACCTCGCCGTCGATGACGACGTAGTCCTTGTCGCGCTTGAACAGCTCCTTGGCCTTGATGGCGTTGTTCAGATAACCCACGAGCGGGGTGTTCACCGACTCGTAGAGGTTGTCGATGCCCAGCCAGTCCTCGACCTTGCTGACGCCGGACTCGTGGATGGCGACCGTGCGCTTCTTCTCGTCGACGTCGTAGTCACCGGTCTCCTCGAGGCCCTTGAGCGGGTTGCCCGCCTCGCCGCGCTTGAGGCGGGTGACCAGCTTGGCGAAGTCGCCGTACCACTTGGTGGCCTGGTCGGCCGGACCGGAGATGATCAGCGGCGTACGGGCCTCGTCGATGAGGATGGAGTCGACCTCGTCCACGATGGCGAAGTTGTGGCCGCGCTGCACCAGCTCGTCCTTCGCCCACGCCATGTTGTCGCGCAGGTAGTCGAAGCCGAACTCGTTGTTCGTGCCGTAGGTGATGTCGCACGCGTACTGCTCGCGGCGCTGGGCCGGGGTCATGTTGGCGAGGATGCAGCCGACGCTCAGGCCCAGGAACCGGTGGACGCGGCCCATCATCTCGGAGTCGCGCTCGGCCAGGTAGTCGTTGACCGTGATGAGGTGGACGCCGTCGCCCGACAGGGCGTTCAGGTACGCCGGCAGGGTGCCGACGAGGGTCTTGCCCTCACCGGTCTTCATCTCGGCCACATAGCCGAGGTGGAGGGCGGCACCGCCCATCATCTGCACGTCGTAGTGGCGCTGGCCGAGGACGCGCTTGGCGGCCTCGCGCACCGTGGCGAAGGCCTCGGGGAGCAGGTCGTCCAGGCTCTCACCGTCGGCGTACCGCTGCTTGTACTCGTCGGTGAGGGCCCGCAGCTCGGCGTCGGAGAGGTCGACGAAGTCCTCTTCGATGGAGTTGACCTGGTCCGCGATGCGGTGCAGCTTGCGCAGGATCTTGCCTTCGCCTGCACGCATGATCTTCGAGAGGACGGACACGGGGGCTGGTCTCCTTGCCGGTCGGGCCTGGGACGGTCGGTTTTCCTTCTGACGTACTGAGCAACGGCCATCGTATGCGAGGACCCGGCCACGCCGGGAGGCCTGGCGGCCCGGCGGCTGCTCATCGAGGACAACGGGCGGGGCGTCTGGATGGTGCCGCTCCGCGGCGAGGAATTGCGCTGATTGTGATCACCCGCTCACGCATCGCGGAAAACCGTGGCCCCGGACGGCCGGCCCGAGCAGAATCGGGCGATGGAACACGTCACGCTCACCACGGACCGTCTCCTGCTGCGTCCGGTCGTCCCCGGCGACGCCGACGCCGTGTACGCGGCCGTACAGGACCCGGACATCCAGCGCTGGACGACGGTCCCCTCGCCCTACCTGCCCGAGCACGCGATCAGTTTCACGGAACAGACCGCCCCCGACGGCTGGGCGCAGGGGGCGGTGTTCACCTTCGGCGTGTTCCTCGCCGACGGTCCGCTGACCGGCATGCTCGCCCTGACGATGCGCTCGCTGGGCACCGCCGAGATCGGCTTCTGGGCGGCCAAGGAGCACCGCGGCCGCGGTTATGTCGTGGAGGCCACGCTCACCGCCTGCCGCTGGATCTTCACCGCGATCGGCGTCGACCGCGTCGAATGGCGGGCCGAGGTCGGCAACCACGCCTCCCGCGCGGTGGCCGAACGCGCCGGCTTCACCGTCGAGGGCACCCTGCGCTCCGGCATCAACAACAAAGGGGTGCGCCGCGACTGCTGGGTGGGCTCCCTGCTCCCCTCGGACCTCGGTCTGCCGTCCACGGCCCCGTACCTGCCGGCGCGCGTCTGAGCCCGCTCTGCGCGCGCGGTCCGCGGAGGACCCGGCGACTGCGCGCGCGGTCCGCGGGGGACCCGGCGCCCCTCGCGGCCTGTCAGTGGCACCCTCTATCGTCCGAAGCATGACGACCCTTCCGCGTCCCACCCTCACGCTCACCGCGGACGAAGCCCGCCGGATCGTCCTGCGGGCCCAGGGACTGCTCGGCGCGCCCGACCGGCGCGCGGGCGTCCGCGGTGTGCTGCGCCGGCTCGGCGCGGTCCAGCTCGACACGATCTCGGTGCTGGCCCGCTCCCATGAACTCGTGCCGTACGCCAGGCTGGGCGCGGTCGGCCGCAAGGCGGTCGACACCGCGTACTGGACGGGCACGCACGCGTTCGAGTACTGGTCGCACGCGGCCTGCGTCCTGCCCATCGAGGAGTGGCCGTACTTCGCCTTCCGCCGCCGCGCCTACCGCGACCGCCCGCACTGGAGCCACGACCTGCCCGACGGCACCTATGAGCAGGTCGTCAAGCAGCTCCGCGCGGAGGGCCCGCTGACCGCCACGGACCTGGGCGGCGCGAAGAAGACGAACGACTGGTGGGACTGGTCGGGCACGAAGGTCGCCGTGGAACGCGCGCTGATGTACGGCGAGGTGGTGTGCGTGGAGCGGCGCGGCTGGAAGCGGGTGTACGACCTCGCCGAGCGCGCGATCCCGGAGGCGCTGCTGCGCCAGGAGCCGGACGACACCGAGTGCCTGCGCCGTCTGGTCCGGCTGGCGGGCGAGGCGCTCGGCGTCGGCACTCGCGCGGACATCGCCGACTACCACCGGCTCAAGGGCGAGCAGGTCGACGCGGTGATCGCGGACTCGGGTCTGGTGCCGGTCGGGGTCGAGGGCTGGGGCCGGCCGGCCTGGGCCGATCCGGCGGCCCTGGCGGCACCGCCGCGCGGCCGGCACCGCACCACGCTGCTGTCCCCCTTCGACTCCCTGATCTGGGAGCGGGCGCGCACGGAGCGGATCTTCGGCTTCACCCATCGGCTGGAGGCGTACGTCCCCAAGCCCAAGCGGGTGCACGGGTACTTCGCGATGCCGGTGCTCGCCGGCGGCCGGCTGGTCGGGCGGGTCGACCCGGCGCGCGAGGGCCGCACGCTGGTGGCCAAGCAGGTCACGCTGACCGGGCCGAAGGCGGTCCCGGCCGTCGCGCAGGCTTTGGCCGAGGCGGCGACCTGGGTGGACTGCACGGACGTCCGCGTCGAGCGCGCCGACAGCCCGGACCTGCGCGAGCCCCTCACCAGGGAACTCGCCAGCCTTCTCGGCTAGCGGATCTCCAGGATCTTCTCCCGCATCGCGTAGACCACGGCCTCCATGCGGGAGTGCAGTTGCAGCTTCTCCAGGATGTTGCGGACGTGGTTCTTCACGGTGTTCTCGGAGATGAACAACTCCTTGGCGATATCGCGGTTGTTCATGCCCGTGGCGACGAGTTTGAGGACCTCCAGCTCCCGGTCGGTGAGCCGGGGCGCGGGCACCAGCCGGCGCTCGTCGGTGCGCTGGATCATCGACTTGAACTCGGTGAGGAGTTTGGACGCCATCGACGGGCTGATCTGCGACTGTCCGTCGGCCACCGCGCGGATGGCGGTGGCCACCTCGTCGGTCGAGATCTCCTTGAGGAGGTATCCGGTAGCGCCCGCCTTGATCGCGTCGTAGAGGTCGGCCTCCTCGTCGCTGATCGTCAGCATGATGATCTTCGCGCTGGGGGCGACCTCCTTAATGGAGGTGCAGGCCTCGATCCCGCCGCGCTTGGGCATGCGGACGTCCATCAGCACGATGTCGGGCAGCAGGTCGGCGGCCTTGTCGACGGCCTCGGCTCCATCGCCCGCCTCGCCGACGACCTGGATGTCCTCCTCGGCCGCCAGCACGATCTCCAGGCCGCGCCGGAAGAGGGCGTGGTCGTCCACGACCAGGACTCTGATCGGCTCCTTGCGAGACGATTCCGCGGCCGGGCCGCGGCCGGCGGTGTCGTCGCCGGCGCCCCCGTCCCGCATCGGTCCGAAGGTGTCCGCCATCGTTCCTCCCCCTGAAGGCTGTGGCCTGTGGTCCTGTGCCATCGCCAACCCAAGGCAACGGCCCACCGGTTGGGCCGGTGCGGCCATGATTCCATGCCCGGCCGGCCCCGGGGTGCCATGTGGGACGCGAAGTGGTCGCACACCGGTGCCCCTGGGGGCGCACACGCGCTCCAGGGGCACCGGCTCGGCTTCGGCCGGGCGGGGTCAGCCGCCCAGCGTGCCGCCCGCCGCGGAGGTCTCCGCCTCGGCGACCATCGGATCCGTGCTGAGGTGGATCACGCCGTAGTCGTAGGCGTGCCGGCGGTAGACGACGCTCGGTTCCTTCGTCTCGGAGTCGACGAACAAGTAGAAGTCGTGACCGACCAGTTCCATCTCGTACAGGGCCTGGTCGAGGCTCATCGGGGAGGCGACGTGGGTCTTCTCGCGGACGACGAGGGGGCCTTCGCCCTTGACCTCCAGCGGGCCGATCTTCTTGGTCGGCACCCCGTCCGTCTCCTCGTCGTGGACGGGGAGGCCGTCGCCGTTCAGGGTCACCGCGTCCGGGACGTGGTCGGGGACCTCCGCCGCCGAGATCCGGCGCGCGCCTCGGCGGGAGAACCGCTTGTCGTGCTGCTTGCGCAGCCGCGCGTCCAGCTTCTCCGCCGCCAGGTCGAGTGCGGCGTACGGGTCGCTGGCCGCCGCCTCCGCCCGGATCACCGGACCGCGGGAGCGGAGCGTGATCTCCACTCGGTCACAGCGGTCGGCCTGTCGGGGGTTGGGCTCCTTGGACACCTCGACGTCGAGGCTGATCACCTTGGCATCGAGCCTCTGGATCTTCTCCAGCTTCAGCTTCTCGGCCACGTGCTTGCGGAACCGCTCGGGCACCTCGGTCTTGCGGCCCTTGACGACGATGTCCACGCAGAACTCCGTTCCCGGATCGCTCCACCGCGCCGGCGGAGCGTCTCCCTTTCGCACCAGGTCCAGTGAGCACCGGACCTCGGACTCGGTGACTTCCACCTCCTCCTCCCCCGTGGGCGAGATCTCCACCCCACCGGCGCGGGTGATAGTGAAAACCCGCAGCACGGCATTCGGATATGCGAGGTGTGGCCTGCGCCTTTCCTCACAACCGAACATATCTCGCCCGGACGGATGTCGTCACCCTCTACCGCCCCGCACCTCCGTTCAGGTGAATTGAGGCTCTCACTACCTGCAACGATGCACGTCGATGGTCAGTTCCTGGTTATTTCCAGAGAATCGGCGGGGGCGGCGATCACGACGGCCCGCGGCATCCACCCGGGGGCGTTCGGCAGCGTCTTTCTTGATGCACCGTGCACCGACTCTCTCCTCTCCGGCCGTACACCGATCTGTCGTTCCTCCCTACCTTCCCGGGTTATGGCCCGATACACAGCCGTTTCGTCATCGCCCCGGGACATCGCGGTCCGCCGGCCCTCCCGCAGGGCCCGCGCCGCCTCCGCGAGACTGGCGCCCGTCGTCATGAGGTCGTCGACGAGCACGAGGCCGCCCTCGCCGAGCAGCCGGCCGGCGCCCGGGGTGACCTCCAGTGCGCCGGCGAGGTTGGCCAGGCGCCGCCGCGCGTCCAGTCCGGTCTGGTCGGCGACGGCCCGCCGCTGGCGCAGCACGGCCGCCACCCGGGCCGGCGTCCCGGCGCGCCGCAGCTCCCGGGCCGCCGCGAGCGCCATCCGCCGCACCGGATCGTGCCCCCGCGCCCGCACGGCCCACCGGGCGGAGGGCACGGGCACCAGCAGCACGGGCCGCCGCCAGGCCCGCCCCGCCGCCCCGGGACCACCCGAGTCACCCCGCTGTCCCAGGTCGTCTGAGTCACCGCCGCCGTTTCCGAGGTGCGGGCCGTCACGCCCCGCACCGCGAGCCGCGCCGGGGCCCGCGCCTGCGCGGCCCTCGCCGCACCGGCCCCCGCCACCTTCGGCCGCGCCCCCGTCGGCCTCGCCGGCTTCGCCGGCCTCACCGAGGCTCGCCCGCACCGCCCGGGCCAGCACCGCGCCCAGTGGTCCCGCCAGGGCCAGGGCGCCCCGCTCCTTGTGTGCGAGCAGGAGCGAGCGCACCTCCGTCGCGTACGGCGCCACCGCGTGCACCACCGGCAGCCCGGCCGGCTCCGGCACCGGCCGCGCGCGCCGCGGCACACACCCGTCCAGCATGGCCCGGCACCGCGGGCACAGGGCCGTACGCGGTGCGCCGCAGCCCGCGCAGTCGGCCGGCAGCACCAGGTCGGTGAGGTCCTGCCACCACCCCCGCATGACCACCACTGTGCCCACCCGGCGGCCGGCCCGCCACCCCTGTGGACAACCGCCTGTGGACAACGCGGGCCAGCGAGCAGGACGTGGGGTCAGCCGGGGTAGACCGGGGCCGTTCCGTCCTTGTCGACCTTCTGCCACTGCGCCCCGGCCGGCAGCCGTACGATCCCGTCCTCGGAGCAGGCCACCAGCGGCACCCGCTCGTCCTCGGCCGCGGCGATCGCCTTGACGCTGGTCAGCGCGCCCGGTGCCGGGCCGTCGAGCGTGGACCCGTCGGCCTGCACGTACCGCATCTGCTGCACGCCGCCCTGCTCCTGGCCCACCACCAGCAGCCTGCTGTCCCCGGCCCAGGAGATGGCGCTGACCTGCTCCAGGTCCGGTGTCGCCGGCCGCAGCCCGTCCACCGAGACACCCTGCCCGGTTGCCTCGTCGCGCTGGATGCGGCCGATGAACAGGGACTGCTTGCCGTCCTTCGCCACGACCAGCGCGATCCGTGCGCCGTCGGCGGCCACCCGCGCGTCCTGGATCTGCCCGTGCAGGTCCGGGACGGCGACCCGCTCCGCCTTGTCGCCGCCCTGTTCCCGCACGAACAGCCGCGAGTCGCGCGGATTCCGGTCGGCCACCCACAGATCGCCGCGGGCGTCCCAGCTCGGGGTGGTCAACCGTTCGTCCGGGCTCGCCCCGTCGCTGGTCACCAGCGGCTCGCCGAGCGAACCGCCCGACGCCAGCGAGGCCACGTACAGCGATCCGCCCGCGTCACCGACCCCGGCCGCGGTGTGCTCGTCCCGCGACACCGCCACCGACTGCAGCGGGTTGTCGCCCTCGCCGAGCGGGCCCGGCACCGGAACGGAGCCCGTGCCGGTGCTCACGGTCGGCATCCGGACCACCCGGTGCCTGCCGTCGATGAAGTAGACGTACTCGGGGCGCTTGGACGACCCGTGCCAGGCGGTGCTCTCGGCGCGCTCCGCGGACAGCTCGCACAGCCGGTGGTCGCCGGTCCCGCGCAGCTCCACCGACTTCAGGGTCGGCGCCAGGTTCCGCACGGTGAACAGCACCTGTGCCGCCATCTCGGTGCACTTGCCCGCCGCGACGTGGGACGGCTTGAGGTTCAGCGGCACGGTCAGCTTGTTCTCGTCGTCCGGTGTCAGCCCGGACGCGTTTCCGCGCAGCGCCGTACCGGTCGGGAAGCTGGACCTGACCACCGGTCCGAGCCAGGTGGTGGGCCCGTTCAGCAGCGACCGGACCAGCTGGGTCGTCGGGTCCACCTTGCTGCGCACGAACACCGGGTCGGCGACCGCCACCGGCTGTCCGCTCTCCCCGACCGCCGTGTTGGAGGCGTAGTAGTACTTGTCGACAGACGTGTAGTTCCGCTGGAAGTCCGACTTGCCCATGACGACGCCGTCGGGCAGCCCGTCGATGCGCCACTGCCCGTTCCCGTGGTTCTTCGTCAGGTGCAGCTTCTTGCGGTAGGAGCCCTGGGCGGGCTGGTACGCCTGCTGCGTGTCGACCGTGGCGACCCGGCTGCCGGTCAGCACACAGGTGACGCTGTTGGTCTCCTCCCGGCCGCCCGGACTGCAGTCGGTCTCGATGCTCGGCCCGTTCGCCAGGACCGTGGTCGAGCGTTCCGGCCGCCAGGTGCGCGCCGCGTCGTTCGTCAGGTACTTGCGCGCCGTGTCGTACTCCGGGTCGTCACTGGTCAGCGCCTCCAGGAAGCCCTGCATGATCTCGCCCGGGCCGGCGCCGTCGGCCGGCGGCATGGCGAACACCCGCACCCCGGTGTCCTGCCGCGGCGTGGACTCCACATCCCGCAGGTCCCCGCTGTCGGGCATCGAGGCGCACCCGGCCAGCAGGACGGTGCCCAAGGCGGCGTACGCCACCGCGCGCCCCGGCCGCCGCCGTGCGCCCCCCTCGCGGTCAGCGGCCACGAAAAGCCTCCCCTGGCTCGGTCGAGTCCTGCGGCGTGGCCGCGTCCGGCCGGCCCGCGCCGGGGCCGGGCGCCGGGCGTGCGGCCGGCCCGTCCCCGGGACGCCGGGCGCCTCCGGTGGGCCGGGGCACCACGCGCGCACCGTTGCCGTTGCCGGGCAGCGCGGTCGGGTCGGTGCCCGGGGTGCCGGTGGCCAGCCGCGGCGCGGCCGACGTCCGGGGCGGCAGCGCGGGCGCCTGCGGGCCGCCCTGCTGCACCGGAACGGTGGCCCGCTTCTCCTCGTCCCGGCGCGGCGCACCGGCGTCGTCCAGGCCGCGGTTGCGGCGCGAGTCCTTGGGCTCCAGCGGTATCGGCGAGCCCCGCAGCGGCTCGTCCGCGGTCCTCGGCAGCGTCAGCCGGAACTGGGAGCCGCCGCCCGGCTCGCCCCAGGCCTGCAGCCAGCCGCCGTGCAGCCGTGCGTCCTCCAGGGCGATCGACAGGCCGAGGCCGGTACCGCCCGTGGTGCGCGCGCGGGCCGGATCGGCCCGCCAGAAGCGGCTGAACACCCGGGTCGCCTCGCCGGGCTTCAGGCCCACGCCGTAGTCCCGTACGGCGACCGCCACCGCCCCGCCCGCGGCGGCCAGCTTGACCACGACGTCCCTGCCCTCGCCGTGCTCGACCGCGTTGACGACGAGGTTGCGCAGGACGCGCTCCACGCGCCGGGCGTCCGCCTCGGCGACGACCGGCTGCTGGTCGCCGGCCACCCGGATGCGCGTGCCCTTGCGCTCGGCGAGCGGCTCGGCGCCGCTCACCACCCGCCGCACAACCTCCCGGAGATCTATCGGCTCGGCCTCCAGGGCCGCGGCACCGGCGTCGAAACGGCTGATCTCCAGCAGGTCCGCGAGCAGCGACTCGAACCGGTCCAACTGGTCGGCGAGCAGCTCGGCCGACCGCGCGGTCACCGGGTCGAAGTCCTCGCGTGCCTCGTGGATGACGTCGGCGGCCATCCGGACCGTGGTCAGCGGGGTGCGCAGCTCGTGCGAGACGTCGGAGACGAACCGCCGCTGCATCCGCGACAGGTCCTCCAGCTGCTGGATCTTGACCTGGAGGTTCTGCGCCATCTTGTTGAAGGCCTCGCCCAGGCGCGCGATGTCGTCCTCGCCGGTGACCTTCATCCGTTCCTGCAGCCGCCCGGCGGACAGCCGCTCCGCGATCCCGGCCGCCATCCGCACCGGCGTGACGACCTGCCGCACCACCAGCCAGGCGATGGCGCCGAGCAGCACGACGACGAACAGTCCCGCCGTGGCCAGGGTGCCCTTGACCAGGCTCAGGGACTTCTCCTCCTGCGTGAGCGGGAAGAGGTAGTACAGCTCGTACGGGCGGCCGTTGGGGTCGCTGACCTGCTTGCCGATGGCCAGCCCCGGCTGCGACTCCTTGCCGCCGAAGTACACGATCCGCGTGTTGCTCTGCACGGCCGTCGTACCGCTGTTGACCCGCTCGCGCAGCCCGGCGGGGACGCTGGAGGTCGGGTTGACGTTCCCGGAACCGCGCGGGCTGCGACCGCCGCCGCTGTCGTCGCCGACGGGCAGCGTGACCACGTCGAAGGCGCCCGCGCCGCCGCTGGACAGCGACTCCACGAGATCGCTCATCCACTGGATGACGTTCTGCGACTGCCGTCCGTCCGCGGTCGCCGTGCCGTCACCGGTGCCACCGGCGGCGTCCGCGGCGCTCACCGCCTCGGCCGCCTTCTGCCTGGCCACCGCGAACCCGCCGGTGGCCTGGCTCTGCGACGCCTTCACCTTCGCGTCGAGCAGGCCGTTGCGCACCTGCCCGATCACGACGAAACCGAGCAGCAGGACGACACCCAGCGACATCACCAGGGTCGTCGCGACGACCCGGAGCTGGATGTTGCGCCGCCACAGCCGCATCACGGGCAGCAGCGGGCGGCGCACCCAGCGCAGCAGCAGCCGCAGGACCGGACTGCCCTGGACACCGCCCCGCTGCAGTCCGCCCTCGATCAGGCTCCTGACCCGCGCACCCGTCGCCGTCCGGCCGACAGGCCGCCCCGGACGGGTCCCGGGTCCGCCGGGAGCCGAAGCGGCGCTGTCCCCGGACATGTCAGCTCGGCCCGGCCTTGTAACCGACACCACGGACGGTCACCACGATCTCCGGCCGCTCCGGGTCCTTCTCGACCTTGGAGCGCAGCCGCTGGACGTGCACGTTGACGAGCCGGGTGTCGGCCGCGTGCCGGTAGCCCCACACCTGCTCCAGCAGCACCTCACGGGTGAACACCTGCCACGGCTTGCGCGCGAGCGCGACCAGCAGGTCGAACTCCAGCGGCGTCAGCGCGATCGACTGCCCGTCCCGCTTCACCGAGTGCCCGGCGACGTCGATGACCAGGTCACCTATGGTGAGCTGCTCCGGCGCCGGCTCCTCGGACCTGCGCAGCCGCGCCCGGATCCGGGCGACCAGCTCCTTGGGCTTGAACGGCTTCACGATGTAGTCGTCGGCGCCCGACTCCAGGCCCACGACGACGTCGACGGTGTCGCTCTTGGCCGTGAGCATCACGATCGGCACCCCGGACTCCGCCCGGATCAGCCGGCACACCTCGATGCCGTCCCGTCCGGGCAGCATCAGGTCGAGCAGCACCAGATCGGGCTTGCTCTCACGGAAAGCGGCCAGCGCCTTGTCGCCGTCGGCTACGAAAGACGGCTCAAAACCTTCACCACGCAACACGATGCCGAGCATCTCGGCCAGTGCGGTGTCGTCGTCGACGACAAGGACTCGTCCCTTCATAAACGACATCATCCCATTCTCGTAACAGTGACAGAGGCGCTGGTGAGCGAGGTCACTGGCCCGTGACGATAGTCGTAGGGGACCGTCACTGTCTGCCCCTGCCCGTCGGCATCGATGTCAGCGGTGGATGTCAGGTCTGGGCGCCGGAACACCGGCTCCTCCCGACCGGCCAGGCGGGCACCACCCCGGCTCCCCGGGCAGCCGTTCCGTACGACAGGGAGCGAGTGAAGGGCGGTGCCGGGCAGACCCGGCGCCTGGCGTCCAGGTCTCGCACGCGGACGCGTCAGGCCGTGCGCGGCGTACGCCCCGCGCACCGCCCCCCTTTCTCATGGCAACGTGGTCAGCCGGTGGTCGTCTGGCGTGACCGGGCGCAGAGGCCGGCGAGGGCCTCGGCGGTGACGGGGGACACGGCTCCCTCCTCGGTGACGATCGCCGTCACCAGTTCGGGCGGCGTCACGTCGAACGCCGGGTTGTACGCCTGCGTCCCCAGCGGCGCCACCGGGACCCCGCCGCCCGCTCCCGTCACCGGCACCTGCGGCGCCATGACCTCGGTGACCTCGAAGCCGGCACGCTGCTCGACCTCGATGGACGCCCCGTCGGGAGTGTCCGGGTCGATCGTCGTCACCGGCGCGACCACGATGAACGGCACATGGTGGTACCGGGCGAGCACGGCCAGCGGATAGCTTCCGACCTTGTTCGCCACCGATCCGTCGGCCGCGATCCGGTCCGCCCCGACCAGCACCGCGTCCACCTCGCCCGCCGCGAACAGCGAGCCCGCCGCGTTGTCGGTGAGCAGGGTGTACGACAGGCCCCTGCGGGCCGCCTCGTACGCCGTCAGACGCGCGCCCTGGAGCAGCGGACGGGTCTCGTCCACCCACAGCCGCCGCAACCGGCCCGTCCGGTGCGCGGCGAGCGCCACCGCGAAGGCCGTGCCCTCCCCGCCCGACACCAGCGCCCCGGTGTTGCAGTGCGTCAGGATCCGGTGCCCGCCGGCGGGCAGCAGCTCCTCCAGCAGCGCCAGACCGTGCGCCGCCATCCGGGTGCTGGCCTCGGCGTCCTCCCGGTGCAGCGCCCGCGCCGCGGCCAGCGCCGCCACGGCGGCGGCGGTGGGATCGCCGGTCCCGGCCAGCGCCGTCCGGTACGCGGACTCCGCCCGGTGCACCCCGACGGACAGGTTCACCGCGGTGGGCCTGGCTCCTTCCAGCGCGCGCGCCGCCTCGGACACGTCGAAGCCGCGTGCGGCGGCGAGCGCGACGCCGTACGCGCCCGCGATCCCGAGCAGCGGCGCCCCGCGCACGGCGAGCGAACGGATCGCCTCCACCAGCGCCGGCGCGTCCGTGCACACCAGCTCCACCTCTTCGGCCGGGAGCCTCGTCTGGTCGAGAAGGACCAGCACGGGCCCTTCCGGTGGCTCCTCCCATCGGATCGCCGGTATCTCGGCCGGCCGCTTGTCCTCACCGGTACGCGCCTGCTGATCAGCCATGCCGACAGTCTTCCCCGGATCCGGCGGACAATTGAAGGAGTCCGGCCCTCACCGTGGCCGGTCCCGCGCCGACCGGCCCATGGCACGATGGCTGCCAACCCGCCGCGGCGACCGCGGACGGGCACCGAGAAGGAGCTTCGATGACAGACACTCCGGGCTGGGCCTCGCCCGGATCCGCCCCGTCGCCCGAGGGGCGGGAACCCGGCGCGTCCGGCCCCGCCGAGCCCGCCGGCCGCCCCGGCGCCGCCGAGCCCGCGCCGCAGCCGGGTGCGGAACCGCAGGGACCGGGCGGGAAATGGTCCAAGGAGCAGCCGCCACCCGGCCAGTGGTCGGCACCCAGCGGTGCCCCGAGCCCGCACCAGGCCCCGCCGCCCCCGCCGCCCGGCCCCGGCTGGGGCGGCCCGCACCCGGGCGCTCACCACCCCGGCGGCCCGGGACCCGGCGGCGGCTACGCGGGCCCGCCCGCCGGCTACGGCGCTCCCCCGGCCTGGGGCGGCGGCTGGGGCGGACCGCCACCCGCCGCCAAGCCCGGTGTCATCCCGCTGCGTCCGCTCGGCGTCGGCGAGATCCTCGACGGCGCCGTCTCCACCATGCGCACCTACTGGCGCTCGGTCCTCGGCATCTCGCTCGCGGTCGCCCTGCTCACCGAGACCAGCCTGGTCGTCCTGCAAGGCCTCGTCCTCAACGACGCCCTCGCCGGCCCCGCACTGGACAGCCGGACCGCCACGCCCGGCGAGGTGTTCCGCAGCCTGCGCGACACCATGATCGGCACCGGTCTCGTCACGGTGGTCTCCGCGGCCGCCATGATCATCGCCACCGCCCTGCTCACGACCATCACCAGCCGCGCCGTGCTGGGCCGGCCGGTCAGCACCGGCGAGGCCTGGCGCGAGGCCCGTCCGCAACTGCCCAGGCTGTGCGGTCTGCTCATCCTGCTCGGACTGATCATCGCCGGGGTGATCGCCGTCGGGGCGCTGCCCGGCATCCTGGTCCTGGCCGGCGGCGGCAGCGACGCCGGCGGGTCCGCGCTGCTGGTCCTCGGCATCCTGGCCGCCGTCCTGGTCGCGGTGTGGCTGGGCGTCCGCTACTACCTGGCCGCGCCCGCGCTGATGCTGGAACGGCAGGGCATCCGGACCTCCATGGGCCGCTCCGCCAAACTGGTGCGGGGCTCCTGGTGGCGCATCTTCGGCATCCAGTTGCTCGCCGGACTGATCGCCAACATCGTCTCGGCGATCGTGACCATCCCGTTCGCCGTCATCGGTGCCGCCGCGAGCGGCGACGGCATGGCCGACGTCCTCAACACCGACGGCGGACACGTCGGCTGGGTGTTCCTGATCATCCGGGGCGTCGGCTCCCTGATCGGCACCACGCTCACCCTTCCGATCAGCGCCGGCGTCACCGTGCTCCTCTACATCGACCAGCGCATCCGCCGCGAAGCCCTCGACCTCGAACTGGCCCGCGCCGCCGGTGTCCGGGACCACGCCACCGGGGCCCCCGGCCCCGTCCCCGGGAGCTGATGCGGTGAGCGTCACGGGGGGAGTCCTCCCGGCGGCGATCCCGTCGGGCACCACCGGCGCGGCCGCACGGCTGTGGCGTACGGCGCACCGGGCGCTGCCGGCGGCCGGCGGCTCGGGGGACGAGCCGCCGGTGACCGTCCCGCGGGACCCCGCCCGGGACGCGGCCCGGCGCGAGCTGGCCAAGCGGATGTACCACGAGAACGACCCCAGCCTGCTCCAGCGCGCCCTGAACGCGTTCTGGGACTGGCTCGGCCGGCTGTTCGACACCGCCGCCTCGGCCACCCCGGGCGGCGCGGCCGGCCTGCTCGTCGTGATCCTCTTCGTCCTCGCCGTCCTGGCCGCCCTCTGGTGGCGCCTCGGCACACCCCGCCACCGGCCGGTCTCCGCCGCGGTCCTGTTCGACGAGCGGGTCCGCAGCGCCGCCGAACACCGTGCGGCCGGCGAGGCACACGCGGCCCAGGGCCACTGGAACCAGGCCGTCCAGGAACGCATGCGCGCCATCGTCCGGGCCCTGGAGGAACGCGCCCTGCTCGACGCACGCCCCGGCCGCACCGCCGACGAAGCAGCCGCCGAGGCAGGCCGGGTGCTGCCCGCGCACGCGGACCGACTGCGGGCCGCCGCCCGTGAGTTCGACGACGTCACATACGGCGGACGCGGCGCCGGTGAGGCGTCGTACCACCGTCTGGCGGAACTCGACCGCGACCTGCAACACACCAGACCGGCCCTCGTCGACGGTGCCGCCGGCCCGGCCGGCGGCACCCGCCGGGGAGCGGCCGAGTGACCACCGAGGCCCCGCCGGAGAGCACCTCCACCGCGCCCACCGGCCGTCAGCTCTGGACCCGGTCCCGCGGCATCGTCCTCGCCGTCGTCCTGGTCCTGGCCGCGGCCGTCGCCATGGCCGCCGTACGCTCCACCGCCCGCCACGGCGAACTGGACCCACGCTCCGCCGACCCCTACGGCAGCCGCGCCGTCGCCGAACTCCTCGCCCAGCGGGGCGTGTCCACGCGCGTGGTCACCCGCCTCGACGCGGCCCGCTCGGCCGCCGGCCCGGACACCACCCTGCTGGTCGCCGTGCCCGACCTGCTGACCCACCGCCAGCAGAGCGAACTGCACACGGCGACCGCGGCCTCCGGCGGGCGCACCGTCCTGGTCGCGGCCGGCATCTGGTCCGTCGAACGCCTCGCTCCCGGGGTCACCGCGGACCCCGCCACCAGCGACGACTCCCCGCTCGCCCCGGACTGCGCCCTGCCCGAGGCCCGGCGCGCGGGCACCGCCGACACCGGCGGCGTCCGCTACACCACCACCCACCTCGACGCCGAGTCCTGCTACCCCAGCGAGCGCCTCGCCACCCTGCTGCGCGTTCCCGCGGCCTCCGGGGGCGGCGACACGGTCGTGCTCGGCGCGCCCGACATCCTCTACAACGACCGTCTCGACGAGCAGGGCAACGCCTCGCTCGCCCTCCAACTCCTCGGCTCCCGCCCTCATCTGGTCTGGTACCTCCCCTCGCTCGCCGACTCCTCCGCCACCACAGCCGGCGACCGGAAGAGCCTCTTCGACCTGCTCCCCTCGGGCTGGCTGTGGGCCACCCTGCAACTCTTCGTCGCGGCGGCTCTCGCCGCCTTCTGGCGGGCACGCCGCTTCGGCCCGCTCGTGCCCGAGAGACTCCCCGTCGCGATCCGCGCCTCCGAGACCACCGAGGGCCGCGCCCGCCTCTACCGCAAGGCCGACGCCCGCGACCGCGCCTCGGCCGCTCTCCGCTCCGCCACCCGCCTGCGCCTCGCCCCTCTCGTCGGCGTCCCCCTCGCCCGGGCGCACACACCCGAGGCCCTGCTGCCCGCGGTGTCCGCCCGCCTCTCCCGCGACGGACAGCCCCTGCACTCCCTTCTCTTCGGGCCGCCGCCCGGCGACGACGCGGCCCTCATCGCCCTCACCGACCAACTCGACGCCCTCGAAAGAGAGGTACGCCGTTCATGACGGACCCGACCGCTGACAACGCCGCGCGGGGCGGGGACGCGGACACCGCCCGCGCCTCCCTGGAAGCCCTGCGCACCGAGATCGCCAAAGCCGTGGTCGGCCAGGACCCCGCCGTGACCGGCCTCGTCGTCGCCCTCCTGTGCCGTGGACACGTTCTCCTTGAAGGAGTCCCCGGGGTCGCCAAAACGTTGCTCGTCCGCGCCCTCGCGTCCGCACTGGAACTCGACACCAAGCGCGTCCAGTTCACCCCGGACCTGATGCCGAGCGACATCACCGGCTCCCTCGTCTACGACACCCGCACCGCCGAGTTCTCGTTCCAGCCCGGCCCGGTCTTCACCAACCTGCTCCTCGCGGACGAGATCAACCGCACCCCGCCCAAGACCCAGTCCTCGCTCCTGGAGGCCATGGAGGAACGCCAGGTCACGGTCGACGGCACCCCGCGGCCGCTTCCCGAGCCGTTCCTCGTCGCCGCGACCCAGAACCCGGTCGAGTACGAGGGCACCTACCCGCTCCCCGAAGCCCAGCTCGACCGCTTCCTGCTCAAACTCACCATCCCCTTGCCCTCCCGCCAGGACGAGATCGACGTCCTGACCCGGCACGCCTCGGGATTCGACCCACGCGACCTCAGCGCCGCCGGCGTACGGCCGGTCGCCGGACCCGCCGATCTGGCGGCGGCGCGCGCCGCGGTCGCCAAGACGGCCGTGTCACCCGAGATCACCGCCTACGTCGTGGACCTCTGCCGCGCCACCCGCGAATCGCCGTCCCTCTCGCTCGGCGTCTCCCCGCGCGGCGCCACCGCCCTCCTCGCGACCTCGCGCGCCTGGGCCTGGCTGACGGGCCGCGACTACGTCATCCCCGACGATGTGAAGGCCCTGGCCCTGCCGACGCTGCGGCACCGTGTCCGGCTGCGACCCGAGGCGGAGATGGAGGGTGTGACCGCCGACTCGGTCGTCACCGCCATCCTCGCCCACGTCCCGGTTCCCCGCTGATGGCACTCACCGGCCGCGCCGCCCTCCTCGCGGCCCTCGGCTCCCTCCCCGTCGGCATCCTGGAACCGGGCTGGCCGGGCATCCTCGCGGTGAACGGCTCCCTGGCCCTGGCCTGCGCCTGCGACTGGGCCCTGGCCGCACCGGTACGCCGGCTGCGGCTGACCCGCTCCGGTGACACCACCGTCCGTCTCGGCGAGACCGCGGACGTCACGCTCACGGTCACCAACCCCGGCAACCGCCCGCTGCGCGCCCGGCTCCGCGACGCCTGGCCGCCGAGTAGCTGGCAGCCGGGCACCGAGGCGGAGGCGTCCCGGCACCGGCTGACCGTGCCCCCGGGCGAGCGCCGGCGCGTGACGACCCGGCTGGGCCCCACCCGCCGTGGCGACCGCCAGGCCGACCGCGTGACCATCCGCTCCTACGGCCCCCTCGGCCTGTTCACCCGCCAAGGCGCCCACACCGTGCCCTGGACGGTACGCGTCATGCCCCCGTTCACGAGCCGCAAGCACCTTCCCTCGAAACTCGCCCGACTGAGGGAACTGGACGGGCGCACCAGCGCGCTGACCCGGGGCGAGGGGACGGAGTTCGACAGTCTGCGCGAGTACGTCCCCGGAGACGACACCCGCTCGATCGACTGGCGGGCCACGGCCAGGCAGTCCGCGGTCGCCGTCCGCACCTGGCGGCCCGAGCGGGACCGGCACATCCTGCTGATCCTGGACACGGGCCGCACCTCGGCCGGCCGGGTGGGCGACGTCCCGCGGCTGGATGCCTCGATGGACGCCGCTCTGCTGCTCGCCGCGCTCGCCTCACGCGCCGGTGACCGGGTGGCGCTGCTGGCGTACGACCGTCGGGTGCGTGCCCTGGTGCAGGGCCGGTCGGCGGGGGACGTGCTGCCTTCTCTGGTGAACGCGATGGCCGGGCTGGAGCCGGAACTGGTGGAGACGCATGCCCGTGGCCTCGCCGCCACCGCGTTGCGCGCCGCGCCCCGTCGGTCTCTGATCGTGCTGCTGACGACGTTGGACGCGGCACCGGTGGAGCAGGGGCTGCTTCCCGTGCTTCCGCAGCTCACGCAACGGCACACGGTTCTGGTGGCCTCGGTGGCGGATCCGTATGTCGCCCGTATGGCACAGGCCCGCGGGACTCCGGAGGCCGTGTACGAGGCGGCGGCAGCGGCGCAGGCGCAGAACGAGCGCCGGCGCACCGCGGAACAGCTCCGCCGTCACGGGGTGACGGTGGTGGACGCGACTCCGGAGGAGTTGGCGCCGGCTCTTGCGGACGCGTATCTGGCTTTGAAAGCGGCGGGCCGGCTCTGAGGCTTCCGTCCGCGTCCGCCGCCGCCCCTTTTCGGGGGCAGAAAGGCCATACAACGCAGAAAACCCCCGCACCGAAGTGCGGGGGTTTTCTCAAGAATTGTTCGGCGGTGTCCTACTCTCCCACAGGGTCCCCCCTGCAGTACCATCGGCGCTGTGAGGCTTAGCTTCCGGGTTCGGAATGTAA
>NZ_JBVHSO010000011.1:0-305533 GCF_055566335.1 Streptomyces sp. NPDC027672 | reverse complement strand
AGCGGCTCGATCCGGTCCCACATCGCATCGGTGATCACTAATCGGACGGGCACATCCGATCAACTGATCAACCCATCAAAGAGACACGCCCTAGGCGATGGTGGTGTGGAAGAAGACGACGCCCGCCGCGAAGGCGCTTGCGCCGGTCAGGACGGCGGTGGCTGGTCCGGCGTCTCCGAGCGCGGCCACGGTCCCGGCCCCGATACCCACGAGCACGCCCAGAAGCAGGATGAGGGCCGAGCGTTGACTCAGCAGCGGGTCTCGGTCGTTGGGCACGTGCGACTCCCGGGTCCGTGCGCGGAGCGGCGGTGCGGTCGCCACCACTATGGGCTGCCGATAGTAGGGTATGTGAGAGTCTGTGAGCAAGGTTGAGGCGTGAGCCCTCGGGGGGACTCAGCGGCGACGGAGTGACTGGAGGAGTTCCCCGCTGTCGTCGAGCACCCAGAAGCCCCAGCCGTTGCGGTTGGGCTTCACGTGCGGCTTGAGTGCCTGTAGGACCGCGCTGGCCGCCCCGCTGGGCGTGCGGTACGTGCCCGCCGCCGGCCCTTCCGTGATGGTGAGCGCCTGGGTCGCGGGGTCGTACAGTCCCGGGACGCGCACCCCGTCGTAAACGGCGTGAACGGCGACCCGAGCGCCCGTGGGCGCCGAGGGGGCGGCGGTGGGGGAGGGGTTCTGGAAGTGCTCGATCAGTCGGCGCACCGCCTCCCCGGGGGTGACGTCCCAGGCCCGGGCGAGCAGGGCGATCTGGGCGTGAGTGGCGTCGTCCACCGTGATGTCCTTGGGCATGAGGGCAGCCTACCTCCACCTGAGAGAATGTGAGGAAGGTTGAGAACGCTGTCGCAGCGGCCCGAGCCTGAGGCGGCGGCGCGTCCTCGGCGGTCTACAACCGGACCGAAGGATCAAGCGCCCTTACCAGGTGTCCACCCGCAGGTCCCGCATGGCACTTCCACACGGCGGTCTCGTGGAGATAGTCCACGTGCAGGCCGAAGGAGTGGCGGTCGCAGACGGGCCAGACCGTACCGTAGTAGTCCATGACGAATTCCTGCGCCCCTTCCGCCACGACGCCCAGGACTTCCGTCCCATCCGGTGTCGAGACTTCCGCGGACTTGAAGCGCACCACGCCGACCGGGCCGAATTCCGGATCGCGGACATAGTTGACGTAGCTGAACTCGTCCCCGACGATCCTTTTCCCTGTGTCGTCGAGTACGGACTTCCGGATCACTTCGAAGGCCGATCTAGCCAGGGAAAACGTGCGCGTGGTCCAGAGTTCGCAGAATGCTTCCCCGGAGATTTCTCCGGATTCCTCGTACACCTCGGACATCCATGCCAGCACCGGTTCCGGCAGGACATCATCCTGCCGCCAGACCGCTTGCAGCATCCTGTCCCGCCAGTCCATGAAATTCGACACCCTCGCCGTCCTTAGATGTTCTGGACGGTGGCCGTGCCAGACCATTCGACGTTGTCCGTCCAGTCGAACCATACGGTCACGACAAGTACAGCGTCCTCGGGTGCACGTGCAGAGGACGTATGCGCTGACATCGGACGGACCGCGCCTGCCGCGCAGGTGCCCCTGCCCCGGCTTCGACGAGGGTGGTTGTGATGAGGTGGTGGTGCGAAGTTGCGTCCCCGTCACCTGGGAGATGGTCATGGAATGCAAGGTCAGTGAGCGGGAGAATCTTCGGACATGCTGAGAGAAGTCACCGCGACCCGCTACGTCGAGCCCCTGCGCTCCGGCGGGTCCGTGCCCGCGGTCGTGGAGGCGGACGACCTCGGCACGTACGTCGTGAAGTTCACCGGCTCGGCGCAGGGGCACAAGGCGCTGGTCGCCGAGGTCATCGTCGGCGGGCTCGCCCGCGCGCTCGGGCTGCGCTTCCCGGAGCTGGTGCTCGTCCGCTTCGACCCGGCCATCGCCGCCGCCGAGCCGCACCAGGAGGTGCGCGACCTGCACGCCGCCAGCGCGGGCGTCAACCTCGGCATGGACTATCTGCCGGGCGCCCGCGACTTCACCCCGCAGATCGCCCGGACCTTCCCGGTGGACCCGCTGGAGGCGGGCCGGATCGTCTGGCTGGACGCGCTGACCGCCAACGTCGACCGTACGGTCCACAGCTCCAACCTGATGGTCTGGCCCACGCTCGGCACCGTGCCCCCGCGGCTGTGGCTGATCGACCACGGCGCCGCCCTCGTCTTCCACCACCGCTGGGACACCACGGCCCCGGGCCGCCGGTACGACTTCCGGCACCACGCCCTCGGTCACTACGGCCCCGATGTGCGCGCCGCCGACGCCGAGCTGGCGCCCCGGGTGACGCGGGAGCTGCTGCGCTCGATCGTCGCCGAGGTGCCGGACGCCTGGCTGGCCGAGGACGCCGGGTTCGCCACGCCCGACGACGTCCGGGACGCCTACGTCGGCTATCTGCTGGACCGGGTCCGGCTGTCGCCCGAGTGGCTGCCCACCGGCTTTCCGAGCCGCGAGGAGCTGGCCGCCGAGGAGGCCGTCCGCGCGGCGAGGAGCCAGGCGGGGCGCCCGGACTGGCTGAAGCAGGTGCCCGACCTGCACGGCAGGCCGGCGGTGGAACAGGACGGCACGGTGCACTTCGGCTGAGCCCGCGGGGGACGCGGGGCCGGAACGCGAAGTGGCCCGGGGCGGGGCCCCGGGCCACTCGGACGGGCGGTGCTCAGCCGCGCAGCCGCTCGTACGCCGGCAGCGTGAGGAAGTCGGCGTAGTCCTCGTCCAGGGACACCTGGAGCAGCAGGTCGTGCGCCTCCTGCCAGTGGCCGGCCGCGAACGCCTCGGCGCCGATCTCCTCGCGGATGGCGTCGAGTTCCGCGGCGGCGACCTTGCGGGCCAGCTCCGGCGTGGCCTTGTCGCCGTTCTCGAAGACGACGCCGGCGTTGATCCACTGCCAGATCTGCGAGCGGGAGATCTCGGCGGTGGCCGCGTCCTCCATCAGGTTGAAGATGGCGACCGCGCCGAGCCCGCGCAGCCACGCCTCGATGTAACGGATGCCCACCTGCACGGCGTTGACCAGACCCGCGTACGTCGGCTTCGCGTCGAGCGAGTCGATCGCGATGAGATCGCCCGCCGCCACGCGCACGTCCTCGCGCAGCCGGTCCTTCTGGTTCGGCTTGTCACCGAGGACCTTGTCGAAGGACTCCATGGCGATCGGCACCAGGTCCGGGTGGGCGACCCAGGAGCCGTCGAAACCGTCGTTCGCCTCCCGGTCCTTGTCGGCCCGGACCTTCTCGAAGGCGACCTTGTTGACCTCCGGGTCCCTGCGGGACGGGATGAAGGCCGCCATGCCGCCGATCGCGTGCGCGCCGCGCTTGTGGCAGGTGCGCACGAGGAGTTCGGTGTAGGCCCGCATGAACGGGGCGGTCATCGTCACCGCGTTGCGGTCCGGCAGGACGAACCTGGCGCCGCCGTCCCGGAAGTTCTTCACGATGGAGAACAGGTAGTCCCAGCGGCCGGCGTTCAGTCCGGAGGCGTGGTCGCGGAGTTCGTAGAGGATCTCCTCCATCTCGTACGCCGCCGTGATCGTCTCGATCAGGACGGTGGCGCGGATGGTGCCCTGCGGGATGCCGGTGTAGTCCTGCGCGAAGACGAACACCTCGTTCCACAGGCGGGCTTCGAGGTGCGACTCGGTCTTGGGCAGGTAGAAGTACGGGCCCTTGCCGAGGTCGAGCAGCCGCCGGGCGTTGTGGAAGAAGTACAGGCCGAAGTCGACGAGGGCGCCCGGGACCGGCCGGCCGCCGTCGTCGACGAGGTGCCGCTCCTCCAGGTGCCAGCCGCGCGGGCGCATGACGACGGTCGCCAGCTCCTCGTCCGGCCGCAGGGCGTACGACTTGCCGGTGCGCTCGTCGGTGAAGTCGATGTTCCGGGTGTAGGCGTCACTCAGGTTGAGCTGGCCGAGGACGACGTTCTCCCAGGTCGGCGCGGAGGCGTCCTCGAAGTCCGCGAGCCAGACCCGCGCGCCCGAGTTGAGCGCGTTGATGGTCATCTTGCGGTCGGTGGGACCGGTGATCTCCACGCGCCGGTCGTTCAGCGCGGCCGGGGCCGGCGCCACCTTCCAGGAGTCGTCCGCGCGGACCGCGGCCGTCTCGGGCAGGAAGTCGAGCGTGGAGGTGCGGGCGATCTCGGCGCGGCGCTCGGCCCGGCGGGCGAGGAGTTCGTCACGGCGCGGGGTGAACCGCCGGTGCAGCTCCGCCACGAAGGCGAGCGCCGCGTCCGTGAGGACCTCCTCCTGCCGGGGCAGGGGCTCGGCGTCGACGATGGCCAGCGAGGACGGCGCTGGTGCGGACATGAGCTGTCACTTCCTTCAGCGGTGGCACCGGGTGCCAAGTGGCACGAATCGGACGGTGAGCGCCCACTGTGCGGACGGACGCTTCTGAGCAGTGGATAATAGTTTCCTCATCGTGGAACTTCAATGGTTTGTTGATGTCGAGATTCTCTGAGTCGAGGCAAGGTGGCGCTGGGTGCCACCCCGTTCACTCAAGGTGGCTCAGGTCGGCCTCGGTGTCGATGTCGTACGGCTCGGCGACGTCCGCGCACTCCACGTGCCGGACCTCGGCCGCGTGCGCCGCGAGATAGGCCCGCGCCCCGCGGTCCCCGGCGGCCGAAGCGGCGATGCCCCGCCAGTGCGCCGCGCCGAACAGCACCGGGTGCCCGCGTACCCCGGCGTAGGCGGCCGAGACCAGCGACTTGTCGTCCTCGTACGCGCCCAGCACCCGGGCCACCGCGGCCGGTCCGATGCCGGGCTGGTCGACCAGGGAGACCAGGGCCGCCCGCACGCCCGTGCCGGCCAGGGAGGACAGCCCCGCGCGCAGCGAGGAGCCCATGCCGTCCGCCCAGTCCGGGTTGTCCACCAGGACACAGCCGCCCAGCTCGGCGCGGGCCCGCACCTCGTCCGCCCGGGCGCCCAGCACTACGTGGACCCGCTCGCACCCCGCCGTACGCAGCACACCGGCCGCGTGTTCGACCAAGGGCCGGCCCCGGTGCGGCAGCAGCGCCTTGGGCCGCCCGCCGAGCCGTCTGCCGCCGCCGGCGGCGAGCAGCAGGCCCGCCACGTCCCCTCGAAGATCCCGGTTGTCCGTCATGTGTCCTGCATACCCGACGACGGCGGAACCGGCCGCTTGTCCGGGGCCTGTTCCCGTGGGGCTGAATTCCGGTCCGCACTGTGGCGCCCGGGCGCCCGGTTGGCGTTTACTGACCGGCGCACGAAGGCGTGCCGAAGGGGGAGCGCTGTGTGGCGGAGCCTGGGGCAGCGGCCGGTGACCGGCGGCGACGAGGACCCGAGAGTGACGGAACTGCGAACCGCGGTGTCCCGGCTGCGCCGTGACCTCGCCGCGTTGCCGGCGGACTTCCCCGACCGGCCGATAGCCGAAGAGGAACTGGCCTCCCTGGCCGCGCTGGCCGCCGACGGCCTCGCGGAGGTCCCGCGCCTGCGCGGTTCCCTGCTGCTGCTCGCCGGCGCGCTCGGCTCGATGAGCGCGCTGGCCCGCGGGCTGTCCGAGGTGCGCGACGCGGTCGACCTGTTCGGCGAACCGCTCCGCAACCGCTAGGGCCGGCCCTTTCCGTCAGCCACGGGCGACGACGCGAAGGGCCGGACGGACCCTAGGTTCCGTCTCTCCGGTCGGCGTCGGGTCCGGGTGAGGGTGCCGGGCAGTCCGGCGCCGACGGCAGGTCGCGGCAGCGCTGGTCCTGGTGGGACTGCGCCGCCGCCCCGCCGAAGACGAGCACGCAGACCAGCGCGGCCATGACGGCCTGGGCGACCACCGTCACGACAGCCCCGGCCCGCGCGGCGATCACCGCCGCCGTCAGAGCCAGGAGCCCGACTCCGCCGGCGGCGGCCAGGTAGTTCCACAGGGAGTCCGCCGTGCCGGTGCCGGCCGGGTCGAGGTCGAAGCCGGACAGCCACCAGAACCCGAAGATCACCGCGAGGGCGACCAGTTCCAGGAGCACCAGCCCGCACCCGGCACCGAGGTCGGCGCCCACGTCGGCCCGGTCGCGCCGCCGGGGACCGGAGGTGGCGTCGAAGGCGGGCGGGGCGACGGGCAGGTCCATGCCCGCCACCCTGCCCGCGCGGACGCGGCACGCGCAATGAGTACGGCTACTCAGCCCCCGGGCACGGGCCGCCCCGCGGTCCGCGTTCGCCGGCGGAGGCGCTCCGGGCGGGTGCGGCGAGGCCGTCCGCACTCACCGGCTGCACCGGTCCGGCCGCCCGCGCCGGTCCGGTCGGCCGCGCCGGTCCGGCTGCCCGCGCTGGTCCGGTCGACCGCGCCGGGCATCCGCGCCAGGGCGTCCGTGCCGGCGCCTTTCCGGCTGGCGGCCACCCCGGACCGGCGCTCCAGGACCAGGGCGCCGGACCCGGGGCGGCGACCCCACGGCCGTAGCCGAAGGGGTGTGTCTACCGGCCGCCGCACGCATGTCTGGCGGGCCGGGCCCGGGCTCGTGCCGCCGGTCAGCCCGGGTTCTGGCTGGTCAGCACGGCGGACAGTTCGTGGGCGATCTGCTGGAGCACCGGCACGATCCGCTCCGTGGCCGCCTCCGTGACGCGTCCCGCCGGTCCGGAGATGGAGATGGCCGCCGCCGTGGGGGAGTCGGGCACGGACACTGCGAGGCAGCGCACCCCGATCTCCTGCTCGTTGTCGTCCACGGCGTATCCCATCCGCCGTACGTCCGCCAGGGCCGCGAGGAACCCGTCCGCCGTGGTGATGGTCTTCTCGGTCGCCGCCGGCATGCCGGTGCGGCCCAGCAGCGCCCGCACCTCCTCGTCCGGCACCCCGGCCAGCAGCGCCTTGCCCACGCCGGTGGAGTGGGGCAGCACCCGCCGGCCCACCTCCGTGAACATCCGCATCGAGTGCTTCGACGGCACCTGGGCGACGTACACGATCTCGTCGCCGTCGAGCAGCGCCATGTTCGCCGTCTCGCCGGTCTCCTCCACCAGCCGGGCCAGGTACGGCCGTGCCCAGGTGCCCAGCAGCCGCGACGCCGACTCGCCGAGCCGGATCAGCCGGGGCCCCAGGGCGTACCGCCGGTTGGCCTGCTGCCGGACGTAGCCGCAGGCGACCAGCGTGCGCATCAGCCGGTGGATGGTCGGCAGCGGCAGCCCGCTGGCCGCGGACAGTTCGCTCAGACCGACCTCGCCGCCCGCGTCGGCCATCCGCTCGAGCAGGTCGAAGGCGCGCTCCAGGGACTGCACCCCGCCGGCGGCGGAGGGCTTGGCGGAGTCGGTGGTGCTGGCGCTGGACGTCGGCACGGCGCGGTTCCTTTCGGGGCGGGCGGGAGAGCAGAAGCCTACCCGGCAGCCGGTTGACTCCCCGCTTGTACGTAGCTACGTTCTGCTTGATGGAATTCTAATTCCGCTTTGTGGAAACGTCCAGGGCGAGCCTTCCCCGCCCGGCGCCCCGGAGGGTGCCTCTTGACGGGCGAGAAGCGGGAGTGAAGACTCCTTCAACAGAACGTTGAAATCCGTTACGTGGCCGTACATCCCGGTTTCCTGGACGTGCAACGGCGGTGGAGAGAGGGGTTCGGGTGTCCGACGCTGAACTGGCGCTGCGCTCGACGCGCGTGATCACTCCGGAGGGGACGCGGGCCGCCACGGTCACCGTGTCCGGCGGCAAGATCACCGCCGTCCTGCCGTACGACGCGGAGGTACCGGCCGGGGCCCGGCTGGAGGACTTCGGCGACCACGTCCTGCTGCCCGGCCTGGTCGACACCCACGTGCACGTCAACGACCCGGGCCGCACCGAGTGGGAGGGCTTCTGGACCGCCACCCGCGCGGCGGCGGCCGGCGGCATCACCACCCTGATCGACATGCCGCTCAACTCGCTGCCGCCCACCACCACGGTCGAGCACCTGCGCGTCAAGCAGGACGTGGCCCGGGACAAGGCCCATATCGACGTCGGCTTCTGGGGCGGCGCCCTGCCCGACAACGTCAAGGACCTGCGCCCGCTGCACGAGGCCGGCGTCTTCGGCTTCAAGGCCTTCCTCTCCCCGTCCGGCGTGGAGGAGTTCCCGCACCTGGACCAGGACCAGCTCGCCCGGTCCCTGGCCGAGATCGCTGGGTTCGGCGGCCTGCTGATCGTGCACGCCGAGGACCCCCACCACCTGGAGGCCGCCCCGCAGCACGGCGGCCCGAAGTACGCCGACTTCCTCGCCTCCCGCCCGCGTGACGCCGAGGACACGGCCATCGCGCACCTCATCGCCCAGGCCCGGCGCCTGAATGCGCGGGTGCACGTGCTGCACCTGTCCTCCGCCGACGCCCTGCCGCTGATCCGCGCCGCCCGCGCCGAGGGCGTCCGGATCACCGTGGAGACCTGCCCGCACTACCTCGCCTTCACCGCCGAGGAAGTCCCGGACGGCGCCAGCGAGTTCAAGTGCTGTCCGCCCATCCGCGAGGCCGCCAACCGGGATCTGCTCTGGCAGGCCCTCGCCGACGGCACCATCGACTGCGTGGTCACCGACCACTCGCCCTCCACGGCCGACCTGAAGACGGACGACTTCGCCACCGCCTGGGGCGGCATCTCCGGCCTCCAGTTGAGCCTGTCGGCGGTGTGGACCGAGGCCCGCGGGCGCGGCCACACCCTGGAGGACGTCGTGCGCTGGATGTCCACCCGGACCGCCGCCCTGGCCGGCCTGGACGGCAAGGGCGCCATCGAGGCGGGCCGCGACGCCGACTTCGCCGTCCTCGCGCCCGACGAGACCTTCACCGTCGACCCGGCGGGCCTCCAGCACCGCAACCGGGTCACCGCCTACGCCGGCAGGACTCTGTACGGCGTCGTCAAGTCCACCTGGCTGCGCGGCGAACGCATCGTCGCCGACGGCGAGTTCACCGAGCCGAAGGGCACGCTGCTCAACCGCCCCCGATAAGCCAGCTTCCGCATCCGCATTCCGGCCGACTCCCGAAAGGACCCCCTGATCACCGTGACGGCGACACCCAGCTTCACCGGCGACGCGAACCCCTACGGAGGCGGCGACCCGTACGCGGACTACCGCACCGCCGACTTCCCCTTCACCCGGTACGCCAACCTCGCCGACCGGCGGCTCGGCGCCGGTGTCATCGCCGCCAACGACGAGTTCTTCGCCGAGCGCGAGAACCTGCTGGTGCCCGAGCGGGCCGAGTTCGACCCCGAGCACTTCGGCCACAAGGGCAAGATCATGGACGGCTGGGAGACCCGCCGCCGGCGCGGCACCTCCGCCGAGCACCCCTGGCCCACCTCCGAGGACCACGACTGGGCGCTGGTCCGGCTCGGCGCGCCCGGGGTGATCCGCGGGATCGTCGTCGACACCGCCCACTTCCGCGGCAACTACCCGCAGGCCGTCTCCGTCGAGGGCGCCTGCGTACCCGGCTCGCCCGCGCCGAGCGAACTCCTCGCCGACGACGTGAAGTGGACCACCCTGGTCCCGCGCACCCCGGTCGGCGGCCACGCGGCGAACGGCTTCGCCGTTTCGGCCGAGCAGTGCTTCACGCACCTCCGGGTCAGCCAGCACCCCGACGGCGGCATCGCCCGGCTGCGCGTGTACGGCGAGGTCGTCCCGGACCCGCGGTGGCTCGCGGCCCTCGGCACCTTCGACGTGGTCGCGCTGGAGAACGGCGGCCGGGTGGAGGACGCCTCCGACCTCTTCTACTCGCCGGCCACCAACACCATCCAGCCGGGCCGCTCCCGCAAGATGGACGACGGCTGGGAGACCCGCCGCCGCCGCGACCAGGGCAACGACTGGATCCGCTACCGGCTCGTCGCCCAGTCCAGGATCCGCGCCGTCGAGATCGACACCGCGTACCTGAAGGGCAACAGCGCCGGCTGGGCGTCGCTCTCGGTCCGGGACGGCGAGGACGGCGAGTGGACCGAGGTGCTGCCGCGCACCCGGCTCCAGCCCGACACCAACCACCGCTTCGTCCTGACCGAGGCGGCCGTCGGCACCCACGCGCGGATCGACATCTTCCCCGACGGCGGCATCTCCCGGCTGCGCCTGTTCGGCTCCCTGACCGAGCAGGGCGCGAGCGGCCTCGCCGCCCGCCACCAGGAACTGGGCGGCTGACCTCCGCCCGCCTCCAGGAACCGGGCGGCCGACCTCCGCCCGCCTCCATGAGCCGGGCGGCCGACCGCCGCCCGCCCGCACGCGCGGGGCGCCCCGGCCGGACAGCACCGGGGCGCCCCGCGCGCACCGGCATGTCCCGCACCTCGCGCCCCACGTCCCGCGCCCCACGTCCCGGGCCCCGCCGCCCCAGTCCCGGGCCCCGCGTCCCACGTCCCGCGCCCCGTGTGCCTCGGCCGGCCGGGCGGGGCGCATCCCCGTGCTCACCCGTCCGGCTCCTCGTCCCGCCGGCGCGGAACTCTTCCGTCCGCCTCCGGCGTTGTCTTCCACGTGACCCTTCAGCAAGAGATCGTCGGCACCGCCATGCAGATGGCGGTCGTCAACCTGCGCCCCGGCCAGACCGTGTACTGCGAGGCCGGCAAGTTCCTGTTCAAGACCGCGAACGTGACCATGGAGACGCGGCTGTCCGGCCCGTCGGGCGGGGGCGAGCGAAGCGGCCAGGGCGGTGGCATGGGCGGCCTGCTCCGCCAGGCCATGGGCACCGCCATGCAGGCCGGCCAGCGCATGCTCGCCGGCGAGTCGCTGGCCTTCCAGTACTTCACCGCCCAGGGCGGCGAGGGCACGGTCGGCTTCGCCGGTGTGCTCCCCGGCGAGATGCGCGCCCTGGAACTGGACGGCACGCGCGCGTGGTTCGCCGAAAAGGACGCCTTCGTCGCCGCCGAGTCCAGCGTCGACTTCGGCATCGCCTTCGCCGGCGGCCGGACCGGCATGAGCGGCGGTGAGGGCTTCGTCCTGGAGAAGTTCACCGGGCACGGCACGGTGATCATCGCCGGCGCGGGCAACTTCATCGACCTGAACCCGGCGGACTTCGGCGGCCGCATCGAGGTCGACACCGGCTGCGTGGTCGCCTTCGAGGAGGGCATCCAGTACGGCGTCCAGCGCGTCGGCGGCCTCAACCGCCAGGGGATCATGAACGCCGTCTTCGGCGGCGAGGGCCTGTCCCTGGCCACCCTGGAGGGCAACGGCCGGGTGATCCTGCAGTCCCTCACCATCGAGGGCCTGGCCAACGCGCTGAAGAAGGCCCAGGGCGGCGACAAGCAGGGCCCGACCGGCGGACTGTTCTCCACCCACACCGGCTGAGCCGGCGCGCGGGGACCGCTGGTCACGACGGCGGGCGGGGTCCGCCGGGGCGGCTGGAGCGTCCCGTGAGGCGCCTTCGTGCTCCCGGACGGCTCCCGAGCCGCGCGGCCCGGCCGGAGCGGGCCGGACCGCGCGTGCCGTGCCGTCCCCCGGGCCGATCCCGCGGGGGAGGGGCTCAGCAGCCGTAGTCGATCAGGTCGAACGAGGCGTAGTGGTCGGCCGTGTAGTAGTCCTCGCGGTACTGCTTACCGGTGACGACGCGGCGCGCGCCGCGGGTGGGGGAGCCCGGGGTGATGACGGTGTACTCGTGGTAGTAGCCCGTGGTCCGGCCGGGCAGGACGCCCTCCCGGTTCTGGAAGACGCTCCCGTCCTGCGTGTACGGGTAGGGGCCGCCCCGTGCGATCAGGTTCAGGGTGTCGTACGCCTGGGAGGGCAGGTCGCCGTAGCAGACGCTGCCGACGGAGGCGGCCGTGGCCTGGGCGGTGGTGGCGGTGACGGTGCCGCCCACGAGGAGGGCGGACAGCAGAGCGGCGGCCGCGCCGATGCGCGTTGCGCGTGGGGGGATTCTCATGGCGCCATGATGACGCGCGTAGAGGATGGCATGTCAATGACAAGAGGGGAAGATTTCCCCGTACGTGTGGCGAGTTTTCCGGGGGTTAACCCGCGGGTCGCGGTGCGTCCGGGAGTTCCGCGAGCGGCACCGGCCGCCGTTCCCGGCGGGAGACCTCGCACGCCTCCGCGATCCGCAGCGCCCGCAGCGCCTCCCGGCCGTCGCACGGATTGGGCCGCTCGCCCCGCACCACCGCCACGAAGGCGTCCAGCTCGGCCGCGTAGGCGGGCCCGAACCGCTCCAGGAAACCGGTCCAGGGCCTGTCCGCGGGCGGCGGCCCGGCCGGTTCGGTCGACGCCAGGGGCGTACGGTCGTCCAGGCCCACCACCACCGTGTCCCGCTCCCCGGCCAGCTCCATCCGGACGTCGTAGCCCGCGCCGTTCAGCCGGGTCGCCGTGGCGGTGGCCGGCGTGCCGTCGTCCAGTGTGAGCAGCGCCGCGCCCGTGGTGACGTCCCCGGCCGCGCGGAACTCGGCGCGGCCGCCGTCCGAACCGGTGGCGTACGCCTCGGTCACCTCCCGGCCGGTCACCCAGCGCAGCATGTCGAAGTCGTGGATCAGCGTGTCCCGGAACAGCCCGCCGGACAGCGCCAGCCACTCGGCGGGCGGAGGGGACGCGTCGCAGGTCAGGGCCCGTACGGTGTGCAGCGGGCCGAGCCGGCCCGTGGCCACCGCCTCGCGGGCGCCCGCGTAGCCCGCGTCGAACCGGCGCTGGAACCCCATCTGGAGGACCGTCCCGGCCGCCTCCACCTCGGCGAGCGCGTGCAGCGTGCCCGGCAGGTCCGGGGCGACCGGCTTCTCGCAGAAGACCGGCAGCCCCGAGCGGGCCGCCCGGGCGATGAGGTCGGCGTGGGCCGGTGTCGTGGTGGCGATCACCACCGCGTCCACGCCCCAGCGGAAGACCTCGTCCACGCCCGGCGCCGCCGTCTCGCCCAGCCGCTGCGCCAGCGTCTGCGCCCGCGCCGGGTCCGTGTCCGTCAGGATCAGGGAACCGACCTCGCGGTGCCGGCTGAGCGTCCTCGCGTGCAGGGTGCCGATGCGGCCCGTACCGATGACCCCGATGCGCATGAGACCACGGTGCGGGCCGCGGCCGTACCCTGTCAACGTATATGTCCTGACAATCGGACTACACAACTTCCCGTCAACCGGTCACGGGACTACGCTCGGCCCCGTGCCGAAACCTGCTGTGGACCCGTCCGTGACGCTCGACCTCCAGGTGGACCGCGGCTCCCCGGTGCCGCTGTACTTCCAGCTCTCTCAGCAACTGGAGGCCGCCATCGAGCACGGCCGGCTCACCCCGGGCAGCCTGCTGGGCAACGAGATCGAGCTGGCCGCCCGGCTCGGGCTGTCCCGGCCGACCGTCCGCCAGGCCATCCAGTCGCTGGTCGACAAGGGGCTCCTCGTCCGGCGGCGCGGTGTGGGCACCCAGGTCGTGCACAGCCAGGTCAAGCGCCCGCTGGAACTGAGCAGCCTCTACGACGACCTGGAGGCGGCCGGCCAGCGCCCCGCCACCAAGGTGCTGGTCAACACGGTCGTCCCGGCCTCCGCCACGGTCGCCGCCGCGCTCGGCGTCCCCGAGGGCGGTGACGTGCACCGCGTGGAACGGCTGCGCCTCGCCCACGGCGAACCGATCGCCTGCCTGGTCAACCACCTGCCGCCGGGCCTGCTCGACCTCGACACCGGCCAGCTGGAAGCCACCGGCCTGTACCGGCTGCTGCGGTCCGCCGGGATCACCCTGCACAGCGCCCGCCAGTCCATCGGCGCCCGCGCCGCCACCGCCGCCGAGGCCGAACGGCTGGCCGAGACCGCGGGCGCCCCGCTGCTGACCATGCGGCGCACGACGTACGACGACACCGGCCGCGCGGTGGAACTCGGCGACCACATCTACCGCCCGGGCCGCTACTCCTTCGAATTCCAGCTCCTCGTCCGGCCTTGACGGCCCCGCCTGACGCGTCACAATGTCCGGACAACCGGACGGCGCGGGCACTCCCTGCCGCACTCCGCACGCCGGTCATGCCCGATACTGGAGTATTTGGGGCCGCCCCAGCGATGGCGGCCCCCTCGTCCGTCGGTACACATCAAGAAGGGGCACTGCCTCGTGGCACGGTTTCGAACCTGGGTAGGCATAGCGCTGGCGGGGGCACTCTCCGTGTCCCTGGCGGCGTGCAGCAGCACCGGAGGGAAGCGGGCGGAGGACGCCCGCAAGGCCGCCGCCGCCCAGGGGCGCGCGGCGGTGAACACCCCGCGCTGGACCGTCGCCATGATCACCCACTCCGGGGACGGCGACACGTTCTGGGACATCGTGCAGAGCGGCGCCGAGCAGGCCGCCCGCAAGGACAACATCAAGTTCCTGTACTCCCACGACGACGAGGCCCAGCAGCAGGCCCAGCTCGTGGACGCGGCCGTCGACAAGAAGGTCGACGGCATCATCGTCACCCTCGCCAAGCCGGACGCCATGAAGGCCGCCGTGGCCCGCGCCGAGAAGGCCGGCATCCCGGTGATCACGGTGAACTCCGGCTCCGCGCAGTCCAAGGCCTTCGGCGCCCTGACCCACATCGGCCAGGACGAGACCATCGCCGGCGAGGCCGTGGGCGACGAGCTGAACCAGCGCGGGAAGAAGAAGGCCCTGTGCGTGCTGCACGAGCAGGGCAACGTCGGCCACGAGCAGCGCTGCGACGGCGTCGCCAAGACCTTCCACGGCACGCTGCGCAAGCTGTACGTCAACGGCACCAACATGCCCGACGTGCAGTCCGCGATCGAGGCCAAACTCCAGGCCGACCGGTCCATCGACGCCGTCGTCACCCTCGGCGCGCCGTACGCCGACACCGCCGTCAAGGCGCGCTCGGACGCGGGCAGCAAGGCCGAGATCGACACCTTCGACCTCAACGCCAAGGTCGCGGCCGCGCTGCGGGACGGCACCCTCGGCTTCGCCGTGGACCAGCAGCCGTACCTCCAGGGCTACCAGGCCGTCGACCTGCTGTGGCTGTACAAGTACAACGGCGACGTCCTCGGCGGCGGCAAGCCGGTGCTGACCGGCCCGCAGATCATCACCAAGGACCAGGCCGGCGCGCTCGCCGAGTACACGGGCCGGGGCACCCGATGAGCGCGACCACGGCACGGGAACCGAACCGTAAACCGGGCGGGACGCCGGACGCCGGGGCGCCGGACGAGAGAATCCTGCGGACCTCCCCGCTGCGGAAGCTGCTCGCCCGCCCCGAGCTGGGCTCGGTCGTCGGCGCGCTGGCCGTCTTCGTCTTCTTCGCCTTCGTCGCCGAGGGCTTCCTGCGCGCCTCCAGCCTGAGCACGGTCCTGTACGCCTCCTCCACCATCGGCATCATGGCCGTACCGGTCGCCCTGCTGATGATCGGCGGCGAGTTCGACCTCTCGGCGGGCGTCCTGGTGACCTCCTCCGCGCTGGTCTCCTCGATGTTCAGCTACCAGATGACGGCGAACACCTGGGTCGGCGTCGGCGTTTCGCTGCTGGTCACCCTGGCCATCGGCGCCTTCAACGGCTTCATGCTCACCCGCACCAAGCTGCCCAGCTTCATCATCACGCTGGGCACCTTCCTGATGCTGACCGGCATGAACCTGGGCTTCACCAAGCTGATCGACGACACGGTCTCCACCAAGACCATCGGCGACATGGACGGCTTCGCCGGCGCCCGCGCCGTCTTCGCCTCGACGCTCACCGTCGGCGGCGTCGACGTCAAGGTCACCATCCTGTGGTGGCTGGGCCTGGTCGCCCTCGCCTCCTGGATCCTGCTGCGCACCCGCACCGGCAACTGGATCTTCGCCGTCGGCGGCAACGAGGAGGCGGCCCGCGCGGTCGGCGTCCCGGTCGCCAAGACCAAGATCGGCCTCTACATGGGCGTCGCGTTCGGCGCCTGGATCTCCGGACAGCACCTGCTGTTCTCCTTCGACGCCGTCCAGTCCGGCGAGGGCGTCGGCAACGAGCTGATCTACATCATCGCGGCCGTCATCGGCGGCTGTCTGATCACCGGCGGCTACGGCAGCGCGGTCGGCTCGGCCGTGGGCGCGCTCCTGTTCGGCATGACCAGCAAGGGCATCGTCTTCGCCGAGTGGAACCCCGACTGGTTCAAGTTCTTCCTCGGAGCCATGCTGCTCCTGGCGACCCTGCTCAACGCCTGGGTCCGCAAGCGCGCGGAGGCCATCAAGTGACACTCGTCGAGCTGACCGGCGTCAGCAAGTACTACGGCACCGTCCGCGCCCTGGAAGGAGTCTCCCTCCAGGTCGGCGCGGGCGAGATCACCTGCGTCCTCGGCGACAACGGCGCGGGCAAGTCGACCCTGATCAAGATCATCGCGGGGCTGCACCGGCACGACGCCGGCACCCTGCGCATCGACGGCGAGGAGACCACCCTCTCCTCGCCGCGCGAGGCCCTGGACCGGGGCATCGCCACGGTCTACCAGGACCTCGCGGTCGTCCCGCTGATGCCGGTCTGGCGCAACTTCTTCCTCGGCTCCGAGCCCCGCAAGGGCACCGGCCCCGTCAAGCGCCTGGACACCGACCTCATGCGCCGCACCACCCGCGAGGCGCTGCTGCGCATGGGCATCGACCTGCGCGACGTCGACCAGCCCATCGGCACCCTCTCCGGCGGCGAACGCCAGTGCGTGGCGATCGCCCGCGCGGTCCACTTCGGCGCCAAGGTCCTGATCCTGGACGAACCGACGGCCGCACTGGGCGTCAAGCAGTCCGGTGTGGTCCTCAAATATGTGGCCGCCGCCAGGGACCAGGGCCTGGGCGTTGTGTTGATCACCCACAACCCGCATCACGCCTACCTCGTGGGCGACCGTTTCGTGCTGCTGCGGCGCGGCACCATGGTGGGCCATTACACACGGGACGAGATCACCCTGGACGAACTGACCCGGCAGATGGCCGGCGGCTCCGACCTGGACGCGCTGCGCCACGAACTGCAACGTGACTGACGAGCGCGGGGCCGGGCCGGCCGGCGGCCCCGGAACGGGGGCGTGACCGGCCACGGCACCCCCGCGCCCGGCCCCGGACGCGTCTTTCCCCCAGCCGCCCCGCGCAGCACTCAGCGTGAGCGTGCGGCAGAATCGACCAACGATGAGCACCTACCGCGACCTCACCGCCCCCATCGGCTCCCGCCGTGCCCCGGTCCTGCGTACCGTCGGCACCCGGGAGCGCCGGTCCCACCTGACAGCGCCCCGGGTGCCCACGGTCGGCATCGACATCGGCGGCACCAAGGTCATGGCGGGCGTCGTGGACGCCGACGGCAACATCCTGGAGAAGCTCCGCGCGGAGACCCCGGACAAGTCCAAGAGCCCGAAGGTCGTCGAGGACACCATCGTCGAGCTGGTCCTGGACCTGTCCGACCGGCACGACGTGCACGCCGTCGGCATCGGCGCGGCCGGCTGGGTCGACGCCGACCGCAACCGCGTCCTGTTCGCGCCCCACCTGTCCTGGCGCAACGAACCGCTGCGCGACCGCCTCGCCGGCCGGCTCTCGGTGCCGGTCCTGGTGGACAACGACGCCAACACCGCCGCCTGGGCGGAGTGGCGGTTCGGCGCCGGGCGCGGCGAGGACCACCTCGTCATGATCACCCTCGGCACCGGCATCGGTGGCGCCATCCTGGAGGACGGCCAGGTCAAGCGCGGCAAGTTCGGTGTCGCCGGCGAGTTCGGCCATATGCAGGTCGTACCCGGCGGACACCGCTGCCCGTGCGGCAACCGCGGCTGCTGGGAGCAGTACAGCTCCGGCAACGCGCTCGTCCGCGAGGCCAAGGAGATGGCCGCCGCCGACTCCCCGGTGGCCTACGGCATCATCGAGCACGTCAAGGGCAGCATCGACGACATCACCGGCCCGATGATCACCGAGCTGGCCCGCGAGGGCGACGCGATGTGCGTGGAACTCCTCCAGGACATCGGCCAGTGGCTCGGCGTCGGCATCGCCAACCTCGCGGCGGCCCTCGACCCGTCCTGCTTCGTCATCGGCGGGGGCGTCAGCGCCGCCGACGACCTGCTCATCGGCCCGGCCCGGGACGCCTTCAAGCGCCACCTCACCGGCCGCGGCTACCGCCCCGAGGCCCGCATCACCCGCGCCCAGCTCGGCCCCGAGGCGGGCATGGTGGGCGCCGCCGACCTGGCCCGGCTGGTCGCCCGCCGGTTCCGCCGAGCCAAGCGGCGCCGCGTGGAGCGCCACGAGCGCTACGAGCGGTACGCCCAGGCCCGCCGCTCCCGGGACAGCGCATGACGCCCTCGCTGCCCCACCAGGGCGGCCCGCCCGGGGAGCGCGGCGACAGCGCCGGGCACCCCCGGCACACGGCCCGGCGCCGGGCGCTCACGCTGCTGATCATCGTGCTGCTCATCGGCGTCCCGGCCGGCTATCTGGTGATCTCCGCCAACCAGAGCCGCGACAGCGGCAAGGACAAGGAGGAGAAGTACTCCGCGACCGGCCTCACCCCCGGCTGGCCGTCCAAGGTGCAGCGCCGCCTCTACCAGGTGACCGTCCCGCACCCCGCCGACGACATCGCCTACTACGAGACGAACAACTGGAAGACCAGCCGCCTCTACGTGCAGTTCCGCACCAACCCGGCCGGCCTCGACAGCTTCCTGGAGGCCATGGGCGTACGCCGGGAACAGCTCCGCAAGGACGACATCACGGTCGGCGAACGGGACCGCGACGTCAGCGGCTGGACCTTCGACGCCCCGGGCCCCTGGTGGGGACTGACCCACGAGCAGAAGAACCCGGCGCCCACCCAGGACGTGGTCGTCAACCTGTCCGACCCCCAGCACCCGATGGTGTTCGCGGTCTCCCGCACGGTCCCGTGACCCGGGGCCCGGCGCGGGCTCCGGAGCCGGTTGTCAGACCCCGCCCGTAGAGTCGGAGACAGCTGATCCGACACACACGGGCAGGAGGTGGCAGGACGTATGAGCGGCACGGCCGCGGTGGCCGGACGCGCGGACGGCACCCGGGAGACGGGGACCGGACACCCCGCCTGGGCACGCCTCGCCTGCGTCTATCTGCCGGCGCCCCTGCCCCGCCAGGGCCGCGTCGCCTTCTGGGACCCCGACGACGGCCCGCTGCCCGCGGAGCCCCCGGACGGCCCGGAGGAGCTGACGGTCGTCCGCCGCCACGGCAGCGCGGTGCGCCGCCGCCAGGTGCCCGCACTGACCCTGCCGCTCGCCGAGGCCCTGCCCCTGCTGGTGCGCGCCCGGCGCGACCCGGCCGCCCACCCGGCCACCGCCTGCTGGGGCGCCGCCGCCCTGCACGCCCTGGGGCTCGTCGCCCGCGGCCGGCTGCTGCCCGGCCTCACCCCGGCCGGCCACGACGCCTGGCGGGCCGGCCCGCTGGAACCCGGCGACCTCGCCCACCTGCGCGCCATCGCCGCGGCCCTGCCGCCCGAGGGCCACGCCGTGCCCCTGCCCGGCCCCGGCGCGCTGCGGCTGCCGGAACCCGAGGCCCTGGTCCGCTCCTTCCTCGACGCGGTCGCCGACAGCCTGCCGCGCACGCCGGCCGCCCCGCACGCCACCGGCCGGCCCTTCGCCGCCCGCGAACCGCAGAGCCTGCCGGCGGCCGGCGCATGGGCGGCGGAGGTCGCCGCCGGGATGGACGCGGGCGTCCGGATCTCCCTGCGCCTCGACCTGTCCGCGTCCGACGTCTTCGACGCCGGCGCGCACGAGGGCACCCGCGCCGCCGGCGCGGCCGTCGTCCAGGTGCACAGCCTCGCCGATCCCACCCTGATGGCCGACGCGGCGGCCCTGTGGGCGGGAGGGGCCGACCCGGCGTTCGGGCCCCGCGCGCGCGTGGACGCCGCCCTCGCCGTCCGGCGCGCCGCCCGGGTGTGGCCGCCCCTGGACCGCCTCGCCGAGCAGGACGTGCCCGACGTCCTCGCCCTGTCCGAGGAGGAGCTGGGCGAACTGCTCGGCGTGGCCGCGAGCCGGCTGGCCGCCGCCGGAGTCGCCGTGCACTGGCCCCGCGACCTCGCCCGCGACCTGACCGCCACCGCGGTGGTCCACGCGGCGCCCGGCTCCGCCACCGACGGCACCGGCTTCTTCGAGAGCGAGGACCTGCTGCGGTTCCGCTGGCAGCTCGCGCTCGGCGGCGATCCGCTCAGCGAGACCGAGATGGACGCCCTCGCCGAGGCCCACCGCCCGGTCGTCCGGCTCCGGGACCGCTGGGTGCTGGTCGACCCCGCGCTGGTCCGCAAGGCCCGCAAGCGCGAACTGGGCCTGCTCGACCCGGTCGACGCGCTCTCCGTCGCGCTCACCGGCAGCGCCGAGGTCGACGGCGAGACCGTCGAGGCCGTCCCCGTCGGCGCGCTCGCCGCCCTCCGCGACCGGCTCACCGCGGGCCTGCGCCCCGCCGCCCCGCCGCCCGGCCTGAACGCCACCCTGCGCGACTACCAGTTGCGCGGACTGGCCTGGCTCGACCTGATGACCTCGCTCGGCCTAGGCGGCTGCCTCGCCGACGACATGGGCCTCGGCAAGACCGTCACCCTCATCGCGCTGCACCTGAAGCGGGCCCGCCCCGAACCGACCCTCGTCGTCTGCCCGGCCTCCCTCCTCGGCAACTGGCAGCGGGAGATCACCCGGTTCGCGCCCGGCGTCCCGGTCCGCCGCTTCCACGGCCCGGACCGCACCCTGGACGGCGTCGCCGGCGGCTTCGTCCTCACCACGTACGGCACGATGCGGTCCGCGGCCGCGCACCTCGCCGGGCGGCCCTGGGGCATGGTCGTCGCCGACGAGGCGCAGCACGTGAAGAACCCGTACTCGGCCACCGCCAAGGCCCTGCGCACCATCCCGGCACCCGCGCGCGTGGCCCTCACCGGCACCCCGGTGGAGAACAACCTCTCCGAACTGTGGGCCCTGCTCGACTGGACCACCCCCGGACTCCTCGGCCCGCTGAAATCCTTCCGCGCCCGGCACGCCCGCGCGGTGGAGAACGGCGAGGACCAGGAGGCGGCACGGCGCCTGGCCGGGCTCGTCCGCCCCTTCCTGCTGCGCCGCAAGAAGTCCGACCCGGGCATCGTGCCGGAACTGCCGCCCAAGACCGAGACCGACCACCCGGTGCCGCTCACCCGGGAACAGGCCGCGCTGTACGAGGCGGTGGTGCGCGAGTCGATGCTGGCCATCGAGACCGCCCAGGGCATGGCGCGGCGCGGCCTCGTGCTGAAGCTGCTCGGCGCGCTGAAGCAGATCTGCGACCACCCCGCGCTCTATCTGAAGGAGGACCCGCACCCCGACCGGCTCGCCGCCCGCTCCGGCAAGCTGGCCCTGCTCGACGAGCTGCTGGACACCCTGCTCGCCGAGGACGGCTCGGCGCTCGTCTTCACCCAGTACGTCGGCATGGCCCGGCTGCTCACCGCCCACCTGTCCGCCCGCGCGATCCCGGTCGACCTGCTGCACGGCGGCACCCCGGTCCCGGAGCGCGAGCGCATGGTCGACCGCTTCCAAAGCGGTGAGACCCCGGTCCTCGTGCTGTCCCTGAAGGCCGCCGGCACCGGGCTGAACCTCACCCGCGCGGGCCATGTCGTCCACTTCGACCGCTGGTGGAACCCGGCCGTGGAGGAACAGGCCACCGACCGCGCCTACCGCATCGGCCAGACCCAGCCCGTCCAGGTCCACCGCCTGGTCACCGAGGGCACGGTGGAGGACCGCATCGCCGAGATGCTCACCGCCAAGCGCGCCCTGGCCGACGCCGTCCTCGGCTCCGGCGAGGCGGCCCTCACCGAACTGACGGACCGGGAACTGTCCGACCTCGTCTCCCTCCGGAGGACCTCATGACGGCCCCCGGCCACCCCCGCCCCGCCGACGCCGCCCGCCAGGCCCTACGGGCGGCCCGGGAACGCAGGGAACGAGCGGAGACGGGCCGGGAGGACGCAGCGCCGGACGCGCAGGGTGACGAGCGCGCGGGTACGGACGCGGTGGAGGAGGGGCGCGGGGGAGCGGGCGTACGGGACGACCCGGCGGCCGACCGCCCGGCGCCGACTGCCGCCGCCGTCCCGGGGACGACCGGGAGCCCTGCGGAATCCGCAGGCGCTGCGCGGGACGGCGGGCCGGAGGGGGCGGGTCCCGCGGGTTCCGCCGGGAGTGCCGGTGCCGGTGCCGTGGCCGACGGTCGCGGGCCGGGAGTGGGCCCGGTGGATGTCGGTTGTGTAGGGAGAGACGAGCCGGGCGCTGACACTCCGCGGGGAGCCGGGCCGGACGGGACCGGTTCCGGGCCGGGAGTGGGCCCGGTGGATGCCGGTTGTGCAGGGAGAGACGAGCCGAGTGCTGACACCTCGCCGGGAGCCGGGCCGGACGGGGCCGGTCCCAGGCGCAGGGGCGAGTACGGCGGAGTCCGTGCCGGTGCGCGTACCGGCGGCACCGGCGACGCGCCCTCCGGTGGCATCGGTGGCGGACCCTCCGGTGGCACCGGTGACGCGCCTTCCGGTGGCATCGGTGGCGGGCCCTCTGGGGGCGCCGCCGGCCGGCGGCCCGGTGATGTCGCCCGGGAGGCGCTGCGCGCGGCCCGGCGGGAAGCGGCGCGTGCGGAGGCAGTGGAAGCAGCGCAGGCCGGCGAGGCCGGGCGGGCCGGGGAGGGCACGGTTGTTGCCGGGACGACGCGCGAACGGCGGGCAGCCGCGGCCGCCCGTTCCGCAGCGTCGCGTACGCCCGTCCCGCCCGGGCGGGAGACCCGGTCCGCCAAGGCCGGCACCGTACGGGACATGCGGCACTACCTGGCGACCGCCTTCCGTATGCCCGCCTGGACCGAAACCCCCGACGAACCGGAGACCTCCGACGGCAGCGCGGCCGAGCCGACCGGTCCGGCAGCACTCTCGGCGACCACGGAGCCGGCCGCGCCCGTCGAGCCGGACCAGCCGCCGCCCGCCCCGGCTCCCACCGCCTCGGTCACCATGGCCAGCCCGCACCGCGACGGTGAACTCCGGCGCACGTTCCCGGCCTTCACCTCACGCGTGCGCACCGGCGCGGACGAGGCGTTCGCCGGGACCTGGTGGGGCAACGCCTGGGTCGGTGCGCTGGAGCAGGGCGCGCTGGACGCCAAGCGGCTGGCGCGCGGCCGGAGTTACGCCGACCAGGGTCATGTGGACGCCATCACCGTCACGCCGGGACTGGTGCTGGCGTACGTGCGGGGAAGCCGGCCCCGGCCCTACCGCACGCAGGTGCGGCTGCGGACGCTGGAGGACGAGGACTGGGACCGGTTCCTGGACGCCGCGGCCGGCCGGCCGGGCCATATCGCCGCGCTCCTCGACAAGGAACTGCCCCAGTCGCTCGCCGACTGCGGTGTGCCCCTGCTGCCCGGCCCCGGCGATCTCGTCCCACGGTGCAGTTGCCCCGACTCCGGCCACCCCTGCAAACACGCGGCGGCCCTCTGCTACCAGACGGCCCGGCTACTGGACGCCGACCCCTTCGTGCTGCTCCTGCTCCGCGGCCGGGGCGAGAAGGACCTGCTCGACGCGCTGTCCCGGCGCAGCGCCGCCCACGCGGCCCGCGCCGCACGGGAACGGCAGCCGCGGACCCTGCCCGGCGTCCGGGCCGCCGAGGCGCTCGCCGCGCGTGAACGCCCGCCGCTGCCGCCGCCGTCGCCGGTGCCGCCGCACCCCGGGCAGCCCCCGGTGTACCCGTCGGCGCCCGGCGGCCCGGACTCCTTCGCGCTGGACCAGCTCGCGACCGACGCCGCCGCCCGCGCGCACGCCCTGCTCGGCACCGGACACGATCCGGTCGGCGGGCTGACCCTGTGGCAGGACGCGGTCCGGCTGGCGGCGGCCCGCCCCGGCTCCGGCCTGACCGCGGCCACCCGCGCGCTGTACGCGGCGCTCGCCGACGCGGCCGGCCGTACCCCGGCCGACCTGGCGCGTGCCGTCGCGGCCTGGCGGCAGGGCGGCCTGGAGGGGCTGACGGTCCTGGAGGAGCCGTGGGATCCGCCGGCCGGCCGTTTCGACCGGGCCCGCCCGCTGCTGCTCGCCGCCGACCTGCCCGCGTTCCGCCCCTGGCGCAACCGCCTCACCCACCCGCGCGGCCACGTGCAACTGCGCCTGGGCCGCGACGGCCTGTGGTACGCCTACGAGTCGGAGCCCGGCCAGGACGACTGGTGGCCCCGCGGCACCCCGGACCACGACCCGGTCGGCGCGCTGACCGGCCTGGGCGCGGCCGGCGACCTCTGACACCGGCGACCTCCGACACCGACGCCCGCGCGGGCACGGCCACCGGCTCCGCCTCCACAGCGAGGCGTCCTGGCGTCCGGGCCGCCGCCGCCACTGCCACCGCCTCCACAGCGAGCCGTCCTGGCGACCGGGCCGCCGCGGGCACCGGTTCCGCCTCCGCCTCCGCAGCGAGCCGTCCTGGCGTCCGGGCCGCCGCGGGCACCGGTTCCGCCTCCGCCTCCGCAGCGAGCCGTCCTGGCGTCCGGGCCGCCGCCGGCACGTCCACCGTCTCCGCAGCGAGGCGTCCGGTGGTGACCGGGCCGCCGCCGGCACCGCACCGCGACCGCCCGCGGTCCCTGGAGCGACGGGTCCCCGTCCCGACGGGCCCCCGCTGCTCCGCCCGCCACGGCCGGCCCCCTGTTCCGGCCGTGGCGGAACCCAGTGGTCAGGCCACCGCCGGATGCGTCGTCACCGTGCACGCGCAGACCGGTTCGGCGTGCTGCTCGACGGTGACGCGGACCCGGCCGGCGCCGAGCGGCTCGGCCGCGACCCAGGCCGGGGCGTCCAGTTCCGCGTACCGGTGGAAGGCCGCGTCCAGACCCGTGGCGAGGACCGGTGCCGGACCCAGCAGGTGCTGTGCCGCCTGGCGGGCCGCCTCCAGGAGCAGCATGCCGGGAGCGTGGTCGTTCGGGTGGTCGAAGATGACCGGGTGCAGGGTGTGCACCCGCAGTTGCCAGCGGCCGTCGGCGGCGCGGGGCGAGAGGACCACGTCGTGCGGGCGGTCCCGGCCGACGAGTTCGGGCTGGACCGGCAGCGGCAGCGCGATGGCGCCGGCCATGGCCTGCTCGGCGTCGGCGTAGGCCCCGCGCAGCCGCCGGTACAGCGCCCTGCTGTGCGAGCTGAAGGTGGTCGACGCGGTGGCCAGGTGCCGCCCGTCACAGGTGGCGGTCACCTCCATCCGCATGCCGCGCAGGACGCCGGCCCGCCGTTCGACGTCCGAGCAGCGGATGCGCAGTTCCACGTCGGCCGGGGTGAGCCCGGCGCGCAGTGCGGCCGGGTCGAGCGCCACATGGAGGTCGCGCCATATCTGCTTGTGGTCCATGGGCGCGCCGTAGACCGCGTGGGACAGCAGCGGCACCGTCTGCCGCAGCGTCTCGCTGAACAGCAGCGGGTCGTGGAAGCCGCCCGCGGGTCCGTAGAACGTGTGGGCCCGTGGCCACTGGGCGGTGACCACGCAGGTGTCCGGGGCCGACTGCCGCCACCCGGTGAGGAACACCTCGGTGACCGCCGCGCGGTGGACGTACTCCTTGGGCACGGTCGTCGTCAAGGTGTCCGGTGTCGCGGGTGCCGTGACGGGCAGGGCCGCCCGGGTTTCCGAGGCTGTGCTGTCGCTGGGCGCAAACGTAGTCATGTGCCTCTCCCCCAGGGCATAGAGAACGGAGTGCTGCCGGAACACAGGCCAAGCCGCGCGGGACTTGGGCGGAGCGCGAATCGGACCGAGCGGTGCGGGCCGGGCGCCACTGTACGGACTGACCGGTTTTTTTTCCAGCTTTCCCGGCCCCCGCCGACCGCTCCGCGACCCCCCGGCCAGGCACTCCCGGACAGGGGCAAAACGGAAGCGGGTGCGGTGAGCGGAGCGGTGTCGCCGCGGGGACGGGCGGGCATGGCGTGAACCCCCTTCGCAAGTGCGGCGTCCTGTCTCGTCTCGACACCGCCGGTTCGGCAAGGAATCGCTGGGGCGGCGCGGTCGTGCGTGCCCGTCCGGACCGCCGCGCACGCCTGCCCGCGGACCGGAAACGGGCCTGGCCAGGGTACTCGCGGCCGGTTGCCGCGGCTGTGAGGTGTGACGCACGGGACACCCGCGCGGCCGTCTCGTTCCCGGCGCCCGGGCGCCGGACCAAGATCCTTGGACTATCGACGGCGACCGTGTGAGGATCGAGCCGATCGTGAGGTTTACCCGGTCCGTCGTCCGCGCCTCGCGCCGGCGGGCCGCCGGGAGGGAGAGGATCCATGAGCGAGCAGCTCGGCAAGCTCCGCATGGCCGCGCTCAACATCGACGGAGTGCTGCTGAACGACACGTTCAGCCCCGTCATCCACCACTTCGTCACCAGCCGGGGCGGCACCTACTCCGCCGAGCTGGAGCGCCGGATCTTCTCCCAGACGCGGGCGGTCGCGGGCGAGGTGCTCGCCCGGACGTGCGGCATGACGACCACCCCGATGGAGACGATCGCCATCTACCTCCAGGAGCGCGAGCGTTACCTCGCCGACCACCCGGTCCGCATCCTCGACGGCGCGGTGGAGCTGCTGCGCCGGCTGCGCGCCCTGGGACTGCGCACCGTGTGCTACGGCGGGCTCGACGCCTCCCACTTCGAGCGCTATCTGGGGCATTTGGGCGACCTGTTCGACGAGCCCCGGTACGTCTGCACCAACGACATCCGCCCCGGCCTGTACGAGATCGCGGTGGACATCGCCGGACTCGCCTGCGACGAGGTGCTGTTCATCGACGACGTGGCCCGCGTCGCCGAGACGGCCCGGGAGCTGGGCGCCCCGTTCATCGGCCACCCCAGCGACTTCGCGCACGGCTATCAGCGGCAGCTCATGGCGGAGGCCGGCGCACGCCATGTCGTCGGCTCCCTCGGCGAGATCGACGACCGGCTGCTGCGGACGATCGACGCCGAGGCGCGGACCGGCACGCTGTGGCAGAGCGTGCCCGGAAGGGATGTGGCGTGACGCGGGAGCCGGGGATGCTGGCCGGCAAGGCCATGCTGGTGACCGGGGCGAGCAGCGGCATCGGAGCGGCGGCGGCCCGGGTGGCGGCGCGACAGGGCGCCGTACTGGTGCTGATGGCCCGGCGGCTGCCGCGACTGGAGGAGCTGGCGGCCGAGTTGCGCGGCCAGGGCGCCGAAGTCGCCTGCGCCGCCGGCGACGTCACCGTCGCCGAGGACGTCGAGCGGGCGGTGCGGCTGGCCGTCGACCGGTACGGCAGACTCGACGCCGCGTTCAACAACGCCGGTGTCACCACCCGGCCGGCCCTGCTGCACGAGACGGACGACGCCGACTACGACACGGTGCTCGACGTGAACGCCCGTGGCGTCTGGCTCTGCATGAAGCACGAGATCCGGGCCATGCTCGCGAGCGGCACGGGCGGCGCGATCGTCAACAACAGCAGCATCGCCGGGGTCCGCGCCACGTCGGCGGGCGCGCCGTACGTGGCCGCCAAGCATGCCGTGCTCGGTCTGACCAAGTCGGCCGCGGCGCAGTACGCGCCGCACGGCATCCGGGTGAACGCGCTCGCCACCGGACTGACCCGGTCGGAGATGTCGGAAGGCGTCTTCGCCCGTGACCCGGCGGCGGAGGAACGGATGCGCCGGCGCAACCCGCAGGGCAGGGTGGCCGACCCGGAGGAGGTGGCGCAGGCCGCCGCGTGGCTGTGCAGCGACCAGGCCAGCTTCGTCACGGGTGCCACCATGGCGGTGGACGGGGGTGCCGGGGCCTGGTGAGCCCGGGCGTCCGGGCCGGTGGCAGCCGGCTCGGACGGCGCCCGGTCCGGCGGATTGGGTAAAGTACCAGACATCTGGTTTCTTTTGTCTCCCGGGGTGCTCGCGCTCCGGGATCAGACATCCGCGTCAGCTCAGAGGGGGTGGCGTGGCGCGGACGAGAGGACGAACACATGGCACGGCAGTTGCGCGCGATCCGAACCCGTGGCGCGATCCTGGACGCGGCGGCGGAGGTCTTCGCGCAGCACGGCTACCACGGTGCCAGCATCGCGCAGATCCTCGAGAAGGCCCAGGTCACCCGGGGCGCCCTGTACTTCCACTTCTCCTCCAAGGAGCAGTTGGTCCAGGGCATCTTCGAGCAGCAGGTGACGGAGCAGGGTTATCCGCCGCGGACGTACAAGCTCCAGGAGCTGGTCGACGAGGCGATGGCGCTGGCCTGCCGGCTGCCGGAGGAGATGATGCTGCGGGCCGGCGCCAAGCTGGCCATGGAGCCGCAGCTCCAGGAACTGACGGACGGCGGTCCCTGGGAGGCGTGGGCCCTGCGGTTCGCCTCCATGGTGGACGCCGCCAAGCAGCACGGCGAGGTCTACCCGCACGTGCAGCCCGAGGACCTGGGCCGCTTCCTGGTCAGCGCCTGGATCGGCGCGCAGGTGGTGTCGGAGGTGACGTCCGGGTGGCAGGACCTGGAGCAGCGCATCTCGTCCATCTTCGCCTACACGCTGCCCAGCGTCGCGATGCCGGCGGTCTTCGCGCAGCTCGACTTCGGGCCGGACCGCGGGAGCCGGGTGCTGGAGGAGATGGAGACGGCCCGCCGCGCGACGCTGGTGGCGGAATCGGCGAGCTGAGCCCGCTCGCGCGCCACGGCACGCCCCGGTCTCGCCGATCAGGCGGACCAATACCCCGTAACGGGATGGATATCAAGTCCCGTCAGGCGGTCCGGCAGGCGATCGCGCCGCTGTGGCCGAAGAGTGTCGGTCGTCACATCTGTGAAGCGATCGGTAAAGACGCAGGTCAAAAGGGCAGGTAGGCGTCGTGTCCAGGACTTCGCGGCCGGTTGTTTAACTGTGAACATTAGCTTGTAAACCGGACCTCCGGTTTGTACGGTGACCGGAGGCTTGCGCTTCTGCGCGCCCGTCAGTGGAGATCCATCTGATGCGGGGGGTTGTCATGTGGTTCCGGATGCTTGGTCCCTTGGAGGTCGTCTCGGACGGCCGTGTCATCGACCTGGGAGGCAGCAAGCAGCGCGCGACGCTCGGGTTCCTGCTGTTGCGGCCCGGTGAAGTCGTACCCGTCAGCGGGCTGCTGTCTGCGCTGTGGAGCGCGGGGGAGACCCCGGCGACGGCGCGCAAGATCCTCCAGAACGCCGTCTGGGGCCTGCGCGGAAAGCTGTCGTCCGACGACGGCATGCGGGCCGGCGTGACCCTGCGCACCCAGTCCCCCGGCTACCTCCTGGCAGTCGACCCGGAACACATCGATCTGCACCGGTTCCGCCGGCTGGCGGACGAGGGCCGGGCCCTGCTCGCCGCGGGCCGGCGCGAGGAAGCGGCCCGGCGGCTGCGCGAGGGCCTCCGGCTGTGGCGCGGCGCCGCCCTCGCCGACCTGGTCGAACTCGGCTTTGAATGGCCCGAGTTGACGGCCCTCCAGCGCGCCCGGCTGGAGGTGCTGGAGGACTACTTCGAGGCCGAACTGGAGTGCGGCCGGCACTCGGCGGTGCTCGCCGAGATCGAGGCCGTCGTCGAGAGCGAGCCGCTGCGCGAACGCGCCTGCGGCCAGCTGATGCGCGCCATGTACCGCTGCGGCCGGCAGGCCGACGCACTCGGTGTCTACCAGCGGCTGCGCGCGTCGCTGGTGGAGCGGCTCGGCCTGGAACCGGGCCCCGACCTCCAGTCGCTCCAGCGGGCCGTCCTCACCCACGACCCGGCGCTCGGTCTCACCCCGTCCGCCCCGCCCGTCGCACTGACCGCGCGGCCGGCGACGGCCCCACGGCAGACGGCGGCGGTACGGCAGACCCCGGCGACCGCACCGCAGAGGCCGGCCGCACCACTGATCCCGGCGACCGCGCCGCGGACACCGGCCGAACGGCAGGCCCCGGCGACGGCACGGCAGGCTCCGGCGACCGAACGGCGGGCGCCGGCCGCGCCGCAGGCGACGGTGATGTCCGCCGATCGTCATGAAGCGGCCATTCCGGCCCCCGAAACCGACCGGTCGTCCACCCCGAACCACGGAACCGAGCGGTGGTCGAACCCGGGTTCCAACGCCGCCCGCGTCCCCGCCCGGCGCCCCGCGCACCAGCCCGCGACGCCCCCGGCCCGGCGGCCCGCGCAGCCTACGGCGCACCGGCCCGCGCAGCCGTCGACGAGGCGGCCCGGCCGACAGGAGGTCAGCGCGCTGCTGGTGCGGGTCGGCGTCGCGGTGCGCCCGGGACGGCCCGACGACACGGACGCCGTGTTCGACCGGATCAGCGGCAGCGTCCGGCGGGAGATCGAGGGCCGGGGCGGGACCGTCGTCGCCACACTGGGCACCGACACCCTCGGCGTCTTCCCCGCCCGGCCGGACGGGGAAGACCACGCCCGGCGTGCCGTGGCCGCCGCCACCGCCCTGCGGGCCGCCCGCGCGCGGGAGGGCGCCGGCGCGGAGGTGACGGTCAAGGCCGCGATCGTGACCGGCGAGGCGCTGTCGCGGCACCGTGCCGAGGACGGCGCCGACGCCTCCCCGGTGCCCGGCGGCGCGCTGCTCCAGGCGGCCCAGGCGATGCTGCCGCTCGTGCCGGACGGCCGGATCGAGGTCTGCGCGGCGACCCGGGAGGCGACCGGACCCGCCTGCTCCTACCGCCCGGCCCCCGGCGACCCGGCCCGCTGGCAACTGCGGCACACCGCCGCGGACACCGACCCGGCCGGCCGCGTCCGCCCCGGCGCGAAGAACGCGTACGAAGGCGAACTGGAACTGCTGGCCACCCTGTTGGAGCACACCACGCGCTGGCACCGGCAGCACCGGGTGTTCGTGCTCGGCAGGTCGGATGCGGCGCGGGCGCGTCTCCTCGCGGAGTTCGCCCGGATCGCCGGGCAGCGCCCGCACGACTGCCTGGTGCTGCGCTGGCCCGGACCGGGCACCGAGGGCGACGGCCGGTTCGCACCGCACCGGGCGATCGTCGCCGCGTACTGCGGTGTGACGGCGCAGGACACGCCCGCCGTGGCCCGCGGCCGGCTGGAGACGGCCCTGCACCGGATGACCGGGGACCAGGACCGGGCCGACCGGATCGCCGGCCGGCTCGGAGCCCTGCTCGACCCGGCCGCACGGGCGGCGGACGAGAGCGGTGAAGGACCGGCGGGCTGGCGGGAGTTCATCGAGACGGCGAGCGGGTACCGTCCGCTCGTCCTGGTCACCGACCGGCTCCACCAGGCCGACGACGCCGTCTGCGACTTCCTCCAGTCGCCGGCCGGCCTGGCCCGCGGGCTGCCCGTCCTGGTGGTCGCCGGCGCCGAACCGGCCCTGCTGAGCCGGCACCCCGGCCTCGCCGTCGACCGGCACGGCACCACCGTGATCCGCATGGACACCCGGCCGGACCCGGTGGCCGGCCGGATCCTCGACGGCACCGGGCTGCTGCGCCTGCCGGCGCTCACCGGCGTCGCCGTCCCCGTCCCGGAGGGATCCGCCGGCGGGGCGGGCGCGGCCGCACCGGCCCCGGTGCGCCGCCGCGACGTCGCCTGACCGGCCGCGTTCCGGAGACCGTCCGGCACGGCGGGCGTCGTACCGGCCGCCTGCGCCGGGGGAGCGCCGCGGGAGTGCCGGGGGCGTGTCGGGAGAGAGGGCGTGACCGGCCGGCGCCCGGATACCGCGGCGCCGTGCCATGACCGCGCGGGTCACGGCACGGCGGCCGGTGGAGGTCCGGCTCGGTGGCCCGGCGGGCGTCAGGCCCAGGGGGAGGAGACGACCCAGCTCGTGTCGTCGGACCAGGCGGTGGCGTTGTCCCACTCGGCGGAGCCGCCGTCGCTCGCGACGTAGGCGGCGTGGTTGTAGTGGCGCACGAAGTCAGCGGGATAGTTGGCGGAGCGGAGCGAGACGCCCTGCCCGTTGTGGCCGGCCTGGGGGCAGAAGGTGGCGTCCAGCCTGGCCAGGTCGCTGCTGGCGGGGGTGTCGACGCGCAGCCGGAAGTCGTAGTGGCGCAGGTACTGGCCCGGTTTGTCGGCGGACTCGAAGGAGACGCAGGAGGCGTCGCCCAGGCCCGTGCGGACGATCCAGGTGGCCGCGGCCTTGTCGGCGGCCGGACTGGAGGAGGAGACCGCCCCGATGACGGCGTTGTTGTCGGCGCTGTTGTGCCGGAGGTACTCGGTGGTGCAGCAGGGGGTGGTGGCCCGCAGTGAGACCCTGGAGCCCACGGCCGGTCCGCCCGCCAGGGGCGCCGTGGTGTACCCGGCCGCGTTGACGTTCGCCTGTACGGCGTTCTCGGTCGCGTCCGAGGGGTAGCCGGACGTCATCGCGCCCTCGTAGAAGGTGCCGGCGGAGCTGTTGCTGTTGTCGCCGCCGATGCCGAGGATGATGGCGCCCTCCTTCTTCATCGGGTGGTAGCCCGTGGCGTTGGGCCGCGCCCCGTTGTAGAAGGTGGACAGCCCGCCGGACTGGGCGTTGCCGGCCCGGATCGACCAGTGGTTCGACTCGCCCTTGACGACGGCGGTGAGGAACCGGTGGCTGACGCTGGGGTTGCCCGCGTTGTAGCCGCGGTTGACTCCGGAGAACAGCCCGTTCTCCAGGTCGGCCATGACCCAGGGGCCGTTGCCGGTGCCGTAGCCCCAGGCCTTGCTGTTGCCGAAGTAGATGGTCTCCATGGTGCCGTTGCCGTTGTCCCGGCTGTTGGTCTCGGCGTTGCCGTAGTCGAAGCAGCAGCCGCCGTTGTAGTGGCTGCCGTCGAGGATGGCGTACATGCCTTCCGGCTGGTCCCCGGTGGCGATGCCGTTGGTGGTGTTGTCGCGGTATCCGGTGCCGGGTGCGACGAAGATGCCGTACGCCTTGTGGCCGCCCACGGTGACCGGTGCGGCGGAGGCCTCGGCGAGGTTGTCGTATCCGCCCGCGGCCGGGCCCTGGAACCCTCCGGGCGGTGCCTGGGTGAGGTGGTTGCCGCGGCCGGACTGGTCGTAGACGACGGTGATGAGGCAGCTCGTGCCCGCGCAGAAGGAGTCCTGCGCGGCGGCGTCGGCGTAGCCGCCCGCGCCGAGCGCGCCGATGTCCCGGGTGGCGCCGTCCGAGGCGCGTTTGACCTGGTAGAGGCGGCCGCTGTAGGCGGAGTACAGGGCGCGGGTGGTGCTGTGCGCGGCCACGCAGGGCGTGCCGCCGGCGGCGTACAGGTCGCAGGGCAGCGAGCCGGCGGCCGCGGTGGCGCCGCCGGCGGCGGCCCGGCCGCCGAGCAGGGCCGTGGCCATGGTCAGTACGAGGGCCAGCAGAAGCAGGGGCCTGGCCCGCCGTGGGCGGGCCGATGTCACGGACATGGGGGGTCTCCGGTCTCCTGGGAAGGTCGGCTAGGTCATGCGCATGACAATCACGAGGTGCGATCGGTTCGTTATTTCGAACAATGGTCGCAGTCACGGACAGGGATTGATAATAGGAAGCACCTGGAGGGTGTCAACACATCGCGCAGGATCGTCGTGGAGCCGCGCCGCCGCGCGCAGGCCGGCACCCGGCGCGGCGGCGTCCGGCTACGCCCGGGTGCCGGTCCCGGTGTTCACGCGTCCGTCCCGTCGGCGTCGCTGCCGACCTCCCCGGAGAAGCAGTAGGCGGGCAGCGGGGGGAAGCCGTTGAAGCCCACGGAGGAGTACGGCACGGTGTAGGCGCCCGCGGCGAGGAAGTCGACGTGGTCGCCGGGGCGCAGATCGAGCGGCAGGTCGGCAGGCGTGTTCTCGTAGAGCACGTCCGCGCTGTCGCAGGTGGGCCCGGCCAGGACGGCGGGCGCGGTGCCGGGGGCGACCGGGGCGCCGTCCCGGGTCACGGTCAGCGGGAAGCGGATGGCCTCGCCCTCGGTCTCGGCGAGTCCGCCGAAGCGGCCGGCGTCGACATAGGCCCAGCGCCTGCGCACCGGCTCGGTGCGCTCGGTGACGAGGACGACCTCCGAGCGGACCAGACCCGCGTCCGCGGGCAGGTACCGGCCCGGTTCGATGACCGTGCGCGGCGGGCTCGGGAAATGGTGGCCGATCGCGTCCGTGATCGCCTTGCCGTACGTCTCCAGGGCCGGCACGGCGGCGTCGTAGCCGGCGGGCAGCCCGCCGCCGAGATTGAGCAGCCCCAACTCGATCCCGTCCTCGGCGAGTCCGGCGAAGAGCCGGGCCGCGTGGCCGATCCCCTCGTCCCAGCTCGCCGGGTTGCGCTGCTGCGATCCCACGTGGAACGTGCAGCCGTAGGGGTTCAGGCCCAGGTCGCGGGCGCGGCGCAGCAGGACGCGGGCGTCGTCGGCGGAGCAGCCGAACTTGCGGCTGATCGGCCACTGCGCACCGGTGGTGACCACGGTGACCCGGCACATCACGTCGGCCCCCGGCGCGGCGGCGGCCAGCTTCTCCAGCTCCTCGGCGGAGTCGAAGGCGAACAGGGGTACCCCGAGCCGGTGCGCGTAGGCGATGTCGGCCCGCTTCTTGACGGTGTTGCCGTAACTGATCCGCTCGGGAGTCGCCCCGGCCGCCAGGCAGCGGTCTATCTCGCCGGGACTGGCCACGTCGAACCCGCAGCCCGCGTCGGCCAGCAGGCGCAGCAGCTCCGGTTCGGCGTTGGCCTTCACCGCGTAGTACACCTCGGCGTCCGGGAGGGCCGCGCGCAGCCGCCGCAGCTGTTCGGCCACGGCGTCGAGGTCGAGCAGGAGGCAGGGGGTGGGCAGCGCGTGGCGGCGGAAATACGCGTCATGCCGGGCGTAGGCGGGTTCGGGATACCGTCCGGTCATCTGTATGTCTCCTCGGGATCAGGGAGCGCCGCGGCGCCGGGCGGGGATTTCGTGGTGGCCGCGTCGTCCGATGCGTAGGGGAAGAGAGCTATTCCGGCGACGATGAGCGCGCCGCCGGTCAATTTGAGGACAGAGAGGTCCTCGCCGAGCCAGAGAACGGCGACCGCGACTCCGAAGAGCGGGATCAGATTGAGCGCCATTCCGGCGACACCGACCGGTACCTGGGGAATGGCGTAGTTGTAGGCGAGATAGGCGAGGGCGAAACCGACCAGGCCGATGGCCGCCGCCGCCCCGACATGGGACAGTTCCGCCGCGCCGGGAATCGGTTCCGCACCGGTGCCCCAGACCACGGCGATGACGGGAATGCCGAAGAGGAATCCGAACCCGAATTGGTAGGCCGTGAGTTCCAGCGCGGAGGCGCCGGCCGCCAGGCGGCTGACCACGATGACGGAGGCGGAGGCGCCCAGGGAGCCGAGCAGGACCAGGCCGTTGCCGATGCCGACGTCCACGCTGAAGTGCGCCCCGGTGAGCAGCGCGGCGCCGACCGTCCCGACCAGGACGCCCGCGACGCTGCGCCGGCTGACCGCCTCCTTGATGAACACCACGCCCATGACCAGCACCATCGCGGACTGCAGTCCGTCGAGCAGCGCCGCGTCGGCCGCGCCCGTGCGCTGGAGTCCGAGATCGAGCGCGCCGTAGGCGACGACGGGTTCCAGCAGGCCGAGGAAGGCGAAGTGGCGCAAGGGGACGGTGCGGCGCGGGCGTACCCACAGCATCGCCGCCCAGAGCACGGCGGCCGCCACACCGACCTCGATGAAGAAGGTGGTGAACGCGCCTATTCCGTCGACGGCGTATTTGGCGACGGCGGTGGCGACACCCCAGCTGCCGGCTGCGACTATCAGTGCGCCGTACGGTCGCAGACGATTCACTCCGGCTCCCAGGGCGGCTGCGCGAATGGATGGCGGACTTCCGCCGGCAGCATTCCGGCACGGGAATCCCGCCGACGGTCCAGGCATGTCCTTGCGAGGGGCACGGTTACCCCGTTGGTCGCGGCGAGGCGAGGTGGTGGTCGGCCTCGCCGAGTCGGTCATATGGTCATCATGGCGACGAGCCAAGTGTCAACAGATTCCGGCCAATTGAAGTGATCTCGCGGACGGATGAGCCGGAACTCGCTGTCGCCGCTGCGGATTTCGTCGCGCCGCCGATCCGGGTGCCGGGCCCGCGAGGAAGGCGGCCGGTGGTTGCCGCCCCGGCGCCGGACACGGAATCCGTGGCGGGGCGCCCGGACCGGGAACGCGGGTCGGCGGACCCGGCCGCACGGCGCACGGTCGAGGAACCGCCGGGCCCGGTCGTCCGGCACGCGGCCGCGGACCGGTGGACCCGGTCGCCCGGTGCACGGCCGGGGATCGGCGGACCAGGCCGCCCGGCGCACGGCCGTAGAGAAGGGCCCCCGGGCGGCCCCGTACCGGCCGGAGGAGGACGACGGTCGTGTACGCCGAACGTGTCCGCTTCTCGCCGGTCCGCGGTAAATGCCTGGACCGGGTGACGCCGTGGACGGGAGACTTCCGACTTCCGAACCTCCGGGAGCATGATGGGGACGACAGACACACGAGAGTCGGCACCGGGCAGGAGCGCGGTCCTGCTGGCACTGCGCCACTACGGCGGGGAACTGCTGCGGCTGCGCAAGCCGGCCCTGCCCGCGCTGCTCTTGCCGGCCGTGGGCAACATCGGCATCCGCTACATCGCCCCGCTGCTGATCGCCAAACTGGCCGGACAGGCCGCCGGCGACCACGGTCTCACGCTCGCCTCGGCGCTGCCGTACGTGCTGGGTTTCGGCGGGACGCTGCTGCTCGCCGAGGCCGTGTGGCGGGTCGGGCAGCACTGCCTGAACCGCCTGGGCGCCTTCGGCATGGAACACCTCTACGTGAGCGGCATGGACGCGCTCCTGGCCAGGGACGCGGCGTTCTTCCACGACAACTTCGCCGGCTCCCTGACCAAACGCGTGCTCAGCTACGGCAAGCGCTTCGAGGACTTCGTCGACACGGTGACGTACCGGATCGTGGGCAGTCTCGTCCCGCTGGCGTTCGGTGCCGTGGTGCTGTGGAGCTACGAACCGATGCTCGTCGCCGGCCTCTTCGTGATGATCGCGCTGACCGTGGCGGCCGTGACGCCTCTGGTCCGGCGACGGCAGCGGCTCGTCAACGCCCGGGAGGCGGCGGTCGCCCGGGTCTCCGGTCATGTCGCCGACAGCCTCACGAACATGGAGACCATCCGGGCGTTCGCGGCGGAGCGGCGGGAGGCCGGCGAACACCGCAGCCGGGTCGCGGAGTCCCGCCGCCTGACGCTGCGGTCGTGGGACTACGGCAATCTGCGCGTCGACGCCCTGGTCGCCCCGATGTCCGTGCTGACCAGCGTGCTCGGCCTGGTGGTCGCCGTCGCCTTCGGCGGTCCGGGCCAGGGGGTCGAGGAGATCGTCGTCAGCTTCACGTACTACTCGAACGCCACCCAGATCATGTTCGAGTTCAACCAGATCTACCGGCGGCTGGAAAGCTCGATGACCGAGGCCGCCCAGTTCACGGAGCTGCTGCTGGACCCGCCCACCGTCCTCGATCCGGCGGTACCCGAACCGCTCGCGCCGCGGGACACGGGCATCCGCTTCGAGGCGGTGACCTTCGCCCACGCGGGTGCGAAGCCGATCTTCCGGGGACTCGACCTGGACGTGCCCGCGGGTGCGCGGATCGGCCTGGTCGGCAGGTCCGGCGGCGGCAAGACCACGCTCACCCGGCTCCTGCTGCGGATGTCGGACATCGACGCCGGGCGCATCCTGATCGGCGGCCAGGACATCAGCCGGCTGCGCCAGGCCGACCTGCGCTCACTGCTCGCCTACGTCCCGCAGGACCCCGCCATGTTCCACCGCAGCCTGCGGGACAACATCGCCTTCGCCCGGCCCGGCGCCACCGACGAGGAGATCCACGCGGCGGCCGCGGCGGCGCACGTCACGGAGTTCGCCGGGCGGCTCCCCGACGGCTTCGCCACCCTGGTGGGGGAGCGGGGCGTCAAGCTCTCGGGCGGCCAGCGCCAGCGCGTCGCCCTCGCCCGGGCCATCCTGCGCGACGCCCCCATTCTGCTGCTCGACGAGGCGACCAGCGCGCTGGACTCGGAGAGCGAACTCCTCGTCCAGGACGCCCTGTGGCGGCTGATGGACGGGCGTACGGCCCTCGTGGTCGCCCACCGTCTGAGCACCGTCGCCGGCATGGACCGTCTCGTCGTCCTCGACCGCGGCAGCGTCGTCGAGCAGGGCACCCACGGGGAGCTGATCGCGGCGGACGGCGCCTACGCCCGGCTGTGGCGGCACCAGTCGGGCGGCTTCCTCGGCGAGAGCGCCGAGCCGGCCTCCGGACGCCCGGTCCCGCGCACCGGTCCCGGCGGGCTGCCCGACCCGGCCGGTCCGGCAGCGGACGGCGACCGGGGCACGCCGTCGCCCGCCCGCACGGGCACCGGGACCACGTGACCGGGCCGGCTGCCGGACCCTCTCGCCCACGGGCGGCGGCACGCCGGTACGACCCGTCACCTGCGGCACGCCGGTACGTCCGTCACCTGCGGCACACCGCGCAGCCGAAGCGGTCCTGCCCGTCGTCCCGCGCGGGCGGCGGGGCACCGTCGAGGGGTGTACCGGCAGTACATCCCTCCGGCCGCGTGGGCGACGTACCGTCGAAGGCGTGGACAACCAAGCAGAGGTCCGCGAGTTCCTCACCTCGCGGCGAGCCAAGATCACCCCCGAGCAGGCGGGCCTGCCCTCCGGCAGCCGCCGGCGCGTCCCCGGCCTGCGCAGGAGCGAGGTCGCCGCGCTCGCCGACATGAGCGTGGAGTACTACGCCAAGCTGGAGCGCGGCAACCTCGCCGGCGTCTCCCCGGCCGTCCTGGAAGCGGTCGCCCGCGCCCTGCGGCTCGACGACGCCGAGCGGGCCCACCTCCTCCACCTGGCCCGGGCGGCCGACGGCTCCGACGCCCTCACCCGCCCCCGGCGGCGCACCACCCGGCAGTGGACCCCGCACCGCAGCCTCCAGTGGACCCTGGACGCCGTCACCGCAGGCCCGGCCTTCGTCCGCAACGGCCGCATGGACCTGCTCGCCGTCAACCAGCTCGCCCGCGCCTTCTACGCCGACGTGTACGCCACCCCCGCCAACCAGGCGAACCTCGCCCGCTTCCACTTCCTGGACCCCGCCGCCCGCCGTTTCTACCCCGACTGGGAGCAGGCCGCCGACATCACCGTGGCCATCCTGCGCACCGAGGCCGGCCGCAACCCCCACGACAAGGACCTGCACGACCTCGTCGGCGAGCTGTCCACCCGCAGCGACGCGTTCCGCACCCGCTGGGGCGCCCACAACGTCCGCCACCACGGCACCGGCACCAAACGCTTCCACCACCAGACGGTCGGCGACCTCACCCTTTCCTACGAGGGCCTGGAGATGGCCGCCGAACCCGGCCTCACCCTCACCGTCTACACCGCCGAGCCGGGCTCCCCCTCCGAAGAGGGCCTGCGCCTCCTCGCCTCCTGGGGGGCCACCCAGGAGGCGAGGACGGCCACGGGACAGGCGGCCCGCTGACGCAGCCGGCCCGGCGGACCGGGAAGCCCGCGTCAGGCCCGCGTCAGGCCCGGCTCCACTTCTGGCTCGCCCGGCCGTCGCAGGCCCACAGCACCAGCGGGGTCCCGTCGGCGGTCGCCGCGCCCTTGGTGTCGAGGCACAGCCCGGAGTGGACGTTGCGGACGGACCCGTCGGAGCCGACGGTCCACTTCTGGTTGTCCTGGCCGTTGCAGGGCCAGGTGACGACCCGGGTGCCGTTGGCGGTGCCCTGGTCGTAGGCGTCCAGGCACTTGTCGCCGTAGACGCGGATCTCGCCGCCCGCCCATGTGGTCCACAGCTGGTTGGCGGCCGTGTGGCAGTCCCAGAGCAGTACGGTGGCGCCGGCGGCGGTGGAGGCGTTGTCCACGTCCGCGCAGCGGCCGGACGCGCCGCCCCGCAGCCGCGAGGTGGAGGCGGCCGCAGGGGTGCCACCGGTCACCCGGAACACGGCCACGCCGTGGGCGGGAACGCTCGCCGAGATCTGCCCGGACGTGCTCGACGTGCCGCCGGTCCACAGGTCGGTGAGATTGAACGGCCCGCCCGACAGGCCGACTTGGGCGGCCGTCGTGGTGACCGTCGCCGTGGCGTCGCCCCGGTTGAACAGGCCCACCGCGACCGAGCCGTCCGACAGCGGCTTGGCGAACACTTCGGTGGCGCCGTCGTCGCGCACCCGGCGTCCGCCCGCGCCCAGCGCGTCCTGGTCCACCGCCAGCAGCCGCGGGTTGCGCAGGATCGCACTCACGTCGGCGGACATGGTGCGGATGTCGTTGCCGGCCATGAGCGGGGCGCCCAGCAGGGCCCACAGGGCGAAGTGCGAGCGGGATTCGGTGAGCGTCAGGCCGGGGCGGCCGACGACCAGCATGTCGGGGTCGTTCCAGTGTCCCGGGCCGGACTGCGCCGCGAGCGGCGCGGTGACGTCCAGGACGTTGCCGACGCCCATCGGATAGCTGTTGGTGTTGCCGTTCTGCCAGATGTCCAGCAGGTCCTCGGTCGTCCGCCAGAGGTCGGCCACCTCGCCCCAGTTGTAGGCGGCACCGGTGATGGCGTGCAGGCTGTTGGGGTTGATGCTGTAGACGATCGGCCGCCCGGTGGCGCGCAGCGCGTCGCGCATCAGCGTGAACCGCGCGACCTGCTCGTCACGGGTACCGCTGGAGGAACACCAGTCGTACTTGAGGTAGTCGACGCCCCACGAGGCGAACGCCGCGGCGTCCTGGGCCTCGTGCCCCTTGCTGCCCGTGGAGCCCGGGTAGCCGCCGGTGGCCTGTGCGCAGGTGCGCTCGCCCGGCACCTCGTAGATGCCGAACTTGAGGCCCTTGCCGTGGATGTAGTCCCCGAGCGCCTTCATCCCGCTCGGGAACTTGGTGGGGTTCGCCCGGAGGTTGCCCTGCGCGTCGCGCTGCGGGTCGAACCAGCAGTCGTCGACCACCACGTACCGGTAGCCGGCGTCGCGCATGCCCGAGGACACCATCGCGTCGGCGGCCTGGCGCACCTGGGTCTCGGTGACCCCGCACCCGAAGCTGTTCCAGCTGTTCCACCCGAGCGGCGGGGTGAGTGCCGGACTGCCCGGCGCGGCCGAGGCGGTGGAGTGGGAGGAGGCCGTCATGGACGCGGTGACCGCCAGCACGGCGGTCGCGAGGAGACGGAGCAGTCGTCCGCCGGATCGTCTGGGCACCAAGGGCTCCTTTACCCGGGGGAATCACTGGAAGAAGGGTCCGAAATTTCGGACGCCATTCGGAAAGTCGGTGTGGTGCCACGGATACTAGAGAGGCGACGGGTCCTGTCAACACCCCGCGATGCGATGGCTTCGTGTGGTGTCTGAGCCCCGGCGCCGACCTGCGGGAATCTGCCGAATGTTTCGGTGACGTTGGCGAAGCATGCGAGAAGTATTGACGCCGTTCAACGGTTCCCTACCATCGAACCTGCTCGTCACCCCGACCAATGTTCGAGATGACGAACGTCTCAGCCGCACCACGACCGCTCACTCCAGGATGACGAGGTCCCCATGCGCAGACGAAGTTTCCGTCGCGGACACCTGTCCACGATGCTCGCCGCGGCGGTCGCGGCCCTGGTCGCGTTGGCGGCGATGCTCGTCGCCGGCCCGGCCCAGGCGGCCACCGCCGGCGCCTTGCGCGGTGCCGGCTCCGGCCGGTGTCTCGACGCGGCGAACTCCAGTCAGACCGACGGCACGGCCCTGCAGATCTGGGACTGCTCGGGCGGGACCAACCAGCAGTGGACGCTGACGGACGCCAACCAGCTCACCGTGTACGGCAACAAGTGCCTCGACGTGCCCGGCCACGCCACCACGGCCGGCACCCGGGTGCAGATCTGGACCTGTAGCGGCGCTGCGAACCAGCAGTGGCGGGTGAACTCCGACGGCACGATCGTCGGCGTGGAGTCCGGACTCTGCCTGGACGTCACGGGCTCCGGTACGGCCAACGGCACGGCGGTGGAGATCTGGACGTGCAACGGCGGCAGCAACCAGAAGTGGTCCGGCCTGTCCGGGACCACCCCGCCCACGGGTGACACGTGCGCCCTTCCGTCCACGTACCGCTGGTCGTCGACGGGCGCGCTGGCGCAGCCGGCGAACGGGTGGGCCGCGCTGAAGGACTTCACCAGCGTGGTCTACAACGGCAAGCACCTGGTCTACGGGTCGAACGTGTCCGGCTCGTCGTACGGCTCGATGGCCTTCGCGCCCTTCACGAACTGGTCCGACATGGCGTCGGCGGGACAGACCGGGATGAGCCAGGCGGCGGTGGCGCCCACGCTGTTCTACTTCGCGCCCAAGAACATCTGGGTGCTGGCGTACCAGTGGGGCCAGTGGCCCTTCATCTACCGCACGTCGAGCGACCCCACCAACCCCAACGGCTGGTCCGCGCCGCAGCCGCTGTTCACCGGCAGCATCTCCGGTTCCGGCACCGGCCCGATCGACCAGACCCTGATCGCCGACGGCCAGAACATGTACCTGTTCTTCGCCGGTGACAACGGCAAGATCTACCGCGCGAGCATGCCGATCGGGAACTTCCCGGGCAACTTCGGCTCGTCGTACACGACGGTCATGAGCGACACGACGAACAACCTGTTCGAGGCGGTGCAGGTCTACAAGGTCAAGGGCCAGAACCAGTACCTCATGATCGTGGAGGCGATGGGGGCCAACGGGCGCTACTTCCGCTCCTTCACGGCCTCCAGCCTGAGCGGTTCGTGGACCCCGCAGGCCGCCAGCGAGAGCAGCCCCTTCGCGGGCAAGGCCAACAGCGGTGCCTCCTGGACCAACGACATCAGCCACGGTGACCTGGTCCGCACCAACCCCGACCAGACCATGACCATCGACCCCTGCAACCTGCAGTTCCTCTACCAGGGCAAGTCCCCCAGCGCGAGCGGCCCCTACGACCAGCTCCCGTGGCGGCCGGGCGTGCTCACCCTGCAGCGCTGACCCGTCCGCCGGGAACCTCCCCGTGAGCGGCCCCCGTTCCGGGCCGCTCCGTGCGGAGGACGGCAGCTCCCGACACGACGGAACCCCGGCCGGGGAACATCCCCGGCCGGGGTTCCGTCGTGTCAGGAGTCGCCCGCCGTACCCGGGGCGCCCGGTCCGCCCTGCGCGGTCCCGGGCCCGGGAGGCGGCCACGGGTGGCTCAGCCGCTGACGAAGCGCTCGACGGCCTGGAGGGTGGGTACGTCGGCCAGGAAGCCGAGGTGGGTCTGGCACGGGACCAGGTGGTTGGCGGCACCGGCGAGCGGCGTGCTGGTGTAGGGGAGGATGACGCCGTCGCACGGCGAGTACCAGGTGGCGTACTGGGTGTCCCCCGGGGTCTCGTCGCCCGCGTTGAGCGTGGCCAGGAAGGCGGAGCCGGGGAACATCTCGACGCAGGACAGGTTCACCAGACAGGCGCCGGCCGCGGTGGTGCCGTGGTTGGCGCCCGCGATGGAGGCCAGGTGGCGTACGTAGGGCTGGCCACCGAGTTTCTTGATGTACCAGTCGCTCACTATCCCGCCCATGGAGTGGTTCACGATGTCGACCTGCCGGGCGCCGGTGGTGGCCAGCACCCCCCGTACGTACGCGGCCAGGCCGGCGGCGCTGACGGCGTTGGACTGCGACCAGTTGTAGTCGTAGGTGAACAGATCGCCGCTGGAGTAGCCGTCGGCCCTGAACACGCCTTCCGCGGTGACCCAGTTGGTGGCGTTGCCGGTGAAGCCGTGGACGAAGACCACGGGGGTGCGGCCGCCGGCCGCGGCCCCGGCGGTCCCCGACATGCCGAACGCGGCAAGCGCCACGGCCGCGAGTACGGCGAGCAGGATGCTGTGCAGACGTCGCACGGGTGACTCCCTTCTCCGTGTCCCCGGACGAGGGGGACGAACGGGAAGGAGTGTGCGCGGGCCCGGCCGGGCGCGGACCGGTGGAACCACCAGTCGTCCCCGGGACGCGCGGACGCGGCACGGAGCCGTCACGAGGGGCGGCGCGAGTACGTCAACTCCCGTGCGTGACAGGTCCCTTCCGTTTCAACGAACCGCGCCCCACACTGCGGTCATGGACAGCGACAGTGACGCGGTCGCCCGCACACCCGCCCCCCTGTACGGGCGTGCCGAGGAGCGACGGACGCTGTGCGGCGCGGTCGAGGGGCTGCGGTCCGGGCGCGGCGCCGCCGTGCTGGTCACGGGTGAACCCGGCAGCGGGCGGTCCGCGCTCCTCGCCGCCGCCGCGCGCGCGGCGACCGGATGCACCGTGCACCACGTCGCAGGCGTCGAGAGCGAGGCCGGCGTGGAGGGGGCGTGGTGCCAGCGCCTGCTGCTGCGGCTGACCGAGGACCTGCCGGCACCGTCCGGGCACGACACGGAGGTCCTGGCCGCCGTCCGGGCGGGCCGGTGCCCGCCGGAGGCAGCTCTCGTGGTCGCCTCGTCGCTGCGCGGAGTGCTGGAAGCCCGCTGCGCCGGGAAGCCGCTGCTGCTGTGCGTGGACGACGCGCAGTGGCTGGACCACGTCTCCCTGTCCGTTCTGGGGCTGCTGGCCCGCCGGTCCGGGACCCTGCCGGCCGGTCTCCTGCTGACCGTGGTCTCCGGGCATCCGGCCCGCGCGGCTCTGGACGGCATCGACACGGTGCACCTGCCGCCGCTGGACGAGACGGCGGCCCGCCGGCTGCTGGCGGACGCGGTGCCCCCGGACCGGACCGCCGGCCTGTGCCCGGCGGCCGAGGCCGAGGTGCTCGCCCTCGCGGCCGGCAACCCGCTGGCACTGACCGAACTGGCGGCCGCTGCCGGCGCCGGCCACCCCGGCGGCCCCCTCACCCTGCCGCCGGACAGCAGATGGCGGGCGCACCACGGCCGCCGCTACCGCCGACTGCCCGCGGGGGCACGGGCGGTGGTCGCCACCGTCCTCGTCGGCGGCCCCCTCGGACCGGACGTGCTGCGCACCGCCGTCCGCCGGACCGGCCGGGACCCGGGCACGATCGACACGGCCCTGGCCGGCGAGCTGATCGCGGCGGCCGACGACGGCACGGTGGCGGTGCCGGGCCGGCTGCTGCGCCGGGTGCTGCGCGCGGAGGTCCCGCTCGCCGAACAGCACGCGGCCCACACGGTCCTGGCCGAGGTGTCCGACGGCGAGGGAACCCGGCTGCGCCGAGCGCTGCACCGGCTGGCCTGCGGCATCGGCCCGGCGGAGCAGGAGGCGGCGGACCTGGAGCGGGCGGCCGGCGACGCCGTCCACCACACGGCCGGGGCGGTGCTGGAGGACGCGGCCGACTTCGCGCCACGGCCGGGGGTGCGGGAACGGTGGCTGACGCTCGCGGCCCGGCACGCCTTCCTGGCCGGCGAGGACACCCGCACCCGGGACCTGCTGCGCCGCGTGCCGCCGCACGGCGTGCCCGAGGGATCGCGTGCGCTGCGCAGCCTGATCGAGGGGGAACGCCTGCTGCGCGACGGCACGCCCGCCGAGGCGTGCCGGCACCTCGGCGCGGCGGCCGACCTGTTCCTGGACGAGAGCGAGGAATCGGCGGCACGCGCGCTGATGCTCGCCGGTGAAGCCGCCTGCCTCGCCGGTGACTTCGCCGGGTACTTCGCGCTGGCGCGGCGGGCGGCATCGCTGCGGCACGGCGACGGCACCCCCACCACACGGCTGGTCCTCGACCACTTCGCGGGGATGACGGCCACCTTCGAGGGCCGGCACCGGGAGGCGGGCCGGACGCTGCGGCGGGTGATGCGGCTGGCCGAGGGAATCCCGGACGCCTACTGCGCCCTGTGGGCCGGGCAGGCCGCCTACACCCTGGGCGACGCCGCCCGTGCCCACACCTTCGCCGTGGCCGCGGCCGGCCTGGCCCGCCGCGAGGGCGCCCTCTCCCTGGTGCCCGCCGCGCTCGTCTACCAGGCCCTGGCCGCGCTGCTGACGGACCGCTGCGCGGCCACCGAGGAAGCGGCCCTGGACGGGCTGCGGCTGGCCCGCCGGACGGGACAGCGCAACCTCGCCGTGGACCACCTCGCGGTGCTCGCGCTGGTGTCGGCGTTACGGGGCGACGGGGACGGCGCGGCGGCCAGGCTGCGGTCCATCGCCCAGCAGGTGTCCACGCGCGGACTGGGCCGCCCGGCCGCGTTCGGCCACTGGGCGTCCGCCTGTGCCGATCTCGCGGACGACCGGCCCTCCGACGCGCTGACCCGGCTCGCCGGCATGACCCATGCCGCGGTGGGCAACCAGCCCAACCTGGTCATCCGCCAGCTCGCCACGCCGCACTTCGTGGAGGCCGCCGTACGCTGCGACCGGCGGGCCAAGGCGGCCGGAGCGCTGCGCTCGTACCACGCCTGGGCGGCCAGCGGGACGAGCGCCGCCCGGCTCGCCCTGGCCCACCGCTGCCACGCGCTGCTGGAGCCCGATGACGCGGCGGCCGACGAACTGTTCCGGCAGGCCGCCCGGCTCCACCAGCGGGACGGAGCGGTCCTGGAGCTGGCCAAGACCGAGCTGTTCCACGCCCACCGGCTGCGGCGCGCCCGCAAACCGCGCCCGGCGCGCGAACTGCTGCGGGAGGCGCTGCAGATCTTCCAGCAGTTCGGTGCCGCCTCCTGGGCCCAGCGGGCCACCGCGGAACTCCGTGCCACCGGCGCCCGGCCGCAGACCGCCGCCCGCCCCGGCGACCGCGGGTCCGCGGCGGGCGCGGACCTCACGGCGCAGCAGACGCGGATCTGCGAGCTGGTCGCCCAGGGCGCGACCAACCAGGAGATCGCCGAGGTGATGATGGTCAGCGTCCGCACCGTCGAATACCACCTCAGGAACGTCTTCACCCGGCTCGGCGTCCGCTCCCGCGTCGAACTGGCCGCCCACTTCCGTTAGTACCCATCCGCTCGGAAGAGGGGCTCCTCTCCGCGTCCGATCAGGCACATGCCCGCCCAGTCGTAGGGCCCCAGTTCGGGATAGGCGTCGCGCAGTTCCCGCTGCGCCTGCCGCAGAGCGGCGCCGGGAGTCCCGCCCCGGGCGACCGAGGCGAGAAGACCCGCGCCCACCTGCGCGGAGGACCAGCTATTGATGTGGCCGACACCCGCCACGACGGCCTGTGCCCGGCCGAGCAGCCCGCCCACGGCCAGGCTCAGCGGGTCACGGCCGTAACGGCTGGCCGCCGTCCCGGTCCAGCAGCCGTTGAGGACCAGCAGTCTGGGCAGCCGGAGGGAGGCGAGCAGACCCAGGGTGATCCGCAGCGGGCCGAGCCGGGTCTCCCCGGCGGCCTCGCCCAGACCGCTGAGGTAGAGCAATGCGGCGGAGGTGAGGTCCTCGGCGGGATCGAGCGCCGCCAGTTCCACATGGGACCCGGGCCAGCCGGCGAGTGCCGCGGCCTCCTCGGCATGACCGCTCAGCCGCGGATCCAGCACGCTGACGGCGGGCGCCGCGTCCGCCCCGAGGACCCCGCCGGTGCCGCCGCCCGCGCGCCCCAGCAGCTCGTGGGTCCGCAGACTGGGGGTGAGGGTCACCTCCGCGACGTCGAGCAGGCAGACGCCGTCCCGGCGGAGCGCGCCGTAGGGAAGCTGCCACAGCCGGAGGTCGGGGCTCAGCAGGAGGGCGAGCGGACGGTCGGCGGTTCCGCTCCACGCGGTGTCGTGGGGGAGCAGGAACCGCCCGAGCAGCTCCCAGGTGTGATCACTGACGCCGTACTCGGGCAGCGGTTCCCCCGCGGCGAGCGTGTCCAGCAGACCGTCCAGTGCGGCGGGCGCGGACTGCCGGCTGGAGTGCCAGGCGCCGTGCCGTACGCGCGAGGCCACCGAGGACCACCAGCCGTCGGCGCCCTTGCCCACGTGCACGAGGACCACCACCTCGGCCAGCGCGTCCGTCCCGGCCGCCGACGGCAGCCGGCCGGGCAGGGCCGGGGCCCCGGGGCCCAGGGGCGGCCCTTCCTCGCCGGCGAGGGCGGCGCGCACCGCTCGTGCGGTGCGGAACACCTCCCCGGCGCGGCCGGGATCGCCGCCGGGGAGCGTCATCGGCAGCGTGGCCAGGGGCTGGTGCGCGTCCGCGGGCGGGTTCTCCAGCACGTGGTCGAGTACGTCGGAGCGGCCGAGTTCGATGATCCGGGCCACGTCCTCGTGACGCCGCGCGGTCCCGTGCACCATGAGGGCTCCGGCGTAGACCTCCTCCCGTTGTTCTTGCAGCGCCCAGCGGTTCTCGGGCAGGGTCAGCCGGTCGCGCTGGAGGTCGGCGCCCGCCAGGGCGGTCCGGCTCACCAGCAGGGCGAGGTCTTCGCCGAGTGCGGCGTCGCCACGCAGGCGCAGCAGGTCGTGCAGGGTGAGCCAGGTGCGGGTGAGGTCGGGGCCGTCGTCGCGGACGGCGATGCCGAGCGAGGCGGTCAGATGGGCGGCGGCACGACCCATGTCGCCGTCGGACATGATGAGCCGGCGTCCCATGTGGCGGTGCCAGCGTGCCGCCTCCAGGGTGCGCGCGCCTTCGTGGTGCCGGCGCGCCTGTTCCAGGGCCTCGTCCGCCCCCGCGCCGTCGTCCATCGCCTCCAGCACCTCGGCCTGTTCCAGCAGGACCTGGCCGCGCATCCGCTCGCGCCCCGGCTCCGCGCACTCCCGGAGCAGCTCGCGGCAGAGCAGCAGGGCCTCGGGGAAGCGCCGCAGGGCACGCAGCGCCGCGACCCGCGCCAGCCGCACGACCCGCACGTTGACACTCGACCCGCTCTCCCGGAAGCGCTCCTCGGCCTCCAGGTACATGGCGAGGGCGGAGTCGTAGTGCCCGACGATGATGTCCGTGCGGGCGTGCACCCGTGCGATCAGCCCCCTGAGGTGCGGTGAGGCGTCCTCCGCGGCCAGCTCTCCGGCCTGTGCGCGCGCGTCGCGCAGGAACGCGTAGGCGGCCTCGATGTCGCCCCGCAGCCGTTCGGTGTTGCTCCGTTGCAGCAGCGCCTGCGCCCTCGCCCGGGCCACCCCGGGTGCCCCGGCGAAGTCGTCGGCGACGGCCAGGGCCCGGTCGCTGAGGACGACGGCCGAGTCGTAGGCGCCGGACGGCTCGCACAGCTCCGCCAGGGCGCGCCACGCGGTGACGTGGTACACGGCGCTCCCGGACGTCAGCGGCGTGCGCAGCTGTGCGCGGTTCCAGGACTGCGCGGCGAGGAAGGACGTGGACAGGCGGTGCCGCTCGGCGAGGAACCTCGTCCGCTCCAGCACGGCGCCGGTGTCACCGGCGAGCCGCGCCGCGGTACGGGCCGCGAGGAGCAGCCGCAACGTCTCGGCACGGCAGCCCGCCTTCCAGGCCCGCTCGGCGATCAGGTCGTAGCGGTCGCCGAGGGCGGCCCAGTCGGACGCGTCGAACAGTGCGGCGGCGTCGGCGCGGTCGCGGTCCTCGACGAGCCGGACGTCCCGCTCCGGGTGGCAGGCCGTGGCCGGCGGGAAGGAGAGGGCGACGCCCGGATCCGCTATCCGGTCCGTCCAGTTCGGCGGGGAGGAGCGTGCCATCATCATCCCATGACGTCCCGTCAATCAGCGTCCCTGATAGTGCGGTTCGACCCCACCGTAACGGCCGGGGAGCGCGAGGACCTGGTCGCGCGGCTGCGCCTGACCGGTGCCACCGTGCGGATCAGCCCCGCCGACGTCGACCACCGCGCCCTGCTCGACGAGGCCCGCAAGCTGGTCAGGGCCGTCCTGCTGGACACGGCGGGCCATCTCGACGGCGTGGGCTTCGCCGAGACCGGGCGGGTGTTCCGGGACTGGCTGCGCGACACGGACGCGGCCGCCGCGGGGAGCGGCAGCGCGCAGTTGGTGACGGCAGCGGGACGTTCGGTGGCCGTCGACGGCACCGTGCCGGACCACGCCTTCCCGGAACTCGCGCGGAACGCGCGGGAACCGTCCGCCGCGGACCGTGTCGCATGGGACGGGACGGCCTGGTCGCCGGCGGCGTCCGGCGGCGCGGCGGGCGTGGCGCCGCCCGCGTCCGGGCACCGGCCGTTGCGCGTCCTGGCGATCGCCGACGAATGGTTCTCCGGGCGGGGCGGGATCAGCACGATCAACCGGGAACTCTGCGCGGCGCTGGCACGATCGGTCGGCGTCACGGTGTACTGCCTGATCACCGGCTCCGTCTCGGAGGGGGAACGGCTCGACGCCGCTCGGTCGGACGTCGCACTGATCGAGGCTCCGCGGGCCCCGCTCCGGAACGGGCAGACCCTCCTGCTGCCGCCGGCCCTGCCCGACGGGGCGGAGCCGGACCTCGTCATCGGGCACGGCCATGTGACCGGGACACACGCGCGCGGGATGGTCGCCGGCTTCTTCCGGCGAGCGTGCCTGTTCCACGTCGTGCACACCGAGCCCGACCTCCTCGAATGGCGCAAGCCGGACCGCGCGGAGGACCCCGCCCGGCGGGCCGAGGAACGCTCCTGGGAGCAGTGGCAGCTGGGGGCCGGCGCCACCCGCGCGGTCGGCGTCGGACCCGTCCTGCACCGGATGCTCCAGCGCGACCTCCCGCGCGGGGCACCGCCGCCCCTGCGGCTGGACCCCGGATTCGACCTCTCCCGGACGCCTCCGCCCGAGAACCTCCGGGGCGTGCCGCTGGTCACGCTGATGGGCCGGCTGGAGGACGAGGACGCCAAGGGGGTCGGCCTCGCCGTACGGGCGACGAACCGGGCCGTCGGGCTGCGGCCGGACCTCGGCCGGGTCGACCTCATGCTGCGCGGGACGGCGGAGGGCCGGGCAGCCGCTCTCGCCGAGAAGGCGGCGCACTGGGCCACGGAGCCGGACCTGCGGGTGCTGCCCCGCAACTACACCACCGACCGGGCGCGGCTGGACCACGACCTGGGACGGGTGTGGCTGGCGTTGATGCCGTCCCGGTCCGAGGCGTTCGGCCTGGTGGGCGCGGAACACATACGGGCGGGCGTGCCCTGCCTGGTGAGCGCGGACAGCGGGCTGGGAGCACTGCTCGCCGAGGTCGTGCCCGAGCTCGCGCGCCACGTCGTCGTCCCCGTCACGGGCCGCGAGGACGACGACGCTGTGTGGGCCCACCACATCGCCGCCGCCCTCGCCGAACCCGGGATCGCGCTGGAGCGGGCCCGGAAACTGCGCGACGCCATGGCCGGTGCCCGAAGCTGGGCCGCGGCGGCGCGCACACTGCTCGACGCGGCACGCGCGGCGCTCGCCGGACCCGGGTGAGACCCGGCCGTCCGCTCACCGCACCGGAGCGCGGAAGGCGACGGCCGACACGTCACGGGCCAGGGTGCCGCCGTGGAAGCCGTACGTGCCGATCGACTCGACGCGTACGACCAGGCAGAACCGCTCCGTGGTCGCCAGCCGGGCGGCCAGTTCCCGCCAGGACGTCAGGAGATAGTGCACAGCGGCGTGCTGGCCATGGAGGTCTGCCCGCTGACCAGGACGACCGGCCGCCGGGCGCCCGGCGGCACGAACTTCGCGACCAGCGCGTGCTCCTGGTCACCGCGCCGCCATGGGAACACCCCGCCCCCGGCCTCGATGGCCATGGAGAGCCCGGGCGCGTCGAAGGGGTGGACGGTCACGCCGGGCAGGTTGTGGCGCAGATGGCCGCCGGTACGGACGTTGGACCCGTTCTCCGGGCTGCCGATGCAGAACTCGACCGCCGCGCCGTTGCTGCCGCGGAACTCGTCGCTCGAGCGCATCGTCACCTCGCAGCCCAGTTCCGTCGCCAGCGTCGCCGCTTTCAGCAGGGCCTGTACGTCGCGGTGCTGGGCGCTGCCGGGCGCGTCCCACTTGTTGTTCATGACCACGATGCACGGATCACCCGGCACGATGCCGAAGAACCGGGCCTTGCGCCGCAGGAAGCGCCGCCTCGCGTGACGCTGCCACAACCACACCGCTCCACCGCTGAGCGTGCTGGTGACCAGCCCGATCACTATGTTCAGCAAGATGCCCGTCATGCTGTCCCTCCCCCGGGTCCGGCCCTTCATGGTGGCAGGAAAGGCGGCCTTGCGGCCCTGGTGGGGGCGAGGGGTGAACCCCGGACCCGGCAGCGGGGCTGGTGCGTGCCGGATCCGGGGTCGCGACGGGCCCCGGCGGGGCTACTTCACGGCGCCCGCGGTGACACCGCGGGTGAGGGAGCGCTGGAAGACCAGGAAGAAGACGACCATGGGGATCACGCCGAGGAGGGCGGCGGCGCTCATGGCGGTGGGGTCGCTGGTGTACTGGCCCTGCATGACGGACAGGCCGAGCGGGACGGTCTGGTTGTCGTTGGAGATGAGCAGGACGAGGGGGTAGAGGAACTCGTTCCAGCTCCAGACGAAGAAGAACACGCACATCACCGACAGGGTGGGCCAGCTCATGGGCAGGATGATGCGCCACAGGATGGTCCAGCGGCCGGCGCCGTCGAGGGAGGCGGCTTCGATGAGTTCCCGGGGGAAGCCGGCGAAGACGGAGGAGAGCAGGTAGGTGCCGAACGCGCTGTAGGTGACGCCGACCAGGACGGTGTAGCCCAGCTTCCCGTCGTACAGGCCCATCTCCTTGAACAGGTAGTAGACCGGGTAGACCAGGCCCTCCTGCGGCAGGACGTTGACGCCGAGGAAGAAGACCAGGAAGGCGGTGCGCCACCGGATGCGGCCGATGCCGAGGGCATAGGCGTTGAAGAGCGCGACGACGACGGCGATGACGACGACACCGAGACTGATCTCGATGCTGTTGACCAGCTTCTGGGTGAAGTCGACGCGCTGCCAGACGTCCCCGACGATGCCCCAGTTCCAGTGCTCGGGCCAGGACAGCGAGCCGTGGGAGCGGTAGTCGGCGCTGGTCTTGAAGGAGTTGAGCAGGATGATCGCGAACGGGGCGAGGAAGGCCAGGACGAAGACGCTGACCGCGGCCACGACGGCGTAGGAGCCGGCGCCGCGGCGCTTGCCGGCTGCCCGGCGCTCGCCGCGCCTGGGTGCGGCGTGGCCGGGGGGTGCCGTCTTCTCCGTCCGGGGCGGGATGGTGGTGTCGGTGGTCATGGTCATCCGTCCTCGCGGGCCTGGCGGGTGAGCATCGTCCCGGCGATGACCAGCACGAGCAGGGTGATGGTGCTGGAGATCGCGGAGCCGTAGCCGACGTCGGCGCGCTCGAAGAAGTTCTGGTAGGCGAAGTAGGCGGGGACGAGGGTGGAGTTTCCGGGGCCGCCGCCGGTGAGGACGAAGATCTGGGCGAAGACCTTCAGGCCGGCGATGGTGGTGGTGACCAGGACGACGTACACCTCGGGCCGCAGGATGGGCACGGTGATGCGGGTGAACCGCTGCCACCAGGACGCGCCGTCGAGGGCGGCGGCTTCGTAGAGTTCGGGGTCGATGCGCTGCAGGCCGGACAGGAACAGCACCAGCGGGTAGCCGAGTTGCATCCAGACCAGGACGCCGAGGACGACCCAGAGGGCGAGGTCGGGGTCGCCGAGCCAGTTCTGGGCCAGGGAGCCGAGGCCGATCTTGTCCAGGAGGCTGTTGACGGCGCCTTCGGGGGCGAGGATCCAGCCCCACATCAGGCCGGTCACGGCGACGGGGATGACCTGGGGGAGGTAGAGACCGGACCGGAAGACGCCGACGAGTCCGTCGCCGTGGTTCTTGCCGATGTAGTCGAAGAGCAGGGACGCGAGGAACAGGCCGAGCAGGGTGGGGACGACCGCGATGCCGACGATGACGAAGGCGATGTTGCGGAAGGAGGCCCAGAAGTCGGCGTCCTGGAAGAGGCGGGTGTAGTTGTCCAGGCCGGTGAAGACCGGATCGCCGATGCCCTGCCAGGTGGTGAGGCTGTAGTAGAAGGTCATCACCAGCGGGACGACGAGGAAGAGCAGGCTCAGCAGTAGGCCCGGTGCGAGGAAGAGGGCGTATCCCGTGGACCGCGGGTGACGTGTGCTTTTCACTGTGGCTCCTAGGTGGGCGGGACGGCGGCCCGGCGGTCCGGGCCGCCGTCCCCGGGGCGACGCGGCGTCCGGGCCGGCGCTCCGGCCCCGGGCGGGGCCGGACCGCGGCTGCCGGGCCGGCGGCGGGCTCGGCCGCGGATCGGGGAGCGCGTGGCCGGGCGGGCTCAGCGGCGGGACGCGGCGTACTTCTCGTAGGGCGCGGCGAGCTGGTCGAGGACGGCGTCGGGCTTGCCGCCGTTCATCAGGTTCTGCGTGGCGGCCAGCCAGGTATCGAAGTATCCGGCGACGGGCCAGTCGGGGTAGAAGGCCAGGCCGCCGTCGCGCTGGTCCTGGTCGAAGGCGCTGATGAGCTGCCGGGACCTGGGGTTGGTGATCTCGCCGGGCCGGGCGGCGAGCGGGACGTTGCCCTCCTCGCCGATGAGCTTCTGGATCCTCGGTGACATGGTGATGCCGATGAAGTCCTCGGCGAGCTTCTTGTTCTTCGCCCTGGCGGGGACGACCCAGTGGTTGCCGCCGGAGCCGAGGGTCGTCTCACTGCCCGGGTAGGGCGCGGTGGACCACTTGAAGTCCTTGATGTCGGTGGTCAGACCGCCGAACCACCAGTTGCCGCCGACCATGATGGGCCGCTTCTGGGAGACGAACTGCTCGGTCATGTCGGTGCCCTTGAGGCCGACGTCCTTCTTGTCGAAGTAGCCCTTGTCGACCCACTCCTTGAACTTGTCGACGGCGTAGGTCAGCTCGGGGCCGTGGAAGTCGACCTTGCCCTGGTAGCGCTGGTAGTCGTCGACCCAGTTCTTGTCGGCCTTGGACAGGGCCAGCAGGTAGAGCCAGTGCATGGCGGGGTGGTCGTTGCCGGCGTCGGCGAGCGGGGTGACGCCCGCGGCCTTGAACTCGGCCAGGGCGGCTTCGAAGCTGCTGAAGTCGGTGGGCTTGGCCACGTGGTACTTCTTGAACAGGTCGTCGTTGTAGTAGGCGAGGACGAACTCGCCGTAGTTGGGCACGCCGTACCACTTGTCGCCGCCCATCTCGCCCTTGGCGTCGTAGCGGGCGGTGACGGAGGCGCTGTCGCTGATCTTCTTGTCCCAGCCGTGCGCCTTGACGACCGGGGTGAGGTCGGTGAGCAGGCCCTGCTTGGCGAGCAGGCCGGTGGTGGCGTTGCCCTTGTTGTACTCCATGACGTCGGGCGCCTTGTCGGAGTTGAGGATCATGCCGGCGTTCTGCTGGATCTGGTCGAACGTCTTCTGCTCGAAGACGACCTTCACGCCCGGGTGGCTCTTCTTGAACTCGGTGACGGCCGCGGCCCACGCCTTGCCCAGCGCGCCGTCCTTGTCCTCGTAGTGCCACAGCCGCAGCGTCTTGCCGTCACCGGCCGCGGAGCCGGAGCCGCCGCAGGCGGTCAGCGGGGCCAGCAGGGCCAGCGCGGAGAGGGCCAGCAGCAACGGCCTTCTGCGCAGAAGGGAGAGGGGGCGCGGGGTGTTCATGGCGGTGTCCTCGGGTGTGCGTCGGTGCGTTGGGACGGGGCGGGGCGTCATGCGGTGGTGCGGCGGCGGTGGACACGGGCTTCCCACGGCAGCAGGGTGTGCGGGGTCGTCAGCGGCGAGGCGGCGGGAACGTTCGCGATGAGCGTCTCGGCGCCTTCCCAGCCGTCGGGCAGGTCGACGGTGAGGCCGTCGCCGCCGAAGTTGGCCAGGACGAGCAGTTCGGTGCCGGTGCCCGCGTCGTGGCGGGTGAAGGCGTAGAGCTGTTCGTGGTCCGGGTGGAGCATGCGGAAGTCGCCGTGGGTGAGGGCGGGTTCGCTGTGCCGCAGGGCGATCAGGCGGCGGTAGTAGTGGAAGACGGAGTCGGGGTCGGCCAGTTGCGCCTTGGCGTTGACCTCGGTGTGGTCGGGGTTGACGGCGATCCACGGGGTGCCGGCGGTGAAGCCGGCGTGTTCGGTGGTGTCCCACTGCATGGGGGTGCGGGCGTTGTCCCGGCTGCGGTGCCGCAGCCCGTCGAGGACCTGCCGCTCGTCGGCTCCGAGGGCGAGCCGGTCCCGGTGGTGGTTGAGGGACTCGATGTCGCGGAAGTCGGCGATCGACGCGAACGGCGCGTTCGCCATGGCGAGTTCCTCGCCCTGATAGACGTACGGGGTGCCGCGGTGCAGGTGCAGGACGGTGGCCAGCATCTTCGCCGAGCGGTAGCGGTAGGCCGGCGAGTCGTCGCCGAACCGGGACACCACGCGGGGCTGGTCGTGGTTGTTCCAGTACAGGCTGTTCCAGCCGGTGTCGCCCAGGCCCGTCTGCCAGCGGCCGAGACTCGCCTTGAGGTCGGTCAGCTTCAGGGGACGGACGTCGAACTTGCCGCCGGGGCCGTGGTCCAGGCCGACGTGCTCGAACTGGAAGACCATGTCGAGTTCACGGCGGGCGGGGTCGGTGAAGAGCCTGGCCTGCTCCACGGTGACGCCGGGCATCTCGCCGACGGTGAGCAGCCGGCGCGGGTGGCCGGCGAAGACCTCGCGGTGCATCTCGGCGAGGTAGTCGTGGACGCGGGGCCCGCACACGTAGAACGGGCTTCCGTCACCGTGCCGGGCGCCTTCGGCGACGATGCCGTCGGGCAGCGCCGGGTCCTTGGAGATCAGGTTGATGACGTCCATGCGGAAGCCGTCGACCCCACGCCGAAGCCACCAGCGCATCATCGCGTACACGGCCTGCCGGACCTCGGGGTTGTCCCAGTTCAGGTCGGGCTGCTTGCGGGAGAACAGGTGCAGGTAGTACTCGCCGCGGGCGGCGTCGTACGTCCAGGCGGGACCGGAGAAGAACGAACCCCAGTTGTTGGGCTCCGCGCCCGGCGTGCCCGGTTCCCTGCCCTCGCGGGCCGGGCGCCAGATGTACCAGTCGCGCTTCGGGCCGTCCGGGCCGCCGTCGCGGGAGGCGGTGAACCAGGGGTGTTCGTCGCTGGTGTGGTTGACGACCAGGTCCATGACCAGCTTCATGCCGCGTTCGTGCGCGGAGGCCAGGAGGCGGTCGAAGTCGGCGAGGGTGCCGAAGAGCGGGTCGATGTCCTGGTAGTCGCTGATGTCGTAGCCGTTGTCGTCGTGCGGGGAGGGGTAGACCGGGGAGAGCCACAGGACGTCGACGCCGAGCTGGGCGAGGTAGTCGAGGCGTTCGGTGATGCCCTGGAGATCGCCTATGCCGTCCGCGTCGGAGTCGGCGAAGCTGCGCGGGTAGATCTGGTACACCACCGCGTCGCTCCACCAGGCGTCGGCAGGGCTGGGCGCTTTTTCGGGCACGTCGGCATCCTCAATCGTGGGTGCTGGGGTACTTGCCGGGACGGGAGGGCGGGGCCGGAAGGCCGGGCGGTGTGCCGGCCGCGCGGGGCGGGGGACCGGTGTCAGGAGAGTGCGGCGCCGACGGCTTCGCGGATGACGAGGCAGGCGGCGCCCCGGGCCCACAGGTCGTGGGTGACGGGGTCGACGTGGATGTCGCAGTCGCGGGCCGCGGTGGAGAAGGCGTGGGCCTGGAGGGCGTCGTTCATGGCCGGGCCGAAGAGGTCGTAGGCGACGGCGCCCTCCCCGGCGAGGATGATCTTCTGGAGGTTGAGCAGATTGCACATCCCGGCCAGGCCCCTCCCCAGGGCGGTGCCCGCCTCGGCGAAGGCGGAGCGGGCGACGGTCCGCGCCGAGCCGCTTCCCGAGCGGGCGGTGTCCATGGCGTCGGCGATGGTGGCGCAGGGCACCCCGGCGTCCTGGAGGTGGCGCAGGACGGCCCGGTCGCCGGCGAGGGCTTCCAGGCAGCCGCGGCGGCCGCAACTGCACATCGGGCCGGCGGGGTCGAGGGGCAGGTGGCCGAGTTCCCCGGCCAGGCCGGTCGCGCCGGAGAAGAGGGTGCCGTCGAGGAGGAGGCCGCAGCCGATGCCGGGGCCGACGGTGACGACGGCGAAGGAGTCGACCTCCCGGCCCTGCCCGAACCAGCGTTCCGCCACCACCAGGGTGTTGACGTCGTTGTTCACCACCACCGGCAGCCCGGTGGCCTCGCGCAGCGGACCGGCCACGTCGACCTTGTTCCAGTCCAGCAGGGCGGAGTAGCGGCACACGCCGGCGGCGGAGTCGACGTGCCCGCTGACGCCGATGCCCACACCCAGCACCCTGTCCGCCGCCTCGGGCGCCTGGGCCAGCAGGCGCCGGGTCAGGGCCGCCGCGGCGGCGAGGGCCGTCTCGGGGGTGCGGTCGGCGATGGGCTCTTCGAGGCGGGCGAGGACGTTGGCGGCCATGTCGGTGACCACGCCGGACACCTGCGCGGGGCCGATCTTGATGCCGGCCACGATGTGCTTGTCGGGGTTGACGTGCAGCATCTTCTGCGGCCGGCCCCGCCCGCTGGGGGCCGTGTCGCTCTCGTGCAGATAGCCGTGCTCCAGCAGCGGCGGGAGCATGCGGGTGACGCTGGAGGGCACCAGGCCCAGCCGCTGGGCGAGCTGGGTGCGCGACAGGGGGCCGGAGGTCAGCACGGTGGCGAAGATCTCCGCGCGGGACTGTTCGCTGACGAGGTCCGAGAACCGGACCGGTGAGGGGCTCATCCCTGGTGTCTCCCGACGTGAGTGACGGCGTGTCAGTACAGGGTGGTGCTGCGCTATCGAACCGCCGCCCGGAGCGGGACGGAAGGCCGGGGGCGGGACGGAGCGCCGGCCGCGCGGTCGCCGCCGGGCGGGCCGGTGCCGAAGAACGAGGGAAGTGCGGAGAGCGCCATGCGGGTCCTCCGGGGGTGCGGCAGGGCCGGTGCGGCTCGACCGGTTGCCTGCGGATGACGGGAGTGTGTCCCCTCACGTTTTCATGCGTCAAGAAAGAAAAAAACGCGTTATCGAACCGTGACAGAGGGGCGCAGCCCTCGCTGGACTGGTTCGTCCCGGGGTCCGCACGGGCGGTGAGCGGATCCGAGTGACGAATCTTGTTGATTTCGTTGACACGAGGAAGAAATAGCGGGACGTTAACCGGCGACCGCACCGCAGCACACCGCGGCGGCGGTCACCCCTCTGTGCCAGGGGCGCGGTGGGCGTGCGGCAGTCGCACGCTTGCCTCACCGCGCCCGGCCCTGCCCAGCGGCTGCCGCCGAACCCGCGGCTCGCTGCCGGCGCACCCACCCTCACGGCCCGGTCCGGGACGTCCGCCCAGGCGGACGCCTCCGGCGGCCGGGGTGCGCGCGGACGCCGCCCTTCCCCCAAGCGAGGAGATATGACAGGAGCACGACACAACAGAGTGCGGCGCACGGCGCTGGCCACCGGCCTGGTGCTGGCCGCCGCCGGGCTGGCGTTCGTGCCGGCCTCCCCGGCCTCCGCCGCCACCGTCGCCGACGCCTGGACCGACGCGTCCCGCTACGCGCCCGGCCAGGAGGCCACGGTGACCGCGCAGGTCGACGGCAGTGGCCCGGTGACCTTCACGCTCACCCACCTCGGGGACGTGGTGAAGACCGGCACCGTGCAGGCCGACGGCAGCGGGCGGGCCGTGTGGAAGGTGACACCGCCGGCCACGGACTTCCAGGGCTACCTGGTCGAGATCCAGGCCGGCACCAGCCGCACCCAGACGGCGATCGACGTCTCCTCCACCTGGACCCGCTTCCCCCGGTTCGGGTTCCTGGCCTACTACGGCACGAACATCTCCGCCGACGACGCCAAGGGCGACATCGCCGAACTCTCCCAGCGCTACCACATCAACGCGCTGCAGTACTACGACTGGCTGTGGAAGCACGAGAAGCCCGTCAAGCACGACGGGTCCGGGGTGGCCGGCACCTGGACGGCGTGGAACGGCGACACGCTCAGCTCCGCCACCATCCGCAACTACATCGACGCCGAGCACGGCCGCGGCATGGCAGCCATGCCGTACCAGATGTCGTACGCCGCACTCAACGACTACGACACCTCCCAGGTCAACCCCGACTGGCGGCTGTTCAACAGCCCCGGCGGCACGGACGAGTGGTACTACCCGATGCTGCCGAACCAGATCCTGCACCTGATGAACCCCGAGAACCCCGACTGGCAGAACTACATCGTCGGCCAGTACAAGGACTCGGTGAACTCCCTGGGCTTCGACGGCGCCCACCTGGACCAGATCGGCTACTGGTCGGAGAAGTATGACAAGGCCGGCAACAAGGTCAACCGTCCCAACGGCTTCGCCCAGCTCACCAACAAGACCAGGCAGGCCCTGCCCGCGGGCCGCAACGCCGTCGGCTTCAACGCCGTCGACGGCTACGGCGACGCCGAACTGGCCAAGTCCAGCGCCGACTACCTCTACACCGAGCTGTGGTCGAACTACGAGACCAACTCCTCGGTCAAGGACTACCTGGAACGCCAGCGGCAGGCGTCCGGCGGCAAACCGCACATCACCCCCGCCTACATGAACCGCCCCAACACCCCCGACTCCAGCACCCCGAACAACAACTCCGTCTTCGACACCACCTCGGTGCAGCTGGCCAACGCCATGTTCGCCGCCAACGGCGCCGACCACCTCGAACTCGGCCCCAACGACCACATGCTCAACACCGAGTACTTCCTCAACAGGGACAAGAGCATGTCCGCCGAGCTGAAGGCATGGGAGAAGACGTACTACGACGTCATCACCGGCTACGAGAACCTCTTCTACGGCCCCGACCTGCACACCGCCGCCAACAAGACCGTCGTCGACGGGGTGAACACCTCCACCGACGGCTCCGGCAACACCGTGTGGACCAACGCCATGCGCAACGGCGACACCGACGTCCTGCACCTGATCAACCTGCTCGGCAACGACGGCAAGTGGCGCGACGCCGGCACGGCCACCCCGCCCACGAAGACCAACCTGCCCGTGAAGTACTACCTGCGCGACGGCCAGCAGGCCCCGGCGGCCCTCCGCGTCGGCAGCCCCGACCGCGACGGCGGCCGCTCGGCGAACCTGCCCTTCACCACCGGCAGCGACTCCTCCGGCACCTACCTGAAGTTCACCGTCCCCGAACTGAGGAACTGGGACTTCGTCTACTTCGACCGCACCGCCAACCCCGGCGACGGCGGCACCGACCCGGGCGACGGCGGCACCGGCAAGCGGCTGGTCAACGCGGGCGGCAAGTGCGCCGAGGCCAAGGACGGCGCCGGCGCCGACGGCACCCCCGCCCAGCTCGCCACCTGCACCGGCACCGACCGGCAGAAGTGGACCCTGACCGGCACCGAGCTGCGCGTCCTGGGCAAGTGCCTGGACGTCGAGGGCGGCAACACGGCCAACGGCACCAAGGCCCACCTGTGGGACTGCGGCGGCTACGACAGCCAGAAGTGGGCGTTCCAGTCCAACGGCACCCTGAAGAACCTCAAGTCCGGACGCTGCCTGGACATCGAGGGCCAGAGCACGGCGGACGGAGCCCGGCTCCATCTGTGGGACTGCGGCGGCTGGAACAGCCAGAAGTGGTCGCTGACCGGCTGACCCGGCCCCGCCCCGCACCTCGCGGCGCACTCGCGACACCGTACGGGCCCTGATCCCGTACGCCCCCGAACGGCCGGCACCCCCGCTTGAGGGTGCGGGGGTGCCGGCCTCCCCAGGAGCCTCCGCCCGCGGCGCCCGCACCAGTGCCGCGGCAGGACGCCCGCTTCCCGAAGGACACCTCCCGTGCAGCTCGAAGCGATCAGTGCTCCCGTCGTCCTCGCGCTCCACCGGATCGTGGTGGGCTTCCTGTTCGCCTGCCACGGCGCGGCCACCCTGTTCGGCGTCCTCGGCGGCCCGCACGGACCGGCACCGGCCGCCGGCCAGTGGCCAGGATGGTGGGCCGCCGTGATCCAGCTCGCCGGAGGGCTCCTGGTCGCCCTCGGCGCCGGCACCCGCCCGGCGGCGGCCCTCTGCTCCGGATCCATGGCCTACGCCTACTTCGTCCAGCACCAGCCCCACGCCCTGTTCCCCATCGAGAACGGCGGCGAGCCCGCCGCCCTGTTCTGCTGGGCCTTCCTCCTCATCGCCGTCCTCGGCCCCGGCATCTGGTCGGCGCACGCGCTCCGCCGCACCACGACGGCGGACACCTCGAAGCGAAAGGAGGTGAGCCGGTCCGACATCTGACCTGAACAGCACCTCCCGAGCACACGCAAGGCTCTCCACCGGCCGGCACCGCCGACCGGCGCCCTTCCCGTCACCACGGAGGAGAACCGACCATGCACCGCACCCCCACCACCGCGTCCCGCCGCACCGCGCTGGGCGTCGCCGCACTGGCCACTACCCTGCTCGGGTTGCTGGCCCAGGCGCCGACCGCCTCCGCGCACGGCACGGTCATCGCCCCGCAGACCCGCAACTACGGCTGCCTGCAGCGCTGGGGCTCCGGCGAGCCCGACGAGGCACAGGACCCGATGTGCTACCGCACCTACCACGAGAACCCCAACGCGATCACCGCGTGGAAGGCCGTCTACGCCAACAACACCGGCGACAACTACCGGCAGGTCATCCCCGACGGCCGGATCTGCAGCGCCGGCGGCCAGGGCGAAACCAATTACGGAGCGCTCGACCGCCCCGGCCCGTGGATCACCACCAGCACCGCCGCCGACTTCACCGTCGACCTCTACGACGAGGCCCGGCACGGCGCGGACTGGCTGGAGATCTACGTCACCAAGCAGGGCTTCGACCCGACCACCCAGCTCATCGGCTGGAACGACCTCGACCAGGTCCAGAAGACCGGCCGGTACCCCTCCCAGGCGCACTACACCACCGACGTCGGCACCTCCGGCTACCACGGCCGCCATGTCGTGGTGACCGTCTGGAAGGCGTCGCACATGGACCAGAAGTACTTCCTGTGCAGCGACGTTGACTTCGGCTGAACCGGCCGGCCCGCACCCCGTGACACCTCCGGCCCCGCGAGCACACCGCGCAAGCGTCCCTCGCGGGGCCTCCCCCCGTCTGCCACCCGCAGCCAGCGCTGCGCCGGTCCCGGTCCGGAGGCGCCGGATGTCCTGCCGAGAAACGCCGCCCACCCGCATCCGTCCACACCGCCCCCCGGCGCCGGCCGCGCACCCCCACCGGTGCTCGGCCGTACTGCACCGCGCGGCCGAGCGCTACCGGCCCGGCGGCCTCACCGTCCTGCGCGCCAGCGTGGGCGTCGTCTACTGCTGGTTCGGCATCCTCAAACTCTTCCCCGCCGCCAGCCCCGCCGAGCACATCGCCCTGCGGACCATGACCAGGCTGACCGGCGGCCTGATACCCGCCCAGGTCTCCCTGCCGCTGCTGGGCACGGCCGAAACCCTCATCGGCCTCGCCCTGATCACCGGGATCCTCCTGCGTCAGGCGCTCGCCGCCTTCTACGCCCACATGAGCGGCGTGCTCTCCTCCCTGATCCTGCTCCCCGACGTCATGTGGCACCACGGCGTCCCCACCCTCGACGGCCAGTACGTCCTGAAGAACCTCGTCCTGATCGCCGCCTGCCTGGCCGTCACCGCCGACGAACTCACCCGCTGACGCCCCCGCCGCGCCCCCGGAGACCGCAGCGGCCGACCCGCCGTGCCAAGACGCTCCCCGGTGCGGAATACTCGTCCGATGAGTTCACGCACGTCCCCGGTCAGCCGGCCGGTCACGATACGGAGGGCAGTCGCGCGGGATGCCAGGCGGCTCACGCGGCTCGTGCGCGGCTCAAGCGCCTACCAGGGGAAATACGCGGCCGCCGTGGCGGGCTACCGGGTCGGTCCCGACTACATCGAAGCCCACCGCGCCTTCGTGGCCGTCGACGCCGAGGAGCAGGCCGGCCGGGTCCTCGGGTTCTACTCGCTCGTCCTCGCCCCGCCGGAGCTGGACCTGCTGTTCGTCGCGGACGACGTGCAGGGCCGTGGCATCGGACGACTCCTCGTCGCGCACATGCTGTCCGAGGCCCGGGCCGCCGGGATCGACCGCCTCAAGGTCGTGTCGCACCTTCCCGCCCAGGACTTCTACCACCGCGTCGGCGCGGTCCGGACCGGAACAGCGTTCGCGAACCCGCCCGCCGTGCCGTGGGACCGCCCCGAATTCGAGTTCCGCGTTCCGTCCTGATGACGGCCGGACGCTCGGTGCGACCACCGAGTCCGGTCCGTACTGCTCGGTGTCGGCCGGGTAGCCGACCTCGCTGACTTCCGCCACCGTGCCACTCCACATCGATGTGCGGTACATTTATTTCTAACCGTTTAGAAAAATCAGGCAGAGGATCATGAGTACGGCGCCCGTCGACCACTTGCACGTCCGTCACCCCCGCCCGTGGGAGGCGTCGGTGCGGATGCTCACTCTGCTCACGATCGTTTCGGTGGCTGTCCCGTATCTCGGCCAGTCCCTGCTCGGGCAGGTCTCGCACACGTTCGGGGTCGGGGTGGCGACCGCCGGTGCGATGGTGACCGCCGCTCAGGTCGGCTATGCCCTTGGCGTGGTCCTGCTCGTACCGCTGAGTGAGATCCGCAGGCCGCGCCGACAGGTGTGCGTGCAGCTCGTCGCGCTGTCCGCCCTGCTGATCCTGGCCGGCCTGTCATGGAACCTTCCCGTCCTGGTCTCGGCCGTCGGTCTCGCGGGGTTCTTCGCGAACATCCCGCAGATATTGCTGCCCGTCGCCGTCCGGTACGCGCTGACCTCTCACAAGGCCGCCACGACCGCGACGCTCGGCGCGGCACTCATGGCCGGGATCTTCGGTGGCCGTGTCTACGCCGGGCTCGTCAGCCAGCTCCTCGGGTGGCGGTGGGTGTTCCTGATCGCCGGCGTCGCGGTCGCCGCCTGCATTCCCGTCCTGATGCGCCTCATCGGTGACCATGTCGAAGCACCCAGTGACAGCGGCTACGTCGCCACGCTCGGCCGCATGCCACGCCTGCTCGCCACCAGTCGGATCCTGCGGGAATCCAGCCTGCTCCACCTCCTGGTCTTCGCGGCGTTCAACTCCGTGTGGACGGTCGTTGCGCTGGAGATGTCCCACGCCTACGGATGGAGCCCGCTCGAAGCCGGACTCATGGGTGTGGCCGGGATCGCCAGCGTTCCTTTCGTCACTCGCGCAGGCCGTCTCGTCGCCCGGGTCGGCGCCACCCGGACCGTCCTGCTGTGCATCCTTGTCGTCGCCTTCGCCGTCGCGGTCCTCGTTGTCACCGGGGCGCACGCCGCATGGCTGATCGCGGTCGCACTCTTCGTCCTCACGATCGGCAATCAGAGCGCGCAGGTCGCCCACCAACTGCGCGTCTTCACCGCCCACAGTGACGCCCTCGCCACCGCGAACACCGTCTACATGTTCTCCGTCTTCCTCGGCGGTGCTGTAGGAGCGGCAGGCGGCACCGCGCTCTTCGCCCGTGACGGGCTTCCCGGGGTCGGCCTCTTCGCCGGCGTCGTGCTGCTGACCGCGTTGATCATCTACCTCGTCAACCGTGTGCTGGACCGGCATGGCCCGGAGCCACGAGTCGGTACGGCACGCACCTGACGCCCTTCGGCGGAGAATCAGGAAGCGCCATCGGAGGTTCCGGGCGCGGATCTCGACGGACGTCCACCTCCGAGAGCGAAGTGGGCGACGGGGTGAGCAATGGTAGGGAGCGAAGTGAGCGAACAGGGCAAGCGGCAACGCGCCAAGCACGACCGGGCTGCGACTACCCGTGCGCTGCTCGACGCGGCCACCGCGGAGTTCGCCGAGCACGGCATCGGCGGTGCGAGGATCGACCGTATCGCTGAGCGAGCGGGATCGAACAAGGCGCAGATTTATGCGTACCTCGGCAACAAGGAGCAGTTGTTCGCGCGCGTTCTCGCGGAGCAGTCGCAGAAGCTCAGCGAGGCCGTCCCGGTCGACTCCGCCAATGTCGCCGACTACGGCCAGCGATTGTTCGACTTCTTCCTCAACCACCGGGAGATGGTCAGCCTGATCGTGTTCGAAGGCCGGCACTTCGACCCGCTCAAGGTGCCCGACAGGGCCGACCGTGCCGACTACTACGGTGCGCGCAGCGCGACGTTCGCCCAGGCCTGCGCGGGGAACACGGACGGCTCGTCAGCGTTTTTCCTTTTGATGGCCGCCGCGAACTGGTACTTCGCGGCCCCGCAGATCGTGTCGATGGTTTTCGGTGATCCGGAAGCCGCCGAGACCATCGAGCGGTACCGCCGTTTCCTGGGCGAGCTGGGCCGGTCGCTCCAGCGCGGTGACGCTGCACAGGAGAACACTCCCGGCCAGTCATGACCGCGCCGGCCACACCGGTAGTCGCGAGCGCTCATCGTCACGCGCCGTTCGATCACGGACTGCTGAACGCCGGTGAACCACGCAGACTGCTGCAGCTCCGTACCCGGCCACTGCATCTCATGATCCGGAGGGGTTCCGTCAGGCGACGGAATCTCGTCACTCTCCAAGAATGGTGCTCGCGCCCTGCGGACAGCTTCCTCCACAGCCGGGTCAGCCAGTTGAAACGGTCCGCCGCACGAGGCGAATACGCCACCCGGTTCCAGCAGCGCGGCCACGCGTGGCCACCGGACCTCCGGGTTGGTCCAATGCAGCGCTGCTGCCGCATAGACCAGTCCATACCGTTCGCTCGGTCGCAAGTCCTCGAACGCGGCTTGCACCGTTCTCACGTTCGTCGGCACGTGCTTGCGCAGTTCGGCGAGCATGGCCGCGTCGGGATCGGTCGCGGTGACCATGACCCCGCGTTGAGCGAACAGGCGGGTTGCCTTGCCTGTCCCGGCGCCGATCTCAAGGGCGGTCCGAACCGGGCGGCCCGCATAGGCCATCACCATGTCGAACAGCTCCACGGGATACCCCGGCCGGAACCGTTCGTATGCTTCCGCCACCACTCCGAAACTCAGCGCGCGACCAGACATGCTCGGCATCCTGACACGAGCGGCCCCTGCGGTGGTTGATCTGTTCTGGGGGCACAGAGGCTTCCCCATGATGTTGTCAAGCAGCGCGGTTTCAGCGCTGAATGGTGACAACCATCTGCGGCAGCACTCTGCCGACGAGGGAACCCGAGGGCACGTTTCCTATGCGGACTGCGCCCATGGCGCGGTAGAAAGGCTCGGCGTTCGGGTCCGCATCGATCGTGAGCTGGGTGAACCCCAGGTCTCGTCCAGTAGCGATGGTGCGTTCGAACAGCAGGCGGCCGATCCCTTGGCCGATGGCCTGCGGCTCGACGAACATCATGCCCAGAACGCCAGTGGGTGGCTCTCCCTCAAGAGTCGTGAAGCCCAGGATGTGGCCATCTCTGTCGGCCACCGTGGTCCGTCGGCGTGCGACCTCGTGCGCGGCAACGGTGAGCTCGTCTCGACAGGCTTCCAGGAAGTCGGCGTCATAGCCCCAATGCGCTTTGGACCGCAGCGCCAAGTCGCTGAGTACGTCGGCTTCCGTCGCCCGTGCAGACCTGATCAGCACGTCCATCTACGTCCCCCGTTCAGATGCAGGTCTTTCGATCTTCGCATTCCGCTCCTGGCGTCGCGGGCATCGGTCTTGCCCTCCCAGCGGTAGGCGTCGGATGCGCGGTTCACCATGCGGCCGGGGATGTGCAGCAGCTCCCGCATGTGGTTGATCAGTGAGCAATGCTCGATACCTGTGGATCACTTCTGACGGAAGGAGGCGTACCTTCCCGATGGATCGATCGATTGGTCATCGAGCAAGGCCGACGTTGCAGCGTCGGTCGGGAAGGCATGCCCGTGCTTACGGTAGCCAACGAGGACGGCTTCAAGGTCCTCGAGTCCGCCCAGCAGCGGTGGCGGGCCGTGAACGCGCCCCACCTCGTCGCCCTCGTCCGCGCCGGAGCCCGCTTCGAACGCGGCCAGCTCGTCGAACGATTCGCGGCGGTCGCGGCGTGAGTACCCTCGCGGCCCAGGCCATCAGCACCAGGCGGCTGGACCTGCTGCCGCTGCACGTCGAGCACGCCGAGGAGATGGCCGCGGTGCTGGCCGACCCGGCCCTGCACACCTTCATCGGCGGCACTCCGAAGACCCCGCAAGCCCTGCGCTCGCGCTACCAGCACATGACCGCAGGCTCTCCCGATCCGGCCGTGTCCTGGCTGAACTGGGTGATCCGGCTCCGTGATGAGTCCTGCCTGACGGGCACAGTCCAGGCGACGGTGAGCCCCTCCGGCCACGGCCCCATCGCCGAGATCGCCTGGGTGGTGGGGACCCCGTGGCAAGGGCGGGGCATCGCCATCGAAGCAGCCCGAGGACTCGTCGACTGGCTCGGTCAGCAGCCGGTGCACAGCGTCATCGCCCACATCCACCCCGGACATCGGGCATCCGCCGCCGTCGCCACCGCCGCCGGGCTCACACCCACCGACGAATCGCACGAAGGCGAGATCCGATGGCACCGCAGCATCGGGCGATAACTTCACCGATCCACAGGTCTTGACTATTACTCCCGCCGAAGTCGAGGAAGGACAGGCGATGCCCGTCCACTGTCAGGGCCGCGCGTTTCGGCTCGGGCCGGCTCGTTGGCGTCATGCGTGTCAGCTTGCCGGCGGGGGAGGCGCCCTTTCGCGTGGCCCACTGGGTGGGGCTCATTTACGGCGATAGCTCCGGCCTGGGGAGTGGGATGACGGATGGAATCTGACATCGCCGTGCCGGACCCAGCACGGCGTATCAACAGCCGCTGAGCTTCCCGAACCGGGCCAGGCAGTGCCAGACCTTCTTGAGGTCCTGGAGAGCGTATCGACCTGTGCGGGCAGCGTCTCCGATAACCCTGGGCGTGAGCCGGCCACCCGGAGCGATCGAGGCTCCCAGCTCCACATAGGCCTGGCCGCGATAGTGCGGATGGCGACGCAGTTCAGCCACGCTGAGCCGGAAACCGGGATGCCATTCCACTGGGCACGGCAGGCGTTCCGCCGCGTGTTCGACCGCGGTACCGCGATAGCTGGGGTCCAGCACCAGCGCCTCTACGTCACGGTCGAACCTGACCGGCCCATGGATCTGTGCCTCGATGTGGCCGTCCAGGGGATCCGTGTCCGCTGCCTCGGCAAGCTCGAGAAGTGAGCATCGATCAGCGACGCCGAAGGAAGACGGCTCAGCGGAGCTGTCCGGGTAACAGAACGTGGTGCGCGTGAGAGCCTCAGGCGTGAGCCTGAAGTACGAGGAGCCGAATCGCGGGGCACCGCCGATCGGATCGCGGCGGTAGTTCAACGCGCCGTAGACAGGACGCTCGTCAGGTGAGGCGTCGTCATACGCGCCGGCGAAGATACGGCTCTCCCAGCGCCATCGGTCTCCGCCCGGGTGAGCGGTCAGCCCGCCGTTACTCGTCCCTGTGACGAACTGTGACCTGTAGACACCGTCGTCAGCCATCTGGATCAGGATGGGCCGGTTGCCCGCGGCTCGATCAGGATGAAAGTGCATCGTCACCCGTAGCTCCGGAGGGAGGGGCTTTCCCCTGGACGAAGCCGCGACATGTCGCAGAGCCCTGCCGTGAAGCGAGACGGCGGTATCAGCAGCCATGCGTGGAGTCTGCACAAGTCGCCGGTACCAACGCACCTCGATATGGCCGGAACCACGCGTCTTCACCAGCTCGCAGGTCGGGCGAGTCCGGGCTGCTGGTCTGGACCAGCGATGGCGGCGGGGAGGGTGGTCAAACCGCGGCCAGCGTCTCCCCTCGTGCGGGGGAAGACAGAGCTTGTTCGCCGTGTGCGCACGCCTGACCGCCGGGGCAGTGCGTCCGTGTCCTCCCGATCTCTGGCCTGGCCTCCGAGCCGTGGACCCGCGAAGGTCTCCGCGGTGCCGGGCGTGCCGCCCTCCGAGGGGCAAGCCGCCAGGTCGCCCTGGCCGTGTGGGATCTCCTGAGACGTGAGAGGTCTGGGGCGTGAGTGAGACACTGCTCTTGGGTCCCTCACTGGCTACCACGTGGCACAGGTTGTAGGGACCGTCCAGGGACGTCTATCTCAGTCCAGCGTGGGCATGAAATCGCGGGTCAGGTCCTCCTGGTCCAGGAGGGGCCGCCCAGTTGGTGATGGCTGTGTGACAGGCGAGTGATACGGCGAGGCCCCGCCGGGGTCCGTCCTGACGGGACCCTGAGCGGAGCCGTGAGACGACGAGCCGCACCGGAGCGCTCCGGCGCGGCTCGTCGTGAGATCGGTTGCGCTGTCGGGCACGATGCGGTCGGCGTCTCATGCGGCCTGTCCCTGTGACGCTCCGGGCGTTGGCTGCGGGCAACGCGTTGTCCGCCGTCAACGTGCACGGCGGACTTATCTCCCGGCACTGCGGGTCGGCGTTCGTCTCAGCTTCGTCACTCGCGAAGATCGGCCGAGTGGATCACCACCTTCTCTCCGTGGCATGTGGCGGTGGTGACGCAACGGCCCCGGCGTATACACACCGGGGCCGCCCTTCCGGGTCGTTGCACGTGAGAGTGCGCCGGCCCACTCACCAGGGTATGCCCAGGATCCCCTTTCGGTCATATGGCAGGACATGGCCGTCATGCGGCCGGCCGCAGCCCTGAGCCGGTGGGTGTGACGGCCGCCGCCCCACACCAACCCGTGGCTGGAACCAGGTCTGCGGCATCAGCGGCTCTCCTGTCGGTGCTCACGGCGTGTGGTGTCGGCCGGAGGGCCGTTCGGCACGGTGGCACGGGGGCTCTTACGGGTCCGCCGACGGATTCCCGGTAGGGCATCGCTGTAGCGGAACGCCCCGATCCTTTCGGCGTGCTGTGCGTTGAGCCGGTGGATCAGGAACATGCCCGCGATGATTACGAAGAGGATCACGGCGACAGTGACGGCCGTCTCCACGTCTTCACCTCCTCAGGGCGGAGGTGAAGATCCCGATCGCGGCTCCTGCCGTCGAAGCGGCTCCGCCGTCGGTCTCCCATTCCTCTTCCCGGCTCTGAGCATCTGTCGCGTCACGGCTGACGGTCTCGTCGGCCATCAGACCGCTGGCGGTGCGGAGTCCTCTCGGAACGGCTGCCGCTGCCATCAGCCGGGCGGCGGCGGCCGGGTCCGTCTCCGGAGGGATCACCAGCAGGTCCAGGCGGCCCACCGTGTACGAAAGGAGGATCACCTTGTTCGGGTCCTGCTCGGCGGCGAACCAGCCGACACGCACCGTGTGCCCCGTGACGGGGACCTTGCGCGGGATGACGGGCCAGTGGGTCGGGTTCACGGTGACGTGGGTGATCCGGCCCCAGCACGAGTCCAGCGCGTCTGTCAGAGTGGGGATTTCGCGCAGAAGATCACGGGAGCGGGGCCACCAGGCACCGTCCAGGAGACCTGGAGCGGAGCCGGTCGGGGCCAGAGACAGCCGGGCCGGCACCGACAGCAGGCGCTCTTGAATGATCGTGGGTTCGATGGTCGCGGTCATGACGCGGACCTGTCCCCGAGCCTCCTCGCGGAGGCCGGTGTTGTTGCTCGCCGAGAACGACACCGACACGGCGGCCGGTGTGCGAAGTACTCCCGGTGCTTTCACTCTACGCCGCTGCGGAGGTCCCGGGACGTGCGCGTGAGCAGGCATTTCACCGATAGGCAACGAGGCACGGAACCGTCGGCGCAGCTGCTGCGGCGGGGCACGGCTTACGGTGAGAGGACGAAGTCCCGCGTTTCGGCGGCGGCACCGTTTCCCGCAGACAGGCGGACACGCCATGAACGAATCCGACACCCCTCGCGCCCCCGGGCTCCTGCCGGACGCGATCCACCGGGCCGCGACACCCGGGACGGTCCTTCTGCGGCTGGAGACGACACGGTCCCGGGAAGGCAACCTCGACGGTGCGTGGTGGCCGCGTTCCCGCGACATCGGTGCTGAGCTGCCCGACCTCGTCCACGCGCTGACCGTGCACCTCGGCCCCATTACACGCGTCGGTCTGGACGCCACCGCTTGGAATGGACTTCCCACGCGCCTGGTGATCGGCGACCAGGTCGTCCGTATCGACTCCTTTCCGGTGGGTGACGACACCGTCCTGATCACTCGGGGCGACCAGGACCACTTCTCCCTTCTCGTGGTCCCGCCGCACGCGACAGTCGAGGCCGCCCGTGCCGCGATGGCCAGGGCTGTCCGGGCCGCCAACGTCACCGAGGCCGCACAGATCCTCATCGACACCGGCACCCACCAGGCATACACGGTCCCCGTGGAGGGCCCTCGGAGCGGCAGGGAACGCCACGAGCCCGAGGAATGACTTCTGGAGCTTCGGGGACGCCCGTAGGGCTGTATGTGCCGGGCGGTGCCCTTCAAGGATCGAGGCGGTGCCGCCCGTGGGAGTGGATGCCCGGTGGTGGCGTCCGCCGAAGCTCCGCCGGTGCCGTTAGGGTGCGCGACATGGCCCGTACCCGGCTGTACCGCGACGGCTCCCTGGTCGAGGAGGACTTCCCGGTCCGGGACATCTCCCGGCATCTGGCGGACCCTTCTGCGACCGTGTGGTTGGACCTGTACCGCCCGGACCGCGCCGAATTCACAGCGGTCGGCGAGGAACTCGGTCTCCACGAACTCGCTCTCGAGGACGCGCTGCACGAGGGGCAACGGGCGAAACTCGACACCTACCGCACCCATCACTTCCTCAGCGTCTACGCGGTCGCCGTCGACCCGGACAGTGCGGTACTGACGATGAGCGAGCTCGCGGTCATCCTCACGCCGCAGGCACTGATCACGGTCCGCAAGGACGCCGCGTTCCCCCTCGACGAACTGGTCGCCCGCTGGGACCGCACCCCGGCTCTGGCAGCGCACGGGGTCGCCTTTCTGCTCCACGGCCTGCTCGACCATGTCGTCGACGGGCACTTCGCCGCGGTACGGCGACTCGACGAACGTATCGAGGAACTGGACGATCTGCTCTTCGCCGAAGGCGGCCGGCAGATCCAGACCGTACAGCGCCAGTCCTACGCCCTGCGGAAATCACTGGTCCGGCTCCGCCGCGTGGTCCTGCCCATGCGGGAGGTCGTCAACGCTCTCATGCGCCCCGACCTCGACGTCGTCGACGGGCCCTTGCTGCCGTACTACCGAGACGTGTACGACCACGTGCTGCGTGCCGGCGAGTGGACGGAGTCGCTGCGCGACCTGGTGGCCTCGGTGATGGAGACCAACCTGTCGGTGCAGGCGAACCGGATGAACCTGATCATGAAGAAGGTGACGAGCTGGGCCGCGATCATCGCCGTGCCCACGGCGATCACCGGCTTCTACGGACAGAACCTTCCCTACCCCGGCTTCGCACACCAGTCGGGGTTCATCGTCTCCAGCACCGTCATCGTCGTCGTCTCTCTGACGCTGTACTTCGCTTTCAAGCACTGGGACTGGCTCTGACCACACGCTCCTGCGCGCCCGTCGCGAGGCCGAGCACGAACCGAGCGGGCAGGGCCGGGTGGAGGGCCGCCTGGTCTCCGCGGACCCCGAAGCGTCCCGACGCGTCGCGGACGCGCTCCGGCTGCTGTTCGCCGGCGATGAACAGCGCAGCTATCCCGGCCACTCGGGAACCGGGACGCGGCTGCACCTCACACTGGACGCCTCGCGTGCCGCCGGTCCGCTCGGCTCCTGGCTCGACTCGAGCAGACCGGCCGCCGATCGCACCCACCATGGCGAGACCGCCTGACGGCCCTGCCGCCCACTCTCCACGTCTCACCAGCCCAAGCCCCTGTAGCTCCCGTATCCACCGTCCGTGCGACTCGCATCCGCTCTCAGCGATGCCGTTACGCACCCACGTCGAAGCGGCGCAGCCCAAGACTCCGGCCGCACTGTCGTCACCGAGCTCTCCGTAGCGCTACGGCACGTCTGTATGCGGCCAGCTGCGGGAACTGTGGATGCCCACGGCGGCTGGTTGTACCGCAACGACCGCACGTCCGCGACGCCCCCCCCACACTCGGCTTCGCTCGCGCGGGGGGACCCCATCGCTCCCGATCTGCTGGCCGACCGTGGCATCCGGGCCGTGTCCCGGGCCTTCACGGCCCTGTGTGTGCTCACCCTCGCTCTGCCCTTCGGCTGCTGGACGTCCTGCCGCACGCCTGGAGACAGGTCACCAGCGTCCTCGTGGATGAGGCCGTATGGTCCCCGTTCCCGGGCCGGCTGCTCGTCGCCAACCAGGTCGTAGGCCTGCGCCGGACGACCACCCAGCGCTCCCCGTCCACCGTCTGCCTGCTGGCGCCCGGCCGCGGCCGGTGGGACCTGCTGGTGGTGCCGCCCGCCGCCACGGACGCGGAGGCCGGGCGGCTTGTGGAGAGTATGGCCGCCGTCGTGCAGGACAGAGTGGGCTGGGAAGCCACAGTCCGTTGACTGTGGCCTTCGGACCACCCCCGGGTCCGCACTCTGGGTACGGGCCTGGGGGTGTTGTCACCGGACCCGGCTGGGGAGGCTCCACGTGCCCGGCCCTGGACCGGCCGCGCTACCCGGACGGGCGTCCGCTCGGACCGTCGACGGAGTACGCTGGTGTTACCGAGGGTATTTCGTGCACCGGCTTCCAGTCGCTGTCACTTTCGGCGATTTGATTACGCCGGGCTGGTTCTGGCCGGCCCGGAGCAGGGTCCGCGTCATGACTGCGACCGTTTCCCCCACGCCGATCCCCGGAAGTACGCCCTGCTCTACGTCACTCCGGATCTCTTGCGCTCTCCTCGGTTCCTCGCCGGCGGCCGTGCCCGACCCGCTGTCGGGGCTGATCACCGGGGGCCTGTCGAACCGCGCGTACTGGTCGGCCGCCCCGGGTGCTGGGCCCTTCGGTGGGCAGGTGCAGCCGACCCCGGTCTCGGCCCTCTGGCTGATGGCCGCCGGCAGAGACTGCCTGCGCACCTCGCACGTGAACCGGTTGATGGCGGAGGCGGCGTTCCTGCGCACGATGTCGGAGACCGACTCGGCCGTTCAGGCGGCCTGGGACTCCGAGGAAGACCACGAAGTCCGCGATCCCGCGGCGCGCCCGCAGATCCCGGCCGTTTCCGCTCCGCCGACGGCGAGGTGAGGGTCGTGCGCACCCCAGCGGCCACCGGGGCCACAGCCGGCGGAGCCCGGACCGGCGTACAGCAGAGCGCTCCCGGCTGAGCCGGGCCGACACACCAGAGTCTCAGCAGCAGCCCGGAACCCCGGCCGCACCTCGGACGACAGGCCGGGGTCCTCCCGCGACATGTGCTTCCCGGACCGCTCGGGTCCGGGACCGTCATCGACGTAAGGAAAGTGAGAACCATGGGTGTTCTGATCACCGTGCTGGTGGTGTGTGCCGTGGCCGGGTTCGTCCTGCTCGCCCTGAGCGTGCGCAACGTCCAGCAGTACGAGAAGGGCGTGGTGTTCCGTTTCGGGCGGCTGCTGCCGGACATCCGCGGGCCGGGCCTGCGTGTCATCCGGCCGATCGGGGACCGGATGCGGAAGGTATCCGTGCAGACCGAGGTCCTCGGCATCCCGCCACAGGGGTCCATCACCGCCGACAACGTGACGCTCACCGTCGACGCGGTCGTCTACTTCAAGGTCATTGACCCCGTCAAGGCCCTGGTGAACGTGCGCAACTATCCTGCCGCCGTCTCCCAGATCGCCCAGACATCGCTGCGCTCGGTCATCGGCAGGGCTGACCTGGACACGCTGCTCTCCGACCGTGACCACATCAACGCGGAACTCAAGAAGGTGATGGACGCCCCCACCGAGGAGCCCTGGGGGCTGCGCATCGAGCGCGTCGAGATCAAGGACATCGCCCTTCCGGAGTCCATGATGCGCTCCATGTCCAAGCAGGCCGAAGCCGAGCGGGAACGCCGCGCGCGGGTCATCGCGGCCGACGGAGAGTTCCAGGCGTCCCAGCGGCTGACCGACGCCGCCGCGACGATGGCCGACACCCCCGGAGCACTCCAACTGCGGCTGCTGCAGACCGTGGTGGACGTCTCCGCCGAGAAGAACAGCACCCTCGTGATGCCGTTCCCTGTGGAGATGCTCCGCTTCTTCGAGCACCAGAGTGGGGAAAACGACGGCGAGTCCGCCGGACGGCGCATGCACCGGACCACCAGGCGCCCCGCGCTGTCCACCAGCGCCGTGATCCCCGAGCCCGCCACCCCCGCACCGGCCCTCACACCGTCGGTCTCCCTACCCGGAGAGCGGGCCGGCAGCCGTGCGGAGGTGGCCCGGGAGCGACGGGACGACTGGCCGACGCGCCGGGACGCCGAGGAATCACTGAGCGGTTGACCGTACCGATGGCGCTGACCAGCAGAGGGTGGCTGGGCCGGCTGCGTGTCGAACGGGACACCCGTCCCCGGGCAGAGCGCCTGCCGGGCAGCCTCCCGGCGTCCTATGGGAAGCTGCATACAACTCTTCCCGAGACGTCACACTCCGAGGGAATCAATATCTGTTCCCCAGGGATCAGATTTTGGGGGGCCGTGCGGCGGGAGTTTTTGTCACGAGAAGAGGAGTGGAATTATCCAACGCACACGGACCGCTCCGGCGTGCTACTGTCTATCTCAGTTGCAGTTGTGGTTCCCAAAACTTCAAGTGCGCCCACCGGGCTTCTGCCGGTCGGGAGCACTTTTGTATTTCCGGTCATTTCCGGGCGGGGTAATCATCGCGGCGACACGGCGTCCGCGTGGTGCGGAAGCCGATGCACTGCCCCAAAGGAGATATGACATGGCTGCTGGTACCGTGAAGTGGTTCAACGCAGAAAAGGGCTTCGGCTTCATCGAGCAGGACGGTGGCGGCGCCGACGTGTTCGCCCACTACTCGAACATCGCCGCACAGGGCTTCCGTGAGCTGCTCGAAGGCCAGAAGGTGAACTTCGACATCGCGCAGGGCCAGAAGGGCCCGACGGCCGAGAACATCGTTCCGGCCTGACGCTCACGCGCAATCCGCAGCTGGGGCCCGCATCCTTCGGGGTGGGGGCCCCAGCTGCACGCGTATCCCGCAGCGGCTTTCACCCGCGGGACGCCCCGGAGGAATCCGCAGTACCACCACAAGCGGTTCCTCCCGCAGGACGCAAACGCATCCTGAAGCGCTGCACCGCAGCCGGCGCCCGGATCGCAAGGTCCCCAGCGCGTCACCCATTTCAGCACCCGCGCCCACGGATGTATCCGCCGGCCGGCTCTGCTTTCTTTTGCCACCGGTCCATACTTGTAATTCTCCATGCCATTTATCGCGGTGGGAATTCCTTGATATGTGCCACATCGAGGAAGGTTCCGCATGAACCGCACGTACACGAACGACCGCCCCGCCCGCTCCCGTGACGGCAGTGCCGACTCCGGAAGGGGAGGCGGCTACGGCTCGCAGGCACCGCGTCGTACCGGCAGGCCCGTTCGCTCCGGCGGTTACGGCCGTCGGCCGGCCGCAGTGCAGGGTGAGTTCGCGCTGCCCAGGACGATCACCCCCGCACTGCCGGCAGTTGAGGACTTCGCCGATCTCGACATGCCCGAGCAACTGCTGGCCGAACTCGGCAGGCAGGGTGTGACCGCACCGTTCCCGATCCAGGGCGCGACGCTGCCGAACTCCTTGGCGGGCCGTGACGTCCTGGGCCGCGGCCGCACCGGGTCCGGCAAGACCCTGGCCTTCGGTCTCGCCCTGCTCGCCCGCACCGCCGGACAGCGTGCCGAGCCTCGCCAGCCGCTGGGACTGATCCTCGTACCCACGCGTGAGCTGGCACAACAGGTGACGGACGCGCTGACCCCGTACGCCCGCTCCGTGCGGCTGCGGCTGGCCACGGTGGTAGGCGGCATGTCGATTGGCCGGCAGGCCAGTGCGCTGCGCGGCGGCGCCGAGGTCGTCGTCGCGACGCCGGGGCGGCTCAAGGACCTCATCGACCGCGGTGAATGCCGGCTGAACCACGTGGGCATCACGGTGCTGGACGAGGCTGACCAGATGGCCGACATGGGCTTCATGCCCCAGGTCACCGCGCTGCTCGACCAGGTGCGCCCGGAGGGACAGCGCATGCTGTTCTCCGCCACCTTGGACCGCAACGTCGACCTTCTGGTGCGCCGCTATCTGACCGATCCCGTCGTGCATTCGGTCGACCCGTCGGCCGGTGCGGTCACGACGATGGAGCATCACATCCTGCACGTCCACGGCGCCGACAAGCACGCCGCCACGACCGAGATCGCTGCCCGCGACGGTCGCGTGATCATGTTCCTGGACACCAAGCACGCCGTGGACCGGCTGACCCAGGACCTGCTCAACAGCGGGGTGCGGGCCGCTGCGCTGCACGGCGGCAAGTCGCAGCCGCAGCGCACCCGCACGCTGGCGCAGTTCAAGACGGGACACGTCACCGTGCTGGTGGCGACCAACGTCGCGGCGCGCGGCATCCACGTCGACAACCTCGACCTGGTCGTCAACGTCGATCCGCCGACCGACCACAAGGACTACCTCCACCGCGGCGGCCGTACCGCTCGTGCCGGCGAGTCCGGCAGCGTCGTCACCCTGGTCACGCCGAACCAGCGCCGAGGCATGGTCCGTCTCATGTCGGACGCCGGAATCCGGCCGCAGACCACCCAGGTCCGCTCGGGCGACGAGGCCCTGAGCCGGATCACCGGCGCCCAGACCCCGTCCGGCATCCCGGTCGTCATCACCGCACCGGTGGTCGAACGCCCCAAGCGCAGCGCCACCTCCCGAGGCCGCCGCCGCCCCGCCTCGGCGACCAGGCGCACCCCGGTACGCCAGTCCGGCTTCGGCGCGGTGGCCTAGAACTTCCGTGATCAGGAAGCCGGCCCATCTCTGCAGGAGGCACCCTTGACGATCCTTCAGACGCAGCCCCGCCCGGCGGACACCAACCCCGTGCACACGACGATGACCGAGGTCATGGACCCGGCCGGACCGCAGGTCTGTGACGACATGAGCGTCGAGGTGGCGCTGGCCGTCATGGCTGCCGCGCGCACGGCCCGACTGGTCGTCTGCGACCAGGACGGTCAGTGCACCGGCCTGGTCACCCGTACCGAACTCGCCGCCGTCCGTGGCAGCTCCGACTACACGGACCGTGTGCGCCTGCGCGACATCCTCGGCGACCACGGATCGTCCACCTCACCCGTGACCACGATCGCCGAAGCCGAGCACGCGATGCGCACCCGTCGGCTCGGTGTCCTGCCGGTGGTCGAGGAGCAAGGCAGCGCCCTGGGCATCCTCGCCCTCTCCCGCTGAAACGCCTCGCCCCGGGTCGGACCGTTCTTTCCTTCTCTCTGTGAGGCCACATGCGCTGCGTCATCGCCCGCTTCCCCTTCGACCTCACCAAGGGCGGCGTGCTGGAATCGATGAAGGGCATCAAGCCCGAACCGGTCACCGGCGACTCGGTGATCATCGGCCGCCGCCACTACCCCCTCAAGCAGGTCGGCCAGGTCATCACGCGCCAGGACCGCCGTGACTTCAGCGCCGCCGAGGTCCTGCGGGCCATGGCTCGGCTCGGCTTCACCTGCCGCGCCGTTCCCAAGGCAGTGCCCCCGGGCATTCTCAGCCCGATGCGGCACGCTTCCGCGATGCTCGGCACCCCCGTCACGGTCTGACCGGGTATACGACACGAGCCGTCGCCTGACCAGCAGTGTGGGCCCGACCGGTACGCCGGTCGGGCCCACACTGCGTGCAGCGGGTTCCCGTCGCCGTCGCTCAGTGGCCGGAACAGCTGAAGTCGCCCACGGTCCAGGCGCCGACTTCCTCGATCGCAACGCGGTATCGCCCACCCCGTCTCGGGACCCCCAGGGTGCCCTGCGGGATCCGGGCGGCATGAAGTGCGCGTGGGCCGCCCGTCCTTGCTTCGCGGGGGAGCCGAAGACGGCGGTGGTTTCGTCCAAGCGGGCGAAATCCGTCAGTACATCCGACCTCCTCTGCACATCCGACCCCCTCTGCCTTCACGTGGCCGCGAGAGCCAGTCGACCGGTGATGACAGCGCCACCGGTGACCACGGTCAGGGACTCCGATCGGTCTGGTCGCACTCCACCCGGGGCGCCGACGTCAGTGAGCAACTCGTCAGGCTGCGACATGAGGCGGACCATGTTTGTCGGTCATCCGGCTGCTTGACCGCTGACGCTACGGGCAAGGAAGGCGCTCATGACGGGATCGTCGAGGGCGACGCGGGGCCTCCTGCCGCGCCTTCTGCCACGCTCGTCAATGGCCGACCTGCGGGGCATCCGTCCCGGCCGGTGGAGTTCTCCTTGTCTTCGAGCGCACGGAAATCTATGCCAGCCAGAGTAGACTTCGGGGTGTCGGTGTGGTTATGTTTCTCTCGTAGCCGAGATCGAGCGAGGCCCGGCAGAGATGAACTGCCGGGCAGTAGTACGCAGTTGCAGTTAGCAGGACGGTGCGGTGGTGGAGTTCCGAAGCCAGAGCGGTTGCAGGACGGCGACGGGACTGACGACCGGACCGGGTGGCCCGCAGTGATCAGGGGCCGCCATGAGCAGTACAGCAGTGGCAGTACCCGCAAGTGAAAGTTCGCAGTACCCGGCAGTGAAGTCGGTGAGCAGTGCCTCGGTGAAGGCGTCGGCTGCGGGCGCGCGCACCGGGAGGTTCGGCAGTGGGTCCCAAGCCAGAGCAGACGCAGGACGGGCGACGGGGTCGACTGCCGAAGGGTGGCGCTGTTCGAGGCCACCAGCAGTTTGCGGTACCAGCAGTTCGCAGTTTCCGTTAGTGAGTAGTTGATCAAGAGGGAGAACGGAGGAGCCGAGCGCCATCAGGATCGCCCGGGCGCAAGCCTTGGCTCCGGGTACCGCAGGACATCGATAGTGAGGTGGTCTCCGGTCAGGCAACCGCGATCCCCGCGCCCCCGACGGCTTCTCGGTCGGGTCTGCGGAAACAGAGGGCCGGCGCAGTATCAGTGCCGGCAGATGGTGTAGCAGTTCCTTCGGGGCCCTGGTGCCAGTACGGCGCCAGGGCCCCTCCACGCGTTCCACAGAGAGGTGAGATGACAGCAGACGACACGTTCGGCCGTCTCGATGACGACGACTACCCCGCCTACACCATGGGCCGAGCCGCCGAACTGCTCGGCACCACACAGAGCTTCCTGCGCGCTGTCGGCGAACACCGCCTACCCCACTCCGCTCCGCAGGCGGCCACCGCCGCTACTCCCGCTACCAGCTACGTATCGCCGCCCGCGCCCGGGAACTCGTCGACCACGGGACTCCCATCGAGGCCGCCTGCCGCATCGTCATCCTCGAGGACCAACTCGAGGAAGCCCAGCGCCTCAACGCCGAATACCGCCACGCCACCGAATCGGCGAATCCGACCGCAGCAGCGTGAGGTGAGCGTGCCCGTCAGCGTCGACGGGCACCACACGTACGGTCTCGGTGTGCGGTGTGATCACTTCCTATGGTGACGCGGTATGTGTGCGTGTAGCGTCTGCGTTACCTGGCCCTCGGGTGGGCGCCCGTGAGCTACCTGCCCGACTTCCTGCACGCCGGCGGAGCGGCCGTAGTGGTCCTGATCGTGGGCGGCGGTCTCCTCCACAGCGCGGGCGCGGTGGTCTACGCCCTCCAGCGGCCCGACCCCGCACCCCGCTGGTTCGGCTTCCACGAGGTCTTCCACGCGCTGACCGTGGTGGCCATCACCGCGCACTACACCGCCATCTCCCTCGCCACCTACTGACCCCGCGACAGTGTTCCGGTCCGCCGCTCATCGCCCACGCCGCCGCGTGCTGGACCGCGACGGGCCGGGCGGTCGCCGACGCAAACTCCCCGGGCGTTCAAGCACGGTGAGTCGCCTGTGTTCGGTGCGTCCCGGGGAGATCGCCACCGGATCAGAACTCCGAGCGCAGTCCCTCGGCACTCCAGCCACCGGTCGAACAGCTGACCGGCAGGTGCATCCGTTCAGTGGCTCTGTGGTGCAATGACATCTACCGGTCACCAGGCTTGACGCCAGCCCCTCGCATCCCCGGGCCGGAGCCCTGAGCAGTAGCGAGCAGCGAGGAGTCACCGTGACCGTGCGCGGGCCTGACGAGGACGGTGGGCTGACCACCCGTACTCCCGCGAACGGGGGTGGCCGGGGCAGGGCGATAACCTTGGCGGAGACTCTGGCTGCAGCGGAGTCCGCGGCACCTGTGGAGTCGCTCGACGTGGTCGCGGGCATGCTCAAGGAGCGCCTCGGGGCCGCTTCGGTGTCGTTCCTCATCACCGACTTCACCGGTAGCTCGGTCGTACGGTTGGGGGCCGCGGGCAGCATCGATACCGATGAACCCGCCCGGCGCATCATGCTGCGGGGCACGCTGTACGACGACGTGATCCGTACCCAGCGGCCGAGCATGGAGGACAAGGGGGAGGGCGCGCTGGTGCGGATCGTCGCCCCGGTGACCAACCGCGGGGACGCCATCGGGCTCCTCGAACTCTTCCTGCCCGCGACGCCGGACGCGGAGGTGATGCGGGAGATCGGCGAGACCGCGCACGCCCTGGCATACATCGTCATCGCGAATCGGTCGTTCACTGACGTGTACCAGTGGGGTCGCCGCACCAAGCCGCTGAGCCTGGCAGCGGAGATCCAGCACCGGTTGCTCCCGGCGTCGCTGGCGTGCGAGGCGGCGCAGTTCGCGGTGGCCGGAGCGCTGGAGCCGGCCGACCACGTCGGGGGAGACACCTTCGACTACGTGATCGACCGGAACACCGTCCAGCTCTCCGTCACCGATGCCATGGGGCACGATGTCGCTGCCGCGCTGCTGGCCACGCTTGCGGTGGGCGCCTTGCGCCGGGCCCGGCGGGCCAGCGGCGACCTCGCCGAACAGGCCCGCCAGGCCGACCAGGCCATGCGCGAGCACGGCCACAAGGGCTACGTCACCGGCCAGCTCCTGCGCATCAGCCTGGTCGACGGCACGACCGAGTTCGTCAACGCCGGGCACCCCTGGCCGCTGCGGATGCGGGACGGCCAGGTGCGGGAGATCTCTCCGAAGATCGATATGCCGTTCGGTTTCCAGGTCCCTCATACCTACCGGGTCCAGTCGCTGAACCTGCTGCCGGGCGACCGGCTGGTGATGCTGACCGACGGCATGCTGGAGGGCAACGCCAACAGCGTCGATCTGTCCGACCTGATCGTGCGCACTCGCGATCTGCATCCCCGTGAGGCTGCCCGCACCCTCATCGCGGCGATCGTCGACGCCAACCACGGCCACCTGCAGGACGACGCGACCGTCATGTGCCTGGACTGGCACGGCGTCGGCCACTCCGCGCGGGACGCCGACACCGGCGCCAACCTCTCCGACGCCTCCGCCCCGTCGCGGACGGGGCGGACGACTCCTGGGCGATGACTCGACGACTGCTCCGTCACCACGCTACGTCCGGTCCCCGGGCGGGCGGCCCGTGGGGGCGCTTGCCCGGGGACCGCGTCACCGGGGGAGGCGCCTGCGGCGGCGGCCCAGGCGTAGGCCGAGGAGGACGAGGTCGGCGACCAGAACCACCACGCCGATGATCAAAAGGTAGAACAGGCCCTTCGCCACCACACCGATGATGCCGAGCACGATGGCCACAATGAGCAGCAGGAGGAAGAGAGCCATTGGTGTCACCTCATGGTGGGGGACGCTGGTGAGGACATCAGCGACGGGCGAGGCGACGTTCGCCGCCCGCACCCGTTCGGTAGGCGAGCTCGTAGTGCGCGAAGACTGTCTTCTCGTCCTCCGCGAGCAGTTCGCCGTCCGTGCCGATCGAGGGCGCTTCCTTGACCTGCTTCTTGTCGTAGGCGACCTTCAGATAACCGGGACCGACCGTCGCGTCGCCGAGAGGGACGAACACCAGCCGGTGCCGGGTCGGCAGGCCGACCGTCACCGTCGCGAACGCGGGCTGGTCTGTGGCCGTGTCGACATAGACCGCCTCCAGGACGCCGATCTTGTGCCGCTCGTGGTCGACCACGTCGTGGCCTCGCCATTCCCTGATGTCTTGCGCCTCGAACACGGAGCCCCCTCTGGTCAGCTGAAGACCGCTGTCGTCTTCCTCTCGCTCCTCCCTCCTTACCTGCCTACGGAGCGTCACACCCTGGAGAGCAGCCAACTTCAGGGCGGGGGGGAGCCGGTCGAGCGTTCCTCATGCCGATCCCTGGGGACGGCACTACACGCTTTGCTGCAAACCGGACTGTCGGGAAGCCGGAGTTCAGAGGCCAGGCCAGAGACCGGGAGGGTGCGCGAGCCGGGAGGACGCGCTGTCCCCACGGTCAGGCGTGCACACCGAAGAACTCGTACGTGGACCCGCGAGTCTCCGCAGTGCCGGGCGTGCCGCCCTCCGAGGGGCAAGCCGCCAGGTCGCCCTGGCCGTGTGGGATCTCCTGAGACGTGAGAGGGTCTGGGGCGTGAGTGAGACACCACCGAACACCCTGCAATACCGCTTCGACGGGCCCGAAGACGCTCCGGTCCTGCTCTTGGGTCCCTCACTGGGTACCACATGGCACATGTGGGACCGTCAGGTGCCGGAGCTGGCCGGGCAGTGGCGGGTCTTCCGGTTCGATCTGCCCGGGCACGGCGGCGCCCCCGCGCATCCCGCCGGCTCCGTCGCCGACCTCACCGCCCGGCTGCTGGCCACGCTGGACGCGCTCGGCGTGCAGCGCTTCGGCTACGCGGGCTGCGCGCTGGGCGGCGCCATCGGCATCGAGCTGGCCCTGCGCCACCCCGAGCGGCTCGCCTCGCTGGCGCTGGTCGCGGCCTCGCCCCGGTTCGGCACCCCCGACGAGTTCCGCCAGCGCGGGGTGGTGGTCCGGACCAACGGGCTCGACCCGATCGCCCGGACCGCGCCCGACCGCTGGTTCACCGGCGGGTTCGCCGCCGCGCAGCCCGCGATCACCGAGTGGGCCGTGCAGATGGTCCGCACCACCGACCCGGGCTGCTACATCGCCGCCTGCGAGGCCCTGGCCGGCTTCGACGTACGGCCCGAGCTGGGCCGGGTCGGCGTGCCGACGCTGGTGCTGGTCGGCTCCGACGACCAGGTCACCGGCCCCGCCGAGGCCCGCACCCTGGTCGCCGGCATCCCGGACGCCCGGCTCGCGGTCGTCCCCGGCGCCTCCCACCTGGTGCCGGTCGAGCAGCCCGCCGCCGTCACCGACCTGCTCGTCCACCACTTCTCCACCGCCTGGCAGCAGCCCTTCGACACCGGCCAGACCGCCCTGCCGGCCGCCGCCCCCGCCTCCGCCGCCGTGCCCGCCCAGGCCGCGCCGCCGCAGCCCGCCCCGGTCGCCGAGATCGCCCCGGCGGCCGTACCGGCACAGCCCGGCGTGCAGCCCGACCGGTACGCGACCGGGCTGAAGATCCGCCGCGAGGTGCTCGGCGACGCGCACGTGGACCGGACCCTGGAGGAGGCCGGCCCGTTCTCCGGGGACTTCCAGGAGTTCGTCACCCGCTACGCCTGGGGCGAGATCTGGGACCGGCCGGGCCTGGACCGCCGCACCCGCAGCTGTGTCGCGCTGACCGCGCTGGCCGCCGGCGGCCACCTGGAGGAGCTGGCCGCGCACACCCGGGCCGCCCTGCGCAACGGGCTGACCCCGGCCGAGATCGCCGAGGTGCTGCTCCAGACGGCCGTCTACTGCGGGGCGCCCGCCGCGAGCAGCGCGTTCCGGGTGGCCCAGCAGGTCATCCAGGAGGAGACCACGCCCGCCGGGTAGCGCCCCGGGAGGCGGCCGCAGGCGTCAGGATGGGAGCCATGAAGCTCACGAAGAAGTCCCACGCCTGCGTCCGCCTCGACAAGGAGGGACGGACGCTCGTCATCGACCCGGGCGGGTTCTCCGAGGAGGACGCGGCGCTCGGCGCGGACGCCGTCCTGGTCACGCACGAGCACCCGGACCACTTCGACGAGTCCCGGCTGCGGGCCGCCCTGGAGGACAACCCGGCCGCGGAGATCTGGACGCTGAAGTCGGTCGCCGAGCGGATCGCGGCCGCCTTCCCGGGCCGGGTGCACACCGTCGGCCACGGCGACACCTTCACCGCCGCCGGCTTCGACGTGCAGGTGCACGGCGAGCTGCACGCGGTGATCCACCCGGACCTGCCGCGCGTCACCAACGTCGGCTATCTGATCGACGACGGCAAGGTCTTCCACCCCGGCGACGCCCTGACCGTGCCCGGCCGGCCGGTGGAGACGCTGATGGTGCCGGTGATGGCTCCCTGGAACAAGATCGCCGAGGTCATCGACTACGTCCGCGAGGTCGGCCCGCGGCGGGCCTACGACGTCCACGACGCCCTGCTCACCGACCTCGCCCGGCCGATCTACGACGGTCACCTCGGCCGCCTGGGCGGCACCGACCACCGGCGGCTCGCGCCCGGCGCGTCGGCGGAGGTCTGAGACGGCGGGGGAGCGGTGTTGTCGGTGGTGCCGGGTAGGTTGTGAGACATGCGCATCGCCACCTGGAACGTGAACTCGATCACCGCCCGCCTGCCGCGCCTGCTGGCCTGGCTGGAGAGCAGCGGCACCGACGTGCTCTGCCTCCAGGAGGCCAAGGTCGCGGAGGAGCAGTTCCCGTCCGGCCAGCTGCGCGAGCTGGGGTACGAGTCGGCGGTGCACGCCACCGGCCGGTGGAACGGCGTGGCGGTGCTCTCCCGGGTCGGTCTGGAGGACGTGGTCAAGGGCCTGCCCGGCGACCCGGGGTACGAGGGCGTGACCGAGCCGCGCGCCGTCTCGGCGACCTGCGGCCCGGTCCGCGTCTGGTCGGTGTACGTGCCGAACGGCCGCGAGGTCGGCCACCCGCACTACGCGTACAAGCTCCAGTGGTTCGAGGCTCTGAAGGCCGCCGTGCACGGCGACGCCCAGGGCGCCCGCCCGTTCGCGGTCCTGGGGGACTACAACGTGGCGCCGGCCGACGAGGACGTCCACGACCCGGCGGCCTTCGAGGGCTCCACCCACGTCACGCCCGCCGAGCGCGCCGCGCTCGCCTCCCTGCGCGAGGCGGGTCTGAGCGACGTGGTGCCCCGCCCGCTGAAGTACGACCGGCCGTTCACGTACTGGGACTACCGCCAGCTCTGCTTCCCGAAGAACCGCGGCATGCGCATCGACCTGGTGTACGGCAACGAGCCGTTCGCGCGGGCCGTGAAGGACGCCTACGTCGACCGCGAGGAGCGCAAGGGCAAGGGGGCCTCCGACCACGCGCCGGTGGTGGTCGACCTGGACGTGTGATGCCACGCTGGGTCCATGCACCTTCCGTTCCTGGGCCCCCGGCACAAGAAGAACGGTGACGCGGCCGCCCTCGCCGACCCCGGGGCGGTCGCCGGGCTGCTGGCCGAGTGCGAGCTGCTGCGCTCGCAGGCGGCCCGGGCGGGCGTCCGCCTGGACGACACCCCGGCCTCCCTGGAGGCCCTGGACCAGATGGTCCCGCGCTGGCGGGACGACCCCGAGACGCTGCCCTGGCTGGGCCACGACGCCGGGCTGTACCTGGGCACGGTCGTGGTGCGCACGGTGCCCGGCGCCGGCTGGCGGATCCGGTCCGACGGCGAACCCGTCGTACGGCTCGCCTCCGGCCGCACGGTCGAGGTGGTGCCGGCCGGACAGGAGTGGGCCGCGACCGGCGCCCCCGGCCTGTCCCCGCTGTACGCCGGGATCGCCGAGACCTGAGCCCGGCCACGACCCCCGGGCCCCCGCTGACGTAAATACGGCTAATGCCCGGCAGGTGCGTGTCGTCCCTCAACTGCGCTGCCCGCCGGATAGGTTGCGGCGATCACGACACAGCCGAAACCGAGCGGGGCCGCGGAGGGCCGTCGATCCGTCGACCGGACCGCGGGACCTCACCACGTACTGCGGCGAGCCGCATGTCCCGAGGGACTTCCTCGCCGGGATCCTCGCGCACGGACCGGGGGACCGCGACCCATGTGCCCTACCACCCGGGCGCGCCGGGCCCTGTGCGCCGCCCTCGCCTGCCTGCTCGCCGCCGGCCTCGCCGCCGCCTGCGGCAAGGAGGGCAGCCCACCCGGCAAGGGCCCGGCACCCGAGCGGCTGCCGCACTACCGGGTGGCGCGGGACGTCCGCCTGCCCGCCTCCCCGACCTGGACGCGGGCGAAGCGGCGCGGCCACCTCGTCGTCGGCGTCAAGGAGGACCAGCCCTACCTCGGCGAGAAGGACCCGGCCACCGGCACCTACTCCGGGTTCGACATCGAGATCGCCAAGATGATGTCCGCCTCCCTCGGCTTCCCGCCGCGGTCCGTCCGCTTCCGCACGATCGCCTCCGCCAACCGCGAAACCGCCCTGCAGAACGGCCAGATCGACCTGTACGTCGGCACCTACACCATCAACGCGGGCCGCGCGAAGCTGGTCGGCTTCGCCGGCCCCTACTACCTGGCCGGGCAGTCGCTGCTCGTCCGCCGCGCCGAGGACGACATCCACGGCCCCGGCGACCTGGCCGGCAGACGCGTCTGCTCGGCGGCCGGCTCCACGCCCTACCAGCGCCTCAAGACCGACTACCCGAAGGCGGTCCTGGTGGCCTACGACACCTACTCGGTCTGCGTCGACAACCTCCTCACCTACCAGGTCGACGCGGTCACCACCGACGACGCCATCCTGATCGGCTACGCGGCCAAGGCCCCCCGCGAACTCAAGGTCGTCGGCAGACCGTTCTCCGAGGAGCCCTACGGCATCGGCGTCCCGCGCGGTGACACCGCCCTGCGCCTCGCCCTCGACGACGCCCTGCGGGCGCGCGAGCGCGACGGCGACTGGAAGAAGGCGTACGACGCCACGCTCGGCCTCTCCGGAGTCCCCGCGCCCCACCCGCCCGCCATCGACCGCCACCCGGCGAGCTGACCGAGGACGGCATGCACGTACTGACAGACAACTTCGCGCTCTACGGCGAGGGCTTCCTCGGCACCCTCGAACTCACCGTGTACGCCTCCGTGCTGGCCCTCGTGCTGGGCTTCCTGACGGCGGCCTTCCGGGTGGCGCCCGTCGGCTCGCTGCGCGCCTTCGGCACCATGTGGGTCACCGTGCTGCGCAACACCCCGCTCACCCTGCTGTTCTTCGCCGTGCTGCTCGGCCTGCCCCGGTTCGGACTCGTCCTGCCCTTCGAGGTGTTCGCCGTCCTCGCGCTCGGCTGCTACACCTCGGCGTTCGTCTGCGAGGCGCTGCGCTCCGGCATCAACACCGTGCCCGCCGGGCAGGGCGAGGCCGCCCGCAGCCTCGGCATGACCTTCGGGCAGACCCTGTCGCTGATCGTGCTGCCGCAGGCCTTCCGGGCCGTGATCCCGCCCGTCGGCTCCGCCCTCATCGCGCTCGCCAAGAACTCCGCCATCGCGGGCGCGTTCAGCGTCACCGAGCTGCTCGGCACCTACAAGACGCTCAACGAACTCGGCTACGACGTCGTCTGGTCCTTCGTCTGGATCGCCCTCGGCTATCTGGTGCTCACGCTCGCCATCAGCGCCCTGTTCCACGCGCTGGAGCGCAGGTGGGGAGTCGTCCGGTGAGCGGGCCCGGCGCGCTCTACGACCTCCCGGGCCCGCGCGCCCGGCGCCGGCACGCCCGCTACGGCGCGCTGTCCGCCGCGGTGCTCCTCGCGCTGTCCGCGTGGGTCCTGTACCTCCTGTTCGCCAGCGGCCAGTTCACCACCGTCAAGTGGCGGCCGTTCGCCTACCAGGGCATCCAGGAGCTGCTGCTGCGCGGCCTCGGCAACACCCTGAAGGCGTTCGCCGTCGCGGCCGTCCTCTCCCTCGCCCTCGGCGGGCTGCTGGCCACCGGCCGGCTCTCGGACCACCGGCCGGTCCGCGCCCTCGCCACGCTCGTGGTGGAGTTCTTCCGCGCCATGCCCGTCCTGGTGATGATCTTCTTCATCTTCGTGGCGCTGAAGGTGCAGCCGCTGCCCGCGCTGGTCGCCGGACTCACCCTCTACAACGGCTCGGTGCTCGCCGAGGTCTTCCGCTCCGGTGTGCACGCCGTCGAACGCGGCCAGCGGGAGGCCGCGTTCGCCCTCGGCATGCGCAAGACGCAGGTCATGACGTACGTCCTGGCACCGCAGGCGGTGCGTGCCATGCTGCCCGCCGTCATCAGCCAACTGGTGGTCGCGCTGAAGGACACCTCGCTCGGCTTTCTCATCACCTACGAGGAGTTCCTCCATGCCGGGAAACTCATCGCCTCCAACCTCGACTACGATTTGCCGTTCATCCCCGTGGTGATGGTGATCTCGCCGATCTACATCGGGATGTGCATGCTGCTCTCGTGGTGCGCCGGCCGGGTGTCCCGCCGTGAGCAGCAAAGCCCCAAGACCGGGGCCGTGGCGGTCGCCACGGCCGGCCCTGGGGCGCTGCTGCCGGGCGGGGAGCCTCCCATGGCCCCGAAACCGTGAGGGGGCGGCAGTTCACACGGGCCAGGCTCGTCCGGCGGCAGCCGGAGATCACTGCTCGCGGAGCGGGACGGACACGTACGACGGGTCGTCCCCGGGCGAGGAGAAGGTCAGCTGCGCGCCGGACGGGTTGTGCTCGGCGTAGAGCGGGTCGACGGTGTCGACGACCAGCGCCAGGCGGTGCCCGGCGGGGACGTCGTAGGCCGTGGCGAACAGGTCCAGGTCGACGCCGAACGGCTCGCCCGGCGTCCGCCCGTGCCAGGTGAGCGGCGCGTGGGTGACCAGCCTGCCGGTGCCGAGCGGGCCCACGTCGTACAGGTAGGCGAAGAGGGTGCCGCTCTCCGCGGTCGGGGTGAGCGTGGTGTGCAGGCGGGCCGTGCCGCGCACCCGCTGGACCCCGGCGTAGCGCTCCGACTGCCACACGGCCGCCCAGCGGCGCGGCAGCAGCGGCAGCGAGGCGACGGGCGGGAGCCGGACGGCCTGGTCCAGGATGCCGGTGAGGAAGACGACGCCGCCGTCCGCGCCGGAGTCGACGTTCGTGTGGACGGTGGCGGAGCCGGCGAGCGCCAGCTTCCGGCGGGTCGCGGCGACCGACTTCCAGTCCGGATAGCTCTCGTACTCGCCGGTGCCACGGGTCTTCAGCCGGACGGGCTGCTCGCGGTCGACGCCGTTGTCCTCGCCCTTGAGGTAGTGGTCGAACCAGCGCCCGGTGTCCGTCCACACGTCGTTGGGCAGCCCGAACAGGCCGGTCAGCTCGGCGGTGGCGTGGTCGCCGGGGCGTAGCTGGAGCCGCTTGGGGACGGTGAGCTTCTCGTAGAAGGAGGCGTACTGGTTGGCCGGGAAGATGCTGTCGCCCCAGGCGTTGGCGAGCATGACCGCGGGGCCGTTCTTGTTGAGCTGGTCGGCGTAGGTGGTGACGGAACGTTTCCGCCCCCAGTCGATCATCTCCTGTTCCTTGTCCAGGTCGGACGAGTAGAGGTTGTCGAAGATCGCGCGCAGCTCGGGGCTCTCGCGGCCGGTGAGGGCGGCCGCGCCGTCCAGCACGGCCACCGCCTGGAGGTGCTGGGTGCGGCCCGAGTAGACGGAGTCGATCAGGTCGGCCCAGCCACTCAGCGCGGCCACGGCCTTGACGCGCGGGTCCCGCGCGGCGGTCAGCAGACTGATCCCGGCGCCGTACGACACCCCGGCCATGCCGATGTGCCGCGGGTCGGCGGGGGTGTGGGCGAGGGCCCAGTCGATGACCCGGGAGGCGTCCGCGGTGTCGGGCGGACCGGCCACCTCGATCCGGCCGCCGGACTGCCAGAAGCCGCGCACGTTGTAGGCGAGCACCACATAGCCGGAATCGGCCAGCTTCCGGGCCTGGGCGAGATACTCCACCTGGGGCAGGGCCCAGCTCGTGGGCAGCACGACGAGCGGATAGGCGCGCGTGCCGTCGGCGCCCCCGGGCGTGAGGACGTTGGCCTTCAGCACGGTGCCGCCGTCCCCGGCGATGTCGACGAAGCGGATGTCCGGGGCGGCCTGCGCGGCAGGTGCCAGGCCCACGACGGTTCCCGCGACCAGTGCCGCCGACACCGCTGCGGCGGCCGCGGTGCGCAGCGCGGCGCGACCAGGTCCCATGAGTCACTCCCTCACTCGTGTCCGTGCAAAGTGACCCGACGGTAACCGGGCGCGTTTACCGCAAGTAACCCGTCGGTAAGTTACGTACCGGTAAAGATTGTTCACGTACCCGTGTGCGTTCGGTGACGTGGTGTGGCCGGGCACCTCGGCGTACTGTCGGTACAGCGCCGATCTGGTTACGCTGCGCGGACTGTCCCGACGGGAGGTACGCATGGGTCGCCCAGGCAAGCGGAAACTGGTGGGTCTGGCGGTTTCGGCCGCCGTGGTGTCGGTGGGTGCGGCGCCACCCGCCGCGCCGGAGGGCGGGCCGGCCGCCAAGACACCGGTGGCCGTCGGGTACGGCGGAGCCGTGGCCAGCGTCGATGCCGACGCCTCCGCCGCCGGCATCGAGGTGCTCAAGCACGGCGGCAACGCGGTGGACGCGGCCGTCGCCACCGCCGCGGCCCTCGGCGTCACCGAGCCCTACTCCGCCGGTGTCGGCGGCGGCGGGTACTTCGTCTACTACGACGCCCGCACCCGCACCGTGCACACCATCGACGGCCGCGAGACCGCGCCGCTCGCCGCGGACGAGGGCCTGTTCACCGAGAACGGCAAGCCGCTGCCGTTCGCCGACGCGGTCACCAGCGGCCTGAGCGTCGGCACCCCGGGCACCCCCGCCACCTGGCAGAAGGCGCTGGACCAGTGGGGCAGCAAGCGGCTGGACACCGTGCTGCGGCCGGCCGAGCGCATAGCCCGCGACGGTTTCACGGTGGACGACACCTTCCGCGCGCAGACCGCGTCCAACGAGACCCGGTTCCGCTACTTCCCGGACACCGTGAAGCTGTTCCTGCCGGGCGGCCGGCTCCCCGTCGTCGGCTCCACCCTGAAGAACCCCGAACTCGCCCGCACCTACGAGCAACTGGGCCGCGAGGGCGTCGGCGCCCTGTACCACGGGGACATCGGCGACGACATCGTCAAGACCGTCGAACACCCGCCCGTGGACCCGGCCTCCGGCTGGAAGGCCCGGCCCGGCAAGCTGGCCGAGAAGGACCTCGCGGTCTACCAGGCCAAGGCACAGGCCCCGACCAGGACGTCGTACCGCGGTCTGAACGTGTACTCCATCGCACCGTCCTCCTCCGGTGGCACCACGGTCGGCGAGGCCCTGAACATCCTGGAGAACACCGACCTGTCGAAGGCGAGCCAGACGCAGTACCTGCACCGCTACATCGAGGCCAGCCGCATCGCCTTCGCCGACCGCGGACGCTGGGTCGGCGACCCGGCCTTCGAGTCGGTGCCGACCCGGGAGCTGCTGTCCCAGCGGTTCGCCGACTCGCGCGCCTGCCTCATCAAGGACGACGCGGTCCTCACCAGCCCGCTCGCCCCGGGCGACCCGCGCCACCCCGCGGCCTGCGGCACGGGCGGCACGGCGGCCCCGACGACCTACGAGGGCGAGAACACCACCCATCTGACCGTGGCCGACAAGTGGGGCAACGTCGTCGCCTACACGCTCACCATCGAGCAGACCGGCGGCAGCGGCATCACCGTGCCGGGCCGGGGCTTCCTGCTCAACAACGAGCTGACCGACTTCTCCTTCGCCCCGGCCAACCCGGCCGTCCACGACCCGAACCTGCCCGGACCGGGCAAGCGCCCGCGCTCCTCGATCTCCCCGACGATCGTCCTGGACCGGAACAACAGGCCCGTCGTCGCGCTCGGTTCGCCGGGCGGCGCCACCATCATCACCACGGTCCTGCAGACCCTGACCGGGTTCCTCGACCGGGGGCTGCCCCTGGTCGACGCCATCGCCGCACCGCGCGCCAGCCAGCGCAACGCGGCCCGGACCGAACTCGAACCCGGGCTGTACGACAGCGCGCTGCGGGGCCGGCTGGAGGCCCTCGGGCACTTCTTCAGCCTGAACCCCGAGATCGGCGCCGCCACCGGCGTACAGCGGCTGCCGAACGGCGCGTGGCTGGCCGCCGCGGAGAAGGTACGGCGCGGCGGCGGCTCGGCGATGGTGGTGCGCCCGGAGCGGTAGCGGGCGGGGTCATCCCTCCGCTGCGGGCGGCGGGGCTTCGCCGGGTGTTCCGCCCGGTGAGGCCCCGGGTGTCCCGGCGGGTGCTTCCCCGGTGCGGAAGTCCAGCCGCCCGTCCCGCACGTCCACCGTCACCCGGCCGCCCGCGGCGATCGTGCCGTTCAGCAGCAGCCGGGACAGCCGGTTGTCCACCTCGCGCTGGATGGTGCGGCGCAGCGGCCGGGCGCCGTACTCGGGCTGGTAGCCGCGCTCGGCCAGCCAGTCCACGGCCGCGTCGGTGAACTCCACGCCGACGCCCTGCCCGTCCAGCAGCCGCCGTGTGTCCTCCAGCAGCAGATCGGTGATCCGCCGCAACTGGTCGCCCGTCAGCTGCCGGAAGACCACGATCTCGTCGATCCGGTTGAGGAACTCCGGCCGGAAGTGCTCGCGCAGCGGCCGCAGGATCCGCTCGCGCCGCGCCTCCTCGTCGGCCTCCGTGCCGCCCGGCCCGAACCCGATCCCGCCACCGCGCCGGGTGATCGCCTCCGAACCCAGGTTGCTGGTCATCACGATGACCGTGTTGGTGAAGTCCACCGTCCGGCCCTGCGAGTCGGTGAGCCGGCCGTCGTCCAGGACCTGGAGCAGGATGTTGAAGACGTCCGGGTGGGCCTTCTCCACCTCGTCCAGCAGGAGCAGCGAGTACGGGTGCCTGCGCACCACCTCGGTCAGCTGCCCGGCCTCCTCGTGGCCGACGTACCCGGGCGGCGCGCCCACCAGCCGGGAGACGGTGTGCCGCTCCTGGTACTCGCTCATGTCCAGCCGGACCATCCGGTCCTCGCTGCCGAACAGCGCCTCCGCCAGCGCCCGGGCCAGCTCGGTCTTGCCGACGCCGGTCGGGCCGAGGAAGAGGAAGCTGCCGATCGGCCGGCGGGGGCTCGCCAGGCCCGCCCGGGAGCGCAGCACCGCCTCGGAGACCACGGCGACCGCCTCCTCCTGGCCGACCACCCGCTGGTGCAGGTGCTCCTCCAGGCCGAGCAGCCGTTCCTTCTCCTCCTGGGTCAGCCGGCTGACCGGGATGCCGGTCTGCCGGGACACCACCTCGGCGATGGCCTCCGCCGTCACCTCCAGCTGGCCCTCGTCGGCCTTCCCCTCGTCGCTGGCCGCCGCGATCCGCTGCTTCAGCTCGGTGATCCGGTCGCGCAACTGCTTGGCCTCTTCGTAGTCCTCGTCCGCGACCGCCTGGTCCTTGTCCCGGACCAGTTGTTCCACCTCGCGCTCCATGGCGCGGACGTCCGTGCCCTTCGTCCGGGCCCCGAGCCGCACCCGCGCGCCCGCCTGGTCGATCAGGTCGATCGCCTTGTCGGGCAGCCGGCGGTCGGTGAGATACCGGTCCGACAGCTCGACGGCGGCGACCAGCGCCTCGTCGGTGTACTGGACCTGGTGGTGGGCCTCGTACCGGTCGCGCAGCCCGCGCAGGATCTCGATCGTGTCCCCGACCGTCGGCTCGGGCACCAGCACCGGCTGGAACCGGCGTGCCAGCGCCGCGTCCTTCTCGATCCGGCGGAACTCCTCCAGCGTGGTGGCGCCCACGATGTGCAGTTCGCCCCGGGCGAGCGCCGGCTTGAGGATGTTCCCGGCGTCCAGCGCGCCGCCCTCGCCGCCGGACCCGGCGCCGACGACGGTGTGCAGCTCGTCGATGAACACGACCAGTTGGCCGGAGTGGGCGCGGATCTCCTCCACGATGGTGTTCAGGCGCTCCTCGAAGTCGCCCCGGTAACGGGTGCCGGCCACCACGCCGGTCAGGTCCAGGGCGACCACCCGGCGCCCGGCCAGCACGTCCGGCACGTCCCCGTCGGCGATCCGCTGCGCCAGCCCCTCGACGATCGCCGTCTTGCCGACGCCCGCGTCGCCGATCAGCACCGGGTTGTTCTTGCCGCGCCGCGACAGCACCTCGATGGTCTGCTCGATCTCCGTGTCCCGGCCGATCACCGGGTCGACACGGCCCTGCCGGGCCAGGTCGGTCAGATCCCGGCCGTACTTGTCCAGGGTGGGCGTGCCGGTGGGCCGCTGCCGCTCCGGGCGGGGCTGGGCGCCGTCCGGGGCCTCCGGCGGCAGGGCGCGCGGCGCGAACCGGGCCGCGTGCAGGATGTGCCCGGCCGCCGAGTCCGGATTGGCGGCCAGCGCGCTCAGCACGTGCTCCGGGCCGATGTATCCGGCGCCGCTGGAGCGCGCCATGTCGTGCGCGTCCAGCAGGGCCCGCTTGACGGCCGGGGTCAGGGACAGCGAGGTCGGCGGCGGTGTCTCGCCCGGCGGATGCAGCACCGGGCCCGTCCGGTCGTCGATCTCGGACGCGAGCGAGTCCGGGTCCGCGCCGGCCCGGGTCAGCAGGCTGCGGGTGGGCTCCGTCGACACGGCCGCGCGCAGCAGGTGCTGGGTGTCCAGATCGCGGCTGCCGTGTTCGGCGGCGTACTGGGCGGCTCCTCTGACCAGCTCCCGGGCCGGCTGGCTGAGCAGCCGGCCGATGTCGATGTGACGCGGGGCTCCGCCGCCCGCCCCGCTGAAGAAGCGGGCCAGGAAATCACCGAAAGGGTCAGGAGGGTAGCCGTTGGTCATGGCGTGGGTTCCTTCGCTGACGACACGCGGAGCGGCCGGGTAACCCGGGGGCGGGTGGCTCATGCCCACCTTGTCACGATCCGTTGGGGCGAGCATGTCCGCTTACACGGTGGTATGCCCCTCCTGAACCCTTCGGTGAGCTTACGATCCGTTTCTCAGGAGGCTTCCCGCGCCGTCAGGATCACCGGTCCGTCCGCCGTGATCGCCACGGTGTGCTCGGCGTGGGCCGCCCGGGAGCCGTCGGGCGTGCACAGGGTCCAGCCGTCGTCCGCCGTGCGGTAGTCGTCCCGGCCGCTCGCGATCAGCATCGGCTCGATCGCCAGGACCATCCCCGGGCGCAGCGGGAAGCCGCGGCCCGGCCGGCCCTCGTTCGGGACGTCCGGTTCCTCGTGCATACGGCGGCCCACGCCGTGGCCGCCGAAGTCCTGCGGGACGCCGTAGCCGGCGCCGCGGCAGATCCGGCCGACGGCGTGCGAGATGTCGCCGACGCGGTTGCCGGGCACGGCCGCCGCGATGCCCGCGGCGAGCGCCCGCTCCGCGGTCTCGATCAGCCGCAGGTCCGCGGGGCGGGGCCGGCCCACCGTGAAGCTGACGGCCGAGTCGCCGACCCAGCCGTCCAGCTCGGCGCCGCAGTCCACGGAGAGCAGATCGCCGTCGCGGAGCCGGTACCGGGTCGGGATGCCGTGCACGATCGCGTCGTTCACCGAGGCGCAGATGACCGCGGGGAAGGGGGTCTCGGCGAAGGAGGGGCGGTAGCCGAGGAAGGGCGAGGACGCGCCCGCCTCGCGCAGCACCTCCCGGGCCACCTCGTCCAGCTCCAGCAGCGACACTCCGACGCGTGCGGCCTTCCGCACCGCGGTCAGGGCCCGCCCGACGACTTCTCCCGCCCCGCGCATCGCCTCGATCGACGTGGGGGTCTTCAGTTCCACCATGCCAATTACTATACCGGTATTTAAATTGGGTGACGACCGGGCGTGGGACGGACGCGGGGGCGGGGCAGAATGGGGGCATGGTGCGGACCCCTCTCACTCCCGAAGAGCACGAGCGCGGCGAACGGCTCGGGCGGCTGCTGCGCGAGGCCCGCGGCGAACGGAGCATGGCCGACGTCGCCGCCGAGGCGGGCGTCTCGGCCGAGACGCTCCGCAAGATCGAGACGGGACGGGCGCCGACACCGGCGCTCTTCACCGTCGCCGCGCTGGCGGGCGCCCTCGGTCTGTCCCTGGACGACCTCGTGGCCCGGTGCGCCCTCGTCCCCGTCTGAGCGGTTCGCGCGCTGCCGGAAAACCGTCCGTAGCAAGCCCGTAACACCTCTGGTGTTGCCTACCGGCCAGACACGGGGAGTCGGGCGGGAGCTGGGCGATGTCGGTGGGTCAACGGCCCGATGGGGTACGGGAGTTCGCGAGCTATCTGTCCGCCCTGCTGGACCGCCTCGATCCGCGCGGCGGCTGGAGCGGGGTCTTCTGGCGGCGCGATCCCGCGGGGATGAGCGCCTGCCTGGACGGGCGTGAGGTGCCGCCGTGGGACGTGGTGGAGGCGCTGCTGGACGACCTCGGCGCCGGGTACGGGGCCGCCGTCGCGGCGGCCGAGCGGGACCGGGCCGGCGCGCTGTACACCGCCGCGGTCCACGCGTACGACGCCCGGCCCGGCGCCCGGGCCGTCCTCGCGGGCCGGCTCGACACCCTGCTCGGCGAGCGGCGCCACGCGGCGGAACGCCAGGCCGAACTGAGCCGCCGCCTCTCGGCACCGGTGTCCGCGGAGCGGGCCGAGTCGCTGCGCCTGGACCTCGCCTGGGCCCACGACGACCTCCGGCGCGCCACGGCCCGCTGCGCGGACCTCCACGCACGCCTCACCGCCCTGGACCACCGCCCGCCACGAAGCACGGCGGCCCCGGCCGCATCCACCGGCACCGGCCGCCCCCTCCCGGCACCACCGGAGGCCGCGGAACGCGAGGAATGGCCCACGTGGACACCGGGGGACGGCGGGGGCGCGCCGGGGGCCGGTGGCGCGGGCGCGGCTTCCGGGGCGGTGACGGGGGTCGGCGATGCGGGCGCGGGTACGGCTTCCAGGGCGCCGGCGGCCGGGAGTGGTCCGGGGGCGGCTGCTGGGGCGGCCTGGGCCGGTGCCGACGCGGCTTCTGCGGTGGTACGACGCGGGGATGGCCCGGGTACGGCTTCCTGGGCGGGCTGGGGCGGTGCCGGCACGGCTTCCGCGGCGGTGGGACGCGGGGGCGGTCCGCGGGCGGCTTCCGGGGCGGCGGGTCGCGGGGATGGCCCGGGGGCGGGCACTGCGGTGGCAGGCGCAGGTGGTGTGGGTGCGGTTTCTGTGCCGGTGCCGGGCGGGGCTGGTTCGGGGGCGGTTTCTGGAACGGGCTGGGGCGGTGCCGATACGGCTGCTGGGGCGGTGGGACGCGGCGCTGGTCCGGGGTCGGCTTCTGTGCCGGTGGTGTCCTCCGTTCCGCCCGGCGGCGGTGCGGGCGGGCCCCGCGACGGTCAGGCCGGGTCCCGTAGCGACGGGGGGCGGTTCCTTGACGACACGGTCCGGTCCCGTGGCGACGGGGTCCCGTCCCCTGGCGACGCGGGCCGGTCCCGTGGCGACGCGGGCCGGTCCCGTGGTGACGGGGTCCGGGACCGTGGTGACGGGGTCCGGTCCCGTGGTGACGGGGTCCGGGACCGTGGTGACGGGGTCCCGCCCCATGGCGACGCGGGCCCGTCCCATGGTGACGGGGGTCGGTCCCGTGGTGGCGGCGGCGGTCCCCGTAAGCGGCGGCGGGGCAGTGCGCGGTTTGCCGGGGGTGTGGACGGGGGCGGGGAGCCGGTGGTGCCGGTGGTCGGTGGGCCGGACGCCGGGGCCGGCAGCGGTACGCCGCGAGGTGCCCGGTTCGCCCGGGAACCGGTGGCGCCGGACGCCGGGCGCGGCGAGGCCGCCGTGCCCGAGGCGCCGGCCGCGGCCGGGGAGGCCGGCGCGGTGGTCGCCGGCATCGTGCGGCGGCTGGCCCGGCTGCGGGCCGAGGGGCGGTCCGGGGAGGCACACGTGCTGCTGGTGGAGGCCGCCTCGTGGCCCGCCGGCCGGCTGCCGGCGCTCGCGGACGCCCTGCACCGGGCCGGACTCGGCGCCGACTGGGCCACGCTGCTGTGGGAGGCCGCCGCCCTGCCCGCCGAGCGGCTGACCGCCGCCGCCGACGCGCTCACCGCGGCCGGCCGGGACGAGGACGGCCGGCGGATGCTGCGGCACGGCGTCGCGCGGCCGGCCGAGCAGATCGGCGCGGCCGTGCTGCGGCTGGCCGACGCGGGCCGGCACCGGGAGGCGCGGAGCCTGCTGGACGCCTGCGTGCGGGCCCGTACCGCCGAGGAGGCCGCCCGGTGCGCCGCCCCCGATCCCCGGCGCCTGGTGCCGCCGCTGCTGGACGCCGCGCTCGGTGTCTCCGGCGAGCGGCACCGGGACCTCGTGCACGCGCTGCGCGTCGCCGGACACGCCCCCTGAGCTAAGCCGGTCCGCTCACCCACCGGAGTGTGAAACATGATCGACCCAGCGGGTTGACGACGATGGTCTTGGCAAGGGCCGCCCGGAGGCTTAGTTTCGTGCCTCTACGGCCTGCTCTACGGGCGTAGAGGCTCTGACGTCGTGTCGAAGGAGCAGCTCATGGCCCATGTCGTCCGCGCCGCCCTGGTCCAGGCCACCTGGACCGGCGACACCGAGTCCATGATCGCGAAGCACGAGGAGCACGCCCGCGAGGCGGCCCGCCGGGGCGCGCGCATCATCGGATTCCAGGAAGTCTTCAACGCGCCCTACTTCTGCCAGGTGCAGGAGCCGGAACACTACCGCTGGGCCGAACCCGTGCCCGACGGCCCGACCGTGCAACGGATGCGCGACCTCGCCCGGGAGACCGGCATGGTGATCGTCGTCCCGGTCTTCGAGGTCGAGCAGTCCGGCTTCTACTACAACACCGCCGCCGTGATCGACGCCGACGGCACCGTGCTCGGCAAGTACCGCAAGCACCACATCCCGCAGGTCAAGGGCTTCTGGGAGAAGTACTACTTCAAGCCCGGCAACCTGGGCTGGCCCGTCTTCGACACGGCCGTCGGCAAGGTCGGCGTCTACATCTGCTACGACCGGCACTTCCCGGAGGGCTGGCGGCAACTCGGCCTGAACGGGGCCCAGCTCGTCTACAACCCGTCCGCCACCCACCGCGGCCTGTCCGCCCACCTGTGGCAGCTCGAACAGCCCGCCGCGGCCGTCGCCAACGAGTACTTCGTCGCCGCGATCAACCGGGTCGGACAGGAGGAGTACGGCGACAACGACTTCTACGGGACGTCGTACTTCGTCGACCCGCGCGGACGCTTCGTCGGCGAGCCGGCCGGTGACAAGACCGAGGAACTCCTCGTCCGCGACCTCGACTTCGACCTCATCGAGGAAGTGCGGCAGCAGTGGGCCTTCTACCGCGACCGCCGCCCCGACGCCTACGAAGGGCTGGTGCAGCCGTGACCGACCTGTACTCCCGGCACCGCCGGGTCATGCCCGACTGGCTCGCCCTCTACTACGACGACCCGATCGAGATCACCCACGGCGAGGGCCGTCACGTCTGGGACTCCGCCGGCCGCAGGTACCTGGACTTCTTCGGCGGCATCCTCACCACGATGACCGCGCACGCGCTGCCCGAGGTGACCAAGGCGGTCGCCGAGCAGGCCGGCCGGATCGTCCACTCCTCGACCCTCTACCTCAACCGGCCGATGGTCGAACTCGCCGAGCGGGTCGCCGCGTTGAGCGGCATCCCGAACGCCCGGGTGTTCTTCACCACCTCCGGCACCGAGGCCAACGACACGGCCCTGCTGCTCGCCACCGCCTACCGGCGCAGCAACACCGTGCTGGCCCTGCGCAACAGCTACCACGGCCGCTCCTTCAGCGCGGTCGGCATCACCGGCAACCGCGGCTGGTCCCCGACCTCGCTGTCCCCGCTCCAGACCCTGTACGTGCACGGCGGGGTGCGCACCCGGGGGCCGTTCGCCGGTCTCGACGACCGCGCGTTCACCGACGCCTGCGTCGCCGACCTGAAGGACGTGCTCGGCCACACCCGGGCGCCGGCCGCGCTGATCGCCGAACCCGTGCAGGGCGTCGGCGGGTTCACCTCGCCGCCCGACGGACTGCTCGCGGCCTTCCGCGACGTGCTCGCCGCCCAGGGCATCCTGTGGATCAGCGACGAGGTGCAGACCGGCTGGGGCCGTACCGGCGACCACTTCTGGGGCTGGCAGGCCCACGCCCGCAGCGGCCCGCCGGACATCCTCACCTTCGCCAAGGGCATCGGCAACGGCATGTCCATCGGCGGGGTGGTCGCCCGGGCCGAGATCATGAACTGCCTGGACGCCCAGAGCATCTCCACCTTCGGCGGCACCCAGATCACCATGGCCGCGGGCCTGGCCAACCTCACCTACCTCCTCGAACACGACCTCCAGGGCAACGCCCGGCGGGTCGGCGGGCTGCTCATCGAGCGGCTGCGGTCGGCCACCGCCGGGCTGCCCGGGGTGCGGGAGGTGCGCGGCCGCGGGCTGATGATCGGCGTCGAACTGGTCCGGCCCGGCACGGACGAGGCCGACCCGCAGGCCGCCGCCGCCGTGCTGGAGGCGGCACGCCACAACGGGCTGCTCATCGGCAAGGGCGGCGGCCACGACTCCAGCGCCCTGCGGATCGCCCCGCCGCTGTCGCTGACCGTCGCCGAGGCCGAGGAGGGCGCGGCGATCCTCGAAGAAGCGCTCCGGAGCCCGTACTAGACCCTCCGGGCGCCGCCCGTACGCGGCCCGCCCGCAGACCCTCCGGGCGCCGCCCGTCCGCGGCACCCTCACGCGCCGCCCGTGCGCGGCGCCCGTCCCGGCAGGAGGACCCATGACCGGTCGTACCGTCATCCGCGGGGGTCTCGTCATCACCGCGTCCGACGAGATCCACGCCGACGTCCTGATCGAGGACGGCCGTATCGCCGCCCTCGCCGCCTCCGGCACCCCCGCGGCCGCCGCGTTCACCGCCGGGCCGGGCGGGCAGGGGGCGGCCGGGGCCGGAGGGTGGCGGGTCATCGACGCCACCGGCAAGTACGTCATCCCGGGCGGTGTCGACGCCCACACCCACATGGAGCTGCCGTTCGGCGGCACCTTCGCCTCCGACACCTTCGAGACCGGCACCCGGGCCGCCGCCTGGGGCGGTACGACGACCATCGTGGACTTCGCGGTGCAGAGCGTCGGCCACACCCTGCGCGAGGGCCTGGACGCCTGGCACGCCAAGGCCGAGGGCAACTGCGCGATCGACTACGCCTTCCACATGATCGTCTCCGATGTGCACGAGGAGACGCTGAACGAGATGGACCTGCTGGTCGAGGAAGGAGTGACCAGCTTCAAACAGTTCATGGCCTATCCGGGGGTGTTCTACTCCGACGACGGCCAGATCCTGCGCGCCATGCAGCGCGCCGCCGGGAACGGCGGGCTGATCATGATGCACGCGGAGAACGGCATCGCGATCGACGTGCTGGTCGAACAGGCGCTGGCCCGGGGCGAGACCGGCCCCCGCCACCACGGCGAGGTGCGCAAGGCCCTGCTGGAGGCCGAGGCCACCCACCGCGCCATCAGGCTGGCCCAGGTCGCCGGCGCTCCGCTGTACGTCGTGCACGTCTCGGCGGCGGAGGCGGTGGCCGAACTGGCCCGCGCCCGGGACGAGGGCCTGCCCGTCTTCGGCGAGACCTGCCCGCAGTACCTGTTCCTGTCCACCGACAACCTGGCCGAGCCGGACTTCGAAGGCGCCAAGTACGTGTGCTCGACACCGCTGCGGCCCCGGGAGCACCAGGCCCGGCTGTGGCGGGGGCTGCGCACCGACGACCTCCAGGTCGTCTCCACCGACCACTGCCCGTTCTGCTTCACCGGCCAGAAGGAACTCGGCCGGGGCGACTTCTCCAAGATCCCCAACGGCCTGCCGGGCGTGGAGAACCGCATGGACCTGCTCCACCAGGCCGTCGTGGACGGGCACATCTCGCGCCGCCGCTGGATCGAGATCGCCTGCGCCGCCCCGGCCCGCATGTTCGGCCTCTACCCGAAGAAGGGCACCCTCGCGCCGGGCGCCGACGCCGACGTCGTCGTCTACGACCCACACGCCGAGCAGGTGATCTCCGCGTCCACCCACCACATGAACGTCGACTACTCGGCGTACGAGGGCCGGCGCGTCACCGGCCGCGTCGAGACGGTCCTGTCGCGCGGCGAACCCGTCATCGACCGGCGGGAGTACACCGGACACGCCGGCCACGGCGTCTACACCCCGCGCTCCACCTGTCAGTACCTGAACTAGGAGCGGCGACCATGGACTTCGGACTCGTCCTGCAGACCGACCCGCCCGCCTCCCGCGTCGTCAGCCTGATGAAGCGGGCCGAGCGCAACGGCTTCCGCTACGGCTGGACCTTCGACTCCGCCGTGCTCTGGCAGGAGCCGTTCGTGATCTACAGCCAGATCCTGGCCAACACGCGGAGGCTGAAGGTCGGGACGATGGTCACCAACCCGGGCACCCGCGCCTGGGAGGTCACCGCCTCCGCCTTCGCCACGCTCAACGACATGTTCGGCAACCGCACCGTGTGCGGCATCGGCCGGGGCGACTCCGCGCTGCGCGTGGCCGGCCGCAAGCCCCACACCCTGGCCCGCATCAGCGAGGCCATGAAGGTCATCCGGGCACTCGGCAGCGGCGGGGAGGCCGACCTCGGCGGCACGACGATCCGGTTCCCCTGGATCAAGGAGGGCGCCGAACTGCCCGTCTGGATGGCCGCGTACGGCCCGAAGGCGCTGAAGATGGCCGGCGAGGAGGCCGACGGGTTCATCCTCCAGCTCGCCGACCTGTACCTGACCGAGTCCATGGTGCGGACCGTCCGGGACGCGGCGGCCGCCGCCGGCCGGGACCCGTCCGAGGTGACGGTCTGCGTCGCCGCCCCGGCCTACGTCACCGCCGACGACTCGCCCGAGGCCCTCGCCCACGCCCGCGACCAGTGCCGCTGGTTCGGCGGCATGGTCGGCAACCACGTCGCCGACCTGGTCGCCCGGTACGGCGCCCACTCCGGCGAGGTCCCCGGGGAACTCACCGACTACATCGCGGCCCGGCAGGGCTACGACTACGCCCACCACGGACGCACCGGCAACCCGGACACCGCGTTCGTGCCCGACCGGATCGTGGACCGGTTCTGCGTCATCGGGCCGGTCGAGAAGCACATCGAGAAACTGACCGCGCTGCGCGCCCTGGGCGTCGACCAGTTCGCGGTGTACGACATGCACGACGCGCAGGAGGCGACGATCGACGCCTACGGCAGCCGGGTCATCCCCGCCGTCGGCGCCGGGACCCCGGGCCGGGCGGACCCATGACCGGCACCGCTTCCTCCGCCGGCCGCCCGGTCCCGGCGCCGTCCCCGCGCGCCGGCCGCGGCCGGGCGCTCAGCCCCGGCCGCCGTCCAGCGCGGCGACCGCGGACTTCGCCGCCTTGATGGCGCCCTTGTTGATCTCGTCCGTCGAGGGAGCCCGCCGGGTCTCGAAGTCGCTGCCGCTGTAGGTGACGACGACCAGCGCGTTGGCGGCGCGGACCAGCACCACGCCCTCGCAGGTCTGCTGCCCGTCCTCCGTGGTGAGGCCGACGACGGAGTACGCGCTGTCCCCGAGCCCCGGGACGGCACCGCCGCCGCCGCGCTCCGCGACCCGCTGGTCGTACTCCCTGCGCGCCTCCTGCGCGGAACCGCCGATCTCGAACGACACGTCCAGCCAGCGGTAGTCGTAGCCGTCGAGGGCGTTCCAGGAGCAGGTGCGGCGCAGGCTGGTGTCCGTCGACGGGATCTCCTTGCCGGCCGTCCCGGCGCCCGGCACCAGGGTCTTCAGGGTGGCCGCGGGCACGCTGGAGCACGGGGCGGGCGCGGTGGTGTAGGCGTTCGCCGCGGCGGCCGGCGCCGGGTCCGCGGCGGCGGAGGGACCGGCGGGCGTGTGCCGGGCGCTCTGGTGGCCGGCGGCGGGCGGGGCGGCCGGGCCGGACGTCAGCGCCCAGCCGGCGCAGGCGAGCACCGCGACCGGCGACAGGCGCGCGGTGAGAGCGAGCGGCAGAGGAAGGGAACGCACGGCGCACTTCTCAAGGGGGGAGCGGGCGGGGAGGGGTCCGCGGGGCGGACGGGGTAGGACAGTGTCACATGACCGCCTGTGAGCGGAAGGGCCGACGCGGTCCGTGTCCGGCCGCTCACGACGCGCGGAACGCGGTGCACCACTTTGCCCCCGTCCGCCCCGCCGGCCCCGCCGCGCGCGTCCCTGCCCGGCGGCTACGGCACTCGCGCCGTCCACTCCGGAGAGGCGAACTTGGTGCGCGCCAGTTCCTCGGCCCGGGACAGCTCCGCGTCGCCGACCCCGCCCCGGGTCAGGCCGTAGCGCGCGCGGAAGGACTCGATCATCCGGTCGATGACCGCCTCGCGCGCCAGCCCCGTCTGCCGCCGCAGCGGATCGACCCGCTTCTTCGCGCTGCGCGTGCCCTTGTCGGACAGCTTCTCCCGCCCGATCCGCAGCACCTCCACCATCTTGTCGGCGTCGATGTCGTACGACATCGTCACGTGGTGCAGCACCGCGCCCGGGCCGCCGCCGGGGCCGACGATCCGCTTCTGCGCCGCGCCCGCGATCTTGCCCTGGTCGGTGGCGATGTCGTTCAGCGGCTGGTACCACGCCCGGATGCCCATGTCGCCGAGGGCGCCCAGCACCCAGTCGTCCAGATAGGCGTAGCTGTCCTGGAAGGACAGGCCCTGCACGAGGGACTCGGGCACCGACAGCGAGTAGGTGATCGTGTTGCCGGGCTCCACGAACATCGCGCCGCCGCCGGAGATCCGCCGCACCACCTCGATGCCGTGCCGCGCGGCGCCCTCGGGGTCCACCTCGTTGCGCAGCGACTGGAAACTGCCGATGATCACCGCCGGGGCGCCCCACTCCCACACCCGCAGCGTCGGCGGGCGCCGGCCCGCGGCCACCTCGGCGGTCAGCACCTCGTCCAGCGCCATGTGCAGGGCCGGCGGCTGGGGGCCCTCGTGGACCAACTGCCAGTCGTAGTCGGTCCAGTCCGTGGCGCGGGCCAGCGCGCGGCGCACCGCGATGCCGACGCCCTCCGAGGTCAGGCCGTACATCACCGTGCCCGCGGGCAGCGCCGCGTCGATCCGCGCGGCCAGCCCCGCCGCGTCGGTGTCCGCGGGGGCGCCCTCCAGCGCGCCGTCCACCGCGTCCAGCGCCTCGTCCGGTTCCAGGAAGAAGTCGCCCGCCACGCGCACGTGCCGCAGCGCGCCGTCCTCGACCTCCACATCGACGACGACCAGCTTGCCGCCGGGCACCTTGTACTCACCGTGCACTGTCAGGGCCTCCGTTCCTGCCGCAGAGATCAACGTCCGCCCCGGCCGCCGTGTTCCCGGCACCCCTGACGGCGCACGGGACGCGCTCCTTCTGGCGCTCATCTGTGAGGTGTCGCTCTCCGGAGAGCGCCCGTGCTTATTAATGAGCCGGGTGGGAAGTCGGAGGTGCACAGCCCGCCCGCGGTGGACCGGCGGGCGGGTCGATCCCCGGGTGAGGCAGTCAGCGTCCGCCCGTCACCAGAGGAGTACCGTGACCGTTCGCATCGGAGTGGAAGAGGAATTCCACATCGTCGAGGTGGAGACGGGCCTGCTCGCGCCGCGAGCCGACAGCATGCTGGAGAAGCTCCCCGCACAGACCTTCACGACCGAGATGCAGCAGGCGACCATCGAGTCCAACAGCGGGGTGCACGACTCCCTCGCCGGCCTGTACGACGATGTGCTCGGTGCCAGACGGCGGCTCGACGCCGCGGCCGGCGCCCAGGGCCTGGCCGTGGTGGCGGCCGGCACCGTGCCGCTGGCCCGCACCCAGGACACCCGCCCGACCGCCGGGCGCCGCTATCGCCACATGGTCGACGAATACCGCATGATCGCCGACGAGCAGCTGATCTGCGGCACCCACGTCCACGTCGACATGCCCGACCGCGACCTGGCCGTGCGCGTCATGTGCGAGGTGTCCCCGTGGCTGCACGTCCTGCTGGCCCTGTCCGCCAGTTCCCCCTACTGGCTCGGCGCCGACACCGGCTACGCGAGCTGGCGGACCATGGTGTGGCAGCGCTGGCCCACCGCGGGCCCGCCGGGCTGCTACGCCGACGCCGCCGAGTACGACGCGGACGTGCGGTGCCTGATCGACTCCGGGGTCATCAGCGACGCCAAGATGATCTACCACGACATCCGGCCGTCCGCCCACCAGCAGACCCTGGAACTGCGCATCTGCGACGCCTGCCCCCGCGCGGAGACGGTCGTGCTGATCGCCGGGCTCTACCGCGCGCTGGTCACCGAGGCCCGCGAGCGGCTGGAGACGACGGACGCGCCCGCCTGCCCGGGCCGGCACGAATGGCTGCGCGCCGCCGCCTGGCGGGCCGCCCGGTCCGGACTGGAAGGCGCCCTGATCGATCCCGTGACCCGGCACGAGGCACCCGCGGCCCAGGTCGTCCGGCGCCTGCTGGAGCGGGTGCGCCCGGCGCTCGAGGCCGCCGGTGACTGGCACACGGTCCGCGAACTCGCCCAGCGGGCGCTCGCGGCCGGCAGCGCCGCCCACCGCATGCGCCTCGCCGCCGAGGCGGACGACCTGCTCGCCTGCACGGACCTGGCCATCGCGGAGACCCGGGGCGACGCCCAGCCGCGCCGCCGGCCCGCCGCCCCGGCCCGCCGTCTCGCCCCGGAGCGCCCCGTCGCCTACCCCTCCGGCGCCGGCCGGACCGGGTTCGCCGGCCGCTGAGCCGCCCGGGATCCCGGCACCGCCCGTCCCGCACCCGCCAGAGCCCCTGCCCACCCCCGTCCCGAAGGAGAAGCACCACCGTGTCCATCAGTTCCGGCCACATACCGCTGGGCGGCCCGCCGCCCGCCTCGCCCGCGCGCGGCCCGCGCGACACCTGCGCCCGGCGGGGAGGTGAGCGCGGATGTGCGGCCTGAGCGGAGAGATGCGCTTCGACGGCACGCGCCCCGACCTGGCGGCCGTCCAGCGGATGAACGACCGGCTCGCCGCCCGCGGACCCGACGGCGAGGGCATCTGGTCACGGGACGCCGTCGCGCTGGGGCACCGCCGTCTGAAGATCATCGACCTGTCCGAGCGCGGTGCCCAGCCGCTGACCGACACCGAGCAGCAGATCACCGGCGTCTTCAACGGGTGCATCTACAACTACAAGGAGCTGCGCGCGGAACTGACGGCCCTCGGCCACCGGTTCCGGTCCACCTCCGACACCGAGGTCGTCCTCACGGCGTACCGGCAGTGGGGCACCGACTGTGTCGACCACTTCCACGGCATGTTCGCCTTCGCCCTGGTCGAGCACCGGACCGGCCGGCTGGTCCTCGCCCGCGACCGGCTCGGCATCAAGCCCCTGTACCTGGCCCGGACCTCCGGACGGCTGCGGTTCGCCTCCTCGCTGCCCGCCCTGCTCGCGGCCGGCGACGTGGACACCTCGCTCGACCCGGTCGCCGTGCACCAGTACCTCAGCTGGCACGCGACCGTGGCCGTGCCCCGGACCGTGCTGGCGGGCGTGCGCAAGCTGCCCCCGGCCACCGTGCGGGTCGTCGAGCCGGACGGAACCCACCGGGACCACCGCTACTGGCAGCCGTCGTACACGCGCCGCCCCGAGCACGCCGGCATGGGCCCCGACGAGTGGCGGGACGCGGTCCTGGACGCCCTGCGCACCGCCGTGCGGCGGCGGATGGTCGCCGACGTCCCGGTCGGTGTCCTGCTGTCCGGCGGACTGGACTCCAGTCTGATCGTGGCCCTGCTGGCCGACGAGGGACAGCGGGACCTGGCCACGTTCAGCGTGGGCTTCGAGTCCGAGGGCGGCGACGAGGGGGACGAGTTCCGGTATTCCGACCTGGTGGCCAAGGAGTTCGCCACCGACCACCGGCAGCTCGTGGTTCCCTCGCGGCGCGTGTCGACGGCCCTGGACGCGGCGGTCGCGGCGATGAGCGAGCCCATGATGAGCCACGACGTGGTCGCCTTCCACCTGCTGTCCGAACAGGTCTCGCAGAACGTCAAGGTCGTGCAGAGCGGGCAGGGCGCCGACGAGGTCTTCGCCGGCTACCACTGGTACCCGGAGCTGGCCGCCGCGGCCCGCGAGGAGGAGCCGCGGCGCTATGCCGAGACCTACTTCGACCGGTCGCACGCCGACCTCGCCGCGATGCTGCACCCCGACATGCTGCCGCGCGAGGACGTCTCCGCCCGGTTCGTCGAGGAGCACATGGCGGCGCCCGGGGCCGAGACGGCGCTCGACGCGGCCCTGCGCCTCGACACCCACGTCATGCTGGTCGACGACCCGGTCAAGCGGGTCGACAACATGACGATGGACTGGGGCCTGGAGGCCCGCGTGCCGTTCCTGGACCACGAACTGGTCGAGCTGGCGGCCGCGTGCCCGCCGGAGCTGAAGCTGGCCGACGGCGGCAAGGGCATCCTGAAGGAGGTCGGCCGCAAGCTGCTGCCCCGTGAGGTGGTCGACCGGCCCAAGGGCTACTTCCCGGTCCCGGCGATCACCCACATGGCCGGACCCGTCCTGGAGAAGGTCAGTACGGCGCTGAACGCCCCCGAGGCGAAGCGGCGCGGCCTCTTCAAGGACGACTACATCGCCGAACTGCTGGCGGCCCCCGACCGACACCGCACCAAGCGCGGAGCGAACGCGCTGTGGCAAGTGGCTTTGCTGGAGATATGGCTGCAGACGCACGGAATCTGACGGGGGAGACCCTCGCGGTACGGCCGCCCGACGCCGGCACCACCGGTGCCGGGCGGCCGCCCGCCGCCCACCCCGGGCGGCCGCCCGCCGCCCACCCCGGGCGGACCGCCCCGCCGCCCCCGCCGCCCTCGGACGGCCGTACCGCCGCCTTCGCCGCGCCCGCCCGCGTCCCGCTGCCCGACGCCTCCGGGCCGCGCGACGCGACGACACGGCTCATCGCGCACGGCTGCTGGTACCCCTCGGCCGACCCGTCCGGCACCCAGGCCGCCTTCATCTGCGACCGGGGCGGCGTGCCCCAGCTCTGGGCCGGCCCCGTCGACGGCGAGGCCGTACGCCTGCTCGACGACGGACCCGACCCCGTCACGGAGGTGTCCTGGTCGCCCGACGGCCGCTGGATCGCCTACACCACGGCGCCCGGCGGCGGCGAGCACACCCGGGTGCTGTGCGTCCGCCCCGACGGCAGCGACCGGCACATCCTGGCCGGGGCCGAGCCGGGCAGCTCCGCCCACCTGGGCTGCTGGGCGCACGACGGCTCGGCGCTCGCGGTCACCGTCGCGGTCCCCACCGCCGTACCCGCCCCGGAGGCCACGGCGGAGGCCGCCGCGCCCGGCCCGGCCGACGCCCACCTGCCGGCCCACTGGCAGGGCCGCACGGGCGGCACGGGGCTGCTCGGCCCGGCACCCCACACGGACCCCGGACCCGCGCTGCCGTCCGGCCTGCTCACCGTGGGGACGACGGCGCTCGGCGCACCGGGCGGCAGGACCGCCCCGGCGGCCGGCTTCGGCGACGGACTGTCGGCGTACCTCGTCGACCCCGACGGCGCCGCCGCCCCCGTCCTGCTCGCCGTCGAGAAGGACGCGGCGACGCTCCGCGTGTGCGACCTCAGCCGCGACGGCGCGTTCGCGCTGCTGCGCCGGGGACCGCGCGGCCGGCGCGAGGCGGTCGTGCTGCGCACCGCCGACCACGAGCCGACCTGTGTGGTGCCGGTGGCCGACGGGGACCCGTGGATCGGCGGCTTCTCGCCCCGCGCGGACACCCTCTGGCTGCGCAGCAACGCCCACCGCGAGTTCGCGGTCCTGCTCGCCGCCGCACTGGACCCGCGGGGACGGGTGCGCGGCTGGTCGGTCGGCGCCGCGCGCGAGAACAGCGACCTGGAGCTGCTGCGGTGCGCCCGCGACGGCACCTTCGCCGTGCTCGCCTGGAACGTCCGCGGCATGAGCGAGGTGGAGGTCCTGGACACCGGCACCTCCGGCGCGGACACCGGCCCGCCCCGGCCCGTCGCCCTGCCGCACGAAGTGGTCACGCGGGTCACGGACGCCGGGCCCCGGCTGCTGCTGGCCCTGTCCGGGTCCCGCCGCCGCCCCGGCATCTGGTGGCTGCCCGGCGGCGCGAACCCGGTCCGCACCCCGTGGTCGTCCCGCGACGAGGACGCCGTGCCCCCGGGCCGCCCGCCCGTGCGGCCGGTCCCCCTGCGGCCCACCGCCCGCGACGGGCTGCGGCTGAACGGCTGGTACTACCGCGCCCCGGGGCGCGGGCCCGGCGAGCCGGCGCCCTGCGTCATCCACCTGCACGGCGGCCCCGAGGACCAGGAGCGTCCCGTCCTCGACCCGCTCTACCACGAGATCCTCGGGCGGGGACTGGACGTCTTCGCCCCCGACGTCCGCGGGTCCTCCGGATACGGCCGGTCGTTCGTCGACGCGGACCTGGGCAGGGGACGGCTCGCCGCGATCGACGACGTGGCGGACTGCGCCGCCCACGCGGTGCTGGCCGGCCTCGCCGATCCCGCCCGGCTGGCGGTGATGGGCCGCTCGTACGGCGGCTACCTCACGTTCGCCTCCCTGGTCTGGCACCCGGACCTCTTCCGCACCGGGGTCGCGGTGTGCGGCATGTCGGACCTCGGGACGTTCTTCGAGGGCACCGAACCCTGGATCGCCCAGTCGGCGGCCCACAAGTACGGCCACCCCGAACGCGACCGCGAACTGCTGCGGGCGCTGTCGCCGATGAGCCGCATCGACGCGCTCAGGGCCCCGGTGCTCGCCGTGCACGGCGAACACGACACCAACGTGCCGCCGGGGGAGTCCGAACAGTTCGTCCGGGCGGCGCGCGAGCGCGGTGTGCCGGCCGAACTGCTCACCCTCCACGACGAGGGCCACGAGTTCCTCCGCGCCGACAACCGCCGGCTCTTCCGCCGCGCCGCCGCCGACTGGCTGCAACGGCACCTGGGCACCTGACCGGCCGGGGGGTACCGGAGCCGGGCCCGACTGCCTAGATTCTCCCCAGAGCGGTCCGCGGCACCGACGGGACCGGCCGGCGCACGCGGACACCGAGGTGAGGGATGCAGTTCACCACCCGCCCCACGCTGCAAGGCACGTTCGGCATGGTCTCCACCACCCACTGGCTGGCCTCCCAGTCGGCGATGGCGGTGCTGGAGGACGGCGGCAACGCCTTCGACGCGGCCGTGGCCGGCGCGTTCGTGCTGCACGTCGTCGAACCGCACTTGAACGGCCCGGCCGGCGAGGTGCCGATCCTGCTCGCCCCGGCCGGCGGCGCCGTGCGCGTGCTGTGCGGGCAGGGCGTGGCCCCGGCGGGCGCCGCACCGGCCCACTACCGGCGGCTCGGGCTGGACCTCGTCCCGGGCACCGGACCGCTCGCCGCCGCCGTGCCCGGCGCCTTCGACGCCTGGCTGCTCCTGCTGCGCGACCACGGCACCAAGTCCTTCGACGACGTCCTGGCGTACGCCATCGGCTACGCCGAGCACGGGCACCCGCCGGTGGAGAACGTCGGCGCGGCCGTGGAGTCCGTACGCCGGCTGTTCGAGACCGAGTGGACCTCCTCGGCCCAGGTGTACCTGCCGGACGGCAGGGCGCCCCGGCCCGGCACCCTGCTGCGCAACCCGGCGCTCGCCGCCACCTGGAAGCGGCTGCTGGCCGAGACCGCGGGCGCGGGCGGCCGGGAGGCGCGGATCGACGCCGCGCGCGAGGTGTGGCGCACCGGCTTCATCGCCGAGGCCCTGCTGCGGCAGTCCCGGCGGCCCACCCTGGACACCAGCGGCGAACGGCACACCGGCACCCTCACCGCGGCCGACCTGGCCGGCTGGTCGGCGACCTACGAGACCCCGGTGACGTACGACTGGAACGGCTGGACCGTGTGCAAGGCCGGCCCCTGGAGCCAGGGCCCCGTCCTGCTCCAGCAGCTCGCCCTGCTCCCGCCCCGGCTGCCCGCGCCCGGCTCCGCCGACTACGTCCACCTGCTGATCGAGAACTGCAAACTCGCCATGGCCGACCGCGAGGCCTGGTACGGGGACGCCGCCGAGGTACCGCTCGCCGACCTGCTGTCGGACGCCTACAACGCCGGGCGGCGGGCCCTGGTCGGCGAGCGGGCCTCGTACGCCCTGCGGCCCGGCAGCCCCGGCGGGCGCGCCCCCCGGCTGCCCGCCCACGCCCACGCGCACGCGCCGGCGGGCGCCGCGGCCGGCTTCGACCCGATGGGCGCCGGCGAGCCGACCGTCGCGCCGCTGCCCGGCGCGCCGTCGCTCGCGGAGGCGACCGGACAGGCGCAGGTGACCGGCGCGGCGGAGACGGGCGCCGGGACGTGGGTCGGCGCCGACGGCTCCACCCGCGGCGACACCTGCCACCTGGACGTCGTCGACCGCTGGGGCAACATGATCGCGGCCACGCCCAGCGGCGGCTGGCTCCAGTCCAACCCCGTCGTCCCCGAACTCGGCTTCCCGCTCGGCACGCGTCTGCAGATGACCTGGCTGGAGGAGGGCCTGCCGGGCACCCTCACGCCCGGCCGCCGCCCGCGCACCACCCTCACCCCGTCCCTCGCGCTGCGCGACGGCGTGCCGGTCATGGCGTTCGGCACGCCCGGCGGCGACCAGCAGGACCAGTGGCAGCTGCACTTCTTCCTGGCCGCCGCGCTGCGTGACCCCGTCCGCGGGGGCCCGGACCTCCAGGGCGCCATCGACGCCCCCAACTGGCACAACGACAGCTTCCCCGGCTCCTTCCACCCGCGCCTTGGGCGCCCCGGCAGCGTGACCGTGGAGTCCCGCATGGACCCCGGCGTCGTCGCGGAGCTGCGGCGGCGCGGCCATGACGTCACCGTGGGCCCCGCCTGGTCCGAGGGACGGCTGTGCGCGGTGGCCCGGGACCCGGAGACCGGCGTCCTGTCGGCGGCGGCGAACCCGCGCGGGGCGCAGGGCTACGCGGTCGGCCGCTGACCGGCCCGTCCCGGCCGGGACCGGCCCCTGCTCTTCACCGCGACTCCACCTCCCGTCCACCCGGGCAGCGGGGATTGTCAGTGGGACGTGGTCTGATGGGAGGCATGATCGAAGAGACGGAGACCATCGAGGAGTTTCTCGCCCGCCGCTCGGCCGACGTGGAGGAGGCGGTCCGCAAGGCCGCCGCGGCCGAGATCCTGCCCCGCTTCCGCCGGCTCGCCGCGCACGAGGTGGACCAGAAGAGCGGCCCGCACGACCTGGTGACGGACGCCGACCGCCTCGCCGAGCTGCGGCTCGCCGAGGACCTCGGCGCGCTGCTGCCCGGCTCGGTGGTGGTCGGCGAGGAAGCGGTGCACGCCGACCCGGCGGTGTACGAGGCGCTCCAGGGCGACGCGCCGGTCTGGATCGTCGACCCGGTCGACGGCACCCGCCAGTTCGTCCACGGCGACGACGGCTTCTGCACCCTGGTGGCCCTCGCCCACCGCGGCACCGTGCTCGCCTCCTGGACCTACGCGCCGGCGCGCGAGCAGTTCGCCACCGCCGTGCGCGGCCACGGCGCCTTCCTGGACGGGCGGCGGCTGTTCGCGGGTCCGCCCGAGCCCGGCCGGGACCTGGCCGTCGCCACCTCCCACCCGTACTACACCACCGACGACCAGAAGCGCGCGCTGGGCGCCCTGCGCACCGCCGGCGTGGCCCCGCGCCCGTGCGGCTCCGCCGGCCTGGAGTACCTCGCCGTGGCCCGGGGCGAGTCGGACGCGGTCGCGTTCTCCTGGGAGGCCGCCTGGGACCACGCGGCCGGACTGCTCCTGGTCGAGGAGGCCGGCGGCGCCCACCTCACCCTGACCGGCGAGCCCTTCCGCATCACCGGCGGCAACACCCTGCCGTTCACCGCGGCCCGGGACGCGGCCACCGCCCGCCGGGTGGCCGGCCTGCTGCGCGGCGGGGTCTGACCGCCCGCGGCCACCCGGGCCGGGGAAGCGCCGTCGCCCGGCATATCCTGAGCCCGAATCGCCGTCGGCTGACGAAGGAGTCCGAAGGTGCCGTCGATGCTCGATGCGGTCGTGGTGGGTGCGGGACCGAACGGACTGACCGCTGCCGTGGAGCTGGCCCGCCGCGGCTTCTCCGTGGCCCTGTTCGAGGCGAAGTCCACCGTGGGCGGCGGCGCCCGCACCGAGGAGCTGACCCTGCCCGGCTTCCGGCACGACCCGTGCTCGGCCGCCCACCCCCTCGCCGTCAACTCCCCGGCGTTCCGCGCCCTGCCGCTCGACCGGTACGGCCTCGAATGGCTGCACGCGCCGCTGCCCATGGCCCACCCGTTCCCGGACGGCACCGCGGCCGTGCTGTCCCGCTCGGTCGCCGAGACCGCGGCCTCCTTCGGACCGCGCGACGCGGGCTCGTACCGCAGGCTGGTCGAGCCGCTCCTGGCCCACTGGGACACGCTCGTCCGGGACTTCATGTCCCTGCCGCTGACCGCGCTGCCCCGCGACCCGGTCACCCTGGCCCGGTTCGGCCTGGCCGGGCTCCCGCCGTCCACCTGGCTGATGCGCCGCTTCAAGGACGAGCGGATCAAGACCCTGTTCGCCGGCCTGGTCGCCCATGTGATGGCACCGCTGAACGGCCTGGCCACCAGCGCGATCGGACTGGTCTTTGCGCTCTCCGCGCACGCCCGCGGCTGGCCGGTGGCCCGCGGCGGCTCCCAGTCCCTCTCCGACGCCCTCGCCGCGTATCTGACCGACCTCGGCGGCGCGGTGCACACCGACTTCGAGGTCAAGCGCCTGGACGACCTGCCGCCGGCGCGCGCGTACGTCTTCGACACCTCGCCCGCCGCGCTCGCCCGGATCGCCGGCTTCGGCGACTACTACGCGCACTACCGCTACGGACCCAGCGTCTTCAAGATCGACTACGCGCTGGACGGTCCCGTGCCGTGGACCGCGCCCGAGGCCCGCGCCGCCGGCACCGTCCAGATCGGCGCGAGCCAGGCCGAGATCGGCACCGCGCTGCGCGCCGCCTCCCGGGAGGGACGCGCGCCCGAGAAACCGTTCATGATCACCGTGCAGCCGAGCGTGGCCGACCCGACCCGGGCCCCCGAGGGCAAGCACGTCTTCTGGGCGTACGGCCATGTGCCCAACGGCTGGTCCGGAGACCTCACCGACGCCATAGAACGCCAGCTGGAGCGCTTCGCACCCGGCTTCCGCGACCGCGTGCTCGCCCGCGCCACCGCCGGGCCCGCCGAGATGGCCGCCCGCAACGCCAACTACGTGGGCGGGGACATCGCCTGCGGCGCGGCCTCCGGCCTCCAACTGCTGCTGCGGCCCAGGCCGTCCCTGTTCCCGTACCACACCCCGCACCCGGCCGTCTTCCTCTGCTCCTCGGCCACTCCGCCGGGGCCCGGAGTGCACGGCATGTCCGGCCACAACGCGGCCAAGGCCGTCTGGCGGCGGCTGAGACAGGGCTGAACCGGCCCCGGTCCCGACCGCACCGACGCACAGGCGAGGCAGACATGACCACCATCACCCTGGTCCGGGGCGACCTCACCCGGCAGCACGCCGACGCCCTCGTCAACGCGGCCAACTCCGCCCTCCTGGGCGGCGGCGGGGTGGACGGCGCGATCCACCGCCGCGGCGGCCCCGCCATCCTCGCCGAGTGCCGCGCCCTGCGCGCCTCCCGGTACGGCAAGGGGCTGCCCACCGGCCAGGCGGTCGCCACCACGGCGGGCGACCTGGACGCCCGCTGGGTGATCCACACGGTGGGCCCGGTGTACCAGGGCCCGGGCACCGATCCCGCGCCGCTCGCCTCCTGCTACCGGGAGTCCCTGCGCGTCGCCGGCGGACTCGGCGCCCGGACGGTCGCGTTCCCGGCGATCTCCACCGGCGTCTACCGCTGGCCGATGGACGACGCGGCCCGGATCGCGGTGGAGACCGTACGCACCACCCCCACCACCGTCGAAGAGGTGCGCTTCGTCCTCTTCGACGACCGGGCCTACGAGGCGTTCGCCCGGCACCTCGGCGCACAGCGGACGGAGTGAGGCCGCGCGCGGCGCCCGGTCACCCCCGGGCCGGCGACGGCTCCTCCTCGGGCCGGCGCATGGTGCCCGGCGGCAGTCCGCCCTGGTCGCGCAGCCGGCGGCAGACGTCCACCAGCGCCCTGATGCCGCGGCAGTCCCCTCCGTCCCGCTCGGGCCACACCACGCCGAAGGTGCACGGCTCCAGGTCCGCCACCGTGCGGTAGCGGATGTCGGGCCGGGGGAACAGCTCCGCCGCCACGGCCGGCAGGAAGGCGACCGCGCCGTCGAAGGAGACGGCGGACAGCAGCGACTCGACCCGGCTCACGTGGTGGTCGCTGTAGCGCACGCGGCTGCCGTCCGGCCGGGGGTCCATGGCCCAGAAGCGCCGCTCCACGGAGGACACCCCCGGGGCCAGGCTCACCATCGGCCGGCCGGCCAGGTCCGCCAGCCGCAGCGTGGCCCGCCCGGCGAGCGGGTCGGTGGCCGACAGGCACACCACGCGCGGCTCGGTGGTGAGCGGTTCGGCGCAGAAGCCGTCCGGCACCGGCAGATAGGCGAAGGCCGCGTCGACCTTCCCGACCGACAGGGCCGTCGCCTGCTCCACCAGGTCCAGCACCTGGAAGTCGACTTCGAGACCGGGGTGCAGGGTGGTCAGGGTGGCGATGACCCGGCGGGTGGCCCCGAGCGCCGCGGCGCAGTCGGTCAGCCCGACCCGCAGCACGAGCCCGTGCTTGTCGTCCGAGGGCTGCCGCGCGGCGTGCCGGAGTTCGTCCGCGGCGCCCACCACGTTCCGTACGAGCGGAAGCAGTGCCTGGCCCAGCGGCGTCAGCTGCACCCTGCGGCTGGTGCGGGCGAACAACTGCACGCCGAGCCGGCGCTCCAGCGTGCGGATCTGCTGGCTCAGAGCGGGCTGGGTGAGGTACAGCCGAGCGGCGGCGCGGCCGAAGTGCAGTTCCTCGGCCAGTGTCAGCAGCGACCGCAGTTGGTGAACGGCAGGGTCGTCCGTGACCAGCATCGCCGGTGCCTCCCATCCGAGCGGAACGGATTGTGGATCCATCATGCATGCTAATCGATGAACGATTGCGCAGCTCCTCGCATTCACGGGAAGCTGTTGGCGCTTCGACGTGCTAGCGGGGGATTCCAGCCGGGCGAGACGGCGTTGGCCGAAAGCGATCGCCTCGGTTTTTCTTTTCAGCCTGACCGGATCACCGCGCACGCAGGGCGCTTGGCAGTTGCGCATGAGTGATCGTCGGTTCGGAGGCGGATGGGTCCACAGCGTCATGGGTCAGCGACCACGACAGGTCGGTGACCATGGCAAGGAGGTCCCGACGCCGTGCCGTCGCCGGTCGTCGAGCACCATCCGGACATGGGTCCGCGGATACGCGGGCGCCAACTCAGGAGCGGTGAAGTGAGAATTCGATCAGTGTTTCGTCCGCAATCCGTCCTGCCCGAACGGCGCGAGTCCGATTTCGCGCCCATACGCGCTTGTGCGATGGAGGAGTGTTGAACGAAAACATAACGGGGGCGTCACTCCCCGGGACGGTATCGCAGAGATTAATGGAACTGCTCGACCGTTACCGGCGGATCGACGAGACACTCGCGGCCGGCGACACGGAAGGCACGCCCGACGGCGACGACGGCACGGGCCACGGCACCACGACCGACCGGACCACGACGGCCCGGACCACGGCGGGCATGGGCTGCGCCGACGTCCACCGGGCGCGCATCGAGCGCTTCGTCGAGCGCCGGGAACCGATCCACTTCGTCATCCCCGCGTTTCCCGCGAAATCGCCGAACCGCAGCAAGGTGTTGGGCGCGCTGCCCGATCTCGGGGAAAATCTGGCGCTCGGTTTCCTCCAGTCGCTGTGCGACTACATCGGGCACTTCTACGAGCCGGGCGCCCGGATCACCATCTGCTCCGACGGCCACGTCTTCGGTGACGTCGTCGGCGTCACGGACCGCGCCGTGACGGAATACCGGCAGGCCCTGGCAGAGATGATCACGGAGTCGGGCTTCGCCTCGCTCGACCTCTTCGGCCTCGACGACGCCTTCGGCACCGCCGACTACCCGAAGCTGCGCCGCCTGCTGGAGGAGAACTACTGCGCGCCCCTGACGGAGCTGCGCGACAAGGTGCGCGCGGACCGCACCACCCAGGCGCTGTTCAACGGCATCCACCGGTTCATGTTCGAGGACGCGGTGGCACGGCGCGGCGAGCAGGTCACCCGCAGCCAGCTCCGCAAGGACTCCAAGGAGACGGCGTACCAGACCATCCTGCGCAGCAACGCGTGGAGCCGGGTCGTCGCCGAGAAGTTCCCGCAGGCGGTACGGCTGTCCATACACCCCCAGCCACCGGACTCGGACAAGCTGGGGCTGCGCCTGCTGCGCACGAAGGACGGCTGGCTGACCCCCTGGCACGGCGTGGTCCTGGACGACGGCGTCAACCGGTACCTGGTCCGGCGGTGGGACGCCGAGAAGGTGCACGGCTCCGTCGTCTGGCGCAACGGCCGTCCCAGCCACTTCGTGGCGCCGCACCTGTCCGTGACCGCCTGAGGCGGTGTCCGGCCGCGGCGCGCGAGCGCGCCGCGTGGACGCACACCCAGAAAGGAACACCACGACATGACGATGTCGACGCCTGCCCTCAGGACGCTGAAGCACACCCCGCTGCGCCCCTTCGGCCGGGTGATCGAGGCTCCGGGCGGTGACACACCGGTCAGCGCCGTCCCGGTGGACACCCTGGCGCGCTGGACCGAGGAGTCCCGCGTGCTCGTGCTGCGCGGCTTCCGGCTCATGGGCACCCAGGAGTTCGCCGACTACTGCCGCCAGTGGGGCGAGGTACTGAAGTGGGAGCCGGGGGAGGTCATCGACCTGATCGTCGAGGACAACCCGCGCAACTACCTGTTCGCCAGCGGCGACGTGCCGTTCCACTGGGACGGCGCCTTCGTGGAGGCCGACCCGCGCTACTTCTTCTTCCAGTGCCTGGACGCGACCGCGGGCGCCGGCGGGGAGACCGTCTTCTCGGACACCACGGCCGTCTACCGGGACGCCGACGCCGCCGAGCGCGAGCGCTGGGAGCGGATCAGCGTCACCTACACCACCGAGAAGATGGTGCACTACGGCGGCGAGGTCACCGAGCGGCTCGTCGCCCAGCACCCCGGAACCGGCGTGCCCGTGCTGCGCTTCGCCGAGCCGCTGGACCCGGCCGTCTACAAGAACCCGGTGTCCGTGCACGTGGACGGCGTCGACGCCTCGGAGGCCGACGCGTTCGTCGCCTCCCTCGCCGAGCGGCTGCACCGCCCCGAGTACTGCTACGCCCACGACTGGCGCAAGGGCGACATCCTGATCGCCGACAACTTCGCGCTGGTACACGGACGCAACGCCTTCTCCGGGCCGACCGCCCGCCATCTGCAACGGGTCGAGGTCATCTGACCCTCCCGGCAGCGTCCCGAAAGAGGCAACCGTTCCCAGCACAGGTGGAGCTAGAGCATGAGTATCGGCATCGTGGGCACCGGCATCTCGGGCCTGCACCTGGCCCTGAGACTGCGGCAGTTCGGTATCGACGCCACCCTGTACACGGCTCAGGACCCGGACGGCATCCGCAGCGGACCGCCGTTGAACTTCGTCACCCGGTTCCACTCCACCCGGGAACGGGAGCAGGCGCTCGGCCTGACCGAGTGGGCTTCCGACGCGTACGACAACGCCTGGATGCACCTGTCCGTCGAGGCACCCGGCGGACCGTCGTTCCGCGCCGAACTGCCCCACCCGGCCAGCTCGGTCGACTTCCGGATGTACCTCGCCGCGCTGCTCCAGGAGTACCAGCGGCGCGGCGGGGACACGGTCCGGCGGCAGATCACCGACCGGGCCGGCCTGGCCCGGCTGGCCGAGGCGCACGACCTGGTGGTGGTCGCGGCCGGCCGGGGCGGACTGGGGGACACGTTCCCGCGCGACCCGGCCCGCTCGCCCTACCGGGAGGCACCGCGCCACCTCGCCGGCGGGCTCTTCCACGGCGTCCGGCCGCCCGAACCGCCGGGCATGACCATGCACATGCTGCCCGGGGCCGGCGAGATCCACGCCCCGACCTACCACTCCTTCGCCGGACAGGTGACGGCGGTGCTGGTCGAGGCGGTGCCGGGCGGCCCGCTGAGCGCGGTCACCGACCACGACCACGACGACCCCGGACGCTTCACCAAGGAACTGCTGCACCTGATCGCCGCGCACGCACCCGCGCTGCACGCCCGGATCGACGAGCGGGAGTTCGCCCTGACCCGCCCCGTGGACATGCTCCGCGGCGCCGTGCCGCCGATGGTCCGGCACGGCTGGGCCCGGCTCACCGACGACCGCTACGCGCTGGCGATCGGCGACGCCTGGATCACCAACGACCCGCTCACCGCCCAGGGCGCCAACCTCGGCTCCCGGCTCGCCTTCCACCTCGCCGACGCCCTGCGGGCGCACGGCGGGGCCTACGACGAGGCGTTCTGCCGGACGGTGTCGGAGCAGATGTGGGCGGCGGCCCGGCCCGTCGTGGACTGGACGAACCAGTTCATCGGCCCGCCCCCGGAGCGGATGGGCACCCTGCTGACCGCCGCCGCGGCCGACCAGCGGGTGGCGGACGCCTTCGTCGCCCGTCTGGACGACCCGGCCGCCATGTGGCGGGCCGTCGGCAGCGAGCAGGGCACCGAGGAGTTCATCGCACAGGCACAGTCAGTGAGGAGCACGGTATGAAGGTGCAAGTCGGTCTGGTCTGGGACGCGGTCGGGCGGATCGAGGGCGGCCGGCAGCTGCTCCAGGTCGCCCGGCAGGCGGGTGCGGACACCTTCCTCGTCTTCGACCACCTCGTCAACGTCTTCCCCCGGCAGGCCTGGGACACCGATTTCAGCTACGCCGCCGCGGAGCTGCCCACCCCCGACCGCTGCCTGGACTTCGCCACGGTCCTCGGCAACCTCGCCCCGGGGGCCGGTCCGGTACGGCTCGCCGTCGGCGTCACCGACCCGCACCGCCGGCACCCGGCCGTGCTCGCCCAGACGGCGCTGACCCTGGCCCAGCTCACCGAGCAGGCACCGGTGCTCGGCATCGGCGCGGGCGCGCTGGAGAACCTGGTCCCGTTCGGGGTGGCCCACGACGACCAGGTGGGCCGGGTCGAGGAGGCGCTGCGCGTGCTGCGGCTGCTCCTGTCCGGTGAGGGCCCGCACGACTTCCAGGGCCGGTACTTCACCCTCGACCGGGCGATCATGGGACTGCCCGCGCCCGAGGGACGTACGCCGCTGATCTGGCTGGGCGCCAACCACCGGCGGATGCTGACCCTGGCCGGCCGCTACGCCGACGGCTGGCTCCCCTCGGAGCTGATGAGCCCCGACGAGTACGCCCGGCGGCTGGCCGTGGTCCGCGCCGCCGCCGCGGACGCCGGCCGGGACCCCGGCGCCGTGCTGCCCGCGGGCGGTGTCCCGATCGTGGTCGCGGAGACCGACGCGGCCGCCCACGAACTGCTGCGCGCCACCCCGATCCGCTTCCTGGCCCTGCACGCCGGCGCCCGGGCCTGGCGCCGGCACGGCGCCGCCCACCCCTTCGGGGAGCACTACCGGGGCCTGGTGGAACTGCTCCCGCACCTGCTGACCCGGCAGGAGGTCGCCCGGGCGCTGGCGGCCGTCCCCGAGGAGGTCGTCGCCGACCAGGTCATCGTCGGCAGCCGGGAGACCGTGCTCAAGCGGATCGGCGAACTGCTCGACGCCGGGATGCGCCACCCCATGCTGATCCCCGCCTCCGCCCTCGCCTCGCCCGAGGCCGCCGGATACACGGTGGAGTCCGTCGGCTGGCTCACCAGCCGGCTGCGCTCCGGGGCGGGCGCCGAGGAGGTGTCCGCATGAGCGTCGGCATCGTCGGCTCCGGCATCTCCGGGCTGCAACTGGCGCTGCGCCTGCGGCAACTGGGCGTGCCGGCCACCGTGTACTCGGAGCACGACATCGACGGCCTGCGGACCGGCCGGCCGCGCAACTTCCCCGCCCGGTTCGGCCGCACCCAGCAGCGGGAGCGCGAACTCGGCGTCTTCGACTGGGACTTCCCCGACGCCCAGGTCCAGCACTGGGCGGTCACCGCGCACCCCGGGGGAGGGGAGCCGCCGCTGCGGTTCCTGGCCGGCCTGGAGCCGCCCTCCAGCGTCGTGGACTTCCGCATCTACCTGCCGCACCTGCTGTCCGCGTGGGTCGAACGCGGCGGCGAACTGGTCACCGGCGAGCACGAGGTGGCGGACCTGGCGGCCCGCCACGACCTCCTGGTCGTCGCCAACGGCAGCCGCTCGATGCGGGGGCTGTTCCCGGCCGACCCCGGCCGCTCGCCGTACACCACGCCGCAGCGCGTGCTGTGCGCCGGGATCTACCACGGCATCGCCGAGGAGGTGCCGCACTCCCTCGACATCCACTTCCTGCCCGGCGCCGGCGAGATCCTGCGGCTGCCGTTCTACTCGACGGCCGGGCGGGCGGACGTCCTCGCCTTCGAGGCCGTACCGGGCGGCCCGCTGGAAGCCGTCTGCCACGTCGACGCCGGCGCCGACCCGGCCGGCTTCCACCGGCAGGTCCTCGACCTGGTCGCCGAACACGCCCCCGACCTGCGGGAACGCCTCGACACCCGGGCGTTCACCCTGACCGGCCCCGGCGAACTCGCCCAGGGGGCGATCACCCCGGTGGTCCGCCGGGGCTGGGCGCGGCTCGACGACGGCACCTGCGCCCTGGCGATCGGGGACGCCTGGATCACCAACGACCCGCTCACCGCCCAGGGCGCCAACCTCGGCTCGCACACCGCCTTCGCCCTGGCCGACCTCCTCGCCGGCGCCACGGGCCCCTTCGACGAGGCGTTCTGCCGTACGGCCTCCGCGCGGCTGTGGGAGCACGCTCGGCACGTCGTGGAGTGGAGCAACGCCTTCCTCCAGCCGCCGGCACCGCACGTGGCCGGACTGCTCGGCCGGGCGGCGGCGGACAAACGGATCGCCGACGCCTTCGTCAGCCGCTTCAACGACCCCGTCGCGATGTGGCGCACCCTCTCCAGCCCCGAGGGCGTGGCCGCCTTCGTCGCCGGCTGCGAGACCGCCGCGCCCGCACCGGTCGGCGCGCAGGGCGGCTGACCACAACCGGCCACCGCCTCGCCGCCGCCTTGCCGGCCTCTCGCGGCGAGGCGGCGGAAACCGGCGGAAAACGACCGAGAACCAGCACGATATTCGGCACACAAGGGAGCACGATGACCTTCCCGGACATGGTCCACGACGAGAAGGGCCGCCTCATACCCGAGTCCGAGCAGACCGCGGTGTGGCTGCTCGGCGGCCTGGCGCAGATACGCGTGCCCGGTTCCGCGACCCGGGACAGCTTCACGGTCGTCCAGCACACCGGAAACCGCGGGTACAACACCCCGCTGCACATCCACGACTACGAGGACGAGGTCTTCATCGTCCTGGACGGCACCCTGCGCATGATCTGCGACGGGGAGGAGCACATCGCGGAGGCGGGCACCACGATGATCGTCCCGCGGACGGTCCCGCACGGCTTCGTGACGACCTCGGGCAACGCCCGCTTCCTCACCATCCACTCCACCCCGCAGCCGGACCGCAGGCCGCAGTTCGACCTGTTCCTCAAGGCGGAGATCCCGCACGCCAAGACCCTGACGCTGCCCACCGAGGACGTGGGCGGCCCGGACCTGGACCACATCATCGCCCTGGGCTCGACGTACGCCTACCGGTACGCGGGCCCGCCGCCCGCTCCGTAACCGCCCCGACCGGGCACCCCACGGCGGGTCGACAGAACATATCCACCCCGACAGAAGAGACACCATGTCGTTGAAGCTCCTTTCCCTGATGCTGTGCGTGTTCGGCATCACCACCGGTGAATTCGTGATCGCCGGCATCCTGCCGGACGTCGCCGGTGACCTCGACGTGTCGATCCCCGCCGCCGGACTGCTGGTCACGGCGTACGCCATCGGAATGATTCTCGGCGGTCCGATCATGACCGCGCTGACCGCGCGCTACGCGCGCAAGCCGCTCATCGTGGGCCTGCTGGTCGTGGTCGTCGTCGGCAACCTCGCCTCGGCGCTGGCGCCCGTCTACTCCGTGCTCTTCGTGGCCCGCGTGGTGACGGCCCTGGTGACCGCCACGTTCTTCGCCAACGCCATCGTCATCGCCGCGTCCACCGCGCCCGAGGGCAAGCAGGCGTCCACCGTCTCCAAGCTGGTCTTCGGCATGAACCTGTCGATGATGCTGGGCGCGCCCCTCGGCACCTTCATCGGCAACCACTTCGGGTGGCGGGCGACCTTCGGCACCATCACCGTGGTCTGCCTGATCGGCCTGCTGCTGGTGCTGCCCCTGGTCCCGGCGGTGGAGAGCGCGACGACGGGCGGCTCCGCGGTGGCCGAACTGCGCGTGTTCCGCAACCGCAACGTGCAGCTTGCCATCCTCATCACCGCCGTCGCCAACATGGGCCTGCTGATGGTCTTCACCTACTTCTCCCCGCTGCTCACCGACGTCAGCGGCTTCGCCGAGGGCGCGGTCGCGCTGCTGCTGCTGGCCTACGGCGTGGGCGCGGCGGTCGGCAACTTCGCCGGCGGCTGGCTGTCCGACCGTGCGCTGATGCCGTCGCAGGTGGGCCTGCTCGGGCTGCTCACCGCGGGCCTGGTGGTCATGTGGGCGGTCAGCGGCAGCACCGTCGCCAGCGCGGTCATGGTGTTCGTGATCGGCGCCCTCGGCTTCTCCGTCATCCCCGGCATGCAGACCCGCGTCCTCACCACCGCCAGCTCGGCGCCGACCCTGGCGATCGCGGTGAACGCCTCCGCCTACCAGATCGCCGCCGCCCTGGCCGGCTGGATCGGCGGCCGGATCATCGACGGCCCCGGCCTCAGGCCGGTCTACCTGGCCGCCGCCGCGGTCACCGTCCTCGGCATCCTGCTCAGCTGCTACGCCTGGTACCGGGACCGCGCGACGGCCGCGGCCGGCGTGGAGGGCAAGACGACGGAGACCTCGCCGGCCTGACCCGCCGCCCGGCGGAGCCACCGCTCCCGGCCGGGCAGGACGGCCCCGCCGTTCGCACCGCACCCGGCCCCGTCCCGCACGGGGCCGGGCAGGCCCCGCCGGGAACACCCGGCCGACACCTCACGAGGGGGAACAATGAGCCGTGAGTCCGCCCTGGTCACCGGCGACTGGGCCGAGCAGCGCCTCGGCACCGCCGGGACGGTGCTCGTCGAGACCGCGAACGACGACACCGACTACCGCAAGGGCCATCCGCCGGGTGCCGTGTTCATCAACTGGAGCGAGTTCCAGGACGACCTCAGGCTCGGCGTCATCGGCCGGGAGGCGTTCGAGGAGCTGATGCGGGCCAAGGGCATCGCCGACGACGACACCGTCGTGCTGTACTCCGCCAACGCCAACCTGCTGGCCGCGCTGGCGTACTGGTACCTCACCTACTACGGCCACCGGTCCGTGCGGCTGCTCGACGGCGGGCGCGCCAAGTGGGAGGCGGAGGGCCGGCCCCTCTCCGCCGAACCGGTGCGCCGGCCGGCGACCCGCTACCGCGCCGCCGGCCCCGACCCCTCGGTCCGGGCGCTGCGCGACGACGTGCTCGCCGCGCTCGGCACCCACACCATCCTCGACGTCCGCTCGCCCGAGGAGTACGCGGGCCGCGTCTTCGCCCCCGGCTTCGCGGGCGAGGCGTTCGCCCCCGGCAACAACCCGCACGAGGTGGCGCAGCGCGCCGGCCACGTGCCCGGCGCGCTCAACCTGCCCTGGGACACCGCCGTCCGTCCCGACGGCACCTTCCGCTCCGACGAGGAGCTGAGAAGCGCCTACGCCGCTGCGGCGCCGGACCGCGGCGCCCTCACCTACTGCTGGGTCGGCGCCCGCTCCGCGCACACCTGGTTCGTCCTGCGGGAACTGCTGGACCGGCCCGACGTGCGCAACTACGACGGCTCCTGGGCGGAGTACGGCTCGCTGGTCGGGGTGCCGGTCGAGCGCACCGCCTGACATCCGCTCCGCCCGACACCTCCCCACCGCACCACCGACAACCCGAAGGGGGCAGGGCCGGCACTCCGGGCCGGCTCATCACCTGATGACCGAACGTGACACGAACCGCTCCACCGCCGGCAGCTCCGCACCCGGCCGGCTGCACGGCAAGGTCGCCCTGGTGACGGGCGCCAGCTCGGGCATCGGCGAGGCCGCCGCCAAGGCCCTGGCCGCCCAGGGCGCGAGCGTGGTCCTGGCGGCCCGGCGCGAGAGCGAACTCGACCGGGTGGCCGGAGAGATCACCGCCACCGGCGGCGCCGCCCTCGCCGTACGCGCCGACGTGACGGCGGACGAGGACCTCGCCGCCGCGGTGCGGGCGGCCGAACAGCACTTCGGCGGGCTCGACATCGCCTTCAACAACGCCGGGGCCCTCGGCTCCATGGGCCTGATCGAGGAGCAGAAACCCGAGGCGTGGGCCGAGGACATCACCCTCGTCCTCACCAGCGTGTTCCTCTCCATGCGGCACGAACTGCCGGCCATGCGGCGGCGCGGCGGCGGCTCGATCGTCAACAACGCCTCCCAGCTCGGCGTGGTCGGCTTCGGCGCCGGCATCAGCTCCTACGTGGCCGGCAAGCACGGCGTGGTCGGCCTGACCAAGGCCGCGGCGCTGGAGTACGCCCGCCACAACATCCGGGTCAACGCGCTCGCGCTGGCGACCGTGGACACGCCGATGTACCGCGCCTCCGTGGGCGGCAGCCAGGAGATGGCCGACATGTTCACCGGCCTGCACCCCCTCGGCCGTATCGGCAGCCCCCAGGAGGCGGCCTCGGCCGTGGCCTACCTGGCGGGCGACGACGCGGCCTTCTTCACCGGCTCGGTGCTGGTCATGGACGGTGGATGGAGCGCGCAGTGATCCCCGCGGCCGCGACCGAGCCGGACCACGTCGGCGACGGGCTGCCCGCCGTCGTCGGCGCCGGGCTCCGGGTGCCGCTGGTGACGGGCGGGTGGGTGCCGTACGCCGGACTCGACCACGCCGCGAGCACCCCCAGCCTGGTCGCGGTGCGGGACGCGGTGGACGCGCTGCTGCCCTGGTACAGCAGCGTGCACCGCGGCGCCGGCTTCGTCTCGGCGGTCGCCACCCGCGTCTACGAGCAGGCCCGGCAGGAGGTGCGGCGCTTCACCGCCGCCCCGCCGGACGCCGCGGTGCTGTTCACCCGCAACACCACCGACGCGCTCAACCTGCTGGGCCGCGCCCTGCCCGAGAAGACGACGGTGTTCCGGTTCTCCACCGAGCACCACGCCGCGCTGCTCGCCTGGCGCGGCCACCGGGTGCACCGGCTGGCGCCCCCGGACAGCCCGGCGGACGCCCCCGCCGTGCTGGCCAAGGCGCTCGCCGACGCGCCCGACGGACCGAAACTGGTCGTGATCACCGGCGCCTCCAACGTCACCGGCGAGCTGTGGCCGGTGGCGGAACTGGCCGAGACGGCCGCCGCGCGGGGCGCGCGCACCGCGCTCGACGCCGCCCAGCTCGCCGGGCACCGGCCGCTGGACCTGGCCGGCTGGGGCGTGGACTGGGTGGCGCTGTCCGGGCACAAGATGTACGCGCCGTTCGGGGCCGGTGCCCTGGTGGGCGCCGCCGACTGGCTGGCCGCCGCCGACCCCTACCTGGCCGGCGGCGGCGCCACCGCGGCGGTGGCCGAACAGGACGACCGGACGGCCGTCACCTGGTCCGGACTGCCGCACCGGCACGAGGGCGGCTCCCCGAATCTGGTGGGCGCCCACGCCATGGCGGTCGCCGGCGGCGCGCTGGCCGGCGCCGGCTGGCACACCCTGATCCGCCACGAGGAGGAGCTGACCGCCCGGCTGCGCGAGGGACTGGCCGCCATCCCCGGGGTGCGGGTGCTGAACCTGTGGCCGGGCCGGCACCCCCGGCTCGGCGTGGTCTCGTTCAGCGTCGCCCGCTGCGGCGGCGAACCGGCGGACCAGCGGCTGCTGGCCACCGCGCTCTCCGCCGAGCACGGCATCGGCCTGCGCGACGGCGCCTTCTGCGCCCACCCGGCCGTCCGCGCCCTGCTCCGGGACGCCGACGGCCACCAGCCCGACCGGGCACTGCGGGCCAGCGTCGGCCTCGGCACCACCGCCGAGCACGTGGACCGGCTGCTGACCGCCCTCGCCGACCTGGTCCGCACCGGACCGCGCTGGGCCTACGGACACCCGGAGGAGGGATGGCGGCCCGTACCGGACCCCCGGCCGGCACCCGGCCTCGTACGGTGAGCCCGGAGCGTGGCCGCCGGGGCGCGGCCACGGTCCGCGACCCCCTCTCGGAACACAGCGTGGAGGCACCACTGAACACCGCATCACCGCAGCCGCGGGGGCCCCACGGCACCCCGCCTCCGGTACCACCGGACACCGCGCCCGGCGCGGCACCGCGGCCCGCCCCGGGCACCCCGGGACGGCCCGTCCGCCGGTTCGGCGTCATGCTCTACCCGGACCAGCCCTTCCCGGTCCTCGCCGAACGCCTGCGCCTGCTGGAGGACCTCGGCTTCGACCAGGTCTTCCTGCCCGACCACAGCGCCGACCTGCGGGACGCGCGCCGGCCCTGGTTCGACAGCTGGTCGGTGCTGGCCACGGCCGCCGTGGTGACCCGCCGGATCAGGATCGGCACCCTGGTCGCCAACCAGATCCTGCGCCCGCCCGCCCAGCTCGCCAAGCAGGCGATCGCCCTGGACCACCTCTCGGGCGGCCGCTTCGAACTGGGCATCGGGGCCGGGATCTTCCCGTGGGACCACTTCAGCGTGGGCCAGGAACCCTGGTCCCCGAAGGAGCGGGCCGAGCGGTTCACGGACTACGTCACGATCGTCGACGGCGTGCTGCGCGGCGGTGTCTTCAGCCACCAGGGCAGCCGGCTGTGGGTGAAGGACGTGGTGACCGTGCCCGGCTCCGCGCAGCACCCGCGGCTGCCGGTCACCGTCGGCGGCCAGTCGCCGACCCTCATCCGGGTCGCCGCCGCGTTCGCCGACGCGTGGAACACCCACGGTCCGCCCGGCGCGAGCGCCGCCGAGGTGCTCGCCATCACCGCCGAACAGAACGAACGGCTCGACCGGCTGGCCGAGGCCGCCGGCCGGGACCCCGCGGACGTCCGGCGCTCGTACACCGTCTTCGGGCCCTGGGACCCGAGGGCCGGACAGCACACCTACGAGGAGATCTTCGAGCGGTTCTCCGCCGCCGGTGTCTCCGAATTCGTCCTCGACTGGCCGGGGGAGGCGCATCTGGAGGAGTTCGAACGAGTCGCCCGTGAGGTGATCCCGCCGCTGCGGGCCGGCTGACGGTACCCACCGGGCCCGCCCGCACCAACACATCACCTCACGAGCACCCACGACGCGATCCTGTGCCGGGTGTCCCGGCCGCGAAGCGCCGGCCGGGACACCGTTTTGCCGCACGGGGGATCACAGCGATTCGGCAGTCCCAACACATTCGGGGTTCTCACCCAGGACACCCAGGATTCGCGTGAAGGTGTGACACACATGACCGAAGACACCACCCGCCACCCGGCCGGCCTCACGGTCACCCGGGCCGACCGGCAGTACGCCGATCTGGTGAGCGGGCTCAACCAGCGTTACGTGGCCCGGCCCGAGTCCATACGGCTCGTGCGGTCCACCGACGAGGTGGTGGCGGCCGTCCAGCAGGCCGTCGACGAGGGCAAGCGGATCAGCGTCCGCTCCAGCGGCCACTGCTACGAGGACTTCGTGCACCACCCCGACGTCCAGATGATCGTGGACATGTCGGGCATGAGCGCGGTGTACCACGACGAGCGGCGCGGCGCCGTCGCCGTCGAGTCCGGCGCCACCAACCTCCGTACGTACCAGACCCTCTACCCGGAGTGGGGCGTCGTCGTCCCCACCGGGTTCTGCTACTCGGTCGCCATGGGCGGCCACGTCAGCGGCGGCGCCTGGGGGCCGCTGTGCCGCCTGCACGGCCTGGTCGTCGACCACCTCTACGCGGTGGAGGTGGTCGTGGTCGACGCCCGGGGCAAGGCCCGCGCGGTGGTCGCCACCCGCGACGCGGACGACCCCCGGCGCGAGCTGTGGTGGGCCCACACCGGCGGCGGAGGCGGCAACTTCGGCATCGTCACCCGCTACTGGTTCCGCTCCCCGGACGCCCGGGGCCGCGACCCGCGCGGACTGCTGCCGAAGCCGCCCGCGGAACTCCTCGTGAGCGCGGTCGGCTGGGCGTGGAGCGAGCTGAGCCGGGAGGAGTTCCACCAACTGGCGCGCAACTACGCCGACTGGCACGTCGCCCACCGCGCGCCCGACGACCCCCACCGCGCGCTCATCAGCCAGCTCGTCCTCAACCACCGCTCGGCCGGGCAGATCGGCCTGCTCGCCCTGGTCGACGCCACGGCCCCGGACGCCGAGCAGATCCTCGCCGACTACCTCAAGCACATCGGCTACGGCATCAGCGCCGAACACGGCGCGCTGACCCGGCACATGGGCGACCTGCCCGCGCTGCCCCAGTTCGCGGCGCCCCGCCGGCTGCCCTGGCTCCAGGCGGTGCGGATGCTCGGCACCACCAACAGCCTCCTCAACGACCCCACGCTGCGCGCCGAGTACAAGTCCTCCTTCATGCGGGCGGCCTTCCCCGACAGCCACCTGGAGGCGCTGTACAAGCACCTCACCCGCGACGACATCGACAACCCCGGCATCAGCGTGCAACTGACGTCCTACGGCGGCCGGATCAACGCGGTGGACCCCGCGGCGACCGCCGCCCCGCACCGCGACGCCGCCTTCAAGATGCTCTGGCAGGTGTTCTGGAACGACCCCGCCGACGACGACCGGTACATCTCCTGGGCCCGCGAGTGCTACGGGGAGGTCTACGCGGACACCGGCGGCGTCCCGGTGCCGAACGAGGTGACCGACGGCTGCTACGTCAACTACCCCGACATCGACCTCGGCGACCCCCGGTTCAACACCTCCTCCACCCCCTGGCACACCCTCTACTACAAGGACAACTACCCGCGCCTGCAACGCGTCAAGGCGAAGTGGGACCCGCGGAACGTCTTCCGGCACAGCCAGTCCGTCCAGCCGCCCGCCGCCTGACGGGCACCCCCGCCGGGAACCGTCCCGGCACGCACCGCGCGGCGCCCGGCACCCGGGGCGCCGCGCGGCACCGCCCGCCCGCCGTCTCACCGTCCGCGCACCCGCACCCCCCTCTGTCCGCCGTCCGCACGCCCGCCGTCCGCCCCGCCGTCCCGGCGACCCGCGAAGGAGCCCTCGATGACGCCGACGTCCCTGGTCGCGATATCCGGCAGCCCTTCGGCGCGCTCGCGCACCGCCCTGCTCACGGCCCATGTGCTGGACCGGCTGGCCGGGGCGGGACTGACCGCCGAGCACGTCCGGGTCCGCGAGCTGCCGCCGGCCCCGCTGCTGGCCGTGCGGACCGAGGAGCCGGCGCTGCGCCGGGCCCTGGACGCGGTCGCCGCCGCCGACGGTGTCGTGATCGCCAGCCCCGTCTACCAGACCGCCTACAGCGGCCTGCTCAAAGCCTTCCTCGACCTGCTGCCCCAGGCGGGCCTCGCCGGCAAGACGGTGCTGCCGCTGATGACCGGCGGCACCCTCGCCCACGCCCTCGCCCTCGACTACGCGCTGCGGCCCGTCCTGACGGCCCTGGGCGCCCGCCAGGTGCTGCGCGGCGCCTTCGTCCTGGACCAGAGCATCACCCGCGGCGACGACGGACCGCCGCGCCTGGCCGCGGACGCGGAGGACCGCCTGGCCCGCGCCGTCGAGGAGTTCACCACCGCCCTCCTGCCGGACGGACGGCTCGTCGTGGGCTGACGGGCCCGGCCGAGCCTCGTGTCGCGGACCGTGCCGGCCGCCGCGCGCCGCACGCCCTGCCCGCGGGTCCCGGCCACCCGCGTGGCATCATCGGCGGGGCCCGGGACCACGCCCCGGCGAGCCGCGGGCCCGAGCCGCACGTCGTACGAGGAGCACGAGAAGCACGATGAACCCCGCTCTGCTGGACGACTTCTCCCTGGAGATGACCGGCAAGGACGTGCCCCGGCTGGAGGAGGCGCGCGACGGCATCCCGCCGGGCACCCGGATCAACATCACCTTCCTGGCCGGCGAGGACACCGCCACCCGGCTGGCGGCGGCCCGCGCGGTCAGCCGGCTGGGCTTCGTCCCCGTACCGCACGTCTCCGCCCGCCGCCTGCCCTCCCGCACCGCCCTGGAGGAGTTCCTCGCCGGGCTGGCGGCCGACGGCACCGCCGAGAACGTGTTCGTCGTCGGCGGCGACCCGGCCCGTCCCGAAGGCCCCTACCCGGACGCCCTCTCCGTGCTGCGCACCGGGCTGCTGCGCCGCCACGGCGTCCGGCACGTCGGCGTCACCGGCTATCCCGAGGGCCACCCCGGCATCACCGACCGGGTGCTGTGGCAGGCGCTCACGGACAAGGCGGCGGCCCTCGCCGCCGACGGCTTCGGCGGCGACGTCATCACCCAGTTCGGCTTCGACGCCGACCCGGTCCTCGGCTGGCTGGAGGCCCTGCGGGCCAAGGGCGTGCACCTGCCCGTCCGCGTCGGCGTCCCCGGACCGGCCGGCGTGCGCCGGCTGCTGGGCTACGCCACCCGGTTCGGCGTCGGCACCAGCGCCTCCGTCGCCCGCAAGTACGGCTTCTCGCTGACCAACCTCGTGGGCACCACCGGCCCCGACCGCTTCCTGCACGCGCTGGCCGACCGGTACGACCCGGCCCGGCACGGCACCGTGAAGGTGCACTTCTACACTTTCGGCGGCCTGCGCGCCACCGCCGAGTGGATCACCGGGTTCCGGCAGCGCGGCGCCCTCACCGCACCCGCCACCTGAGCCGGAAGAGTCCCTGGCCGGGGCCACGTACGTGTCGGATTCCCGCCAGCTTCCCGGGCCCCCGGTGGCCGATGCTGGACCCATGGCGACAGCGACACCACTCGACCGGGAACACTGCGTGCGCGCCGTGCGGTCCAAGGACGCGCGGTTCGACGGCTGGTTCTTCACCGCCGTCCTGACCACGCGGATCTACTGCCGGCCGAGCTGCCCGGTCGTGCCGCCCAAACCGGAGAACATGACGTTCTACCCGAGCGCCGCCGCCTGCCAGCAGGCCGGCTTCCGGGCCTGCAAACGCTGCCGCCCCGACACCAGCCCCGGCTCCCCGGAGTGGAACCAGCGCGCCGACCTGGCGGCCCGCGCGATGCGGCTGATCGCCGACGGCGTCGTGGACCGCGAGGGCGTGCCCGGACTGGCCGCCCGGCTCGGCTACAGCACCCGGCAGGTGGAACGGCACCTGCTCGCCGAACTCGGCGCCGGTCCGCTCGCGCTCGCCCGCGCCCAGCGCGCCCAGACCGCGCGGCTGCTCGTCGAGACCACCGCGCTGCCCATGGCGGAGATCGCGTTCGCGGCCGGCTTCTCCTCGGTCCGCGCCTTCAACGACACCGTCCGCGAGGTCTTCGCGCTGTCCCCGAGCCAACTGCGCGCCCGCGTCCCCGCCGCCGGCGCGGGCACCCCCGGCGCGCTCACCCTGCGGCTGCCGTTCCGCGCCCCGCTCAACCCGTCCAACCTCTTCGGCCACCTCGCCGCCACCGCCGTACCCGGAGTCGAGGAGTGGCGCGACGGCGCCTACCGGCGCACCCTGCGGCTGCCCTACGGCTACGGGATCGTCGCGCTCGCCCCGCGCCCCGACCACATCGCCTGCCGGCTCACGCTCAGCGACCTGCGGGACCTGACGGTGGCGATCAGCCGCTGCCGCCGCCTGCTCGACCTGGACGCCGACCCGGTCGCCGTCGACGAACGGCTGCGCGCCGACCCGCTGCTCGCCCCCCTCGTCGACCGGGGCCCCGGCCGCCGGGTGCCGCGCACCGTCGACGAGGCCGAGTTCGCCGTCCGCGCCGTCCTCGGACAGCAGGTGTCCACGGCCGCCGCCCGCACCCACGCGGCCCGCCTGGTCACCGCGCACGGCAAGCCCCTGGACGATCCCGAGGGCGGCCTCACCCACCTCTTCCCGGCCCCGGAGGCGCTGGCCGCCGTCGACCCCGGCACGCTGGCCATGCCCGGTGCCCGGCGCACCACCTTCACCACCCTGGTCAGCCGGCTCGCCGACGGCGCGCTGCGCCTGGGCGTGGACTCCGACTGGGCCGAGGCCCGCGCCCGGCTGCGCGCGCTGCCCGGCTTCGGGCCGTGGACGGTGGAGGCCATCGCGCTGCGCGCCCTCGGCGACCCCGACGCGTTCCTCCCCACGGACCTCGGCATCCGGCGCGCCGCCCGGGAGCTGGGCCTGCCGGCCACGCCGGCCGCGCTCACCGCCCGCGCGGAGGGCTGGCGGCCCTGGCGGGCGTACGCCGTGCAGTACCTCTGGGCGACCGACAGCCACCCCGTCAACTTCCTGCCCGCGTGAGGAGCCCCGGCGTGAAGCAGCACACCGTCATCGACAGCCCCTACGGCCCGCTCACCCTCGTCGCCGACGACGGCGTCCTGTGCGGCCTCTACATGACCGACCAGCGCCACCGCCCCGCGCACGAGACGTTCGGCACCCCCGGCGACACCCCGTTCGCCGAGGCCAGGGAACAGCTCGCCGCCTACTTCGCCGGCGAGCTGCGCCGCTTCACCCTGCGGCTCAGCCTCCAGGGCACCCCGTTCCAGCGCCGCGTCTGGGAGCAGCTCACCCGCATCCCCTACGGCGAGACCCGCTCCTACGGCGCACTCGCCGACGCCCTCGGCAACCCCAAGGCGTCCCGCGCGGTCGGCCTCGCCAACGGCAGGAACCCCATCGGCATCATCGTGCCCTGCCACCGCGTCGTCGGCGCGGACGGCGCCCTCACCGGCTACGGCGGCGGCCTGCACCGCAAACGCGACCTGCTGGACTTCGAACGCGGCACCACCCTGTTCTGACCCACCCGGCACGACACGCCGCGCCAGGTGACCGCGGGCCGCGCCCCCCGAGAGCCGGTGCGTCACGCCACCCGGTGGCCGTTCTCCAGTTCCGCCGTGCCGGTGCCCTGCGCCAGGACGTCCAGGGCGGCCAGCACCCGGCGGCCGAGCGCGCCGGGCAGGTGGGCGGGGAGGCCGGCGCGCTCCACCAGCCGCCAGGACAGCAGCTCCTCCTCCTGGAGGCGGATGGCCTTCAGCTCGGTGTCGTCGAGGACACCGCCGTCGTACAGGTACGCCACCAGCGGCGGCCGGTTCGTGCCGTGCACCCAGTCCACCGCGAGCAGCCGGCCCAGCGGACGGTCGAGCCCGATCTCCTCCAGCGTCTCCCGGCGGGCGCCCTCGCGCGGCGTCTCCCCGGTGTCGGACTCGATGGTCCCGCCCGGCAGCGCCCAGCCCTCGCGGTAGTTGGGCTCCACGAGCAGCACCCGGCCCTCGGCGTCCCGGAAGAGCGCGGCGGCACCGGCGAGCACCCGGGGCAGGCCGGCGATGTACGTGGCGAAGTCGTCCGTGGTCGTCATGGGGGAAGGGTAACCAGCCGGGCCCGCCTTACGTCCCGTTACGTCCCGGCCGTCGCCAGGCGCAGGGTGCGCTCGGCGAGCGCGCTGATCCGCACGCCGTCGAAGCCGAACACCGCGCTGCGCACCGTGTCCCGCAGCGGCTCGCGCCACTGGGCCGGGATGGCGGCCGCCCCGGTGCGCACCCCGGCCACCGAACCGGCCGTCGCCCCGTTGGAGTCGGTGTCCAGGCCGCCGCGCACGGTCAGGGCGATGGTCCGGGTGAAGTCGCCGTCGCCGTACAGCAGTCCGGCGGTCAGGACGGCGGCGTTCGGCACGGTGTGGATCCAGCCGAGCCCGGCGGTCTCCTCGGCCGCCGTGGCGAGGGTCTCCGCCCAGGGCAGCCGGGCCTCGTGCAGGCTCGCGACCCGCCGTACCGTCCGGGCCAGCCGGCTGCTCCCCGGCACGACCGTCAGCGCGGTCTCCAGGGCGTCCCGGACGGTCGGCGCGGTGAAGGACGCGGCGATCAGCGCGGCGGCCCACATGGCGCCGTAGACGCCGTTGCCGGTGTGCGAGAGCACCGCGTCCCGGCGGGCCAGACCGGCCGCCCGGAGCGGGTCGCCGGGGCAGGTCCAGCCGTAGACGTCGGCGCGGATCAGCGCGCCGATCCACTCCTGGTACGGGTTGTCGTACGTCGCCGTCAGCGGCGGCTTCAGCCCGCTCGCCAGGTTCCGGTACGCGGCCCGCTCCGCCGTGAACGTCTGCAGGTACGGCAGTCTGAGCAGCCACAGGTCGCCGACCTGCTCGGTGCTGAAGCCGAAGCCGTGCGTCTCCAGCAGGTGCAGGCCGAGGATCGCGTAGTCGACGTCGTCGTCCCGGCAGCTGCCGTCGACCCGGCCGCGCACACAGCCGCGCCACTCCGGGCGCAGCTCGGCGGCCTCGGCCGGGTCGGCGGGCTCCGGCAGGTAGTCGGTCAGCGGCAGGGCGGCGGCCCGGCGCAGATAGCGGTCGATGCGGTCACGGGTCCACACCTCGCCCTGCTCGACCGGCTTGCCGAGCATGTTGCCCGCGATCCGGCCGAGCCAGCCGCCGTGGACGCGGTCGGCGAGACCGGGGCCGGTGCGTGCGGTGCTCATGGCAGGGGTGTACCCACTTCGGCGGGCCCGTCCCCGCGCCTTCCCACGCTTCGGGCGGGGCATGACGGCGGGGGTGTCCTGCGGTTATGGTCACAGCGGCGCGACTGGCCCCGACACGCGCGGGGCCCGGAGAGCAAGGGGAACACAAGGTGGCGGACGCTGCAGTGAACGAGACCCGCCGGGTGCTCATCGCCGCGGACAAGTTCAAGGGCTCGCTGACGGCCGTGCAGGTCGCCGAGCGGGTGACGGCCGGGCTGCGCCGGGTCGTGCCGGACCTCGCGGTCGAGGCGCTGCCGGTGGCCGACGGCGGCGACGGAACGGTGGCCGCGGCGGTCGCGGCCGGCTTCGAACGCCGGGAGGCCCGGGTCGCCGGACCGCTCGGCGAGCAGGTGACGGCCGCGTTCGCGCTGCGCGGGGACACCGCGGTCGTGGAGATGGCCGAGGCCAGCGGGCTCCACCGGCTGCCGGCCGGGGTCTTCGCACCGCTGACGGCCTCCACGTACGGCTCCGGCGAACTGCTGCGGGCCGCGCTGGACGCGGGCGCGCGGACGATCGTCTTCGGCGTCGGCGGCAGCGCCACGACGGACGGCGGCGCGGGCATGCTGTCCGCGCTGGGCGCGCGGTTCCTGACCCCGCGGGGCGAGCCGGTCGCCCCGGGCGGCGGCGGCCTCGCCGACCTGGCCCGCGCCGACCTCTCCGGTCTGGACCCGCGGCTGTCCGCGGTGGACCTGGTGCTGGCCAGCGACGTCGACAACCCGCTGACCGGGCCGAAGGGCGCGCCGGCGGTGTACGGCCCGCAGAAGGGCGCCTCGCCGGCCGACGTGGCCGCGCTGGACGCGGCGCTGGCCCGCTTCGCGAAGGTGCTGGAGGCGGCGGCGGGCCCCCGGGCGGCGCAGTACGCGGCGTCCCCGGGCGCGGGCGCGGCCGGCGGCATCGGCTTCGGCGCCCTGCTGCTGGGCGCCCGTTTCCGCCCCGGCATCGAGGTCATGCTGGACGTCCTGGGCTTCGCGCCCGCCCTGGAGCGGGCCGCGCTGGTCATCACCGGGGAAGGCTCGCTGGACGAGCAGACGCTGCACGGCAAGGCGCCGGCGGGAGTGGCCGCGGCGGCGCGGGCCGCGGGCAAGGAGGTCGTGGCGGTGTGCGGGCGCCTCGCGCTGCCGCCGGAGGCGCTGCACGGCGCCGGGATCTCCCAGGCCTACCCGCTGACCTCGGTCGAGCCGGACGTGGCCCGGTGCATCGCGGACGCCGGACCGATCCTGGAACGCGTCGCCGCCCGCATCGCCGAGGACCGCTTGCGCTGAGGAACCGCGGTACATAGACGAGGGGCCCCCTACCCGGCCGGGTAGGGGGCCCCTCGTCTGCCTATCGCTACGGCAGCTGTGCCGCCCGCGCCTCGCGGCGGTTGTCGCGGAAGTTGTTCACCCGGCGCGCCGTGGCGAACAGCGGGATCACCGCGCCCATCACGAGCTGGAGCGCGCAGCCGGTCTGGAGCAGCAACTGACCGCTCGGGGCGTCGAAGGCCCAGGCGGCCAGCAGGCCCATGGACAGCACGATCCAGGAGAGCATCGCCCCGGCCAGCCGGCCCCGCGGCTTCGGGTACTCGACCCGGCTCACCATCAGCCACGCCGTCCCCAGGATCGCCAGCAGCGTCGCCACGAACGGCAGCTCCAGCAGCACGATCGAGACGACGGTCAGCGCGCCGAACGGCGAGGGCATGCCCTGGAACACGCCGTCCTTCATCGTCACACAGCTGAACCGGGCCAGTCTGAGGACCACGGCGAGCAGGACGACGATCGCTCCGACCGCCGCCACCCGCTGGTGCGCGTCGTCGGCGACCATGCCGTAGACGAGCACGAAGTACGCGGGCGCGAGGCCGAAGCTGATCAGGTCCGACAGGTTGTCCAGTTCCGCGCCCATCGGCGAGGAGCGCAGCTTGCGCGCCACCAGGCCGTCGAACAGGTCGAACACCGCCGCGCAGAGCATCAGGATGACCGCCGTGGCCGCGCTGTGGCGGGCCATGCCGGACTCCTGGCTGCCGGTCAGGTGCGGGATCAGGATGCCGGTGGTGGTGAAGTACACCGCCATGAACCCGCAGGTGGCGTTGCCCAGCGTCAGCGTGTCCGCTATCGAGAGGCGGAGCGAGAGAGGCATCTCCTCCTCGTCGTCCACCTCGTCGGCCTCGGGCACCCAGCCCGCCTGGGTTTCCGGATCAATCACGGTCAATGCGAGTCACCCCAGCCACGGTCTTCTGTCCGACCTCGACCGCGACCTCCACGCCCTCGGGCAGGTAGAGGTCGACACGCGAGCCGAAGCGGATCAGACCGATTCGGTCGCCCTGCTCGACCTTCGTGCCCTCCGGGAGGTAGGGCACGATGCGGCGGGCCACCGCGCCGGCGATCTGGATCATCTCGATGTCGCCGAGTTCGGTGTCGAAGTGCCAGACTACGCGCTCGTTGTTCTCGCTCTCCTTGTTGAAAGCCGGAACAAAGCCGCCGGGGATGTGTTCGACCGACGTCACCGTGCCCGCCAGCGGCGCGCGGTTCACGTGCACGTTGAGCGGGCTCATGAAGATCGCGACGCGGGTGCGTCCGTCCTTCCACGGCATGATGCTCTGCACCACGCCGTCGGCCGGCGAGATGACCCGGCCCGTGGCGATCTCGCGCTCGGGGTCGCGGAAGAACCACAGCATGCCCGCCGCGAGCGCGGTGGCGGGCACGGCGACGGCCTTCGCCGCGCCGGAGCGGCGGGCGCGGGCCAGGCTGAGGGCTGCGGTGGCGACGGTCGGGAGAAGCCACGGCGATGCTCCGCGCGCGAGGCGTGCGCCTACCAGGCTGTCGCGGTGTGCAGAGGTTTGGCTGTGGGGCATGGATGACCTTCGTAGCGGATGATGCCGCGCTCTGACGGGGGACGGCGGCTTTCCCGGATCGTACCGGGCGCGGCCCACAACTGGGCAAGCCAGGAAGCCGAGTCGGCGGCTGAAGACCGCCTACGGGGTGTGATCTTCTTCTCGAAGAAAACACCCCGTACCCGGACAATCAGCCCTCGAACCGATACTCTTCGAGCAGCCTGCGGCCGATGATCATTTTCTGGATCTCGGCGGTACCTTCACCGATGAGCAGCATCGGGGCCTCGCGGTAGAGACGCTCGATCTCGTACTCCTTGGAGAAGCCGTAGCCGCCGTGGATCCGGAAGGCGTCCTCCACGACCTCCTTGCAGTACTCGGAGGCCAGGTACTTCGCCATGCCGGCCTCCAGGTCGTTTCGCTCCCCGGAGTCCTTTTTGCGCGCCGCGTTGACCATCATCGCATGCGCGGCCTCCACCTTGGTGGCCATCTCCGCCAGCTTGAACTGGATGGCCTGGTGCTGTGCGATCGGCTTGCCGAAGGTGTGCCGCTGCTGGGCGTACCGGACGCCCAGCTCGAAGGCCCGCTGGGCGACGCCGCAGCCGCGCGCCGCCACGTTGACCCGGCCGACCTCCACGCCGTCCATCATTTGGTAAAAACCTCGGCCGGTGACGCCGCCGAGCACCCGGTCGGCCGGAACCCGCAGGCCGTCCATGATCAGCTCGGTGGTGTCGACCCCCTTGTAGCCCATCTTCTCGATCTTGCCGGGGATCGTGAGGCCCGGACGGACCTCGCCGAAGCCCGGCTCCTTCTCGACCAGGAAGGTCGTCATCGACTTGTGCGGGGCCGTGCCCTCGGGGTGTCCTTCGTCACTGCGGACCAGGACGGCCACGAGCGAGGAGGTGCCGCCGTTCGTCAGCCACATCTTCTGGCCGTTCAGGACGTACGCGTCGCCGTCCCGGACCGCCTTGGAGGTGATGGCCGACACATCGGAGCCGAGGCCCGGCTCCGACATGGAGAAGGCGCCCCGGATGTCGCCGGCGGCCATCCTCGGCAGGAAGTGCTCCTTCTGCTCCGGCGTGCCGTGCTGCTTGAGCATGTACGCGACGATGAAGTGGGTGTTGATGATGCCGGACACCGACATCCAGCCACGGGCGATCTCCTCCACGCACAGGGCGTAGGTGAGCAGCGACTCGCCCAGGCCCCCGTACTCCTCGGGGATCATCAGCCCGAACAGCCCCAGCTCCTTCAGGCCGTCCACGATGGCTTGCGGGTACTCGTCGCGGTGCTCCAGCCCGGTCGCGACCGGAATGATCTCCTTGTCGACAAAGTCCCGGACGGTGGAGAGGATCTCCTGCTGGACGTCGGTCAGACCGGCGGTCTGGGCGAGACGGGCCATGGCTTACTTCTCCTGCTGCTTCGGCTCCGGGCGGCCCGGCTGCTCGCCGCCGCGCTCCTTGGTGTACGTCTCGGTGGGCACCATCACCTTGCGGCGGAAGACGCACACCACGGTGCCGTCCTGCTTGTAGCCCCTGGTCTCGACGTGGACGATCCCGCGGTCGCTCTTCGACTTCGACGGCCACTTGTCCAGCACCGTCGTCTCGCCGTAGACCGTGTCCCCGTGGAAGGTCGGCGCCACGTGCCGCAGCGACTCGATCTCCAGGTTGGCGATCGCCTTGCCGGAGACGTCCGGCACGGACATGCCCAGCAGCAGCGAGTAGACGTAGTTGCCCACCACGACGTTCCGGCCGAAGTCGGTCGTCTCCCCGGCGTAGTGGGCGTCCAGGTGGAGCGGGTGGTGGTTCATGGTGAGGAGACAGAACAGGTGGTCGTCGTACTCCGTGACCGTCTTGCCCGGCCAGTGCTTGTACACCGCGCCGACCTCGAACTCCTCGTACGTGCGTCCGAACTGCATCGCGCTCACGCCTCCGGGATCTCGAACGTGCTGGTGCGCCGCAGTCCGGCGGCCCGGCCCTTGCCGGCGACCACCAGGGCCATCTTGCGGCTGGCCTCGTCGATCATCTCGTCCCCGAGCATCGCGGAGCCCTTCTTGCCGCCCGCCTCGGAGGTGTAGTAGTCGTACGCGTCCAGGATCAGCTCGGCGTGGTCGTAGTCCTCCTGGGAGGGGGAGAAGACCTCGTTGGCGGCGTCGACCTGGCCCGGGTGCAGCACCCACTTGCCGTCGAAGCCCAGCGCGGCGGCCCGGCCGGCCACCTCGCGGAAGCCGTCCACGTTGCGGATCTGGAGGTAGGGGCCGTCGATCGCCTGGAGGTTGTTGGCGCGGGCGGCCATCAGGATCTTCATCAGGATGTAGTGGTAGGCGTCGGCCGGGTAGCCGGGCGGCTGCTCGCCGACGACCAGCGACTTCATGTTGATCGACGCCATGAAGTCGGCCGGGCCGAAGATGATCGTCTCGATCCGCGGGCTGGCCTGGGCGATCTCGTTGACGTTGTTCAGGCCCTGGGCGTTCTCGATCTGCGCCTCGATGCCGATGCGCCCGACCTCGAAGCCCATGGTCTTCTCGATCTGGGTCAGCAGCAGGTCCAGCGCGACGATCTGCTGGGCGTTCTGCACCTTGGGCAGCATGATGCAGTCGAGGTTGGGGCCGGCGCCCTCGACCACGGTCACGACGTCCCGGTACGTCCACTCGGTCGTCCAGTCGTTGACCCGGACCACCCGCGTCTTGCCCGTCCAGTCGCCCTCGTTGAGGAACTTGACGATGGTGTGCCGCGCCCCGGGCTTGGCGAGCGGCGCGCACGCGTCCTCCAGGTCCAGGAAGACCTGGTCCGCGGGGAGGCCCTGGGCCTTCTCCAGGAAGCGCGGGTTCGAGCCCGGCACCGCCAGGCAGGAACGCCGGGGGCGGAGGCGGTTGACGGACGGCTGCGCGGCGCTGGTGGCGGGCGGCGGGTGGGCGGTCATGCGGGGACCTCCAAGGGGTCGAGCTTGTTCGCTGTGCGGATCTCGTCCACGATGCGGCCGATGATCCCGGTGATGTCGAAGTCCTTCGGGGTGAACACCGCGGCCACCCCGGCGGCCCTGAGCTGTTCGGCGTCACCGTTCGGGATGATGCCACCCGCGATCACGGGTATCTCTGTGGCACCGGCCACACGCAGCCGCCGCAGCACGTCCGGGACGAGCTGGGCGTGCGAGCCGGACAGGATCGACAGGCCCACCGCGTGCACGTCCTCGGCCACTGCCGCGTCCACGATCTGCTCGGGAGTGAGCCGGATGCCCTGGTAGACCACCTCGAAGCCGGCGTCCCGGGCCCGTACGGCGATCTGCTCGGCGCCGTTGGAGTGCCCGTCCAGGCCCGGCTTGCCGACCAGGAAGCGCAGCCGGGCGACGCCCAGTTCGCGGGCGGTGGCCTCCACCCGGGCCCGGACGCCGGCGAGCGCCGAGCCCGGCTCGGCGGTCACCGCGACCGGCGCGGAGGAGACCCCGGTGGGCGCCCGGTACTCGCCGAACACCTCCCGCAGGGCGGCGGCCCACTCGCCGGTCGTGACGCCGGCGCGGGCGCACTCCAGCGTGGCCTCCATCAGGTTCTCGGTGCCCTGGGCGGCCTCCTTCAGCCGCTCCAGCGCCTTGCAGGGCCGCGGGTGGTTGAACGGCGGCTGGTAGCGGGTGTCCCGCCAGTGCCGCAGCCCGTCGACGACGCGGGCCTCGACCGCCGGGTCCACCGTCTGGATCGCGGTGTCCAGATCGGCCGTCAGCGGGTTCGGCTCGGTGCCCTCGAAGGCGTTGACGCCGACGATCTTCTCCTCGCCGGACTCGATCCGGGCCCGGCGCTCGGCGTGCGAGGCGACCAGCTGCGACTTCAGATAGCCGGACTCCACGGCGGCCAGCGCGCCGCCCATCTCCTCGATGCGGCCGACCTCCGCGAGGACGTCCGCGACCAGCTCCTCCACCTTGGCCTCGACCACCTTCGAGCCCTCGAAGAGGTCGTCGTACTCCAGCAGGTCGCTCTCGTAGGCCAGCACCTGCTGGATGCGCAGGCTCCACTGCTGGTCCCAGGGCCGGGGCAGGCCGAGCGCCTCGTTCCAGGCGGGCAACTGCACGGCGCGGGCGCGGGCGTCCTTCGACAGCGTCACGGCCAGCATCTCCAGCACGATCCGCTGGACGTTGTTCTCCGGCTGCGCCTCGGTCAGGCCGAGCGAGTTGACCTGGACGCCGTAGCGGAAGCGGCGCTGCTTGGGGTTCTCGATGCCGTACCGCTCGCGGGTGATCCGGTCCCAGATGCGGCCGAACGCCCGCATCTTGCACATCTCCTCGACGAAGCGGACGCCCGCGTTCACGAAGAAGGAGATCCGCGCGACCACGTCGCCCATGCGCTCCTCGGGCACCTGCCCGGAGTCGCGCACGGCGTCCAGGACGGCGATCGCGGTGGACATCGCGTACGCGATCTCCTGCACCGGCGTGGCCCCGGCCTCCTGCAGGTGGTAGCTGCAGATGTTGATCGGGTTCCACTTCGGCAGGTGGGAGACCGTGTACGCGATCATGTCCGTCGTCAGGCGGAGCGAGGGCCCCGGCGGGAAGACGTGCGTCCCCCGGGACAGGTACTCCTTGACGATGTCGTTCTGGGTCGTGCCCTGGAGCCTGGTGAGGTCCGCGCCCTGCTCCTCGGCGACGACCTGGTAGAGCGCCAGCAGCCACATGGCGGTGGCGTTGATCGTCATCGAGGTGTTCATCTGCTCCAGGGGGATGTCCTGGAACAGCCGGCGCATGTCACCCAGGTGCGCGACGGGCACGCCCACCCGGCCGACCTCGCCGCGGGCGAGGACGTGGTCGGGGTCGTAGCCGGTCTGGGTCGGCAGGTCGAACGCCACCGACAGGCCGGTCTGGCCCTTGGCGAGGTTGCGCCGGTACAGCTCGTTGGACGCCTCCGCCGTCGAGTGGCCGGCGTACGTCCGCATGAGCCACGGACGGTCCTTCTGACGCTCTGTCATCTGCGGCCCTCAGACGTTCCGGAAGCGGTTGATGGCGTCGAGGTGCCGGGCGCGCGTCTCCGCGTCGCGCACGCCGAGGCCCTCCTCGGGCGCGAGGCAGAGCACGCCGACCTTGCCCTGGTGCAGGTTGCGGTGGACGTCGTAGGCCGCCTGGCCGGTGTCCTTCAGGTCGTAGACCTTCGACAGGGTCGGGTGGATCTTGCCCTTGGCGATGAGGCGGTTGGCCTCCCACGCCTCGCGGTAGTTGGCGAAGTGCGAGCCGATGATCCGCTTCAGCGACATCCACAGGTAGCGGTTGTCGTACTCGTGCAGGTACCCCGAGGTCGAGGCGCAGGTGGTGATGGTGCCGCCCTTGCGGGTGACGTAGACGGAGGCGCCGAAGGTCTCGCGGCCGGGGTGCTCGAAGACGATGTCGATGTCCTCGCCGCCGGTCAGTTCGCGGATGCGCTTGCCGAAGCGCTTCCACTCCTTCGGGTCCTGGGTCCGCTCGTCCTTCCAGAACCGGTAGCCCTCGGCGTTGCGGTCGATGATCGCCTCGGCGCCCATCGCCCGGCAGATGTCCGCCTTCTGCGGCGAGGAGACGACACAGATCGGGTTGGCGCCGCCGGCCAGCGCGAACTGCGTGGCGTACGAGCCGAGTCCGCCGCTCGCGCCCCAGATCAGCACGTTGTCGCCCTGCTTCATGCCGGCGCCGTTGCGGGAGACGAGCTGGCGGTAGGCGGTGGAGTTCACCAGGCCCGGCGCCGCCGCCTCCTCCCAGCTGAGGTGGGCCGGCTTCGGCATCAGCTGGTTGGACTTCACGAGCGCGATCTCGGCGAGCCCGCCGAAGTTGGTCTCGAAGCCCCAGATCCGCTGCTCGGGGTCGAGCATGGTGTCGTTGTGGCCGTCGGAGGACTCCAGTTCCACCGACAGGCAGTGGGCGACGACCTCGTCACCGGGCTTCCAGGCGTTGACGCCCGGGCCGGTGCGCAGGACGACGCCCGCGAGGTCGGAGCCGATGATGTGGTACGGCAGGTCGTGCCGCTTGGCCAGCTCGTTGGTGCGGCCGTAGCGCTCCAGGAACCCGAAGGTGGACAGCGGCTCGAAGATCGAGGTCCACACCGAGTTGTAGTTGACCGACGAGGCCATGACGGCCACCAGGGCCTCGCCCGGGCCCAGTTCGGGCACCGGCACCTCGTCGAGGTGGATCGACTTGCGCGGGTCCTTGTCGCGGGTCTCCAGGCCCTGGAACATCTCCGTCTCGTCCTTGTGCACGGTGATCGCGCGGTACGAATCGGGGATCGGCAGGGCGGCGAAGTCGGCGGACGTGGCGTCCTGCGACTGGATCGCGTCCAGGATGTCCTTCACGGTCACGGTGTCGCCTCCGGCGGTGAGCGCCCTGAGGGAGGGGCGCCTTTCGGGGATCGTCGGTGCTTGCTGAGTGCTGCTGAGGGTGTCGAGGGGTGCCGTCGGTCCGGCGGGTGGTGCTTCGGCAGCGCTTTGTGGCGCGGGAGGGTGCCTGTGACGCAGGCGTCCGGGCGCAGGGGCCAAGGGCCCTCGGGGACAGCCGGCGAGGAGAAGGTGTCCGCTTCGCCGGCCGCTCGGACGACTTCACCGTATGGCACGCCGTGACAGGTGACAAGGCACTGCGTGCCAGAAAACGCACTCAGATGAAATCTTTACGCAACAGATGAGCGATGATCGATCGTCGCGTGGTAAAAGAACGGGCGGTGGACGGCACCGAGTGCCGTCCACCGCCCGTCTGCCGCGGCCGGACCGGGTCTTACAGCCGGTCGCCGAGCGCCTGCTGGATGGTGCGCATCACCTCGTCGAGGGGTGCGTCGGTGCGGGCCACCGTCACCAGGACCTCGCCCCGGGCGTCGGCCGTGGTGGTGGCCGGCGGGGTGCGCGGCGCCGACTCGCGGCCGGCCCCGATGCCGGAGCCGAAGGTCTTGCGCACGATCGCGAACGCGTGGTCCAGCTGGGCCTCCACGTCGCCCTGGCCGCCCGCCCGCAGCCAGCGCCGCAGGACGTGGTTGTGGGCGGTGACCACGGCCGAGGCGGCGACCTCCGCCAGCAGCGGGTCGTCGTTGGCGTCGTCGGCGTGCGCGTGCTCGTCGAAGTGGCCGAGCAGATAGCGGGTGAACAGGCGCTCGTAGCGGGCCACGGAGGCGATCTCGGCCTCGCGCAGGGTGGGCACCTCGCGCGTCAGCTTGTAGCGGGCGACCGAGATCTCCGGCCGCGCCGCGTACATCTTCATGACTTCCTTGATCCCCCGGCACACCGTGTCGAGCGGGTGCTCGTGCGCGGGCGCGGCGTTGAGCACGGCCTCCGCGCGGACCAGGGTGTCGTCGTGGTCCGGGAAGATCGCCTCTTCCTTGGAGCGGAAATGGCGGAAGAAGGTGCGCCGGGCGACCCCGGCGGCGGCGGCGATCTCGTCGACGGTGGTGGCCTCGTACCCCTTGGTCGCGAACAGCTCCATGGCTGCCGCCGCCAGCTCTCGGCGCATTTTCAGCCGCTGGGCGGCGGCCCGACTGCCTGCGGCACTTTCCGGCGCGTCGGGCGTGGCGGGTGTACGGGAGGACTTGGCGGGCTGGGACATGACCCGAACGTACTGCATCCGCGCAGCACGATGCGCAGGTCCGGACCCTCCCCCGCCCGCGGAGGGCGGGGGAGGGCCGGCCGGTTCGAGCAGTCCGCCCCAGTCCGGCCGCGTCCGGAACCCGTCGCCGGCGCCGTCAGCGGCGGGCATACTCGCGGAAGCCGCGGCCGGTCTTGCGGCCCAGGCAGCCCGCGGCCACCAGATGCTCCAGCAGCGGCGCCGGGGCGAGGCCGGGGTCCCGGAACTCGCGGTGCAGCACCTTCTCGATGGCCAGCGAGACGTCCAGGCCGACCACGTCCAGCAGTTCGAACGGGCCCATCGGATAGCCGCCGCCCAGCTTCATCGCGGCGTCGATGTCGTCCGGCGAGGCGTAGTGCTCCTGGACCATCTTCACCGCGTTGTTGAGGTACGGGAACAGCAGCGCGTTGACGATGAACCCGGCCCGGTCGCCGCAGTCCACGGCGTGCTTCCCGGTCCTCGCGCAGACCGCGCGGACCGTCGCGTGGACCTCGTCGGAGGTCAGCACGGTGCGCACGACCTCCACCAGCTTCATGGCCGGCGCCGGGTTGAAGAAGTGCATGCCGATCACGTCCTGCGGGCGCGAGGTGGCGCGGGCGCAGGCGATGACGGGCAGCGAGGAGGTGGTGGTGGCCAGCACCGCGCCCGGCTTGCAGACCTCGTCCAGCGCCGCGAACAGCCGCCGCTTGACCTCCAGGTCCTCCGCGACCGCCTCCACGGCCAGGTCCACGTCGGCGAACGCGTCGTAGGAGCCCGCCGGGACGATCCGCTCCAGGACGCCTGCGGCGGCCTCGGCGGTCAGCCGGCCCTTGTCCACGGACCGGGCCAGGGACTTGCCGATCCGGGCCTTGGCCGTCCGCGCCTTCTCCTCGCTGCGGGCGGCCAGGACGACCTGGAAGCCGGCCTTCGCGAACACCTCGGCGATACCGGAGGCCATCGTGCCGGACCCGGCGACCCCGACCGAGCGGACCTCCCGGCCCCCGGCGGACGGACCGCCGGCCGCCGGAGCCTGGGCGTCCGGCACGACCGTCCCGCTGCCCGGCGCCTCGTAGGTGTAGAAGCCGCGCCCGGACTTGCGGCCGGTCAGGCCCGCCTCGCTGAGCTGGCCCAGGATCGGGGCGGGCGCGTGCAACCGGTCCCGGGACTCGGCGTACAGGGCCTCCAGGACCGTGCGCGCGGTGTCGATGCCGATCAGGTCCAGCAGGGCGAGCGGGCCCATCGGCAGACCGCAGCCGAGCCGCATGGCGGCGTCGATGTCCTCCCGGGAGGCGTACCGCGACTCGTACATCGCCGCGGCCTGGTTCAGATAGCCGAACAGCAGACCGTCCGCGACGAAGCCCGGACGGTCGCCGACCGCGACCGGCTCCTTGCCCAGCTCGATCGCGAGCCCGGTGACGGCGGCGACGGCCTGCGGCGCGGTGAGCACCGAGGAGACCACCTCCACCAGCCGCATCGCGGGCGCCGGGTTGAAGAAGTGCAGGCCGAGCACGCGCTCGGGGCGGGCCGAGCCGGCCGCCAGCCGGGTCACGGAGAGCGCGTTGGTGCCGGTCGCCAGGATCGTCTCCGGGCGGACGACGGCGTCCAGTCCGGTCAGGATCCGCTGCTTGATCTCGTACGACTCCGGGGCCACCTCGATCACGAGGTCGGCGTCGGCCGCCGCGCCGAGGTCGGTGGCGGTGCGCACCCGGGCCAGCGCCCCGGCCCGCTCCCCGGCGGTGAGCCGGCCGCGCTCCACGGAGCGGGCGGTGGCGGCCTCCAGGGCGGCGAGCGCCCGGGCGGTGCGGTCCTCGCTGATGTCGATGCCGATCACCTCCCGGCCGGCCGTCGCGAGGACCTCGGTGATGCCGGTGCCCATGGTGCCGAGGCCGACGACGGCGATCGTCTTCAGCGGGGACGGCGGGGACAGGGGGGTGTCGGACAGGGGAGCGGCCATCGCGGGACTCCAGGAATGAGGTGACGACGAGGAACGCGCCGTGGCGCGCCCGGCAGGGCGCACCACGGGGCGAGGAGGGATGCGGGTGTCGCCGGGCTGCGAGCGCACACGCCCGGTGCGGCCGGTGCCACGGGCGCGCACACGCCCGTGAACGGCAACTTTCCGGCCGGCTCTGTCCCGGAGCCGGCCGTACTGCGGTACACGTGGTGTACCGAACCGACAGCGCTCGCTCGCGACGGCCGCGTCACCAGACCGTCGCCAGCGAAAGAAGCGAGGGTTACTCGCTCGTATGAGCTTAACCGGCGGGTAACGAGCGCGCCAGACCCCGGTGGGAAACCGACTCTGTGATGTACCTCCCTCCGCCGCCGCGACCCGCCTACGCTGGACCTCGTGGACGAAGAGTCGCGTTCGCTCACGGAACGCTTACGGCAGGAGTCGGGCGGCTCGGCGGCGTTCGCCCGCCTGCTGGCCGCCGAGGACCACGACACGCTCGCGGAGGTGCTCACCGCGCCCGGACAGCCGCTGTGGGCCCGGGAACTGGCCGCCTTCCGCCTCGGCCGCGCGGGCGACCGGCGGGCCTTCGAGGCGCTGGTGCTGCTGCTCAACCACCGGGACCCGCCGCGCTGCGCCTCCGCCGCGCACGCCCTCGCCCGGCTCGGCGACCCGCGCACCGCCCGGGCCGCCGCCGCCCTCGCCACCAACGAACTCCGCGTCGCCTACGCCCTGCACCCGGTACGGCTCCTGGTCGCCCTGCGCGCCCCGGAGTCCGTCCCCGCGCTGATCACCACCCTGGGGCGGCGGCTGCGGCCGCACGACCCCTACCGGCGGGTCGCCCTCGCCTGTGTGCAGGGCCTCGGCGAACTGGGCGACCCCCGCGCCCGCCAGGTGCTCGGCGAGGCCCTGGCCCACCCCGCACTCGCCGAGGCAGCGGTACACGCCCTGGCGAAACTCCCGCAACAGCAGCCCACCTGACGCGCGGTCAGTCGCCGGGCTCGCGGACGTAGCGGAGTTCGGGCACGGGTACGCCGGATGCTTCGAAGGTGTCCTCGGCGCCGTCGGGCCGGAAGCCGGCGCGTTCGTAGAAGCGGCGGGCCGGGGCGTTGCCCTCCAAGACCCACAGGAACATGCGCGCACGCCCCGCGCACCGCTCGGCCGACGCGGCCAGCAGCGCCCGCCCGATCCCGCCGCCGAGGTGCGCCGGATCGACGTAGAGCGCGTACAGCTCGGCGTCCCGCGGGTCCGCCCCGGCCTCCCGGTGCGGCCCCACCGCCGCCCACCCGAGCACCCGGCCGCCCCGCTCGGCGACCAGGTTCGCCACCGGACTGTCGGCCCGCGTGAACCGCTCCCGCCGCCGCCCGGCGTCCGCGCGCACGTCCAGCGCGTCCAGGTACGGCCCCGGCACCAGCCCCCGGTAGGCGTGCTGCCAGCCGCGGACGCGGATCTCCGAGACGCGGTCGCAGTCGGCGAGCGCCATGGCGCGGATGCGTACGGTCGGGTCGTCCATGACGAAACCGTAGACCTCGTCGCACGGAAGCCGGCAGTCCGCGGGCCGCGGATCACGGGTGCGGTGCCTCGGCCACCGCGTCCGGGGCCACCGCGTCCGGGGCGACCGCGTCCGGGGCGATCCGGCAGTGCGAGCGGGTGCGTGCCTGGAAGGCGCACAGGGCCAGGGCGCCGGCCGCGGCGGACCAGGCGAACGAGAGCAGCCCGTAGGACCAGGAGGTGACGGAGGTGAACGCCGCGGCCAGCGCCGACTGGCACGCGCCGTACAGCGGCAGCGCGTTCAGACCGGTGAGGTCGGCCACGTTCAGGACCGGGTTCTGCAGACCGGTGTCGAGCAGGCTGAGCATGATGACGAGGAAGAAGCCCTCCAGCTCGCCGCGCACCAGCGAGCCCAGCAGCAGACCGATGCCGCCGTAGGCGAGACCGGCGCCGAAGACGGCGACGGTCAGCGGGCCCAGTTGCTGCACCGGCAGCGAGCCGCGGAGCACGGCCGTGGTGTACACGGCGACGAGGGCGGTGGCGAGGGCGACGGCGGTGATCTTGGCCAGCAGCATCTGGAGTCTCGGATAGCCGGCCAGGACCAGCCGGCGGTCCATCTCCCCGGCCTTGAAGGTCTCCATGAACATCGAGAAACCCGTGACCAGGGTGACGGCGGCGAGGGCGTTCACCACTTGGCTGACCTGATTCGCCGGCGCCTGGACCTCGGCGTGCGCGGCCTGAAGGGAGAAGCGCACCGCGCGGTCCGGCGCGCACAGCCGCGCCACCATGATCCAGCCGGGGATGAACGCGACCGCCAGCAGCATCGCCATCCGGCTGCGCAGGTGACCGAGGAGGGTGCAGCGCAGCATCTCGGTGAACGCCGGGCGCCGGTACGTCATCGGGTGGGCCTCTCCAGGTCGAGACGGCCGCCGCGCAGGTGGCCGACCGCGTCGAAGTGGTGCAGGTCGTGCAGCAGGTGCGAGACCACGACGATCGACCTGCCCTGGTCGCGCAGCCGGGCGGCGAGCGCCCAGAAACGCTGGTGCGTGTCCCAGTCGAACCCCTGGTACGGCTCGTCCAGCACCAGGAGCTGCGGATCGTGCATCAGGCTGAGCACGAGGTTCAGCTTCTGCCGCGTGCCTCCGCTCAGCTCCCCGGCGCGCTGCCGGCCGCAGCCGGTGAGCGCCAGGAGGTCCATCAGCTCGTGGGCGCGCGTGAGGTCCGGCAGCCGGTAGGCCGCCTGGAAGAGACGCAGGTGCTGGGCGACGGTGAACGAGTCGTTCAGCACGGCGTGCTGCGGGCAGTAGCCCGCCTTGCCGGTGCGCTCCACCGTGCCCCGGTCGGGCGCCAGGTACCCCATGGCGATCCGGAGCAGTGTGCTCTTGCCCGCGCCGTTCTCGCCGACGACGCCGATCAGCGCTCCGGCGGGCACGTCGAGGTCGGCGCCGCACAGGATCTGCCTGCGGCCGTACGCCTTCCACACGTCGCTGATCCGCAGCGGTGACTGCCGTCGCGTGGGCCGCGTGGCCTCGGTGGTCACGTCCAGGTCTCCCGTCAGCGCAGGGTGTAGACGGAGGCGGCGAGGGCGAGGGTGTACCACTGTTCGACCAGGCGGTAGCTGCGCTGGTCGTGTTCGCGCCCGCGCAGCCGCATCACCCGCACCGCGAGCAGCAGGCTCAGACCGCCCAGGAGCACGTCCGTGGCGACGGCCCACCAGTGCCGCCCGGCGGGCTCCATGAGGAAGTAGTGGATGGCGACGGGACCCACGGCGAAGCCGGTGCACAGGAAGACCCGGGTGGGCGTCTCGCCGAAGACCAGCGGCATCGTGGACCGGCGGACCGCGCGGTCGCCGGTCATGTCGCGCAGGTCCTGCACCGACATGAGCAGGGTCACGGTGACCGTGAGGGTCGCGATCCAGCGCCAGGCGTCCGGGGTGACCGCGGTGACCATCCCCCAGGCGGCGGCCAGTTGGGCGATGACCCCGAGTCCCGCGTAGAGGTTCCTGCCCAGCCAGTGCCGGCCCCAGCCGTACTCGTGCTGCAACAGGGAGAGGACCTGCCACATCAGGGCCCACTCCAGGACGCCCAGCCAGTACCCGTACAAGGGGAAGAGGACCCGGACCGCGTACAGCCGCAGCCGCGCGCCCCGCACGGTGCTCTGGCCGGTCACCAGGGGCCGGAACGGCTTGTTGACGCGGTCCTCCTCGACGCCGACGAGCTGGTTGGCCAGCGTGTGCTCGTAGACGAACAGCCAGAAGTACAGCGCTCCGCCGGCCAGGGTGAGCACGGCGTCGGGCGGGGACAGCCGGGCGTGGACGACGGCCGCCACCACGAAGCAGGTGGCCGGGAAGATGGTGGTCCAGCGGTCGGCGCTGATGAAGAGCCAGCTCAGGCGGATCTCCCGCCAGGCGCTCTGGAGCACCGCCGCCGGCGCGGTCGTGGTCGTCACTGTGGGTCCGTACTCCGTGGTCGGCCGGGCCGGTGGACGGCCCGGGGCGGGTCCTGGTGCGGGTCGCCGGCCGGGCCGGGCGTCACGCCGTGCGGTGGACGACCGCCTCCGCGACGTCCTCCAGCGTGCGGATGGCGCTGGGCGGGAAAGGGGCCACCGTCAGCGAGTCCAGGGCCTGGTGGTACCTCTCCTCGATCATGTGCTCGACGGCTCTCCGGGCTCCCGTGCCGGTGAGGATGGACCGGATCTCCGCGGCTTCCCGCTCCCCGAGGTCGGGGTCGCCGAGCAGCGCGTGCAGCCGGTCGGCCTGGGCCGGTCCGCAGACGCGCAGGGCGTGGACGATCAGGCTGGTGGACTTGCCCTCGCGCAGGTCGTCCAGGCGGGACTTGCCCATCCGGTCCGGGTCCCCGAAGACACCCAGCACGTCGTCCCGGAGCTGGAACGCCTCACCGAGGGGGATGCCGAAGGCGGTGCAGGCGTTCATGACCTCCGGTCCGGCACCGGCGAGGGCCGCCCCCACCTGCAAGGGGCGCTCGATGGTGTACTTGGCGGTCTTGTAGCGGATGACGCTCAGCATCGTCTCCAGGCTGGCGTGCAGCTTGCCGGTGGTCAGCAGGTCCAGGTGCTGGCCGGCGATCAGTTCGCTCCGGGCGAGGTCGACGCAGTGCAGCACCCTGGCCCGGTGGGCCTCCGGCATGAGCGTGGTGTGCAGCAGCTCGTCGGACCAGACCAGAGCCAGGTCGCCCAGCAGGATCGCGCCGCCGAGTCCGTACTGCTGCGCCATCCGCGCCACGTGGTGCCGGTCGGCCAGCGACCGGTGGATCGTGGGGCGGCCCCGGCGGCTGTCGGACGCGTCCATGATGTCGTCGTGGATGAGCGCGCAGGTGTGCGCGAGTTCGATGGAAGCGGCCAGCCGGACGGCCTGTGTGATGTCGCCCCGCCCCCCGGCCGCGATCCAGCCGGTCACGCACAGCAGCGGACGGACTCTTTTCCCGCCGGAGATGAAGTCACGCAGAATGCGGATGAGCGCCGACTGGCCGGGCACGGGAGCGGACCGTTCCTTCTGCGTCAGGAATTCCGACAGCAGATCGTCGATCGCGGGGCGCGGCGCGAAGAACTCGGAGGTGACCGCCAGTGTTTCCGTACTCATGACAAAGGCGCCTTTCAGAAGGAATGCCGGTCACTGGTCCGGCCCGGTTGCTTCGCGTCGTGGCCGGCCCACCGCCGCATCTCGGGGGTGACCGGGTTGCCGGAGATAACGGCCCAGCGCCATCAAGGGGAAGACGTGCCCGTAATACCCGTAGTGCGCGGCCACGGCCCGGGGGACGAGGACGCCGGTGAACTGCGGCTCCTCCCAGGTGCCGGCGGGCGTCTGCCGCTCGGTCAGCCAGCGCACCCCGTCCCGCGCCACGGCGCTCTCACGCTCTCCCGCCGCGAGGAGCGCGAGCAGCGCCCAGGCGGTCTGCGAAGGCGTGGACGGGCCACGGCCGGCGCGGGCCGGGACGGCGTACGACTCCCAGCTCTCGCCCCAGCCGCCGTCCGCGTTCTGCACCGACGTCAGCCAGGCGACGGCACGCCGGACGGCGGCGTGGTCGCGGGGGACTCCGGCGGCCACGAGGGCGGGCAGCACACAGCCGGTGCCGTAGACGTAGTTCACCCCCCAGCGTCCGTACCACGCGCCGTTCGCCTCCTGCCGGCCGAGCAGCCAGCGGACACCGCGGCGGGTACGGGGGTCGCGGCGCCGTCCCTGGGCGGCCAGCATCTCCACCACATGGGCGGTGATGTCGGCGGTGGGCGGGTCGGTGCAGAACTCGCCGAAGTCGAAGAACGGGAGCCTGGCGGGGAGCGTGCTGGTGTTGTCCGCGTCGAACGCCGCCCACCCGCCGTTCCGGCTCTGCATGCCCAGGCACCACCGCGTCGCCCTGTCGAGCGCTTCGTCGACGCGTGCCCGGTCGGGATGGCTCACCCGGCGCAGCGCGAGGACCACCTCGCTGGTGTCGTCGGTGTCGGGGTAGTACCGGTTGTGGAACTGGAAGGCCCAGCCGCCGGGAGCCAGCCGGGGCCGCCGCACGGCCCAGTCGCCGGGCCGGTCGGCCTGCCGGGTGAGCAGCCAGTCGGCGGCCTTGACCAGCGCGGGATGGTCGGCCGCCAGACCGGCGTCCAGGAGCGCGGTGGTGGACAGGCAGGTGTCCCAGACCGGGCTGTGGACGGTGTGCAGTGCCCGCACGCCGTCCTCGGGCCACGCGCCGCAGTCCTCCAGGAAGCCCCAGGCGGCCTTGAGCACCGGATGGTCCGGCGGATAGCCGTGCAGATGCAGGGCGAGGACGACCCACGTGGTCATCGGCGTGCACGCCCCCCAGCTGCCGTCCGGCTCCTGACGCGCCAGGAGCCAGCGGACGCAGGCGTTCACCGCGGCTTCGCGCGCCGGGCGGGGAATGGCCCGGGAGCAGGTGCGCACGGCGGCGTTCAGCCGCCAGAACAGCTTCTCCCGGCCGCTGTCGGGCGGCGGCGCCGACGGCCGGCCCGCGGTGCCGGGCACGGCGAAGAGCTCGTCGATGCCGAAGGGCGCCGGGCGCACCGGGCGATGGGCGCTGATGACGCTGAGGGCGACCAGCGCCAGGCGCATGACGGAGCTGAAGGAGTAGATGTTCAGGGGCGCCCGCCTGGGCAGGGCGATGATCTCCGGCGGGATCTCGGGCAGGTCGTCCCAGCTCCACCAGCCGAGGAGGGCGAGCCAGACACGCGCCGTGAGCGGGCCGGCCGCGGCACCGCCCTGCTCGCGCACCCAGGCCGCGCACCGCAGCATGTGCTCCTCGTCCGGGCCGTCCCCGGCGAGCCGCAGCGCGATGTACGCCTGGACCGTGGTCCCCAGATGGCCCGGGCCTTCGAAGACGAGGGGCCAGGAACCGTCCGCGCTCTGCTGCGAGCGGATCCACCGGCCGCTCGCCCGGGCCAGACGTTCCTCCAGTACGCCCAGCAGATGGCGGAGGAAGAGGTCGTGGGCGTCGTAACTCACGTCCGTCGCGAAACGGGCCTTCCACCATCCCGCGGTGTCCTGCCGGGCCAGCAGATGGTCCGCGGCCCGCGCCACCGCGGCCCGGACCCCCTCCTCCGTCGCCTCCTCCGCCGGGCCGGACGCGGGGACGGCGGGCGGCACGCCGGCGTCACCCGCGGGGAGGGGGCCTTTCGCGTGCGGCACACCGCCGGCCGAAATCGTCATGGCACTCCTCAGGCACCGAATCCGTAAATACCCCGCCTTTCGGAATATCCGAATTCCGTGACGGCGCCGTCGCTGTTTCGCCGAGTTCGCCGTCCCGCGGGGAGGGGATCGATTCTTCCCGATCTTTTCGGCCGGCACATCCTTCGTACGTGTGCAAGAGAAGGGCGTGAAGAGTCACGCCGTGTGTTCCGGGACGCGCCCCCCGCGCCCGAAAGTCCGCATTCCGCGCGCGTCGCCGCGCCGGCGGCGCGCGCGGACCGGTATGCCGTCAGGGACGCGGGCCCAGCAGGCCGTGCAGGATGGCGCCGCGGGTCGCCGCCGGCGCCGTCTTCCGTGCGGGCAGCGGCCGCGGGTCCGGTGACTTCGCGCAGACCGCGTCGGCCGGCCCGCCGCCGCGCGGTACCGTGCCGTCGGCCAGGTACGCGGCCAGGTACCCGTCCAGGCAGGCGTTGCCGCTCAGGGTGACGCCGTGGTTGCCGCCGCCCTGCTCGACCACCAGGGCGGACCGGGCCAGCAGCCGGCGGACCGCGACCGCGCCGGCGTACGGCGTGGCCGCGTCGTCGGTCGCCTGGAACAGCAGCGCCGGCGGCAGCGCGCCGTTCGCGACGTCCACCGGCCGCCCCGGCGCCGCCGGCCAGAACGCGCAGGGCGCGTTGTACCAGGTGTTGCTCCAGGCCATCAGCGGCGCCTTCGCGTACACCCGCCAGGCGTCCGCCCGCCACCGGTCCCAGCCGCGCGGCCAGGGGGCGTCCCGGCACTGCACCGCCGTGTAGACGCTGTAGCCGTTGTCGCCCGAGGCGTCCACGGCGCCCAGGCTCCGGTAGGCCGCCACCAGCGGTCCGGTCTCCCCGCGGCGCGCGTAGGCCGCGAACGCCTGCGCCAGGCGGGGCCAGTAGCCGTCGTAGTAGCCGCCGGGCGTGAAGGTGTCCTCCAGTTCCGCCGCGCCCACCTCGCCCCCGGCCGGCCTGCGCGCCAGCGCCGACCGCATCGCGTACCAGCGGGCCTCGATCCGCGCGGGGTCCGTGCCGAGCCCGTAGACCGCGTCGTGCCGGGCGATCCAGGCCATCAGCGCGCGGTGGCGGTCGTCGAAGGCGTAGTCCTGGCGGAGGTTGTCCTCGTACCACACGCCCGCCGGGTCGACGACCGAGTCCAGCACCAGGCGGTGGACCCGCCGCGGGTACAGCTTGGCGTAGACCGCGCCCAGGTAGGTGCCGTAGGAGTAGCCGAAGTAGCTGATCCGCGGCGCGCCCAGGGCGCGGCGCACGGCGTCCAGGTCGCGGGCCGCGCTCACGGTGTCCATGAAGGGCAGGATGTCGGCGTACGCGCGGCCGCAGGCCGCGGCGAAGGACCGCGCGCGCTCGAGGTTGGCCCGCTCCAGCGCGGGGGTGGCCGGGACGGAGTCCGGGCGGCCGGCGGCGAAGTGGCCGGGCGCGCAGGTCAGGGCGGGCGTGCTGCGGCCGACGCCGCGCGGGTCGAAGCCGATGACGTCGTACCGGGCCGCCACCTCCTTCGGCAGGGCCGAGGCGACGAACCCGGCGAGCGCCAGCCCGCTGCCACCGGGTCCGCCCGGGTTGACCAGCAACGGTCCCTCTGAGGACCGCGCGGTGTGCGGCACCCGGGACAGCGCGAGCGTGATCCGCCGCCCCGCCGGACGCGTGTGGTCCAGCGGCACCTGGACGGAGGCGCACTGGAGCGCGGGGTGGCCGAGGTCGCCACAGCCCTTCCAGAGGGGCTCCGCCGGGGCGGCGGCAGGTGCCGGTTGAGTGGCGGTGGCCGTCCGGCCGGGCGCGGCGGGTGCGGCGAGGGGCGCCGGTGCCGTCGTGGTGGCCGCCCGGGCGGGGGCGGTGGTCAGCGAGCCCGCCAGCACGGCGGCGGCCGCGCCCAGCGCGGCGGCGCGTGGTCTCATACGGGTCCTCCCGGGACGGAGGGGCACGGCGAACCGCGAGGCTCACGGTTCTCGCCGGATCGTCCCGGTATCGCCACCCCGCGGAACACGTCTCCGCGACACGTGACCCGATTGGGCCGCGAGAAGCCCCCGAACGCGCCCGGACCCGCTCACATCAGACTGAGCTGGACCGGTTCCGCCCCGGCGGCCGGCGCCGGACCGGCCGGGCGGATCCGGCGGGCCACGGCGGCGCGCGTGGGCCCGATGCCGTACTCCTCGGCCAGCTCGTGTACCTGACGGGTGATCCGGCGCTGGTACCAGCGCGGCGCGTAGGCGCCCTCCGCGTACAGCCGCTCGTACCGCCCCACCAGGTGCGGATGGTGCCGCCCGAGCCAGGCCGTGAACCACTCCCGCGCGCCGGGGCGCAGGTGCAGCACCAGCGGCGTGACGGAGGTGGCCCCGGCCGCCGCGATCGCCCGGACCGTGGCCCGCAGCCGGTCCGGATGGTCGCCGAGGAACGGGATCACCGGAGCCATCAGCACCCCGCAGCCGATGCCGCGCTCCGTGAAGGCCCGCACGACCTCCAGCCGGCGCTCGGGCGCGGGCGTGCCCGGCTCGACCGTGCGCCACAACTCGGTGTCCAGGAAGCCGACGGAGACCGAGACGCCCACGTCCGTCACCTCGGCGGCGCGGACCAGCAGGTCGAGATCGCGCAGGATCAGCGTGCCCTTGGTGAGCACGGAGAACGGGTTCGCGTGCTCGGTGAGCGCGGAGATGATGCCCGGCATCAGCCGGTAGCGGCCCTCGGCGCGCTGGTAGCAGTCGACGTTGGTGCCCATCGCCACGTGGTCGCCCTGCCAGCGGCGCGAACCGAGCTGGCGGCGCAGCACCTCGGGGGCGTTCACCTTGACCACGATCTGGGTGTCGAAGCCGATGCCCGTGTCCAGGTCGAGGTAGCCGTGCGTCCGGCGGGCGAAGCAGTACACGCACGCGTGTGTGCACCCCCGGTAGGGGTTGACCGTCCACTCGAACGGCATGCGGGAGGCGCCCGGCACCCGGTTGAGCACCGAGCGCGCCCGTACCTCGTGGAAGGTGATCCCGCGGAACTCGGGCGCGTCGAACGTCCGGGTGGTCACGGCGTCCGCGCCGAACAGCGCGGCGTCCGCGGCCCGGCCGTGGTCGCTGTCGTCGGTGAGGTTCTCCCAGCGCATGACGCCTCCTCGGTAGCGCTGGGCACACAATAGAACAAACGTTCCCATGATCGTGCGCCCCCCGATTTGGGCCGCCGGGCGCCGGGGTGGTTGGCTTGGCCCAACCCCGAGCTACAGGTCCTGGAGGAACGCAATGGCGCAGGTCGAGGCCACTACGGAGCGGGTCGTCGCGGCGGACGCGGAGAAGGTGTTCGACGCCCTCGCCGACTACCGCGGCACACGGCAGCGGCTGCTGCCCGAACAGTTCAGCGCGTACGAGGTGCGCGAGGGCGGCGACGGCGAGGGCACCGTCGTCCACTGGCGGCTGCAGGCCACCAGCAAGCGGGTGCGCGACTGCCTGCTGGAGGTGAGCGAGCCCACCGACGGCGAGCTGGTCGAGAAGGACCGCAACTCCTCCATGGTCACCACCTGGCGCGTCACCCCCGCCGGCGAGGGCCGCTCCCGGGTCGTCGTCACCAGCACCTGGCAGGGCGCCGGCGGCATCGGCGGCTTCTTCGAGCGCACCTTCGCGCCCAAGGGCCTCGGCCGGATCTACGACGCCCTGCTCGCCAACCTCGCCGCCGAGGTGGAGAAGTAGCCCAAAATCCTTTTCTCGCAAGGGCGTTGACCCTCGGTTGACCCCTTCACCGGTTCGAGTGGATCTCCGCCCCGGGCCCCGCGGCGCCGTAACCCGCCACCACCGTTCGCAGTTGTCGCCTCGCGCGGAACAGGTGACAGGTGGGACGAGGGGAGCGGTCCGTGGGCGGGACGACTCTGGCGCGGCACGAGCCGGCCGCGGCACCGGCGGCGGAGCGGGAGCCGGCCGCGGCGCCGCCGCCCCCGCCCCCGGGCGCCGAACTCGGGCCCAGGCGGGTCCGGTTGGTCTTCTTCGGGCTGATGCTGGCGCTGCTGCTGGCCGCCCTGGACCAGATGATCGTCGCCACCGCCCTGCCGAAGATCGTCGGTGAACTGCACGGCCTGGACAAGATGTCCTGGGCGATCACCTCCTATCTGCTCACCTCCACCATCGGCCTGCCCCTGTACGGCAAGCTGGGCGACCTCGTCGGCCGCAAGGGCGTCTTCCAGTTCGCCATCGCCGTCTTCGTCCTCGGCTCCGCGCTCGCCGGGCGGGCCGGCAGCATGGACCAGCTGATCGCCTTCCGCGCGCTCCAGGGCGTCGGCGCGGGCGGCCTCATGATCGGCGTGCAGACGATCATCGCCGACATCGTGCCGCCCCGCGAGCGCGGCCGCTACATGGGCCTGATCGGCGCCGCCTTCGGCCTCGCCTCCGTGGCCGGCCCGCTGCTCGGCGGCTACTTCACCGACCACCTCTCCTGGCGCTGGTGCTTCTACATCAACGTGCCCTTCGGCCTGGTCACCCTGGCCGTCGTCACCGTCGTGCTGAAACTGCCCCGGCCCCGCGTGCGCGCCCGGTTCGACGTCCCCGGCGCGCTGCTGCTGGCCGCCGCCTCCACCTGTCTGGTGCTGCTCACGAGCTGGGGCGGCACCGAGTACGCCTGGGACTCCCGGCAGATCTACGGCCTCGGCGCCGGCGCCCTGGCCGCCACCGCGCTGTTCCTCGTCGCCGAGCGCTTCGCCGCCGAACCCCTCATCCCGCTGCGGCTGTTCCGCGATTCCGTCTTCACCGTCAGCGGCCTGGTCGGCCTGGTCGTCGGTGTGGCCCTGTTCGGCGCCGCCAGTTATCTGCCGACCTTCCTGCAGATGGTCGACGGGGCCAGCGCCACCGGGTCCGGGCTGCTGATGCTGCCCATGATGGCCGGGATCGTCGGCGCCTCGGTGCTCAGCGGACAGCTCATCAGCCACACCGGCCGCTACCGGATCTACCCCGTGCTCGGCAGCGCCGTCTCCGCCGTCGGCATGTGGCTGCTGTCCCGGCTCGACACCGGCACCCCGCGGCTGCACTACAGCATCTGGATGGCCGTCCTCGGCACCGGCATCGGCCTGGTGATGCCGGTCCTGGTCCTCGCCGTGCAGAACTCCGTGCGCCCCGCCGACCTCGGCAGCGCCACCAGCGCCAACAACTACTTCCGGCAGATCGGCGGCAGCGTCGGCGCCGCCGTCTTCGGCACCCTCTTCGCCGGCCGGCTCACCGAGGCCCTGCGCCGCGAGACGCCCCCGCGCGCGGGCACCGGCCTGCCCGACCCCGAGTCCCTCACCCCGCAGCTCGTGCACGCGCTGCCCCCGGCCCTGCGCGACGCCTACATCCGCGCCTACGCCGACGCGATGCCCCGGATCTTCCTCTACCTCGTCCCGGTGCTCGTCCTCGGCGTGCTCATCGCCTTCTTCCTCAAGGAGAAACCGCTGGTGTCCCACCACACCGCCGAAACGGAGCAGCCGACCGTGAACGCCCCGATTCCCCAGGCCCGTCCCCAGCCGCCGGCCGGGACGGCCGCCGCGCCGGCGCGCGCGCCCTACGCCGCCGGGATCCCGGTCTGCGGCACGGTGCAGCACGCCGACGGCACCGTGGTGCCCCGCGCCGCGCTCACCCTCATCGACGTCGCCGGGCAGCAGGTCGGCCGGGGCGCCAGCGGCGAGGACGGCCGGTACGCGCTCGGCACCCCCGGCGCCGGCTCCTACGTGCTGATCGCCGCCGCCGGCGGACACCAGCCGCAGGCCGTCTCCGTGACCGTCGGCGAACGCCCCGTCGAACTCGACGTCGTCCTCGGCGGCGCCGGACGCCTGGCCGGCAGTGTGCTCACCGCCGACGGCAGCCCCGTCCGGGACGCCATCGTCACCCTCACCAACGTGCACGGCGAGGTCGTCGCCACCACCCGCAGCGGACGCGAGGGCGGTTACGTCATCACCGAGCTGGTGGCCGGCGAGTACACCCTCGCCGCCAGCGCCCCCGCCTTCCGGCCCGCCGCCCTCCCGGTCACCGTGCAGGCCTCCCGGGAGACCCGGCAGGACGTCGAACTCGCCGGCGGCGCCGTGCTCAAGGGCACCGTGCAGGCCGGCGGGGGACGTCCCGTGGAGGAGGCCCGGGTGACGCTGCTCGACGCCGCGGGCAACGTCGTCGACACCCTCACCACCGGAGCCGACGGAACGTTCCGGTTCGTGGACCTGTCCTCGGGCGAGTACACCGTCATCGCCGCCGGTTACCCGCCGGTCGCCACGGTGCTCCAGGTCGCGGGCGGTGGCCGCACCGAACGCGACCTCCAGCTCGGGCACGAGGACTGAGGGGGCGCACGCCGTGCGCCGGGCCGTGCGCCGGTGCACTGGGCGCGGCTAATTCCAGGATTGGCACACATCGCGACGGGCCGCCGCCGTACCGTAGTGGCGGGCGGCACAGATCGTTTGCGGACAGCCGTGGGGAGAAAGGGCCTGGGCCATGGACCGTGGCAGCGAGCGGGACGCACCCGCCGGACGCGGCGTCGGTGACACCGCGGCGGGCCGGATTCCGCTGGCCGTGGTCGTCGTCGACCGCGCCGGTCTGGTGTCCCACTGGAGCAGCGGCGCGGGGCGCCTGTTCGGCGTGGACAGGAAGGACGCCGTCGGACGGCCGGCGGCGGACCTGCTGCCCGTCTCCGGCGCCTTCCCCGAGGACCTGCACGACCCGGGGGAACGGCCCGCGCCCGACGCCTTCGACGCCTACGAAGGGCCCGGCCCCGACCTGGAGTCCTCGCTCGGCGGCCACGGCTACCCCACGGCGGGCCGCGCCCGGCTCCGCCCGCCTGGGCCGGGCCCCGGCGGCGAGCGGATCGACGCGCTGTGGTGGGCCTACCCGCTGGTCGGCCCCGGCCCCTCCCGGCTGCTCGTCCTCGCCGCCGACGCCACCCGGCTGCGCGCCGAACGGGGCTACGACGACGAGACCGCCGAGCGCATCTCGCCCGGCTTCGCCCGCCACACCGAACTGCCCGCCTCCGACGAACTGGCCCGGCGCCTGCCCGACATCCTGCCCAACATGGGCCCGGGACTGAGCGCCCGCATCGTCGCGCAGGTTCTCGAACTCGGCTATCCGGTCCTGGAGTTCAGCCAGTTCGAGCGGGTGCCGGTGACACCGGACTGGGGCGTGCCCCGCCGTCCGGGCCGCGCCCACGCCGGAACCGGCCCGGTCTCCGTCACCGCGCCGCACCGGACCGTGGCCGCCCTGGTCCCGGCCGGCGCCGAACAGGACCTGGAGTACGCCGCCGTCCGCGAGCGGCTGGAGTTCCTCAACGAGGTCAGCTCCGGCATCGGCTCCTCCCTGGACCTCGGCGAGACCATCCGCGAGGTCACCAGCGCCGCCGTGCCCCGGTTCGCGGACTTCGCCGGCACCCATCTGCGGGCCGCGGTGCTGGCCGGCGAGGGCTTCCCGGACGGCCCGCCGGACGCCCACACCGTCATGCACCGCGTGTGGGTCGAGCACAACGACGAACCGGGCCGCTGGGACGACACCGTGCCGGTCGGCGAGGCCTTCGCCTTCCCCGAACACACCCCGTTCTACCGGTGCATGGTCACCGGCGAACCCGTCCTCATCCCGCGGGTCACCGAGGACCTGGGCGACCGCATCGCCGGCGAGTTCGAGAAACGCGACCTGCGGCCGCTCATCAACGGCCGCTCCCTGCTGATCGTCCCGCTCAAGGCGCGCAACGTCGTCCTCGGGTTCATGGTGCTGATGCGCCGCCCCGACCGGCCGCAGTTCGACGACATGGACCGCACCACCGGTGCCGAACTCGCCGCCCGCGCGGGCCTCGTGCTCGACAACGCCCGCATGTACACCTACCAGGAGAACGTCGCCGACACCCTCCAGGACAGCATGCTGCCGCAGGTCACCCCGCGGCTGGCCGGCTGTGACATCGCCACCCGCTATCTGCCCGGCGCCCAGCTCGGCCGGATCGGCGGCGACTGGTTCGACACCATCAAACTGCCCGGTTCGCGCATCGCGCTCGTGGTCGGCGACGTGATGGGCCACGGCCTGAACTCGGCCGCCATGATGGGCCAGTTGCGCACCGCCGTACAGACCATGGCCGCCATGGAGACCCCGCCCGCCCAGTTGCTGCGCAACCTGGACGACCTGGCCCGCAGGCTCGGCGACAACTACCTCGCCACCTGCCTGTACGCGGTGTACGACCCGATCCGCGGCGAACTCACCCTGGCCAACGCCGGTCACATCCCGCCCGTGCTGGTCCGCGCCGAGGACGGTGACAGCGAACTCCTCCGGCTGCCCACCGGCGCCCCGATCGGGGTCGGCGGCGTCCCGTTCGAGACGATCCGGGTCAAGGTCCGGCCCGGCGACCGGCTGGTGCTGTGCACGGACGGCCTGGTCGAGGTGCGCGGCTCCGACATCGGCGAGGGCCTGGCCGCGCTCTGCGAGTCCGCCGCCCACCCCGCGGCCTCGATGGACGACGCCTGCGACACCATCATCCGCGCGCTGAACACCCGCGGCGGACGCAAGGACGACGTGGCCCTGCTCATGGCGCGGCTGAACGGCATCCCCGACGACGACGTCGCCGAATGGCGGCTCGACGCCGACCCGCGCGAGGCGTCCCGGGCCCGCCGCCTGGTGCGCGGACAACTGCGCAACTGGGGCCTGCCCCAGCTCGTGGAGACGGCCGAACTGCTGGTCAGCGAGGTCGTCACCAACGCCGTACGGCACGCCGGGAGCGACCGGATCGGCCTGCGGATCGTGCGCAGCGACGCGCTGCTGTTCGAGGTCACCGACGACGAGCCCGCCCTGCCCGCCATGCTGCACGCGGGTCCCGAGGACGAGTCGGGACGCGGCCTGCGGGTGGTCAGCCGGCTGGCCCGGGAGTGGGGAGCCAGCGCCACCGGGCGCCGCAAGACCGTCTGGTTCGAGCAGACCGTCCCCGACGCGGGAAGGTGAGGGCCGCCCGGCCCTTGCCCCTGCACCGCTCCGCGCGATATCCCGAGCACGGAACCGAACCGTGGGGAGATCGCATGAACATCTCGGACACCTACCGCAACGCGTGGGAGAGTTACTGGCGCGAGACCTCCGACGCCCGGGGCGAGGCGATATGGGACTCCGATCCCGCCCTGAGCGCCGCACCGCACACCGAACTGCTCCTGTCGCACGCCGACCCGGACCGCACCATCGTCGACCTAGGCTGCGGCAACGGCACCCAGACCCGGTATCTGGCCACCCGGTTCGCCCGCGCGGTCGGCGTCGACCTCTCGCACGCGGCCGTCGAACACGCCCGCCGCGCCGCGGACGGCGGGACGGCCGTCGAGTTCCAGCAGCTCGACCTCACCGACACCGCCGCCGTACACGCCCTGCACCAGCGGCTCGGCGACGCCCACGTCTACATGCGGGCCGTCATCCACCAGAGCGAACCGGCCGCGCGGCCCGCGGTGGCCGCCGCCGTCGCCGGGATCCTCGGCGCCCGGGGCCGCGCCTTCGTGGTGGAGCTGACCTCCGCCTCCCGGGAGGTGCTGGCCCGCGCGGCGGCCGGACCGGACGGCCCGCCGCCCAAACTGCGCCGCGTCTTCCACCACGGACTCAAGCCCGCCGACGCGCCCGACGACGAGATCCCGCGCCTGCTCACCGGGGCCGGCCTCACCGTGCTGGCCGAGGGCGACACGGCCGTGCCGCAGACCGAGCACCTCCCGGACGGCACCCGTATCGACCTGCCGGCCCGCTGGTTCGTCCTCGCCCGGGCCTGACCGGGACCCGGCACCGCTTCCCGCCGCGGGGTCGTGGCCAGTGGGCCGGCCGGCGCGTAACGTGACACGGCATGAAGATCCTCATCAGTGCCGACATGGAGGGGGCCACGGGCGTCACCTGGCCCGCCGACGTGCTGCCGGGGACGCCGCAGTGGGAGCGGTGCCGGTCGATGTTCACCTCGGACGTGAACGCCGCCGCGGAGGGCTTCTTCGACGGCGGCGCCGACCGGGTGCTCGTCAACGAGGCCCACTGGACCATGCGCAACCTGCTGCTGGAGCGGCTCGACGAGCGGGTGGAGATGCTCACCGGCCGGCACAAGGCGCTGTCGATGGTGGAGGGCGTCCAGCACGGTGACGTCGACGGCATGGCGTTCGTCGGCTACCACGCGGGCGCCGGCATGGAGGGTGTCCTCGCCCACACCTATCTCGCCAACCAGATCACCGGGGTGTGGCTGAACGGCGTCCGCGCCAGCGAGGGCCTGCTGAACGCGCACGTCGTCGCCGAGTACGGCGTTCCCGTCGTCCTCGTCACCGGTGACGACGTGGCCTGCGAGGACGCCCTCGGCTACGCGCCCGGGGCGCCGAAGGTCGCCGTCAAGGACCATGTCTCCCGGTACGCGGCCGTGTGCCGGACCCCGGCCCGCACGGCGGCCGACATCCGCGCGGCGGCCAAGGCCGGCGCCGGGCTGGCGGTCCGTCAGGAACCGGTGAGCGCGGGGCCGTTCACGATCACCGTGGAGTTCGACGCCGAGCACCTCGCGTCGGCCGTCACCGTCGTTCCCGGCGTGGCGCGCACCGGTGAGCGCAAGGCGGCGTACACCAGCGCCACCATGTACGAGGGCATCAGGACGTTCAAGGCGGTCACCACGATCGCCTCCGCCGCCGTGGAGGAGCAGTATGGCTGACCCGCGAGCCGATCAGCTGGCCCTGGAGGAGGTCGTGGAGTTCACCTCCGGGCTGATCCGCCTCGACACCACCAACCGGGGCGGCGGCGACTGCCGGGAGCGGCCCGCCGCCGAGTACGCGGCCGAACGGCTGGCCGGCGCGGGCCTGGACCCGCTGCTGCTGGAGCGCACCCCGGGCCGCACCAACGTGGTGGCCCGGATCGAGGGCACCGACCCGTCCGCCGACGCGCTGCTGGTCCACGGCCACCTGGACGTCGTACCCGCCGAGGCCGCCGACTGGCGGGTGCACCCGTTCTCCGGGGAGGTCGTGGACGGGGTGGTGTGGGGGCGGGGCGCCGTCGACATGAAGAACATGGACGCGATGATCCTCGCGGTGGTCCGGTCCTGGGCCCGGCGGGGCGTGCGGCCCCGCCGGGACCTCGTCATCGCCTTCACCGCCGACGAGGAGGCCAGCGCCGAGGACGGTTCCGGGTTCCTCGCCGGCCGGCACCCGGAACTCTTCGAGGGCTGCACGGAGGGCATCGGCGAGTCGGGCGCCTTCACCTTCCACGACGGCTCCGGGCGCGAGATCTACCCGATCGCCGCGGGCGAGCGGGGCACCGCCTGGCTGAAGCTCACCGCGCACGGCCGGGCCGGACACGGCTCCCGGGTGAACCGGGAGAACGCGGTGACCCGGCTGGCCGCCGCCGTCACCCGCGTCGGCGAGCACGCCTGGCCGCCGCGGCTCACCCCGACCGTGCGCGCCGCCCTGGACGCGCTCGCCGCGCTGTACGGCATCGACACCGGCCGCACCGATGTGGACCGGCTGCTGGAGAAGCTGGGACCGGCCGCCGCGCTGGTCGAGCCGACCCTCCGCAACAGCGCCAACCCGACCATGCTGGACGCCGGTTACAAGGTCAACGTCATCCCGGGCGAGGCGGTCGCCTATGTGGACGGACGCTATCTGCCGGGCACCGAGGAGGAGTTCGCCGCCACCCTGGACCGGCTGACCGGCCCGGACGTGCGCTGGGAGTTCGCCCACCGGGAAACCGCCCTCCAGGCACCCGTGGACACACCGCTGTTCGCGAAGATGCGGTCCGCGGTCGAGGTGTTCGCACCCGGCGGGCACGTGGTGCCGTACTGCATGCCGGGCGGCACCGACGCCAAACAGTTCTCCCGGCTCGGCATCACCGGCTATGGTTTCGCCCCGCTGAAGCTGCCCGCCGGTCTCGACTACCAGGCGCTGTTCCACGGGGTGGACGAGCGCGTGCCCGTCGAGGCGCTGCACTTCGGCGTCCGTGTCCTCGACCGCTTCCTGCGGTCGGCCTAGACGAGGGGGAGCAGATGGCCGAGGCACCGTACGGATCGTGGCCGTCGCCCGTCGACGCCGCGCTTGCCGCCGCCCACGACGGCCGCCCGGACTGGGTGGACTTCGTCGGCGACGAGATCTGGTGGACCGAGCCCCGGCCCGCCGAGGGCGGCCGGCGCACCCTGGTCCGGCGGCGGGGCGACGGGACCGAGGAACCGGTGCTGCCCGCGCCCTGGAACGTGCGCAGCCGGGTCATCGAGTACGGCGGCCGGCCCTGGACCGGGACCGTGCGCGAGGGCCGTCCGCTGATCGTCTTCACGCACTTCGCCGACCAGCGGCTGTACCGGTTCGAGCCCGGCGGCGAACCGGTCCCGCTCACCCCGCTCTCCCCGGTGGGCGGCGGGCTGCGCTGGGCCGAGCCCCGCGTCGACCTCGCCCGCGGCGAAGTGTGGTGCGTGCTGGAGGAGTTCACCGGGGACGGCCCCGACGACGTGCGCCGGGTCCTGGCCGCCGTACCGCTGGACGGCTCGGCCGCCGCCGACCGTGCCGCCGTCCGGCACCTCACCGCGCCCCGGCACCGGTTCGTCACCGGCGCCCGGCTCTCTCCCGACGGCCGGCGGGCCGCCTGGCTGGGCTGGGACCATCCGCGGATGCCGTGGGACGGCACGGAGCTGCTGGTCGCCGAGGTCGGCGCGGACGGCCGGCTGACGGACGCCCGCACGGTCGCCGGCGGACCCCGGGAGGCCGTCGCCCAGGCGGAGTGGGCGCCGGACGGCGCCCTGCTGTACGCGAGCGACCGCGACGGCTGGTGGAACCTCTACCGCGACGGCACCCCGCTGTGCCCCCGGCAGGAGGAGTTCGCCGGACCCCTGTGGCAGCTCGGGCTGCGCTGGTTCGCGCCGCTGGACCACGGCCTGCTCGCCGTCGTGCACGGCCGCGGACCGACCGCGCTCGGCATACTCGACACGGAGACCGGCGAGATCGCGGACGCCGCCGGACCGTGGACCGAATGGGCCCCGACCCTCACCACCCACGGCCAGCGCGTCGTCGCGGTCGGTGCGAGCCCGCGCACCGGCTACGAGGTGGTCGAGCTGGACACCGCCACCGGCCGCGCCCGCGTGACCGGCGCCCGCCACCGCGACCCCGTCGACCCGGCCTACTACCCGCGGCCGAAGGTGCGCACCTTCGCCGGTCCCGGCGGCCGCGAGGTGCACGCCCACGTCCACCCGCCGCACCACCCGGAACGGACCGCGCCCGAGGGCGAACTGCCGCCGTACGTGATCTGGGCGCACGGCGGTCCCACCAGCCGGACACCGCTCGTCCTGGACCTGGCCATCGCCTACTTCACCTCGCGGGGCATCGGGGTCGCCGAGGTGAACTACGGCGGCTCCACCGGCTACGGCCGGGCCTACCGCGAGCGGCTGCGCGAGCAGTGGGGCGTGGTCGACGTCGAGGACTGCGCGGCCGTCGCCCGCGGCCTCGCCGAGGAGGGCACCGCCGATCCCGCCCGGCTGGCGATCCGGGGCGGCAGCGCCGGCGGCTGGACCGCCGCGGCCTCCCTGACCACGACCGACGTCTACGCCTGCGGCACCATCGTCTACCCGGTGCTCGACCTCGCCACCTGGGGCCCCGGCGAGACCCACGACTTCGAGTCCCGCTACCTGGAGTCGCTGATCGGCCCGCTCGCCGAGGTCCCCGAGCGGTACGCCGAACGCTCTCCGGCCACCCACGCCGGCCGGCTGCGCGTGCCCTTCCTGCTGCTCCAGGGCCTTCAGGACGTCATCTGCCCGCCCGCCCAGTGCGAACGCTTCCTCGCCCGGATCGCCGGCCGGGGGGTGCCGCACGCCTACCTCACCTTCGCCGGCGAGGGGCACGGGTTCCGGCGGGCCGAGACCATGGTGACCGCCCTGGAAGCCGAACTGTCCCTGTACGCCCAGGTGTTCGGGCTGGACCCGACACCGCCGGCAGCGAAGCTGGAGCTGGCCCCGTGAAGGAACTGACACGACCGCGCCGGCTGGCCCCCGGCGCCCGGGTCGCCGTCGTCGCCCCCAGCGGGCCCGTGCCCGAGGAGCGGCTGCAGGCCGGCCTCGACGTGCTGCGCGGCTGGGACCTCGAACCGGTGGCCGGCGCCCATGTCCTGGACCGCCACCCGGAGTTCGGCTACCTGGCCGGCACGGACGCGGACCGCGCCGCCGACTTCCAGCGCGCCTGGTGCGACCCTTCCGTGGACGCGGTGCTGTGCGCCCGCGGCGGCTACGGCGCACAGCGCATGATCGACCTGCTCGACTGGGACGCGCTGCGGGCGGCCGGACCCAAGGTCTTCGTCGGGTTCAGCGACCTCACCGTGCTGCACGAGGCGATCGCCGTCCGGCTGGGACTGGCCACGCTGTACGGGCCGATGGCGGCCGGCGCCGACTTCCTGAAGAACGCGCGGGCCCAGGAGCACCTGCGGGCCACGCTGTTCGCGCCCGAGACGGTCCGCACCCTCGCCTGGGACGGCGCCGCGCTCGTGCCCGGCCGGGCCCGCGGCGTGACCCTCGGCGGCTGCCCCAGCCTGCTCGCGACCGGTCTCGGCACCCCGCACTCCCGGTCCTCCGCGCGCGGCGGGCTGCTCTGCCTGGAGGACGTGGGGGAGGAGACGTACCGGCTGGACCGGTATCTCACCCAACTCCTGCGCTCCGGCTGGCTGGACGGGGTGCGCGGGGTGCTGCTGGGCTCGTGGGAGGAGTGCGCGGACCCGGCGGAACTGCGGCCCCTGCTGGCCGACCGGCTCGGCGGACTCGGGGTCCCGGTGGTGGAGGACGTGGGCTTCGGCCACTGTGCCGGGGCACTGACGGTCCCGTTCGGGGTCGCGGCGGAGCTGGACGCGGACACGGGCACGCTGGCCCTCGCCGAGCCGGCGCTGCGCTGACGCCGTAGGCTGGCCGGATGCCGCACCCTCCGTCCCGTCACCTCGCCGCAGGTCCCCGGGTCGCCATCCGCCCCTTCACCCTGGAGGACGGCCCCGAGTTCACCGCGCGGGCCCGGGAGAGCAAGGACCTGCACCGGCCGTGGCTGTTCCCGCCGGACAGCGACGAGGCGTACGCCGGCTACGCGGGCCGGCTGATCGCGGATCCGTCCCGCGCCGGGTTCCTGGTCTGCGAGCGGGACGGCGGGGGCATCGCCGGCTTCATCAACATCAACAACATCGTGCGCGGCGGCTTCCAGTGCGGCGCCCTCGGCTACGGCGCCTTCGCGCACGCGGCCGGGCGGGGCCTGATGCGCGAGGCCCTGGAGCTGGTCACCGGGTACGCGTTCGGGCCGCTGGGGCTGCACCGGCTGGAGATCAACGTCCAGCCCGGCAACGCCGCCTCCATCGCCCTCGCCCGGGGCGCCGGCTTCCGCCTGGAGGGCTTCTCGCCAGCCATGCTCTACGTCGACGGTGCCTGGCGCGATCACGAACGCTGGGCCCTCACCGCCGAGATGCGCGGCTGACCCGCCGCGCCGTGCGGCCCCCGGGCGTTACCGGGTGTGAGGGGCGGGTACCCGCGAGGACATGGACCGCTTCGATCACCTGGAACATCTGGACAAGCACCTTGTCGAAGAACTGGCACAGGTGGCACGGGAGACGGTACGCGACGAACTGCGCGAGCAGTCCCGCAAGCAGCGCCGCACCGCCATGCTCTACGCCGCGTCGGGTGCCGCCGCGCTGTACGCGGGCGGCGCGGTGGCCCTCGCGGTGGGCCTGGCCCTGGCGGCCGGGCTGCCCGGCTGGGCTGCGGCGCTGATCACCGGCGCGCTGCTGGGCGCGGTGGCCTGCTTCCTGCGCGGCGCCGCCCACTCCGGACACGCGCCGCACGAGCCGCACGCCCCGCACCGCGTGGTCGGGGGCACCTCTCCCGGGGCTCCGCCGTCGGGGCTGGGCATGCCGTACCCGCCGATGCCGGACAGCCCGCCGGACGACACCCCGCATCACCGGGCCTGACGGGCACCCACCGGGCCTGACACAAGCACCCACCGGGTCTCACGGGCCCCCAAGGCCGGGACACCACCGGCCCGGTCCGGACGGCGGGGCGGCGGGGGCGACCGGCTCCCGCCGCCCCGCCGTCCCGTCCGCGGGGCCGCCCGCTCAGCCGGCCAGCCGCGGCAGCACCTTCGTCCGGTAGAAGTCGAAGAACCCGCGCTGGTCCGGCCCGATCTGGTTCACGTACACCCGGTCGAACCCGGCGTCGGCGAACGCCCGCAGCGCGCCGACGTGCTGGTCGGCGTCGTCCCCGCAGACGACCTTGTCCCGGACCATGTCCTCGGTGACCAGCTCGTGCAACTGCTCGAAGTGCCGGGGCGAGGGCAGCACCTGGCCCATCTCGCCGGGCAGCAGCTCGTTGTACCAGAGCCGGTGCACCGTACGGACGCACGCGTCCCGGTCGGCGCCGTAGCAGACCTTCGTGCCGCCGCTGACCGGTTTGGCCCCGCCACCGCCCTCGCGGAACCGGGTGACCATCTCCTCCTCCGGCATCATCGTGATGTAGCCGTCGCCGGCGCGGGCGGCCAGCGCGGTCGCCTTCGGGCCGAAGCCGGAGATGTCGATCGGGACGGGCTCGTCCGGGACGGTGTAGAGGCGGGCGTTCTCCACCGTGTAGTACGTGCCGTGGTGGCTGACCTCCTCGCCCGTGAACAGCCGGCGCATCACGTGGATGGACTCCTCCAGCATCTCCAGCCGCACGGGCAGCGGAGGCCAGCGGTCGCCGAGGATGTGTTCGTTCAGCGCCTCGCCGGTGCCGACGCCGAGCCGGAAGCGGCCGTTTGTCATCACCGCGCTGGTCGCCGCGGCCTGGGCCACGACCGCCGGGTGCGTGCGCACGGTCGGACAGGTCACGGCCGTCTCGATGGGCAGCGACACCGCCTGTGACAGCGCCCCGATCACCGACCACACGAACGGGCTCTGGCCCTGCGCGTCGTTCCACGGGTGATAGTGGTCGGAGATCCACAGCGCCTGGAAACCGGCCTGCTCGGCCATCCGGGCCTGCTCGACCAGGGCCGCGGGATCGTGTTCCTCGGCCGCCAGGAAGTAGCCGTACTCGGGCATGGGCGAAACCTCCGCGTGGGGGTGGGGCCGGCGCGGGACGCCGGCGGCGCGGGCCGGTGGTGTGCAGCCGGTGAGGTGAGGCCGGGGTGTGATCCGGACCGGGCCCGGGTAACCGGGCGCGCCCGCGCGAAACGCCGGGGCGAAGGCACCGGCGCGCGCGGGCGCCTGCCGTACGGGTGACCGGCCCGGAGTTTGGGTGCCCCGGCCCCGGTTACGCGGAAGACCTCGGACGAGCCGCACCGCCGGAGGCGCACCGTGAGCCGACCTCGCGTCGTGACCGCCGGCGCCGACGCCGGCCTCGTGCCGCCCGGCCCGGCCGGCCGCCGCCCGTCCCCGCCGCCCCGGGCCGCCGCGGGTGCCCCGGAGACCCGCCGGGTGGCCGCGCCGCCGCCGGGCACACCGCCCGGCCGTACCGCAGCGCACGACCGCGCCGAAGCGAGCGGCCGTACCGGAACCAGCGGCCGCATCAGAACCAGTGGCTGCACCGAGACCAGCAGCCGTACCGGAACCGCGGCCGTACCGACCCGGACGGCCCCGCCGCGCAAGGAGACCGAGGAGACACATGAACACCGATGAACTCGCCGAACTGGGACAGCAGTTGCGCGTGGACAGCATCCGGGCGTCCGCCGCCGCCGGATCCGGGCACCCCACGTCCTCGATGTCCGCCGCCGACCTGCTGGCCGTCCTGCTCGCGAACCACCTGCGCTACGACTTCGAACGCCCCGACCACCTCGCCAACGACCGTTTCATCCTGTCCAAGGGACACGCCTCCCCGCTGCTGTACGCCGCGTACAAGGCGGCCGGCGCCATCGAGGACGGCGAGCTGGTCACCTTCCGCAAGCTGGGCAGCCGCCTGGAGGGCCACCCGACGCCCCGCCGGCTGCCCTGGGTGGAGACGGCCACCGGCTCGCTCGGCCAGGGCCTGCCGGTCGGTGTCGGCATCGCCCTCGCCGGCCAGCGGCTGGACCGCACCGGCTACCGGGTGTGGGTGGTGTGCGGCGACAGCGAGCTGGCGGAGGGCTCGGTGTGGGAGGCCGCCGAACACGCCGGCTACGAGCACCTGGACAACCTGATCGTCGTCGTGGACGTCAACCGGCTCGGCCAGCGCGGCCCCACCCGGCACGGCCACGACCTGGACGCCTACGCCCGCCGCTTCCAGGCCTTCGACTGGCACACCATCGAGATCGACGGCCATGACGTCGACGCGATCGACCGGGCCTACGGGGAGGCGCTGTCCACCACCGGGCAGCCCACCGCGATCCTCGCCCGCACCCTCAAGGGCAAGGGCGTGGCCGCCGTCGAGGACCGCGAGGGACTGCACGGCAAGCCGCTGCCCGAGGCCGAGGACGCCATCGCCGAACTCGGCGGCTCGCGCGACCTGCGGATCCGGGTGAGCGAGCCGCAGGCCGCCGTCGCGCCGCGCTCGCTCACCCGCGAGGCCGTCCGGCTGCCGCGCTACGACCTCGGGGAGGAGGTCGCGACGCGGGACGCCTTCGGCAAGGCGCTGGCCGCGCTCGGCACCGCGCGCGGCGACGTCGTCGCCCTCGACGGCGAGGTCGGCGACTCCACCCGCACCGAGGACTTCGCCAAGGAGCACCCCGACCGGTTCTTCGAGTGCTACATCGCCGAGCAGCAGCTCGTCGCCACGTCCGTCGGCATGGCCGCGCGCGGCTGGCTGCCGTACGCCTCCACGTTCGCCGCGTTCCTCACCCGCGCCCACGACTTCGTGCGCATGGCGGCCATCAGCGGCTCCGGGATCAACCTGGTCGGCTCGCACGCCGGGGTCGCGATCGGGCAGGACGGGCCCTCGCAGATGGGCCTGGAGGACCTGGCGATGTTCCGGTCCGTGTACGGCTCGACGGTGCTGTACCCGTGCGACGCCCACCAGACCGCCCGGCTGGTCGAGGCCATGGCCGGCCTGGACGGCATCCGCTACCTGCGCACCTCCCGCGGCAAGACCCCGGTGATCTACGGCCCGGACGAGGAGTTCCCGGTCGGCGGCAGCAAGACGCTGCGCTCCGCCGAGGACGACCGGCTGACGGTCGTCGCGGCCGGCATCACCGTGCCCGAGGCGCTGGCGGCGGCCGACCGGCTCGCCGAGGACGGCATCCGGGTGCGCGTGATCGACGCGTACTCGGTCAAGCCCGTCGACGCCGGGACCCTGCGCCGGGCCGCCGAGGAGACCGGCTGTCTGCTCACCGTCGAGGACCACCACCCGGAGGGCGGCCTCGGGGACGCCGTCGCGGAGGCGTTCGCCGACGGCCGGCCGGTGCCCCGCCTGGTCCGGCTGGCGGTGCGCACCATGCCCGGCTCCGCCGCGCCCGACGAGCAGCTACACGCGGCCGGCATCGACGCCGTCGGCATCGCCGCGGCGGCCCGTCTGCTGGTGGAGGAGGCGGTCGTGCGATGAGCCACGGCGACGCCCGGACCGTCCGGGCGGGCCGCCGCACCGTGCGGATCCAGCGGCCGGGGAAGGTGCTCTTCCCCGGCCGCGCGGGCGTGGCCGAGCTGGGCCTGCCCGCCGCGCCCATGACCACCGGCTCGCGCGGCCTGCACCTCGTCGTCCCGCTGGACGGCCGCCGGACCTTCGAGGAGGTGCGCGGCTTCGCCCACGACGTCGCCGGGCTGGCCGCCGCCCGGCACCCGGACCTGCTCACCACCGCGGCCCGCAAGGAGGACCGCGCGGGCCGCCTGTACCTCGACGTCCAGCGCAACGGCTACGCCCAGACCGCCGTCGTCCCCTACAGCGTCCGCGCCCGCCCGGGCGCCCCGGTCGCCATGCCCCTAGCCTGGAAGCAAGTGGACGATCCCGCGCTCGACGCCCGCCGGTGGACTCTCGCCGACGCCGCCGCACAGGCCCGCACCCGGCCGTGGGCCGGCCTGCCACGGCGGGGCCGTTCCCTCGGCCCGGCCCGGCGCCGGCTCGATGACATGCGCTCCTGAGGTTTGGCCAAGGGAGGAGCGGCCACACGCAGGGAGAGGTGGCCATGTCGAACACAAACAGCACACCGAAAACACAGAGTTCACACGAAAGCCAAGCATCGGATTCCGGTGCACACGACAAGCACGACACGCACGACGACGAACGGAAGACAGCGGGCGGCCGCCGGCCGGCGCTCATGGAGGTGCTGCGCCAGGCGCGCGCCCAGCTCACGGAACTCACCGGGCTCGTCCCCGAGACCGTCTCCTCCTTCGAGCAGACCGAGGACGGCTGGTCACTCGAGGTCGAGGTGCTGGAACTCGCCCGGGTGCCCGACACCATGAGCCTGATGGCGAGCTACCAGGTGGAGCTGGACCCCGAGGGCCAGCTCACCGGATACCGGCGCGTCCGCCGCTACGAACGCGGCCGGGCCGACGCGCGCGGCGGCCGCTGAGCCGCCGGCCGCGCCCCGGCCGCGCAGTCCGTGCACCCTACTAGGCACGAGGAGGAATCGCCGGCATGAGTGTTGTCCCGGCACAGCAGTCCGGAGGCGGAGGCGGCAGCAGCGGCCTCTACGACGTGCTCGAGCTGGTCCTCGACCGAGGACTGGTCATCGACGCGTTCGTCCGCGTCTCCCTGGTCGGTATCGAAATCCTGAAGATCGATGTCCGCGTCGTCGTGGCCAGCGTCGACACCTACCTGCGCTTCGCCGAGGCGTGCAACCGCCTCGACCTGGAGTCGGGTCCGAACAAGAGCCCCGGCCTGCCCGAGATCGTCGGCGAGGTCACCGAGTCCGGTGCCCGCGGCAAGTCCAAGGGAGCGCTGTCCGGCGCCGCCCAGACCATATCCGACGCCTTCACCCAGGCCCGTCAGGAAGGGGAGAGCGAGTCCCGGCCGCGTGCCCGCAAGGCCCCGGCGCGCCGTAAGGAGGAGCAGGAGTGAGCACCTACGTCTACGGGATCACCGCCCGGTCGCACCCGGCGCTGCCCGAGGGCACGACCGGCGTGGGCCAGCCGGCCCGGACCGTCCGCGTTGTCACGGCCGGCGACCTCGCCGCCGTGGTCAGCGACGCTCCCGAGGACCTGCGCCCCAAGCGCAGGGACCTGCTCGCGCACCAGAACGTGCTCGCCGAGGCCGGCGCCGGCGGCTGTGTGCTGCCGATGCGGTTCGGCAGCGTCGCCCCCGACGACGACGCCGTCGTCCAGGTGCTCACCGAGCGGGCGGACCACTACGCGGAGCGGCTGCGCGAGCTGGACGGCAAGGTCGAGTACAACGTCAAGGCCACGCATGTCGAGGATGCCGTGCTGCATCTGGTGATGGCCGAGAACGCCCAGGCGCGGAGCCTCGCCGAGGCCAACCGCCGCTCCGGCGGGGGCAGCTACGACGACAAGATCCGCCTCGGCGAGATGGTCGCCGCCCTCGTCAAGGCCAAGGAGGCCGAGGACGCCGACGAGGTGCGGGGCCTGCTGGCTCCGGCCGCCGCCGCGGTCAGCGTGGGCCCCGAGTCCACCGGCTGGCTGCTGAACGTGTCGTACCTGGTGCCCCGGGACACCGCCGGGGCCTTCCTGGACACCGTCGACGAGCTCCGCGCCGGCCGCCCCCACCTCGAACTGCGGGTCCACGGGCCGCTGCCGCCGTACAGCTTCGTCGAACCCGGTCCGGCCGAGCCCGCGGGCACCGCGGCCGGCGCGGACACCGGCGCGCAGTAGCGCTCGCCGGCCCGAACGGAAGGAGACCACCGTGGGACTGATCGGCGAAGTGCTGATGCTGCCGTTCGCGCCTGTGCGCGGCAGCGCGTGGGCCGTCAAACAGGTGCTCCGCGAGGCGGAACGGATCTACTACGACCCCGCCACCGTACGGGCCGAACTCGCCCGTCTCGAAGAGCGACTGGAGGCGGGGGAGATCACCGAGGAGGAGTTCGACCGGACCGAGGACGAACTGCTCGACCGGCTGGAGACCGCGCTGCGCTCCGGCGACACCACAGGCAACGGAACGGGACGATGAACCGAACGGCACTGGGCCTCGCCGTAGGGGCCGGATACATGCTCGGACGCACCAAGAAGCTGAAGATGGCGCTCGCCGTCGGCTCCCTGGTGGCCGGCAAGAAGCTGAACCTCAGCCCGAAGATGCTCGCGGACGTGGTGAGCCAGCAGCTGAAGAGCAACCCCCAGTTCAAGGAGATCGGGGACCAGCTGCGCCAGGACATGCGGGGCGTCGGCAAGGCGGCTTCCGGCGCGATGGTCGAGCGGCAGCTCAACTCGCTCGCCGACCGGCTGCAGGGCCGTACCGCACAGGTGCGGGACCAGCTGTCGGGCGCCGCGCCGGGCGGCTCCGAGGACGAGACGGACGACGAGGAGAGCGCCGAGCCGCGCGAGAAGCGCCGGGAACGCGGCCGTGACGACGGCGGCGGGGACCGGGAGGCCGGGCCGCGCGGCAAGGCACCGGCCAAGAAGGCACCGGACAAGACGGCCCCCGCCAAGAAGGCCGCGGCCAAGAAGACGGCTCCCGCGAAGAAGACGGCGGCCAAGAAGACCACCGCGGCCCGCAAGGCCGCGCAGCAGACGACCGGCGCCGGACGCGCCGCCGCACGGCCGTCGAAGGGCGGCGATGACCGATGACCGACACCCAGGGATCCGCCGGCCGGGCGGCGGGCAAGGCCACCGGACAGGACGGCCCGCTGGCCCAGATCGCCCACAGCGAGGCCGCCGACCGGCTGAAGGCCGAGGCACAGGAGTACCTGTCCGCGCAGGCCACGAAGATGCTCACCGGCCTCGGCCGCAAGCTGGGCCAGACCACGGGCAAGCTGAACGACATCGCCGAGGGCAACAGCCCCGGCTTCGCCAAGCTGGCGCTCGACGGCGGCCGCAAGCTGGCCGAGGGCAAGGGCCCGCTGCGCTCCGCCCTGGAGGTGGGCGCCTCCCGCGCCAAGGAGAACGTGATGGACGCGGTCAGAAGCCTCGGGGGCAGCAAGGGCAAGAAGGGCGGCGCGGGCAAGAAGCCCACCGTCATCATGGAGTCCGTCGACGTCGGCGTGCCGCAGCGCACCGCCTACGACCAGTGGACGCAGTACCAGAGCTTCAGCACCTTCGCCAAGGGCGTCAAGAGCGCGAGCCGCTCCGACGACACCCACTCCGACTGGCAGGCGAAGATCTTCTGGTCCAGCCGTAGCTGGAAGGCGCAGACGACCGAGCAGATACCCGACTACCGCATCCAGTGGACGTCGGAGGGCGCCAAGGGCACCACCAAGGGCGTGGTCTCCTTCCACCGGCTGGAGGAGAACCTCACCCGGGTGCTGCTGGTCATCGAGTACTACCCGACCGGTCTGTTCGAGAAGACCGGCAACATCTGGCGCGCGCAGGGCCGCCGGGCCAGGCTGGACCTGAAGAACTTCGCCCGCTTCATCACCCTCAAGGGGGAGGCGGAGGACGCCTGGCGCGGCGAGATCCGCGACGGCGAGGTGGTCCGCAGCCACGAGGACGCCGTGGCCGAGGAGGAGCGGGAACAGGAGCAGGACCAGGACCAGGAGTCCGAGGCGCAGGCGTCCGGGGACGAGTCCGAGGAACCCCAGGAGGACGAGGAGCCCGAGGAGACCGACGAGGGCGAGGAGCCCCAGGAGGGCGACGAGGGCGTCCAGGGCGCGGAGCCCGGGGAGGCCGAAGAGGAGCCCTACGAGGAGGAGACGGAGTCCTACGACGGCGAAGAGGCCCCGGAGGAGGACGAGGACGAGGAGGACGGCTCGTACGAGGACGAGGAAGAGGGCCCGTACGAGGACGAGGAGGACGCGGAGTCCGGCGAGGCCGAGGAGGACGAAGAGGAGCCTTACGAGGACGAGGCCGAACCCGAGGACGCCGAGGACGCCGAGTACGACGAGGACGCGGAAGCGGCGGAAGAGGCGGAGGACGAGGAAGAGGAACCCGAGTACGCCGGGCGCGGGGGCCGTCGATGACGACACCCGGCCGTTTCCCCGAGCCCTATGGCCAGGGCTCGGGGGCCAACCTCGCCGACATCCTGGAGCGCGTGCTCGACAAGGGTGTCGTCATCGCGGGTGACATCCGGATCAACCTGCTCGACATCGAACTGCTCACCATCAAGCTGCGCCTCATCGTCGCGTCGGTCGACAAGGCCAAGGAGATGGGTATCGACTGGTGGGAGACCGATCCGGCGCTGTCCTCCGGGGCCCGCCGCGACGAGCTGGCCCGGGAGAACGCCGAGCTGAGAGAGCGGCTCGCCCGGCTGGAGGAACTGGAACTCGGCCGCGCCCCGAGGGAGGCACCATGACCGGACTGCGGTACGTGTACGCCGTGTGCCGCCCCTTCGGGACGCCGCTGCAGGCGGAGCTCACGGGCGTCGGCGGTGCTCCGCCGGCCCTGTTGCACCACCACGGGCTGGTCGCGGTGGTCAGTACGGTCCCGGAGGCCGACTTCTGCGAGGACGCGCTGAAGGCCCACCTGGAGGACCTCGACTGGCTCTCCGCGACCGCCCGGGCCCACCAGGGCGTGGTCGACGCGCTCACCACGGTCACCACCCCGCTGCCGCTGCGGCTCGCCACCGTCTTCCGCGACGACAGCGCCGTGCGCACGATGATCGAGGCCCGGGAGGACCACTTCCGCTCCCTGCTGGACCGGCTGGACGGCCGGGTGGAGTGGGGCGTGAAGGTGTACATCGAAGCCGAGCCCGAGCCGGCCGAGCCCGTGCCCGCCGGGCCGCAGGCCAAGCCGGGAAGCGGCCGGGAGTACCTGCGCCGCCGGCGCGAGCGCGGCCAGGCCCGGGAGGAGACCTGGCAGCGGGCCGAGGGGTTCGCCCGGTCGCTGCACGAGCGTCTGGCCGGGCGCGCCGAGGACGTCCGCCTGCACGCGCCGCAGAATTCCGCGCTGTCCGGCGCGGCGGGAAAGAACGTGCTCAACGCGGCCTATCTGGTGTCCCGGGCGCATTCCGAGGAATTCGTGGAACTCGTGGACCGCACGAAGGACGAGGAATCCGGGATCCGGGTCGAACTCACCGGCCCGTGGGCCGCCTATTCGTTCACCGGGGAGGCCGCGTCGTGACCGTCGTCGAACGGCGGGAGATCGCACTCGTCGACCTGCTCGACCGGCTGCTGGCCGGCGGGGTCGTGATCACCGGGGACATCACCCTGCGGATCGCGGACGTCGATCTCGTCCGCATCGATCTGAACGCGCTGATCAGCTCGGTGAACGAAACGGTCCCCTCACCCTTCGAGGAGCTGCTGTGAGCGCGCGCAAACGGCTCGACCTGGAACCCGACACGGTCGAGCGCGACCTGGTGAAACTGGTGCTGACCGTGGTGGAACTGCTGCGCCAGCTCATGGAGCGGCAGGCCGTGCGCCGGTTCGACACCGGTGACCTGACCGAGGAGCAGGAGGAGCGGATCGGTCTCACCCTCATGCTCCTGGAGGACCGCATGGCCGAGCTGCGCGACCGCTACGGACTGCGGCCCGAGGACCTGAACCTGGACCTCGGGCCGCTCGGACCGCTGCTGCCGCGTGACTGAGACGTCCGCGGACGTCACCTCACCATCGGTACCAGCGGCCCCGGCCGCCTCCGGCGCTCGTGCTGCGGACCAGGAAGCCCAGCAGCCAGATGACCAGGACCGCCAGGGCGATCCACCAGAGAATCTTCACGGCGAAGCCGAGGCCGAAAAGAACGACGGCCAGAAGCAGTACCAGCAGAATGGGAACCATAGTGTGAACCTCCTGCCGATCGTGTTTCCGTAAATTCACGGATCAGGCTTCTTTGCGGCACAGAATCTCCCCGTGGAGCACGGCGAACCAGCCGTCCTCGCGCCTGCCCCACTCCCGCCACGCCCCGGAGACGGCCCGCAGCCGCTCCGGGGTGGCGTGACCGCCCGCGGTGGCCCGGCCGGCGTAGGCGGAGGCCAGCGTGCGGTCCGCCCACAGCCCGCTCCACCATGCCCGCTCCTCGGCCGTGGCGTAGGTCCAGGTGCTGGAGGTGGCGGTGACGTCGGTCAGGCCGGCGGCCAGCGCCCACGCCCTCAGCCGGCGCCCGGCGTCGGGCTCGCCGCCGTTGGCGCGGGCCACCCGCTCGTACAGGTCCAGCCAGTCGTCCAGCCCGGGCACCGCCGGGTACCAGGTCATCGCCGCGTAGTCCGCGTCGCGTACGGCGATGAACCCGCCCGGCCGTGTCACCCGGCGCATCTCCCGCAGCGCCCGCACCGGGTCGCCCACGTGCTGGAGCACCTGATGGGCGTGGACCACGCAGAAGGTGTCGTCCGGGTAGTCCAGGGCGTGCACGTCGGCCACCGCGAAGTCGACGTTGGCCAGACCCCGTGCGGCGGCGGTGGCCCGGGCCTGCTCCAGGACGCCGGGCGCCTGGTCGACTCCGGTGACGTGGCCGTCGGGGACCAGGGCCGCCAGGTCGGCCGTGATGGTGCCGGGCCCGCAGCCGATGTCCAGGATCTTCATGTGGGGCTTCAGGGAGCCGAGCAGATAGGCCGCGGAGTTGGCGGCGGTACGCCAGGTGTGCGAACGCAGCACCGACTCGTGGTGTCCGTGCGTGTAGACGGCGCTCTCCCGTGCTTCCGGCATGGCTGTGCCTCTTCACCCGTCGTGGCCGAAACCGGCCGGGCCCCGCCCGCCGGTACGGCACCACGGTACGCGCGCCACCCGCATGGTGAGACCCCGATCTCGCCATGCGGACGCGCGTCCGATGGGCGGGCCGGGGTCCGGGGTGGGCCGGGGTCCGGGGCGGGCCGGTGCGGTGTTCAGCCGTTCAGGCTCAGCGGGCGGTAGACGGTCAGGGCCTCCGGCAGCTTCTCCAGGGTCACCTCGCCCGACACCGCCGTCACCTCGCCGTCGTAGGCCAGCGGGGTGTCCGGGGCGAGACCGGTCAGCCGCAGCCGGTTCACCTGCACCGCCGCGTGCGCCGGCGACCGGGTCAGCGGGCCCGCGACCGCCGCCGCGAGCAGCCGCAGCGCGGGCCTGCGGCTGCCGTGCACCACCCGCACGTCCAGCAGCCCGTCCGCCAGATCGGTGCGGCGGCCCGGCGTGAGCCCCATGCGGTGGTAGACGCCGGCGCCGACGAACAGCAGCCACAGGGGCCGCCGGTCCCCGCCCACCTCCACCTCCAGCGGATGCCGGTCGGCCCGCAGCACGCGCAGCGCGCCCAGCACCCCGGCCGGCCAGCCGCCGATCCGGTGCGACCAGCGGTCCCGGGCGCGCACCAGCTCCGGGTACACGCCGAGACTCAGCGTGTTGAGGAACAGGCCCTGCCGGTCCCCGGCGGTGAACCGGCCCGCGTCCACCCGGACCGCCTCGCCGTGCCGGACCGCCCGGGCCAGCAGGCGCTCGTCCTCCACGCCCAGGTCGTAGGCGAAGTGGTTCAGGGTGCCGCCCGGCAGCACCGCGAGCGGCAGCCCGTGCCGCAGCGCGACCTCCGCCGCCGCGTTCACCGTGCCGTCGCCCCCGCACACCCCGAGCACCCGCGCCCGGGCCGCCGCCTTCTCCAGTTCCTCCCCGACGTCCTCCGGCGCGCACTCGACGATCTCCGCCGCCGGCAGCGCGGCGTGCAGCGCACGCACCCGGTCCGCCGTCCCCGACGCCTGGTTGGCGACCATCACCAGACCGTCGCCCTCGGGCAGCGCCGGGACCTCGGCCCGCGGCCGGGCGGGCCGCCGTACCTGGGCGCGGGTCGGCACCAGCCGCCGTACCAGGAAGGCCGCGCCCGCCCCGAGCGCCGCCCCGGCCAGCACATCGCTCGGGAAGTGCACCCCGGTGTAGACCCGGGACGCCGCCACCGAGAACGCCGCCGGTGCCACCGCCGCGCCCCAGGCCGGGGACTCCAGGGCCACCCCGGCCGCGAAGGCGGCGGCGGAGGCCGCGTGCCCGGACGGGAAGGACGTGGTGATGGGCTGCCGCTTCAGCCGCCGCACCAGCGGCACCGGGTCCAGCGCCGGCCGGGCCCGGCGCACCGAGCGCTTGCCGAGGGTGTTGATCGTCAGCGAGGCCAGACCGAGCGAGGCCAGGCCCCGGACCGCCGCCCGGCGGCCCCGGGGGGTGCGGCTCGCGGCCATGGCGGCGGCCGTCGCGAACCACAGCACGCCGTGGTTCGCGCTCCGGCTCAGCCGGGGCAGCACCCGCTCGGCGCCGGGCCAGTTCCAGGCGGCGGCGGCCTCGAACAGCCGCCCGTCGAGGTCGAGCAGCGTACGCAGCGGGGCACGGGCGGCGGCCGCGGGATCAGTCAGGTCCAGATCTGGGCTCATGCGGTGCGGTTACCCTGAAGTGCCCTTTTCGTGTCCCCGAGCGCCGGCGGTCCGGCGCGGGAGGAGAACCCCGGATGCGCCTGCTCCTCGTCCGCCACGGCCAGACCCCGTCCAACCTGGACCACCTGCTGGACACCGCGGTGCCCGGCCCGGGACTGACCCCGCTCGGCGAGGCACAGGCCGCCGCGCTGCCCGCGGCGCTCGCCGGCGAGGACATCGGGGCGCTCTACGCCTCCACACTGGTCCGCACCCAGCGGACCGCCGCACCGCTGGCCGCCGCCCGCGGCCTGGAGGTGCTCGTCCGGGACGGCATCCGCGAGCTGTCCGCCGGCGACCTGGAGATGCTGCCCGGACACTCCCCGCAGGGCGAGCGGTACCTGCGCACGGCGTTCGCGTGGGCGGCCGGGGACACCGCGCTGCGCATGCCCGGCGGCGAGAGCGGCGCGGAGGCCCTGGCCCGGTACGACGCCGTGGTCGCCGAGGCCGCCGCGAGCGGGGTCCGGACCGTCGCCATGGTCAGCCACGGCGCCGCGATCCGCGTCTGGACCGCCGCCCGCGCCGCCAACGTGGACGTCGCCTTCGCCGCGGCCCGCCCGCTGGAGAACACCGGCGTGGTCGTCCTGGATGGCTCCCCGGACGACGGCTGGCAGGTCCTGTCCTGGGAGGGCGCCCTGGTGGAGCCGGCGGGCGAGGGCGGCCCGGCCGGGGACGCGCTGGACGCGGCCCGGGGCGTCTAGGGGCCTCACGTGCGGATCGTGCCGGGCTGATCCAGGGCCTTCCGCCCGGGCCGTCCGGGCCGGGCGGATCAGGCGCGGTGTCGCCGCGCGGTGTCCGGGCCCGCGAGCCCGGCCTGATCCGGACCACAGGCCCTCGGGCCGGGCCTGATCGGGGCGACAGGCTCGCGAGCCCGGCCTGATCGGGGCGACAGGCCCTCGGGCCGGGCCTGATCCGGAGCGCAGGCCCTCGGGCCGCGCCCGTTTCCGTCCGTCCGTGGTGCCGGGCACACTGGCGGGTGCCGGGGCCGAGGGGTATCTGTCCCATACCCCTCGGCCCCGGTGCCGGCGGTGTCAGCGCCAGGTGTCGTCGAGCGTCAGGGTGCCGGTGGACGGTGCCGTGACGGTGCGGTTGTCACCGTTCTCCCAGATCACCGTCCCGTCGGGGTTCTTCTTCAGGTACTTGTACTGCACGGCGGTGCCGGACGGCAGCCGGTGGGCGCCGGACCACAGCGGGTAGGACGCCGAGTCGGTGGTCAGCGGGAGGGCCTTGGCCGGGTCCCAGCCGCCGAGGTCGGCCAGGTCGCCGGAGACGTAGAGCTTCTGGCCCCACGTGGTGGAGGCGGTGGCGTGGAAGGCGGCGGTCACCTGGCCGGCGTTCCAGCGGTCGTCGGTGCCCGGCACGTCCGGGGAGACGGTCAGGCTGCGGTTGGGGATGCTCTCCCAGGTCACGGCCCCGGTGGGGGAGCGCTTGATGTACTTGTACTGCACCGTGGCGCCGACGGGCAGCCGCACGCCGGCCGACCACTGCGGATAGGCGCTGGCGGTGGTGCCCAGGGGGACGGCCTTGGCCGGGTCCCAGGAGCCGAGCTGCGGAGCGCTGCCGGACACCAGCAGGGTCTCGCCCTGGGTGGTGGCCTGCACCCGGAAGGTGACCGAGGCGTCCTCGGCCGTGGTGGCGTGGGCGCGGGGAGCGGTGCCGGCGAGCAGTCCGGCGAGGAGCACGGCGAGCAAGAGGACCGGCCGCCAGGCGGCCGGGACCCGATCGCGTATCGCGAGCATGTCATTCCCTTCGGAACGGGAGGCGGCGGGCCCGTGCCCGCCGTCCGCGCACATCCCAACACAGCTTGGAATCGGAACGTGACCGAACGTGCTCGTTGCGTTCACCCGGGGACGCGTTCCGGCCGCATCGCCCGATTTTTTTCGGCTGCTTCATCAAAGTCCTGAACGAACGGGCACGGTGGCGGGTGGCATGCCCCCTGAGGCTGGTCGCAGGGGTGCGGGCCCCCGGGAACCTCTCCGCGCTGACATCCGGACGTCACCTCCCGGCCGCGCTCCGGCCGCCGGAAGCGTCGCCGGACCCTTGCGCAAGATGACGCAAAGTTTTTCATTTGAGACATCGGATGGGCAGGCCGTGCTGCGGTCGCACGGGCACGGGAAAACATGTCGATCAGGCTCCCAGGCACGGCGTCTGGCGGACTGGGAGCGATCGTGAGGGCCAGCGGCAAATTGTTGAAAGTGCTTGCATAGGGCGGATAGCTCAGCCGGGACCGTGACCCGCCTTGTGCGACGGCGGAGCCGTCCCCGGACGGGTGGTGCGCGGTGCCGGAGGATATGGGTTTGCCCCCGGTGCCGGGGGCCCCGCACAATGCCTGCCCATGGGACATCTGGAAGCCGCGCACCTGGAGTACTACCTGCCCGACGGAAGGGCCCTGCTCGGCGATGTCTCGTTCCGGGTCGGCGAAGGGGCGACCGTCGCGCTGGTCGGCCCGAACGGCGCCGGCAAGACCACCCTGCTGCGGCTGATCTCCGGTGAGCTGAAACCGCACGGCGGCACCGTCACGGTCAGCGGCGGCCTCGGCGTGATGCGCCAGTTCGTCGGCTCCGTACGCGACGAGACGACCGTACGGGACCTGCTGGTCTCCGTCGCCCCGCCGCGCCTCCGGGAGGCCGCGCGGGCCGTGGACGCCGCCGAGCACGCCCTGATGACCGTCGACGACGAGGCCGCCCAGATGGGCTACGCCCAGGCCCTCGCCGACTGGGCCGAGGCGCGCGGCTACGAGGCCGAGACCCTGTGGGACATGTGCACCACCGCAGCCCTCGGCATGCCCTACGAGCGCGCCCAGTGGCGCCAGGTGCGCACCCTGTCCGGCGGCGAGCAGAAGCGGCTCGTGCTGGAGGCGCTGCTGCGCGGCACCGACGAGGTGCTGCTGCTGGACGAGCCGGACAACTACCTCGACGTGCCCGGCAAGCGCTGGCTGGAGGAACAGCTCAAGGAGACCCGGAAGACGGTCCTGTTCGTCTCCCACGACCGCGAACTGCTCGCTCGCGCCGCCGAGAAGATCGTCTCCGTCGAACCGGGCCCCGCCGGCGCCGACGCCTGGGTGCACGGCGGCGGCTTCGCCACGTACCACGAGGCCCGCCGCGAACGCTTCGCCCGCTTCGAGGAGTTGCGCCGCCGCTGGGACGAGAAGCACGCCCAGTTGAAGAAGCTGGTGCTGAGCCTGCGTCAGGCCGCCGCCGTCAGCCACGAGATGGCCTCCCGCTACGCGGCGGCACAGACCCGGCTGCGCAAGTTCGAGGAGGCCGGACCGCCGCCGGAGCCGCCCCGCGAGCAGGAGATCACCATGCGGCTGAAGGGCGGCCGCACCGGCGTACGGGCCGTCACCTGCGAGGAACTCGAACTGACCGGTCTGATGCGGCCGTTCGACCTGGAGGTCTTCTACGGCGAACGGGTCGCCGTCCTCGGCTCCAACGGTTCGGGCAAGTCGCACTTCCTGCGGCTGCTGGCCGGCGAGGACGTCGCGCACACCGGGCGGTGGAAACTGGGCGCCCGGGTCGTGCCGGGCCACTTCGCGCAGACCCACGCCCACCCCGAACTGCAGGGCCGCCCCCTCCTCGACATCCTCTGGCAGGAGCACGCCCAGGACCGGGGCGCGGCCATGTCCCGGCTGCGCCGCTACGAACTCACCCGGCAGGCCGAGCAGTCCTTCGACCGGCTCTCCGGCGGACAGCAGGCCCGCTTCCAGATCCTGCTGCTGGAGCTGGCCGGCGTCACCGCGCTGCTGCTGGACGAGCCCACCGACAACCTCGACCTGGAGTCCGCCGAGGCGCTCCAGGAGGGGCTGGAGGCGTTCGACGGCACGGTGCTGGCGGTCACCCACGACCGCTGGTTCGCCCGCTCCTTCGACCGCTTCCTGGTCTTCGGCAGCGACGGCCGGGTCCGCGAGACCGCGGAGCCGGTCTGGGACGAACGGCGGGTCGAGCGGAGCAGGTGATCCGGGCCGGCCCGGCCCGGCACGCCCACCGGCGCGTCACCCCGGAAGTTCGTACAGTGGACCCAGGGACCCGGCGCCCCGGGTCCCTCCCGGAAATCACTCGGAGGCAGTGCGCGCCGGGCGGGTACCCGTAGGCCATGAACGAACACGACGAGCGGGGCACCACCATGACCGGAGTCGACCCCAGCCGGCTGGACGACCAGCAGCTCATGAAGGAGCTGGAGACGATCCACCGCACGCGCCACGACACCCTCCTGTACGGCTCGAACGACGCCCTGCGGGCCCACAACGAGCGCATGGCGCAACTGGAGGGCGAGTACCTGCGCCGCAACCCGCGCCGCCTGGTCAGCGCGGCCCGCACCCGCGAGGGCGCCCGTGAGCGCGGCAGCGGCGAGGGGGCGACCCCGGGCACGTCCGGCACCTGACATCCGCGGTACCGCGCGCACAGAAAAGGGCCGGCCCCGCCGGGGCCGGCCCTTACGCATCACACCATCCGGTGATCAGCCGGCCTCGCCGGCGAACACGTGCAGGAACGCCTCGCAGAACGCCTTCAGATCATCCGGCTTACGGCTGGTCACCAACTGGTTGGAACCGTGGTCGCAGATCTTCACCTGCTCGTCCACCCAGGTGCCGCCGGCGTTGCGGATGTCCGTGGCGAGACTCGGCCAGGACGTGAGCACCCGGCCGCGCACGACGTCCGCCTCCACCAGCGTCCACGGCGCGTGGCAGATCGCGGCGACCGGCCGGCCGCCCTCGAAGAACTCCTTCACGAACGCGACGGCCTTCTCGTCCATCCGCAGGAAGTCCGGGTTGGCCACCCCGCCCGGCAGCACCAGAGCGCCGAACGACCCGGCCGACGCCTCGGACACCACCTCGTCCACGGGGAACGTGTCCGCCTTGTCGAGATGGTTGAACGCCTGGATCTTCCCGGACTCGGTCGACACCAGCACCGGCTCGTGCCCGGCGCCCTCGGCCGCCTTCCACGGCTCGGTCAGCTCGACCTGCTCGACACCCTCCGGTGCCACCAGAAACGCGATACGCATGATGTCCTGTCTCCTTTCAGCTTCCGCGGCGCCGCCCCGCAGGCCCGGGCGCGCCGCTTCCTTCCCCTGGCCCCCGTCTGGCCGGGCCGTGGCTCAGGCGCCGCCGGTCAGCGCCTGCGCCAGTTGCTGCACGTTCTGGTACCGGTCCCCGTGCGGCAGACCGGCCACACCGTCGATCAGCCCGCCGGGCGCGTTGCTCCGGCGCAGCGCGCGGGCCAGCTCGCCCGGCTGCGCGGGGAAGGCGTGCCGGCTCAGGTGCCGGGCCAGCTCCAGCCGGGTCCGCTCCAGCGACGCCGGGGATCCCAGACCGCCCACCGGGCCGCTCCAGACCTCCGGATCGTCGTCCGCGGCCGGCTCCGGGTCGTGCCACTCCTCGACGCGCGTGGGATGGCCGGATTGGAGCAGACCCTTCAGTTCATGCTTCATCTCGTCGTCGCGATGGACGCTCAGCCGGTCACTGCCTCGCTGCATATCTCCCTCCAGAGGGTCGAAGGTCCGCCCCGCGTACCCACTGCCACCCGTCCGACACGGCCTTCGTGCCGTACGGTCAGTGCCTGGTCCGGCCCGGCAGGAACTCCTGCATCTTCGCCTTCAGGCCCTGTTTGACCATCGCGCCCCGGTCGGCGTCGCCCTTCAGGATCGACGTGGCCGTGGCCTGCAGTTGTTCCCAGGTGGCGTGCGGCGGGATCGGCGGTACGGCGGGGTCGGTGAGGAACTCGATCACCACCGGGCCGTCCGCCTCCAGGGCGGCCCGCCAGCCCGCCTCCACGTCCTCCGGCTTCTCCACCCGGATGCCGGTCAGGCCGAGCGAACGGGCGAACGCCGCGTACTGCACGTCCGGGAGCGACTGCGAGGGCAGGAACGACGGCGCGCCCTCCATGGCCCGCATCTCCCAGGTCACCTGGTTCAGGTCCTGGTTGTTCCACACGGCCACCACCAGCCGCGGATCCGGCCAGCTGTCCCGGTACTTCGCCGCCGTGATCATCTCCGCGAGCCCGTTCATCTGCATCGCGCCGTCCCCGACGAGCGCGAACACCGGCCGGTCCGGGTGGGCGAACTTCGCCCCGATCGCGTACGGCACCCCCGGGCCCATCGTCGCCAGCGTCCCGGACAGCGAACCGCGCATGCCGGCCCGCATCGTGATGTGCCGCGCGTACCAGTTGGCGACCGAACCGGAGTCCGACGTCAGGATCGCGTTGTCCGGCAGCAGCGGGTCCAGCGCCCGCGCCACGTACTCCGGGTTGATCGGATCGGCCGACATCCCGGCCCGCCGCTCCATCGTCTCGTGCCACCGCTTGACGTTCGCGCACACCGTGTCGTGCCACTCGCGCCCGCGCCCGTCCGCCGTCAGCAGCGGGATCAGCCGCCGCAGCGTCGCCTGCGCGTCGCCGACCAGGTTCACCTCGTACGGATAGCGCATGCCGATCATGTGCGGGTCGATGTCGATCTGCACCCCGCGCGCCTTGCCGAACTCCGGCATGAACTGCGTGTACGGGAACGACGAGCCGATCGTCAGCAGGGTGTCGCAGTCCCGCATCATCTCGTACGAGGGCCGGCTGCCGAGCAGTCCGATCGGCCCCGTCACATACGGCAGTTCGTCGCTCAGCACGTCCTTGCCGAGCAGCGCCTTCGCCACGCCCGCGCCGAGCATCTCGGCGATCTCCTGCACCTCCGCGATGGCACCGGCCGCGCCCTGCCCGATCAGGACGGCCACCTTGTCGCCCGCATTCAGCACGTCCGCCGCCCGGCGCAGCGCCTCGTCCGTCGGGGTCGCCGTGTACTCGCTCATGCCGAGGCTGGACGGCACCATCTTGAACGCGTGCGTCGGCGGCGAGTAGTCCAGTTCCTGCACGTCGGCCGGGATGATCAGCGCGGTCGGGCAGCGCCGGGCGTACGCCGTGCGGATCGCCCGGTCCAGCACGTTCGGCAACTGCTCGGGCACCGTCACCGTCTCCACGAACTCGGAGGCGACGTCCTTGTACAGCGTGTGCAGGTCGACTTCCTGCTGGTAGGAGCCGCCCATCGCGGTCCGGTTGGTCTGGCCGACGATCGCCAGCACCGGCACGTGGTCCAGCTTCGCGTCGTACAGGCCGTTGAGCAGGTGGATCGCGCCGGGTCCGGACGTCGCCGCGCACACCCCGAGACGTCCGCTGAACTTCGCGTAGCCGACCGCCTCGAAGGCGGACATCTCCTCGTGCCGGGACTGGATGAACCGCGGGTGGTTCTCGGCGCGGCCCCAGGCGGCGAGCAGCCCGTTGATGCCGTCGCCCGGATAGCCGAAAACCTGTTCCACGCCCCAGGCGCGCAGGCGCTCGAGGATGTGGTCCGAGACCTTGGTGCCCATGGAGAGACCTCCCCGGTGCGGTACGAAGCGGACGGTCGGTCCAGCGGGTACCGAGTCACCTGCGCGGCAGCCGGAAAACCTCCGGCGCGCCCGAAGGTGCGGGCTCCGCGCGTGCCGTCACCCGGCCGGCCCCGCGTGTCGCGCGAATGGGCTCCGGCCGCGCGCGGTACGGCCCCGGCCGGGCTGTCATGACAGCGAGGGCACCGAACCGTGCCCCCGTGGCCGGGCGCCGTACGGCGTCGCCGTGGTACCGGTGCGCCGGCGCACGGCCGTCCGACCGCCCGCCGCAGCCTGCCGAGGAGTCCCTCCCATGCGCCGCACCGCCCGCGCCCTGTCCGCCGCCTTCGCCGCCGGTGCCGTGCTCGCCCTCACCGGGCCGGCCGCCTCCGCCGCCCCCGCCGCCCCCGCCGCCCCTGCCGTCCCCGCGTCCTGCGATCCCGGCACCGGTCTGCTGCTCCCGGACGCCTTCGCCGCCACCCCGCCGGCCGCCGCGCAGGGCACCGGGCACCCGGACGGTGCCTCCGGTACCGGCGGCAGCGCGGCCGGTCCTCCCTACCCGGGCACCGCCCGCCTGCGTGCCGGCGTCCCGGCCCAGGGCGAGCCGGGAGGCCCGGCGTGCGACGACGGGGCCGGGTGGAGGGAGCCCGGGGCTGAGGCGTCCGGGCAGGCCGGCGCCGGGCCGCTCGGCGCCGACCCGCTCGGCGGCGGGCAGGAGGGAGGAGGGCAGGCCGTGGGGGGCCAGATCGGTGGGGGGCAGGCCGTGGGTGGCTCGCGCAGTGGTGCTCCGAGCGGTGCCGACCCGGGCGGTGGTGAGCTGAACGGTGGTGGCCCGGGCGGTGGTGACCTGGGCGGTATCGGCCCGGGCGGTGACCTGGGCGGTGGTGGTCCGGGTGGTGGTGATCTGGGCGGTGCAGGGCGGGCGGACGCCGGGCAGGACGGTGGCGCCGGGCACGACACCGCCGGGCACGACGGCGGCGGCCCGGACGGCGGAGGACCGGACGGCGGCGGCCCGGATGGCGGAGGACCGGACGGCGGCGGCCCGGATGGCGGAGGACCGGACGGCGGCGGCTGGGACGGGAGCGGGAAGGACGGCGGTGGCCGGGACGGCGGCGGGCAGGAGTGCGCGGGCGCGGACTGTGCGGGCGGTGGTCACGGCTGCGGTGACGCGCCCGGCGCCGACGGCTGTGCGCCCGCCGCCGTCCAGCACGGCGTGGACGCGGGCCGGGGCGGCGTCTTCGGGGACTCCGTGCCGGCGCTCGCGGCCGGTGCCGCGCTGATCGCCGTCGCCTGCGCGGGCGCCGGCTACCGGGTGTACGGCCGCGTACGGTCCGCGGCGGGCCGGTCCGCCTAGGAATCCGTCCGAGAGGCCGCGGATGTGACCTGGGCAACTCGGGGCGGCGCCATGGACGGCCGCGCGGCGGGTACACACCCTCCCGAGGGCGGCACCAGGGGCCCCGCCGGTGGCACCCGCCGCACTTCCGGGCCCCGCCCACCCGGGTACGGCGGCCCGGGACGGCCGCCCGGCCCGGGCCGGGCGGCGGCACGGCACCACGGACTCGCGGAGGCGGACATGCGGCGCACGGACTCCGGGCGGGGCCGCCGGGAGGACCACGGTCCCGTCCGCTACGGCCCGCCGTTCCCGGGCGACGGCCTGCCCGTGCTCCCGGAACTGTCCGCCGTGCTCGCCGCCGCCGCGGGCCGCGCCGACGCCCAGCCGGTCGGCGGCGCCCCCGCCCTGCTGGAAGCGGCCTGCGGCTACTGGACCCGGCGCGGGCTGCCCAGCGTCCCCGACCAGGTGGCCGCGGGCCCCGGCGCGCCCGCCCTGCTGCTCGCCCTGACCGCCGCGCTCGCCGGGGACGGCGCCGACGTCCTCGTGCCCCGGCCCTGCGCCGCCTGGTGGGCGCCGTACGCCCGGATCCTGGGCCGGCCCGTCTACCACGTGCCGACGCCTCCCGAGAGCGGCGGGGTGCCCGACCCGTACGCGCTGCTGGAGACCGTCCGCCGGGTCCGCGCCGAGGGCGGCGACCCACGGCTGCTGGTGCTGTCCGTCGCCGACGATCCCACCGCCGGTGTCGCCCCGCCCGAACTGCTGCACGAGACCGTGGAGGCCGCCACCGCCGAGGGCCTGCACCTGGCCAGCGACGAGACCTGGCGCGACACCGTGCACGCCCCGCACGGCACCGTCCTGCTCAGCCCGGCCGAGATGTGGCCCGACGCCGTCACCGTCGTCACCGACCTGGCCGGTGCCCTGCTGCCCCCGGCCTGGCCCGCCGCCGTCGCCCGCTTCCCGGCCACCGGTGCCGGCCGGCACCTGCACGCGCGCGTGCTGGACATCCTCACCGGTCTCGGCGCCGCCCTCGCCGGACCGGTCGCCGCGGCCGCCGGCTACGCCCTGGACGAACCGCCGCCCGTCATCGAGCGCCGGGAGGCCGCCGTACGGCTGCACGCGCGCGTGGCCGCCGCCGCGCACGCCGCCGTCGTCGCCGCCGGCGCGCTCGCCCGGCCCCCGGCGGCCGGCCGTCACCTGTACGCCGACCTCGCCCCGCTCCGCGAGCCGCTGGCCGCCCGGGGCGTCGGCGACGCGCAGGAACTGGAGGACTTCCTCACCGCCCGGCTCGGCATGCCCGCCCCCGGCGGCCACCGCTTCGGCGACGACCTCGGGGCGCTGCGCGTACGGCTCTCCACCGGGCCGCTGCTGGGCGGCACGGACGAGGAGCGCACGGAGGGGCTCACCTCCCCGGCCCCGTTGGAACTGCCGCACCTGCACCGCGCGTTGGCCTCCTTGCGGTCGGCCTTCGACGAACTTGGCGACGACGCTCAGCGATGGGAGCCTCCTCGATGACGCAGCAGACGCACGAGCCCGGCCCGGCCGCGACGACCACGGCGGCCGGCGTACCCGGCACACCGGTCCCCGGCGCCGTACCCTTCCCCCCGCTGGCCGAGCCGCGTCCGCTGGGCGAACACCGGGTGTGGCCGCGCGCCTTCCACGACCGGCTGACCGCGCCGCTGCCCGGACTGAAGGGCCTCGCCCGCTTCGCCCGCGAAGGCGCCGTACGCCCCGGCCCCGAGGGTCTCGCCGACATCCCCCGCCTGCCGTACGCGCCGGCCCCGCTGCCCCGCGTCGACGCCCGCACCCTCGCCGTGAGCTGGGCGGGCCACGCGAGCTGGGTCGTCCAGGTCGGCGGGCTCACCGTCCTCACCGACCCCGTCTGGTCCCGCCGCATCCTCGGCACCCCGGCCCGCGTCACCCCGGTGGGCGTGCCCTGGGAAGACCTGCCGCGCGTGGACGCCGTCGTCATCAGCCACAACCACTACGACCACCTGGACGCCCCGACCCTGCGCCGGCTGCCGCGCGAGACCCCGGTGTTCGCGCCCGCTGGCCTCGGCCCCTGGTTCCGCCGCCGCCGGTTCACCCGCGTCACCGAGCTGGACTGGTGGGAGGGCGCCGAACTCTCCGGTGTGCGCTTCGACTTCGTGCCCGCCCACCACTGGTCCAAGCGCACCCTCACCGACACCTGCCACAGCCTCTGGGGCGGCTGGGTGCTGACCGCGCCCGACGGGCAGCGCCTGTACTTCGCCGGCGACACCGGCTACGGCCACTGGTTCTCCCGCATCGGCCGCCGCTACCCGGGCATCGACCTCGCCCTGATGCCCATCGGCGCCTACGACCCGCGCTGGTGGCTCAGCGACGTCCACTGCGACCCGGAGGAAGCGGTCCAGGCCACCGTCGACCTCGGCGCCCGCCGTATGGCCCCCATGCACTGGGGCACGTTCATCCTCTCGGCGGAACCGGTCCTGGAACCGCTCACCCGGGTGCGGGCGGCCTGGGAGAAGGCGGGCCGGGACCGCGCGGACCTGTGGGACCTGCCGATCGGCGGCTCGGCGGTGCTCGGCTGACCCCGCCTCAGGCGGCGGGAGCCCTCCCGGTCCCGGTTCAGCCGGCGGCCCGGACCCGCCGCCACAGCCCGGGCGCCACGCTGACGACGACGGTCAGCACCACCGCCACCACGACCCCCTCCCACGGCTCCTTGAACAACGAGCCGCCCAGCACACCGATCACCTGGTAGGTGGCCGTCCAGGCCAGACACGCGGGCAGGTTCCCGCGCGCGAACCGGCGCGGCGGCCACTGGGCCATCAGACACGCCAGCATCACGGGTATCCGCCCGGCCGGCACCAGCCGGGACAGCACCAGCACGGCCGTCCCGTGCGCGGCCAGCTTCGCCCGCGCCTGCGCGAGCCGGTCCTCCGGTGCCCGCGCCCGGATCGCCTCCAGCCACCGCGACCCGTTCTTCGACCGCATCCCGCGCCGCCCCAGCCAGTACAGCGCCGCGTCCCCGAGGAACGCGGCCAGCGACGCGGCCAGGAACACCCAGAGCAGCGCGAACGGCGCCGACCGGTGGAAGGCCACCACCGCCGCCGAACTCACCAGCGCGCCCGTCGGCACCACCGGCACCAGCGCCCCGATCAGCACCAGCAGGAACAACGACGGGTAGCCGGCCGCCTGGTGCGCGGCCTCAGGCGTCAGGGTGCCGGCCGCGTCGGCGAACCACGTCACCGCGCGACCTCCAGCCGCACGCTCTGCCCGTGCCCCAGCCTGTGCACCGCCACCTCCGGCGCGGCCGCCGCGGCCAGCCGCACGAACTCGTCGCCCGGCGCGTGGAACTCGTGCGGGCGCACCGCGTCCATGCCGAGCGGCCAGTACGTCCCGTAGTGCACCGGCACCGCGGCCCGCGGCGCCAGCCGGGCCAGCGCCCGCGCGGCCCGGCCCGCGTCCAGGTGCCCCTCGCCGAGGTACGGCCCCCAGCCGCCCACCGGCAGCAGCGCCACGTCCACCGGCCCGACCTGCTCCGCCATCCCGTCGAACAGGCCGGTGTCCCCGGCGAAGTAGGTCCGCGCCTCGCCCTCCACGACGTAGCCCAGCGCGGGCGAGCGGTGCGGGCCCACCGGCAGCCGCCGCCCGTCGTGCAGCGCCGGCACCACCCGGACCAGCACCTCGCCGATCCGCACCTCGTCCCCGGGCGCCACTTCGGTGATGCGCAACTGCCCGAGCCGGCGCAGTCCGGGTACCGCCCGTGGTGCGCCCCGGGGCACGAGCAGGCGCGCGCCCGGACGGAGCGAGGCCAGCGAGGGCAGATGCAGATGGTCGGCGTGCAGGTGGGAGACGAGCACCACGTCCGCGCGCCGGTCCGCGGCGGGCGGCACGGCACCCCGGCGGCGGCGCAGATGCGCCAGCCGGCGGGCGAACAGGGGGTCGGTGAGCACCCGGACGTTCGCATCCTCCACCACACAGGTGGCGTGACCCCACCAGGTGATCTCCACCGGCACCTTCTCCGCCTCCTTCACGCGACTCCCCGAAGCCTACGGGCAGGAGTAGGGTCGGCGGCGAAAACCGGAGGTGAGGGGAGTGCCATGAGACAGCTACGGGGTGTTTCCGGCGTGCTCACGCCGGTGCGGGTCACCGCCATCGCGAGCCTGACACCTCTGGAGGAACTGGAGGCCGACCCCTTCCTGGTGGACTCGCGCAGCCAGCACGCCATGTGCGCCCGGTGGGCCGCCGAGCGCGGCTACGTCGTCGCGCGGGAACTCCTCCTCGGCGGACTGCGCGTCGACCACTGCGCGTTATGGGAGGGAGTGCGGCCCGGCGCGGACGTGTTCGTCGCGCCCAGCCTGCGGGTGCTGCGCCGGGCGCTGTCGTCGGTGGAGGAGTTCACCGCCGAGTGCGCGCGCCGGGGCGTGCGCGTGGAGACGGTCGGGCGCGCCGAGCCGTCGTACGACGCGCAGATGAAGGCGCGGGTGCACCGCCGCCTGTCCATGCCGACGGCGGGCTACGACGGCGGGTGACGCGGGCCCGCCCGGCCGCCCGTCCGGCCCGCCGTGTCCCGTGTGACAGGGTGGGGCCGGGGCCGACCGGCCCGGTGGAGCGAGAGGCGGGTCCCTCCCGGCCCGGAGGGCGGGGGAGGGCCGGGACGTGAGGTGTACGGGGCGTGCGAGGCGTGCGGTGGCGGCGGATCGCCAGTCAGGTCGGACGGAGCGTCGCCGTGTGGGCGGTCTCCACGGTCACCATGCTGGTCCTCGCCGGGCTCCTGCCCGACTTCCGGCTCCAGTCCGCCGACGGTGACAGCGCCACGCGCATCGCGGCCACCGCCGTCTGCGGCGCCGGTGCCTTCGGCGTCCTGTCGGCCGTGGTCTGGCCGCTCCTGGTGCGTCTGCTGCTGCTCGTGCCCGCGCTGATCCTCGGCCTGCTGGTCTTCTTTCTCAACGGTTCGCTGCTGCTGCTCGCCCTGCGGGCCAACCCCTACGGCCGTGGCGAGGCGGCCCCCGAGACCGCCGTCATCGTGGCCGCCGTGATGTCCGCGGTCGCCTCCGCGACCGGCGCGGCCCTCGCCGTGCGCGACGACGAGGCGTACCGCCGCCGGCTGCACCGCCTCGCCACCCGCGGCCGCCGGGCACAGCCGCCCTGCCCCACCGCGCCCGGCCTGGTCTGCGTCCAGCTCGACGGCGTGGGCCACGACGTCCTCACGGACGCGGTCCGCAAGGGCCTGATGCCGACGGTGGCCCGCTGGCTGTCCCCGGCGGCCGGCGACACCCGGCCGCCGGGCGGGGGCACGCGCGCCCCGAACGGCGGCCCGCACCCCGTGACCGGCCCCGGCCGGCCCCCCCACCGGCTCACCCCCTGGCGCACCGACTGGTCCAGCCAGACCGGCGCCAGCCAGCTCGGCATCCTGCACGGCAGCACCTTCGACGTGCCGGCCTTCCGCTGGTACGAGAAGGACCGCGGCGAGGTGATGGTCTGCAACCGGCCGACGAGCGCGGCCGAACTCCAGCGCCGTGCCGTCCTGCGGACCGGTGACGGCGGGCTGCTCGCCGTCGACGGCGCCAGCCGCGGCAACCTGTTCGGCGGCGGCGCCGGCGAACAGGCCCTCGTGCTGTCCATAGCGACCCGCCGCCGCGGCCGGGGCAACCGGTCCCGCGCCGGCTACTTCGCCTACTTCAGCGACCCCGCCAACGCCGTCCGCACCGCCCTGTCCTTCGTCGCCGAGGTGGCCCGCGAGATCGGCCAGTCCACCCGCGCCCGGCTGCGGGGCCGGCGCCCGCGGGTCGGCCGCGGCGGGCTCTACCCGCTCGTCCGCGCCTTCGCCACCGTCGTCGAGCGGGACGTCGTCGTCGCCGCGGTCATGGGCGACATGCTCGCCGGCCGCACCGTCGTCTACGCCGACCTGGTCGCCTACGACGAGGTCGCCCACCACTCCGGGCCGCACAGCCGCGACGCCGAGAAGGTCCTCGAACGCCTCGACCGCTGCCTGGCCCTGCTGGAACGCGTCGCCGAGCACGCCCCGCGCCCCTACCGGATCGTCGTCCTGTCCGATCACGGCCAGAGCCCGGGGGAGACGTTCCGCGCCCGCTACGGCCTCACCCTCGGCGATCTGGTCCGGGCCGGCTGCGGGCTGCCCGTGCCGCGCAAGGCGGGCCGCACCCGCAGCGGCGCCGAGGCCCGCGCCGCCGTCCGGGCCGCCCTGCGCCGGCCCGTGGAGGAGAAGAGCGGGCGCCGGGAGCCCGCGCCCTCCCGGGAGCCGGTCGTGCTGGCCTCCGGCAACCTCGGCCTGGTCTCCTTCCCGGACGTGCCGCACCGCATGTCCAAGGAGGAGATCGACGCCCGCCACCCCGCGCTGCTCACCACCCTCGCCAACCACCCCGGCATCGGCTTCCTGCTGGTGCGCAGCGAGCAGCACGACGGCGTGGTGCTCGGTGCCCACGGCGCCGAGATCCCGCTGGCCGCGCTCGACGACGAGCCCGGCCCGCTGGCCCGCTTCGGCCCCGGCGCCGCCGACGCCGTCCGCCGCACCCACGCCTTCCCGCACACCGCGGACATCATGGTGAACTCCGCCTACGAACCCGCCGACGGCGAAGTCCTCGCCTTCGAGGAGCAGATCGGCTCCCACGGCGGGCTCGGCGGCGCCCAGTCACGCCCGTTCCTGCTCGCCCCGGCGGACCTGTCGGCGCCGGCCGCGGACGGGCGGGAGCCGGCCGGCGCGGAGCAGGTGCACGCCGTCCTGCGCCGCTGGCTGGGCGAACTGAGCGGCCCCCAGGTGCCGGTCGCCGCCGCGGCGGAGGAGGAACAGGCCGCCTGAGGGACATCCGCCGTTCACACCGGGTGGGGCGGTCCGCGCGGTGCCGGGGGCCCGGATGTGATCGGATAGGGAGACCGGGAACCCCGGCACCGCGACACTCGCGAAAGGAAGCATCGTGGCAACCACGCGCACCGCGCACACCGTCTGGGAAGGCAACCTGCTCGAAGGCAACGGAGTCGTCACCTTCGACTCCTCCGGCATCGGCCAGCAGCCGGTGTCGTGGCCCTCGCGCGCCGAGCAGGCGAACGGCAAGACCAGCCCCGAGGAGCTGATCGCCGCCGCCCACTCCAGCTGCTTCTCCATGGCCCTCTCGCACGGCCTGGCCGGCGCCGGCACCCCGCCCACCCGGCTGGAGACCAAGGCCGACGTCACCTTCCAGCCGGGCGAGGGCATCACCGGCATCCACCTCACCGTGCGCGGTGAGGTGCCCGGTCTGGACGCGGAGGGCTTCGCCTCGGCCGCCGAGGACGCCAAGAAGAACTGCCCGGTCAGCCAGGCGCTGAGCGGTACGAAGATCACCCTGACGGCCGAGCTGGCCTGACGCCCGGACGTTCTTGGGTGCCGTGCCCCGCTCTCCGGGGCACGGCACCCGCGCCGTTCCCGGCCGCTCAGCCGCCCAGCCGTTCCCAGCCCCGCCGGTCCGCGCGCGGGCCGAGCTGACGCGGGTCCCGGGTCCGGTAGACGACGTACGGGCGGAAGAGGTACTGCACCGGCGCGCTGAACATGTGCACCAGCCGGCTGTACGGCACGAACGCGATCAGCACCATCCCGGCCACCGCGTGCACCTGGTACAGCACCGGCACGCCCTCCATCAGCGTGATCCGCGGCCGGAGCGTGAACAGGCTGCGCGCCCAGGGCGCGATCGTGGTCCGGTAGTCGTAGCCCGCGCCGGTGGTGTGCGACAGCTTGGCGGCCATGCCGAGCACGGTCGCGCCGCACAGCAGCAGGTACATCGCCTTGTCGTTGGCCGTGGTGGCGCGGAAGACGGGGGCGCGGGTGCGGCGGCGGTACACCAGCAGCAGGATGCCGGCGACCGTGAGCACCCCGGCCGCCGTCCCGCCGTACAGCGAGAACAGGTGGTAGGCGCGCTCGTGCACGCCGGCCGCGTCCGTCCAGGACGCCGGCACGAACAGCCCGACCAGGTGCCCGACGAGCACGAACAGGATGCCGTAGTGGAAGACCGGGGAGGCGATGTTCAGCAGCGGTGACTCGTACACCTGCGAGGAGCGGGTGGTCCAGCCGTACTTGTCGTAGCGGTAGCGCCAGACCAGGCCGGCGGCCAGCAGGGCGAAGGCGGTGTAGGGCAGGGCGCCCCAGAGGAGGACGGTCATCGGCGCGCTCCGGAGGGTGCGGCGGGCAGGGTGGCGCACACCGCGTCCAGGACGCCCGCGTACGGGGTGCCGCAGGCGGTCAGCCGCGCCCGCAGCTCCGCCAGCGCCTCGCGGTGTCCGGTCAGCAGGCTGGTGTCGCCGGTCCGCGCGGTGAACTCCAGCACCGCCGGCAGGAAGTCCGGCAGCTCCTCGCCGCTGAACTCCAGGCCGTGCCGGCGGTAGACCTCCTTGAAGCGGACCAGGGACATCCCGCGGCGCCGGGTGTCGCCGTCGTGCCACCAGCTCAGGTACAGGCTGTGCCGGTTCTTCAGGTCGAAGACCTGCACATAGTGCGCGGCGAGGTCCCCGGGCGGGGTGACGGCCGCGTAATCGGTGAACGCGCGCAGCCGCGGGGCGGCCTCGCGCAGCAGCGGCAGCCGGGCGGTGAAGTCCTCGTCCGGGTAGGTCAGACAGAGGGCCGCCGCCTGGTAGAACACCGCGTCCGAGGGCATCAGGCCTCCTTGGCGTCGTCGGACGTCTGCCGCCGGCGCAGCAGATGGAAGTTCTCCACGGACACCAGCGGCAGCCTGCGGCGGCCGGAGTCCCGGCCGAACGGTCCGTCGCCGCCCATGCCGGGCCCGCCGGCGACGTCGAGGCTGCACTCCCCGGGCACCGCGGACTCCTCCAGCCGGCGGGCGTCACCGACGGCCGCGGTCGGGATGACGTAGCGCTCCTCGTACTTGGCGATCGCCAGCAGCCGGTACATGGCCTCGATCTCCTCCGGGCCCAGACCGGCCGCCGCGGCGGCCCGCGGGTCCGGTTCCTCGCCGAGGTTGATCGCCCGCATGTGGGACCGCATCGCGGCGAGCCGCTCCAGCGCCGTGCGCACCGGAGCGGTGTCGCCCGCCGTGAACAGCTCCGCCAGGTACTCCAGCGGCACGCGCAGGGTGTCGATCGCGCCGAACAGGTTGCCCGCGTCCTCCCCGTCGTGCCCGGTCTCGGCCAGCGCGTCCACCACCGGCGACAGCGGCGGGATGTACCAGACCATCGGCAGCGTCCGGTACTCCGGATGCAGCGGCAGCGCCACCCGGTAGCGGCTGATCAGCGCGTGCACGGGGGAGCGGCGGGCGGCCTCGGTCCAGTCGCGCGGGATGCCCGCCTCCTCGCAGGCCCGCAGCACCTCGGGGTCGTCCGGGTCGAGGAAGACGCCCAACTGTGCCTCGTACAGGTCCTTCTCGTCCGGTACGCGGGCCGCGGCCGTCACCTTGTCGGCGTCGTAGAGCAGGACGCCGAGGTAGCGCAGCCGGCCCACGCAGGTCTCCGAGCAGACCGTCGGCAGGCCGACCTCGATCCGCGGGTAGCACAGGGTGCACTTCTCGGCCTTGCCGGTGGCGTGGTTGAAGTACACCTTCTTGTACGGGCATCCGGTCACGCACATCCGCCAGCCCCGGCACCCGTCCTGGTCGACCAGGACGATGCCGTCCTCGGCCCGCTTGTACATCGCCCCGGACGGACAGGAGGCCACGCAGGACGGGTTCAGGCAGTGCTCGCAGATCCGCGGCAGATAGAACATGAACGTCTCCTCGAAGGCGAACCGCACCTTTTCGGACGCCTGTTGCCGGGTCCGTTCCACCATCGGGTCCAGGCCGCCGTAGGCCGGGGCGCCGCCCAGGTTGTCGTCCCAGTTCGACGACCACTCGATCTTCATCGGCTTGCCGGTGATCGCCGACACCGGCCGGGCCACCGGGTAGTCGTCGCCGAGCGGGGCGTCGGTGAGGTTCCGGTACTCGTACGTCCAGGGCTCGTAGTAGTCCTTGATCTCCGGCAGCCGGAGGTTGGAGAAGATCCCGGCCAGCTTGCGCAGCCGGCCGCCCGCCTTGAGTGTCAGCGCGCCGCGCCGGTTCAGCTCCCAGCCGCCGCGCCACTTCTCCTGGTCCTCGTAGCGGCGCGGATAGCCCTGCCCGGGGCGGGTCTCCACGTTGTTGAACCAGACGTACTCCATGCCGCGCCGGTTGGTCCACGCCTGTTTGCAGGTGACCGAACAGGTGTGGCAGCCGATGCACTTGTCGAGGTTCATCACCATCGCGATCTGGGCCATGGGGCGCATCAGTACTCCACCTCCTGGGCGCGGCGGCGGATGACGGTGACCTCGTCGCGCTGGTTGCCCGTCGGGCCCAGGTAGTTGAACGCCCAGCTCAACTGGGCGTAGCCGCCGATGAGATGGGACGGTTTGAGGAGCAGCCGGGTGAGGGAGTTGTGGATGCCGCCGCGCATCCCGGTGGTCTCCGTCCTCGGCACGCTCACCGTGCGTTCCTGCGCGTGGTGCATGTAGACGGTGCCCTCCGGCATGCGGTGCGAGACGATCGCGCGGGCCACCACCACGCCGTTGCGGTTGACCGCCTCGACCCAGTCGTTGTCCCGCACCCCGATCGCGTCGGCGTCCCCCGGGGACATCCAGATGGTCTGCCCGCCCCGGGACAGGGCCAGCATGAACAGGTTGTCCTGGTACTCGGAGTGGATCGACCACTTGTTGTGCGGGGTGAGGTATCGGACCGTCACCTGGCGCTGTCCGTCCGCGCCGAGGACCGGTTCGCCGAACAGCCGGTGCATGTCCAGCGGCGGTCGGTAGACCGGCAGGGCCTCGCCGAGTTCGTGGATCCAGTCGTGGTCCAGGAAGAAGTGCTGGCGGCCGGTGAGGGTGTGCCAAGGCTTGCCGTGCTCGGTGTTGAGCGTGAAGGCGGTGTAGCGCCGGCCGCCGGCCTCGCTGCCCGACCACTCCGGTGAGGTGATCACCGGCACGGGCGCCGCCTGGGTGTCGGCGTACGTGACCCGCTTGCCCTCGTGCTCGGCGGCCAGGTGGGCCATCTCCCGCCCGGTGCGCCGCTGAAGGGTGCGGAAACCCTGGGTGGCCAGGCGGCCGTTGGTGGTGCCGGACAGGGCGAGGATGGTGTCGGCCGCCTTCACCGCCGTGTCCAGCGCCGGGCGCCCGTCCGCCGGGCCGCCGCGCACCGCGCCGTTCCGCCGCAGCAGGTGCGCGACCTCCTCGTCCGGCCGCAGGGTGATGCCCTTGGCGGGCAGGCCCCGTTCCTCCACGAGCGGGCCGAGCGCGGCGAACTTCGCGCCGACCGCGGTGTAGTCGCGTTCCACGACGGCCAGGTGCGGCATCGTCCGGCCGGGCTCGGGCGCGCACTCGTCGCGCCGCCAGTCCCGGACGGTCCCGCCCGGCTGGGCGGTCTCGCCCGGGGTGTCGTGCTGGAGCGGGCTCGCCACCAGGTCCCGGCGCACGCCCAGGTGGTCCACGGCGAGTTCGCTCAGCTTCTCCGCGAGCGCCTTGAAGGTGTCGAAGTCGGTGCGGGCCTGCCAGGGCGGGTCGACGGCCGGGGTGAACGCGTGCACATAGGGGTGCATGTCGGTGGAGGACAGATCGTGCTTCTCGTACCAGGTGGCCGCCGGCAGCACCACGTCCGACAGCAGGGTGGAGGAGGTGTGCCGGAAGTCCAGCGACAGCAGCAGGTCCAGCTTGCCCTCCGGGGCCCGCTCCCGCCAGGTCACGTCCCGGGGCCGCTCGTCCGGCGCGGCCTCCTCGGCGCGCAGCGAGGAGTGGGTGCCCAGCAGGTGCCGGGCGAAGTACTCGGCGCCCTTGGCCGAGGAGCCCAGCAGGTTGGCCCGCCACAGGGTGAGCACGCGCGGCCAGTTACCCGGCGCGTCCGGGTCCTCGCAGGCGAACCGCAGGGTGCCGGCGCGCAGTCCGGCCACCGCCCGCGCCACCGGGTCGCCGGGCTCCTCGCCCAGCTCCAGCGGATTGCGGTCGAAGGTGGGGTACGACGGCATCCAGCCGGCCCGGGCCGACAGGGCCAGGCAGTCGGCCGCGGTCATCCCGGCGAACCGGCCCTCGCCGAGCGGCGAGGCCAGCACATCGGCGCCGAACCGGTCGTAGCGCCACTGGTCGGTGTGCAGGTACCAGTACGCGGTGCCGATCATCTGCCGGGGCGGGCGGGCCCAGTCGGAGGCGGCGGCCAGCGTCGCCCAGCCGGTCACCGGACGGCACTTCTCCTGGCCGACGTAGTGCGCCCAGCCGCCGCCGTTGCGGCCCTGGCAGCCGGTGAGCTGGAGCAGGGCCAGGAAGGCGCGGTAGATGGTCTCCGAGTGGAACCAGTGGTTGGTGCCGGCGCCCATCAGGATCATGCAGCGGCCCCGGGACCGCTCGGCGGTCCGCGCGAACTCCCGGGCGATCTTCACGCACCGCGCGGCCGGCACCGAGGTGTGCGCCTCCTGCCAGGCGGGCGTGGCCGGCGTGCGCGGATCGTCGTAGGAGTCCGGCCAGTCGCCCGGCAGACCGGGCCGCGCCACCCCGTACTGGGCCAGCAGCAGATCGAACACCGTGGTCACCAGCGGGCCGTCCGGACCGCCCAGCCGGGTCACCGGCACCCCGCGCCGCAGCACCTCGCCGCGCCCCTGCCCGTGCGGTCCGCCCTCGGTGTCGAACCGGGGCAGCAGCACCTCCAGCGGGACCGCGACCTCCCTGCCGTACAGGCTCAACAGGGGCTCCACGTCACCGAGTTCCAGGTTCCAGCGGCCCTCGCCCGACGCGGTCCAGCGAAAGCCCAGCGAGCCGTTCGGCACCACCGCGCGGCCGGTCGCCCCGTCCAGCACGACCGTCTTCCACTGCGCGCCCTCGCCGTCCTGGCCGACGTCGGCGGCGCGCAGGAACTTCGCCGGCACCCACGCCCCGTCCCGCTCGGTGAGCGTCACCAGGAACGGCAGGTCGGTGAACTTGCGGACGTAGTCCGTGAAGAACGGCGTCTCCCGGTCGACGTAGCACTCCTTGAGGATCACATGGCCCATCGCCATGGCCAGCGCGCCGTCCGTGCCCGGGTGCGGGTGCAGCCACTCGTCGGCGAACTTGGCGTTGTCGGCGTAGTCGGGCGCGACCACCACGACCTTCTGGCCGCGGTAGCGCGCCTCCGCCATCCAGTGGGCGTCCGGGGTCCGGGTCACCGGCACGTTGGAGCCCCACATCACCAGATAGGCGGCGTCCCACCAGTCGCCCGACTCCGGCACGTCGGTCTGGTCGCCGAAGACCTGCGGCGAGGCCACCGGGAGGTCGGCGTACCAGTCGTAGAACGACAGCATGGCCGCGCCGATCAGCGAGTGGTAGCGGGCGCCGGCCGCGTGCGACACCATCGACATCGCCGGGATCGGGGAGAACCCGGCGATCCGGTCCGGGCCGTAAGCCTTGATGGTGTGCACCTGCGCGGCGGCGACGATCTCCACCGCCTCCTCCCAGCGGGCCCGCACCAGACCGCCCTTGCCGCGCGCCCGCTGGTAGCGGCGGCGCCGCTCCGGGTCGCCCTGGATGTCCGCCCAGGCCAGCACCGGGTCCTTCAGCCGGCCCTTGGCCTCCCGGTACATCTCCAGCAGCACGCCCCTGACGTACGGGTAGCGCACCCGGGTGGGGGAGTAGGTGTACCAGGAGAACGCGGCGCCGCGCGGGCAGCCGCGCGGCTCGTACTCGGGGCGGTCCGGGCCCACCGACGGGTAGTCCGTCTCCTGGGTCTCCCAGGTGATGATCCCGTCCTTGACGTACACCTTCCACCGGCACGATCCGGTGCAGTTCACCCCGTGGGTGGAGTGCACCACCTTGTCGTGGCTCCACCGGTCGCGGTAGAAGGCGTCCGCCTGCCGGCCGCCGGTCAGGGTCACGCTGTGCAGGTCGGGCGCGGGCGTGCCGGGCCGGAAGAAACGGCCGGCGGCCAGCAGCGCCGCGCCGGGCTCGCGCGGCGGTGTCTGCGTGTCGGTCACGTGCGCTCCCTAGGTTCACCCCGTACTCCGAACCTAGGGGCGGCCCCGGCAACCCACCTGTCCGCAGACCCGTACGGGTCACGCCGGGGCCGGTGCTCACAGGCGGGCGCGGTGCTCCCGCAGCAGCCTCAGGGTGCGCCGGGCGGACGCGGCGCGGGCCGTCATGTGGTCCAGCACCTCCAGGTGCGCGGCGACCTCCCGGCGCGAGTCCAGGTAGAGCGCGCCGGTCAGGTACTCGGTGAACACCATGTCCGGCAGCTCCGGCTCGGCGAACCGGAACAGCGTGAACGGCGCGTACGTCCCCGGGTGCGGGCCCGCCGCGAACTCGGCTATCTGGAGCGTCACCCGGTCCCGCTCGGCGTACTCCAGCAGCCGGTCCACCTGGTCCCTGAGCACCCGCGGCCGGGTGCTCACCGGGCGCCTGAGCACGGTCTCGTCCATGATCACCCACAGGTGGGGCGGGTCCTCCCGCTCCAGCAGCCGCTGCCGTTCCATACGCAGCGACACATGCCGGTCCACCGCCTGGGGCGAGGACTGCCCGACGGTGCCCGCCTCCATCACCGCGCGCGCGTACTCCTCGGTCTGGAGCAGGCCGGGCACGAAGTGCGGTTCGTAGGAGCGGATGATCCGGGCCGCGCCCTCCAGGCTGACGTACAGGCTGAACCAGTCCGGCAGCACGTCGTGGAACCGCTGCCACCACCCCGGCTGGTTCGCCTCCTCGGCCAGCCGCACGAAGGCGTCGGCCTCCTCACCGGCCACCCCGTAGGCGTTCAGCAGCACCTGCACGTAGGGGATCTTCAGCGCGACCTCGGCCATCTCCATCCGCCGTACGGTTGCCGACGCCACCCTGAGGACCCGGGCGGCCTCCTCGCGGCCGAGCCCCGCGGCCTCCCGCAGCTCCTGCAACCGCTTGCCGAGCACCACCTGGCCCACGGTGGGCGCAGCCCGCCGCTCACTCACCGCCACGCCCTCCCCTACGCGCCGACGTACGCGGGCAGCAGTCTGTCACGCGCGGGCCGTCTCGCACATGTGCCCGAGGCAACTGATCGCCGGACGGGCTCAACCGGCCAGCGTGTGCAGGTACTTCGCGGTCGCCGGATCGGCCGGCAGGAAGGTCTCGACGGCGAGTTCCGCGACCGTGACGTCCATCGGCGTGTTGAAGGTGGAGATCGAGGACACGAACGACAGGGTCCGCCCGGCGTGCTCGATCCGCAGCGGCAGCGCGAAGTACGGCACGGGAGCGGCCGGTTCGGCGGCGGGCGGCTCCTCGGGCACCGGGTAGGCCGCCACCTCCTCGTACAGGGCGCGCAGCCGGTCCGAGCGGTGCAGGGCGATCTCCCGCTCCATCTGGGCCAGCAGATGGCCGCGCCACTCCCGCAGATTGCGGATGCGCGGTGCCAGCCCCTCCGGGTGCAGCGTCAGCCGCATCGCGTTCGGCGCCGGGCCGAGCAGCTTTGCCGGGACGCCCTCCAGCAGCAGGGCGATGCCCCGGTTGGCGGCGACGACCGTGTAACCGGCGTCGACCACCAGCGCCGGATACGGCTCGTAGCCCCGCAGCAGCCGCTCCAGCCCGTCGCGCAGCGCGTCCAGTGCCGGGTCGTCCAGCGGGGTCTCCGGATAGCGCGGCGCGTAACCGGCGGCCAGCAGCAGGGCGTTGCGCTCGCGCACCGGCACGTCCAGCCGCTCGGCGAGCCGCAGCACCAGTTCCTCGCTGGGCCGGGACCGCCCGGTCTCGACGAAGCTGATGTGCCGCGCGGAGGAGCCGGCGCGCAGGGCCAGCTCCAACTGGGAGATCCGGCGCCGCTCACGCCAGGCACGCAGCAACGGCCCGACCCCGCGCCCGGCGGCGGAGGCGGTGCCGACGGGAGGAAAGACGGCAAGGGACATACGCCCGACCCTAACCGAGCCCCACCACCCCCCGACGAGCCGCCGGCCGGAACACCCGGTGCGCCGGTCCGCGTCGGTCCGGCGTGTCCGGTGGGGGCGTGGCAGGGTGAGTCCGTATCCGCCCGTGCCCGCCTCGCCCCGCACGGGACCCGTAGCGAAGGGAGCCCAACGCCATGGCCGTCGGACCGCTGTCGCAGCAGGAGATCGAGGACGGGCTGGCCGGGCTGCCCGGCTGGTCGGTGCGGGACGGCCGGCTCAGCCGGACCTACCGGCTCGGCTCGCACGTCGCCGCCGCCGCGCTGGTGATGCACATCGCCGCCGTCCAGGACGCGCTGGACCACCACTCCGAACTGACCCTCGGCTACCGGAGCGTCTCACTCGGCGTGCACACCCACAGCGCGGGCGGCGCCCTCACCGCGAAGGACTTCGCCCTCGCCCGCGAAGTGGAGGACATCGCGCCGAGCCACGGGGCACACTGAGCGGTGTGCTGGACTACGAGCAGGAAGCCGGGAGGTACGACGCCTCCCGCGGGGGCGAGGCCCGCGCCGAAGCCGCCGCACGGGCCGTCCTCGGACTGGTCCCGCCCGGGCCGGGCCGCCTCCTCGACGTCGCCTGCGGCACCGGGATCGTCACCCGGCGGCTCGCCGCCGCGCGCCCCGGGCTGCGGGTGACCGGCGCCGACCTCACCCCGGCCATGGCCGGCCGGGCGGCGGCGCGGCTGCCCGGCGCGATCGTCCGGGCCGACAGCCGCCGACTGCCCTTCCCGGACGGCACGTTCGACGCGGTCACCACCATCTGGCTGCTGCACCTGCTGTTCGATCCCGGGGACCTGGACGCGGTCGTCGCCGAGTGCGCCCGGGTGCTGCGCCCCGGCGGGGTGTACGTCACCACCGTCGACAAGGCCGCCGCGCACAACGTCGGCAGCGACATAGACGCCGTCCTCGCCGGCCGTCCGTACCGGCCCCCGGCCGACGCCGCCGGCACCGTCGCCGCCCACGCGGCCCGGCACGGGCTGCAACCCGCAGGCGCGGGCTCCTTCCGCAGCCCCGGGCAGGGCCGCAGCCCCCGGAGCACCATCGCCGACCTGCGCCGGGGCTGGTTCACCCTGCTGCCGCCCGGCGAGCCGCGCACCGAGGAGTTCGCCGCGCGCCTGGCCCGGCTCCCCGACCAGGACCGCCCCCGCGCCGACCCGCGCTTCAGCGTGCGCGCCTTCCGGAAACCGGGACCGGGCGGGACACCCGGCAACCCACCGGCCGCCGGCGGCGACTGACGGACGACCTGTCCGACTCCCCCGGGAGGAACGTCAGATGCAGCACCCGCACCCGCCCGCCCCGCCCCCGCGCCCCCGCCCGCGGCGCCGCCGCCGGATCGCCGGCCTGACCGCCGCGGTCGCCGCCGCCGCACTGGCCGCCGCCGGCCTGACCGGACTGTCCGCCACCACCGCCCGGGCGGCCACCGCCCGGCAGCTGGAGAAGCTGGACCGCGGCCTGGTCAGCGTGCACACCGACAGCGGCAACCTGCTGAGCTGGCGCTGGCTGGCCACCGACCCGGACCAGGTGGCCTTCAACGTCTACCGCGCCGGCACGAAGGTCAACTCCAGCCCGGTCACCGCCTCCACGACCTACTTCCACGCCGGCGCGCCCGCCCAGGCCGACTACACGGTCCGCGCCGTCGTGAACGGCGTGGAGCAGCCGGACTCCGAGCACGCGCTCCAGTTCCGCACCGGCTACAAGGACGTCCCGATCACCCCGCCCGCCGGCGGCACCACCCCGGACAAGACGGCGTACACCTACGAGGCGAACGACGCCTCCGTCGGCGACCTGGACGGCGACGGACAACTGGAGTTCGTCCTGAAGTGGCAGCCCACCAACGCCAAGGACAACTCCCAGTCCGGCTACACCGGCGACACCTACCTGGACGGCGTCCGGCTGGACGGCACCCGGCTGTGGCGGATCGACCTGGGCCGCAACATCCGCTCCGGCGCGCACTACACCCAGTTCCAGGTGTACGACTACGACGGCGACGGCCGGGCCGAGATCGCCGCCAAGACGGCCGACGGCACGGTGGACGGCACCGGGACGGTGCTCGGCGACGCCGCGGCCGACCATCGCAACGGCAGCGGATACATCCTGTCCGGCCCCGAGTACCTGACCATGTTCGACGGCCGGACCGGCCGGGCGATGCAGTCCGTCGACTATGTGCCGGCCCGTGGCACCGTCTCCTCCTGGGGCGACTCCTACGGCAACCGCGTCGACCGCTTCCTGGCCGGCACCGCCTACCTCGACGGTAGCCGCCCGTCCCTGATCGAGGCGCGCGGCTACTACACCCGGACGGTCATCGCCGCCTGGGACTGGCGGGACGGCCGGTTCACCCGCCGCTGGACCTTCGACACCAGCTCCTCCACCAACAGCGGCAAGGGCTACGACGGCCAGGGCAACCACCAGCTCTCGGTCGCCGACGTCGACGGCGACGGCCGGGACGAGATCGTGTACGGCTCGATGGCCGTGGACGACGACGGCAGCGCCCTGTGGACGACGCGCAACGGCCACGGCGATGCGATGCACGTCGGCGATCTGGACCCGTCCCGGCCGGGACTGGAGGAGTTCAAGGTGGACGAGGACTCCGCCAAGCCCTCGTCCTGGATGGCGGACGCGCGGACCGGCCAGGTGCTGTGGTCCACCGCGCCCAACGGCGACAACGGCCGGGGCGTCTCGGACGACGTCTGGGCGGGCAGCGCGGGCGCCGAGTCCTGGTCGTCGGCGGAGAGCGGCCTGCGCGGCCCGAAGGGCACGGTCGTCGCCGCGCGCAAGCCGTCCAGCGCCAACTTCCTGTTGTGGTGGGACGGCGACCCGGTCCGTGAACTCCTCGACGGCACCCACGTCGACAAGTACGGCACCGCGTCCGACACCCGGCTGCTGACCGGCTCCGGGGTCCACTCGGACAACGGCACGAAGGCGACCCCGGCGCTGTCCGGCGACATCCTCGGCGACTGGCGCGAGGAGGTGGTCTGGCCGACGACGGACAACACGGCCCTGCGGATCTACTCCACGCCCTACGACACCACGGTCCGCCTCACCACCCTGCTGCACGACTCCCCGTACCGCACGGCCCTCGCCTGGCAGAACACCGCGTACAACCAGCCGCCGCACCCCGGCTTCTTCCTCGGTGCCCAAATGGCCACCCCGCCCCGGCCCGCCGTCTCCACGCCCTGAGGCGGTGACGCCGGACACGTCCCGCACCGCGGTCGTCGCCGTGGCGGCGGCCGTCGTGGCGGCCGTGGTCTCGGCCCAAGCTGCTCGCCGGCCGCTCCCTGAACGTGCCGTGGGGCTGTGAACTGCCCAAGGGCGGGAAGCTGATCCAGATCGAGGTCAGCCCCGACTACGAGTCGGACGCGGCGATCTTCACCGGGAGCGTCGGCTAGCGGTCCGGGGCGGGGGCACCGCCGGTGCGCGGTGCCCCCGCCCGGCCGGTCAGGTGACCGTGCAGACCGTGCCGCCCAGCGTGAAGGACGGCGGCCGGGTGTTCGTGGCCGACCGGCTCGCCGTGAACCCGAAGGCCACCGAGGAGCCCGCCGCCACCGTGCCGTTCCAGGACGCGGGGGTGACCATGACCGCCGGACCCGACTGTGTGTAGCCGGCGTTCCAGAGCTGGGTGATCCGCTGGCCGTCCGCGAAGGACCAGCCGAGGGACCAGCCGGTCCAGGCCGCCGGGCCGGTGTCGGTCAGCCGGACGTCCGCCTGGAACCCGTCCTGCCACTGGCCGGTGACCTGATAGCTGACGGTGCAGGCGCCCGCCGGCGCCGGGTCCGTGCCACCGCCGCCGCCACCGCCGCCGGTGTCGCCGGTGCCGGACGGGTCGCCGTAGACGACGCCCCTGCCGTTCGTCGACACGTACACCCGGCCGTACACCCGCGGGTCACCGGTGATCGCCGCGCCGGTCCAGCCCCACTGGTGGGCGTCGTCATTGACCCGGGTCCAGGACGCGCCCTTGTCCGTGGAGCGGAAGATCCCGCGCACCCCGCCGATCCTCGCGCTGGTGAACAGCGTCTGGTACGAGGCTCCCGGCGCGGCCTTGCCGAAGCCGATCGTGTCGGCCTGCTCCACGTTCGCCAGCCTGGTGAAGCGCGCCCCGCCGTCCGTGGAGTGCCACAGGCCGTACGCGCCGTCCGCCGCCCCGCCCGCCAGCCACACGTCACCCCGGGCGCCGGGCAGCGCCTTGAAGCGCACGCTGTCGCCGCCCGGCAGGCCGGCGGCCGCGGAGGCGGTGAAGGTGGCGCCGCCGTCCGTACTGACGTAGAACGTCCCGGACTTGAAGCCGTAGAAGGTCTTCGGGTCGACGCGGTCCGACTCGACGACCGCGCCGGCCGGGAGGCCGGCCGACTGGGCCCAGGACGTGCCGAAGCCCGTCGTATACCGCACGCCGGTGCCGGCCGGGCTCCAGACGAACCGGCTGCCGTCCGCGGCCGCCGCCACCGTGCCGCCGCCCGAGACACCGGGCGGGTCCGTGCCCGCGAACCAGTGGGCGCCGTTGTCCGTCGAGAACGCGATGTGCGGGCCGGAGTCCAGGTCGCCCACGCGGACCACCGTGCCCGGGTCGGTCTCGGCGAAGTCCAGGCTGGTGGTCGTGGTGAAGGCCGGTGAGGTGTACATCAGGGACGGCACGGCGGTCAGGTCCGTGTGCCGGAAGCCGCCGATGTCGCCGAGGGCGCTGAACAGCCGGGCGTCGCCGGAGGGCGGCGCCGCGAGGTCGTTCACCGCCGTCTCCTCCAGGCCGCGCGCCATGGGCTTGACGGTGAACTTCCCGCCGCTGTCCCACTCGCCGAGGTTCTCGGTGCCGTAGAGGGTGGCGCCCGTGCCGTACATCATGCGGGAGGAGTCGAACGGGTCGATCTCCAGGGCCTCCGTCATCCAGCCCAGCTGCGGCGACTGCTCGGGCGGGGACGGGTGCGCGCCGAAGGTCAGCCACGGCGAGGAGGAGACGTCCATGGTGTACCGGTTCGAGCGCTCCGGGTACGAGGTGTAGTCCCACGCCCTGGTCCAGGTGGCGCCGCTGTCGGTGGACCGGAAGAGCTGGGTGTCCGGCCACCAGGAGCTGTAGGCGGTGGCCATGAGGGTGGACGGGTGCCGGCGGTCGACCGTCAGCCCGCTGAAGCCGTAGGAGGTGTCCGCCTCCGCGGCCGGGCTGATGTCGGTCCAGGTGCCGGTCACCGTCGCGTACCGCCACAGCCGGCCCTTGCCGCCGTCGTACGGTCCGCCCGTGTCGCTGTAGGCGAGGTACAGGAAACCGTTGTGGGCGTCCAGGACTCCCTTGTGCGCCAGGTATCCCGTGGGCTGGCCCGCCAGCCGGGACCAGGTGGCGCCGGCGTCCGTCGAGCGGTAGACCGCGTTGTCCTTGTCCGCGACCCCGGCGTAGACCGTCTTCGTCGCGGTCCCGGAGGTGCCCGTCGACTCGTCGAAGGTGACCCAGACGACGCCCTGGTTGTCGCTCGCGTAGCCCGTCGGATCGGTGGGGTCCTGCCGGTAGTCGCCGGGGTTCGGGAAGGCGGTGATCTGCGACCAGGTCACGCCGGAGTCCGTCGAGCGCCACAGGCCCTTGCCGCTGGGCGCGCCCAGGTACAGCACGCTGTTCTTGTTCGGGTCGATCGCCAGCCGCTCGCCCATGCCCCGGCCGGGCATGTTGCCGCCCAGCTTGAACGGCAGGTCGGCCGCGTGCCAGGTCGTGCCCCGGTCCGCCGAGCGCAGCACCGCGCCGTCGCCCGGGTCCCAGCTGTTGGTGTACGTCCCGACGGCCGCGTACACGTTGTCCGGGTCGACCGGGTCGGAGGCGAGGCTCACCACCGAGGTGTGGCCCCAGTCGTTCCAGCCGACCGAGTCCAGCAGCGGGGTCCAGGTCTTGGCCGGCTCCTGCCAGCGGTAGGCGCCGCCGATGTCGGTGCGGGCGTAGACCAGGTTCTTCTCGGAGCGGTTGAACACGATTCCGGGGACGAAACCGCCGCCGTCGATCCGGGCGTTGTGCCAGGTGTAGGTGTCCGCCGCGGCGGTGGTGCCGGCGGCGGGCGCGGCCAGCGCGGGCGGGGTGCCGGACAGCAGGCCGGCGGCGAGGAGCAGCACGGCGGTGAGGATGCGGGGGGAGCGCATGGGGAGTCCTCTCGCAAGAGGGGGCGGCCCCCGGTGGGAACGGGGGCCGCCCGGAAAGAAGGTGCCGGACTATTCGAGGAGTTCGGCGTACGAGCCCATGGCCAGGGCGATGTCCGCCTGGGCCCAGAAGCGGTGGTACGTGAAGACCGGCGCGGCCCCGCCCTTGAGGTAGGCCTCGATCTTCGACCAGTTCGGGTCGCTCTTGTAGAAGGACCGCAGCGAGGAGAACGTGGACGAGGAGCTGATCGCGTCACCGTTCGGCATGGTGCCGGTCCAGCCGCTCGGCACGTACACGCTGTCGTTGAACCGGCTGTAGTCGGTGCGGGTCTCCGGGACGGCGATGCCGAGGCTGTCCTGGTAGTGGTCCCACATGCCGTCCAGCAGCGCCTTCGCGGTGGACTTGGCGGTCGCGTCACCGGACTTGGCGGCGTAGTACGACAGGGTCTTGGCGTACGCGGCGGCCACGCCGACGTCGTCGGTGTAGTCGGCGACGGTGACGTGCAGTCCGGTGTTGGCGCCGGGGCTCGACGCGTTCCAGGTGTCGGGCTGGCCCGACCACTTGAGGGTGGAGGGGATGCGGTAGGTGCCGTCCGGGTTGACCGTGGTCTTGGACAGCGCCCACTTCACCCACTTGTCCAGGACCGCCTTCGCCGTGGCGTTCCCGGTCTGCTGGTAGTACTCGGCGACGCGCTCCATCGACCACGCCTGGAAGCCGAACCACTGGTTGGACGGCGGGTCGTGGTAGACGGGCGCCTCGTCGTAGTACATCCCGTAGAAGGTGGAGGTGCCGGCCGGCGGGGCGGCGTAGCGCCCGGCCCAGCTATTGGTCGCACCGCCCGCGATGCCGCCCTCGGAGGACTGGAGCCACTGGTAGAACTCCAGTTGCCGCTGGAGCGACTTGCTCCAGTCGGCGGCACCCGTGGCCGACTTGGGCTTCAGGTCGGCGACGGAGCTGAGCGCGTAGGCGGCCAGCGGGTTCTGGTAGCCGCCGTGGACGTGGCTGGAGCCGATCCGCCAGGCCCAGCCGGCGGAGGTGTCGGTGGCGCCGCCCCAGGCGTAGTACCAGGACAGCAGGTAGTGCGAGGCGTCCTTGCCGGTGCCGGCCGGGCAGGACGGGCTGGCGCAGTTGCCGATCTTCTTGAAGTACTTGTCGTACATCGCGTACCGCAGGTAGTCGCCCATCTTCGCGGCCTTGGCGACCGTCGCGGACACCTCGCCGCTCTTGCCCTGCTGCTTGGCCCACACGTCCGCCCAGTAGGCGGCCTGCACCGCGCGCGAGTCCGCGTCCGGGGCGTCCGTGTACTTCCACTGCTTGGCGTAGGAGCTGTCGCCGGTGAACAGGTCCAGGTAGCCGTTCTTGCCGCCGTACTTGAAGGCGTCACAGGTGGGCTGCGGGACCGTCTCCCAGACGGACTCCTGCGGGCCGCGCTGGAAGGTGTTGATGTACGACGGTCCGGTGGCCGTCGGGCCGGCCTCGCACTTGCCGGGCTCGTTGCCGAAGCCGTAGACGTTGTCCACGTCCTGGATCCAGTGCATGCCGTAGACGTCGTCCGTGCCGTACGCGCTCTTCAGCTCGCCCGCGATCGGGTCCGGGCCGACCGACGCCGAGGTGTCCAGCTTCGCCGGGTACTCGTTCGGGGTGTCGTACTCGGGCGCGTAGGTGGCCGGCTTGGAGGCGTTGTAGAAGGAGTTCGTCGGCTGGTCGGCGTGGGTGGGGATCATGTACTTCTCCATGATCTCCCAGGCGCCGTTGAACTTCGACCAGTCGCCGGTGACCTTGCCGTACATCGCCTGGAGCCACAGCAGGTAGCTGTACGCCTCGGACGTGGTCTCGTGGCCCTGGTCCGGGGCCTCGACGATCAGCGTCTCCACCGAGTGGTACGGGATGCCCTCGGGGGAGAAGTAGCCGTTCGCCGGGTTGGTGATCTTCCCGTACAGGTCCAGGAACCGGGCGTCGTACGCCTTCGCCGCGGGCAGCTCGGTGACCGTGACCGTCGCCTTGGCGTGGCCGGTGGCCGACGCGGTGAAGGTCGCGCTGCCGGTGCCGGCGGAGTCGGCCGTGACGGTCACGTTCTGCGCGGTGTTCCAGTTCGCCGGGGTGAAGGTCAGCGAGGCCCCGCCGGTCACGGACAGACCGGTGTTGCCGTCCGTGCGAGCCGTGCTCACCGTGACGTTCGCGCTCGGCTGCGTGGACAGCTTCACCGCGAACGTGCCGGACTTGCCCTGCTGCACGCCCAGTTGGGCCGGCGAGGCGACCACGGCGGGACCGGAGGCGACGGTGATGCCCACCGGGGTGGAGGCGGCGGACGCGCCCAGGCTGTCGTACGCCTTCGCCACCAGGGAATGACTGCCCACGGTCAAACTGGAGGCCGAGAGCGTGTACGGCGCGCTGGTGTCCGTGCCCAGCAGCGTGGTGTCGTCGTAGAACTCCACCTTGGCGATGGTCGCGTTGTCGGCCGCGGCGGCGGTCGCCGCGAGCGGTACCGCGGCCCCTTGCGTGTACACCGCGCCCGCGCTCGGGCTGGTCAGCACGGTCACCGGCGGCTGGTGGGCGCCGGCGCAGGTCGTGCCGTTGACCGCGAAGGACGTGGGGGCGGTGTTGGCGCCGCTGTAGGTGAACTGGGCGCCGGTGGTCACGGCGGCGCCCGCGGCGATGGTGCCGTTGTACGACGCGTTCTTCGCGGTGACCGTCTGCCCGGACTGGGACCAGGTGCCGTTCCAGCCGCTGGTCAGTTTCTGGTTGCCCGCGTAGGCGTACGTCAGCGTCCATCCGTTGATGGCGTCCGTACCGCGGTTGGTGAGCGTGAGGTCGGCGGTGAAGCCGGAACCCCAGTCGTTGGTCTTGTAGTCGACGCTGCACTGGACGGCGGCCGCGTGCGCGGCCTCCGTGCCCGTGGCGAGCATCGACAGGGGCAGGGCGAACGCGGCGGCCACCGCGGTCCACAGGCGACGCACCGTTCTGCGTCTGCGTCCGGGATCCATGTGCTGGTTCCTCCTTGCGGCGTCGGCTCGGGGAGAAGTCAAGGCTTGAACCAGTGGGAGCGCTCCCATAGTGCGGACGGGGCAAGGAGTGGTCAAGATGCTTGAAGAGTCGAAAAGATTCGACAGGGCCGTTCGAGAAAAGTCGCGCAACAGCCCTGGGCTTTCCGGTCACTTGGCGCTAACTTCCTTCGCACCAGTGGGAGCGGTTCCGTTCAGTCGACGCGTCGGTCACGGCGCGCCAAACTGCAAGGACTCGCTCATGCGACACCCCCCGCGTTCAGTACTTTTAGCCGCCGCCGACGCGGTCGCGCTCCTCGTGAGCACGGTCGTCCCGGCGGCCCCGGCCACCCTCGACCTCACCGACGGCCAGGAGAGCACCCGGAGCCGGAACACCGAGTGGTTCCCGTCCGGCACCGCCGGCGCCACCCGCCGGCCGCTCGGTGTGCACCGTTCCGGCGGCGCGTTCCGTTGCGTGCAGGGCCATGCCCTCCGGGACGGCCGGGCCGGCGGCGCGCCGGTCGAGGCGATCGCCGGCCGGAAGGCGGACGCGGTCCGTGTCCCGCTGCACGAGGAGTGCCGGCCGGGCCCGTCCGGCCTCACCCCCGTGTATGCCGGCGCCCCAAGCACCGCCGCGGCCAAGCTCCACCGCCGCGGCGGTCCGGACCCGCCGGCGCGACGGCGGCACCTGTCCGACGACGGCACACCCACCCGTACGGCGCCGGGCCGTGCGACCACCCGCGCGCCGTCGACCCGTAGATCCCTACAGCACACCGAAGGAAACCCGCACTCATGAGTCGTACCCGAACATCACTGCTCGCCGCCCTGGCGCTGGTCGCCGGGGCCTCCGGGACGGCGCTCGGCATGCAGCCGGCGTCCGCGGCGGCGGCAGCCGTCCCCTGCACCGTCGACTACAAGGTGCAGAACCAGTGGGACACCGGCTTCACCGCCGCCGTCACCCTCACCAACAACGCGGCGACCAAGTCGAGTTGGTCGCTGAAGTGGTCGTACGCCGGCAACCAGAAGATCACCAGCGGCTGGAACGCCAAGCTGACCCAGAGCGGCACCGCGGTCACCGCGGCCAACGAGAGCTACAACGGCTCGCTGGCCACCGGCGGCACGGTCAGCTTCGGCCTCCAGGGCAGCTACAGCGGCACCAACGCCCTGCCCGCCACCTTCACCCTCGACGGCGTCACCTGCAACGTCGACAGCGGAGGCGGCGACACCGGCGGGGGCGGCGGTGACACCGGCGGCGGCGGTGGCGGCGGCGACACCGGCGGAGGCAGCGCCGGCCGCGTCGACAACCCGTACTCCGGGGCCAAGGTGTACGTGAACCCGGAGTGGTCGAAGCTGGCCGCCGCCGAGCCGGGCGGCAGCCGCGTCTCCAGCCAGCCGACCTTCGTGTGGCTGGACCGCATCGCCACCATCAACGGCGTCAACGGCGGCATGGGGCTGCGCGCCCACCTGGACGAGGCCCTGAAGCAGAAGGGCTCCGGCCAGCTCGTCGTCCAGCTGGTCATCTACGACCTCCCCGGCCGTGACTGCGCCGCCCTCGCCTCCAACGGCGAACTCGGCCCGACGGACCTCGACAAGTACAAGACGCAGTACATCGACGCGATCGCCTCGATCCTGTCCGACGCCAAGTACGCGGGCCTGCGCATCTCCGCCCTCATCGAGCCCGACTCGCTGCCCAACCTGGTCACCAACGCCGGCGGCACCAACACCACCACCGACGCCTGCGTGACCATGAAGGCCAACGGCAACTACGAGAAGGGCGTCAGCTACGCCCTGGACAAGCTGGGCAACCTCTCCAACGTCTACAACTACATCGACGCCGGCCACCACGGCTGGCTCGGCTGGGACACCAACCTCGGCCCGTCCGCCCAGGAGTTCTACAAGGTCGCCACGACCAACGGCGCCAGCGTGAACGACGTGGCCGGCTTCATCGTCAACACGGCCAACTACAGCCCGACCAAGGAGCCTTACTTCAAGGTCACCGACAGCGTCAACGGCCAGACCGTCCGCCAGTCGAAGTGGGTCGACTGGAACCAGTACGTGGACGAGCAGTCGTACGCCCAGGGCCTGCGGGACAAGCTGGTCTCGGCCGGGTTCAACTCCGGTATCGGCATGCTGATCGACACCTCCCGCAACGGCTGGGGCGGCTCCGGCCGGCCCTCCGGTGCCGGCCCGCTGACCTCCGTCGACGCCTATGTCGACGGAGGCCGCATCGACCGGCGCATCCACGTCGGCAACTGGTGCAACCAGTCCGGTGCCGGACTCGGCGAACGCCCGACCGCGGCCCCCGCGGCCGGCATAGACGCCTACGTGTGGGCCAAGCCGCCGGGGGAGTCCGACGGAGCCAGCTCCGCCGTCAGCAACGACGAGGGCAAGGGCTTCGACCGGATGTGCGACCCGACCTACGGCGGCAACGCGCGCAACGGCAACAACCCCACGGGCGCGCTGCCCAACTCGCCGCTGGCCGGGCACTGGTTCTCCGCCCAGTTCCAGCAGTTGCTGCAGAACGCCAACCCGCCGCTGTCCTGACGCGGTGACTCCGCCGGGGCCCGTCCGTCCCCCGGGCCCCGGCGGACCGTAACGGCATCCGTGTTTGCCGAAACGGCAACGGAAGTGGCCCGCGTCCGGTGTGCCGTCGCACGCTGACGGCACACCGGACGAGAGGCTGACCACCCATGGCACACCACCACCACGACCACGACGACCGGCACCACGCCGGGCACCCGCACGATCACGGCACCGACATCGACTGGAACGAGCTGGCCCCCCTGCTGGAGTCGCAGGCGGAACTGCTCGCCCCGGTCTACCGGCGGGCCATGGAGTGGCTCGGCGAAGAGGTGACCGGGCCGCGGCTGATCGTGGACGCGGGCAGCGGCCCCGGAGTCGTCTCCTGTCTGTTCGCCGAGACCTTCCCCGGCGCCCGGGTCGTCGCCGTCGACGGCACGGCACCGCTGCTGGAACGCGCCCGGGCACGGGCCGCCCGGCACGGCGTCGGCGACCGCTTCGGCACCGTCGCCGGTGACCTGCCCGAGGCGCTCGACCGCCTGGACGGCCCGGCCGACCTGCTGTGGGCCAGCCGCAGCCTGCACCACCTGGGCGACCAGCGGGCCGCGCTCACCGCGTTCGCCGGACACCTGGCCCCCGGCGGCACCCTGGCCCTCCTCGAAGGCGGCCTGCCCTCCCGCTTCCTGCCCCGGGACACCGGCATCGGCCGCCCCGGACTCCAGGCGCGGCTCGACGCGCTGGAGGAGGAGTGGTTCGCCCGGATGCGGGCGGACCTGCCCGGCTCCGTGGCCGAGACCGAGGACTGGCCCGCGCTGCTGACTGCGGCCGGCCTCGCCCACACCGGCACCCGCACCTTCCTGCTCGACCTGCCCGCCCCGGCCGACGAGCGGGCCCGCGCCTATGTCGTCGCGCATCTGTCCCGGCTGCGCGAGGGCTTCGGCGACGCGCTGGACGCCGACGACCGCGCCACCCTGGACCGGCTGCTCGACCCGGCCGACCCGGCGAGCGTGCACGTACGGCCGGACGTGTTCGTCCTGGGCGCGTACACCGTGCACACGGCGGTCCGCAGGGGTTAGGGCCTCTCGTTTGGATCATGCCGGGCTCGCGGGCCCTGGCACCGCTCCCCCAAGCTCTTCGAGCAGGGGGTGCCCCCAGCCGCGTTGTCGTCGGTTGCCATGGCTCCGCCATGGCGCCCTCCTCCGCCTTGCGATGCACGGCACCAGACCCCGCTCCCTGATCCGGCCTGATCCAAACGAAAGACCCTAGTTGGCGGCGAGGAACTGCTTGGCGAGCTGGTCGCCGAGGGAGACCGCGGCGCTGTGGCTCTCTATGGGCGAGACCTTGGAGTTCTTGAACAGGATGTAGGTCACGCCCGACTCGGCGCCGCCGGTCTCCGGGTCCGGGTCGATGCCGAGCGCCTTGGCGGTGGCGTACGACGCCTCGCCGATGATCTTCGAGGGGCCGGTGTCGCCGACGACGGCGTACTCCACCTTGTTGTTGTAGATGACGGCGACCACTCCGCCGCCCTTGATGCCGGCGCCGGAGTAGTCCCAGATACTGCTGGTGCTGGGCACGACGACGTACGGCAGGGTCTCCGCCTTCAGCGGCTTGCCGTCGGACTGGTGGAAGGCGGTGTCGTCCTGGTACCAGGGGTCGCGGTCCTCGTTGCAGTTGGTGGTGCGCTGGCCGTCGCAGTCGATGTCCATGTCGGCCTTCCAGAACACCGCGCCGTTCTTGCCGCACACGGGGACGGTGGCCGAGGTCTCGTCGTCGGTCTTGTACTTGCCGTTGGAGACCTGCGCACAGGAGGTCACCTTGGCGAGCAGGTCGGCGGCGCTGACCGTGCCCTCCTGGGCGGTCCGGGGAGAGGCGGCGGCCGAGGCGTGCGCGGGGAGGAGCCCGGCGGCGAGCAGGGCGGTGCCGGAGGCCACGGCGAGGGAGAGGGTGCGAAGACGCATGGGGGGACCCTTCTGTTAGGAAAGTTTCCTTACCGGGTGTCCTCACACGGTGGCGCCGACGGCATGCCCTCGTCAACCCCCGGGAGGCGGACGGCTGAAACCGGGGGGCATTGCGGTGACGGTGACCACTGACGAGACTGAGAGAGCAGGATGCAGCCGTATGTCCGCTCTGTCCGTGGCCACCGCTCCCGGAGGCGAGTCCCATGTTCGTACGCGCGGTGTACGCGACCGGTGATCCGGCGCTGCTGGACACGGCCGTCCGGTCGCTGAACAGCGAGGGGCGGGACCTGCTGGAGGAACGCCCGGGCTACCGCGGCGCCAGTGTGTTCGCGGACCGGGACCTCGGCAAACTGCTCACGGTGAGCTGGTGGGAGACCGAGGAGGCGCGGCGCAACAGCGACGAGGTGATGCGCGAGCGGCGCGGCGCGCTGCTGGAGCCGTTCGCGGGCACCGTGTCGGTCGCCGTCTACGAGGCGGCGGTGTTCCTTCAGGCCCGGCCGCCCCGGCAGGGCGGCGGACTGCGCGCCACCAGGCTGGAGTTCGACCCGCGCGACGCGGATCTGGTCGTCGACGCCTTCCGGGCCGCGGTGGTGCCGAGGGCCGAGGCACTGCCGGGGCTGTCCCGGACGTCGCTGCTGCTGGACCGGGAGCGGGGCCGGGCCGTGGCCGGTGTGCTGTTCACCGACCGGCCGTCGCTGGCCGCCTCGCGCGCCGCCCTGGCGGGCGTGCGCGACGAGGCGTCGGCGAAGGGGCGGGTGGACGTGGTCGGCCTGGAGGAGTTCGAGGTCGTCCACGCGGACGTGCGCCTGGACTGAGCCGCGCGGGCGCCGGGCGCCGCCGCCCGGCGGGCCGCAGGACGGCCGTGCGGCCCGCCGCGGTGCGGGGCGCACGGCCGTGACCGGTGGCCGGTCCGGGTCCCGGGAGTGTCAGGCCATATCGAAGGCGGCCGGGTCGGGACCGATGCGCCGGTCCTCGTTCAGCGCGCTGATCGCGGCGAGGTCCTCGTCGTCCAGGCTGAAGTCGAACACCTCGATGTTCTCCTTGATCCGGGACGGCGTCACGGACTTCGGGATCACGATGGTGCCGAGCTGGAGGTGCCAGCGCAGCACGACCTGGGCCGGGGTGCGGTCGTGCTTGCGCGCGATCGCGACGACGGCGGGCACCTCCAGCAGGCCCTTGCCCTGGCCGAGCGGCGACCACGCCTCGGTGGCGATGCCGTGCTCCGCGTGGAACGCGCGCGCCTCGCCCTGCTGGAGGTGCGGGTGCAGCTCGATCTGGTTGACCGCGGGGACCACGGAGGTCTCCTCGATCAGCCGCCGCAGGTGCTCGGGGAGGAAGTTGGAGACGCCGATGGCCCGGACGCGGCCGTCGGAGTGCAGCTTCTCGAACGCCTTGTAGGTGTCGATGTACTTGTCCCTGGACGGCAGCGGCCAGTGGATCAGGTACAGGTCGACGTAGTCGAGCCCCAGCTTCGCCAGCGAGGTGTCGAAGGCGCGCAGCGTGGAGTCGTAGCCCTGGTCGCTGTTCCAGAGCTTGGTGGTGACGAAGATCTCCTCGCGGGGCAGGCCGGAGGCGGCGATGGCCTTGCCGGTGCCCGCTTCGTTGCCGTAGATCGCGGCGGTGTCGATGCTGCGGTACCCGGCCTCAAGCGCCGTGCCGACGGCCCGCTCGGCGTCGTCGTCCGGCACCTGCCAGACGCCGTAGCCCAGCTGGGGCATCTCGACGCCGTTGTTGAGGATGATCGGGGGGACGTTGCTGCTCACGAGCCTCTTGATCCTTCGCTTGTCGACAGGTGGTACTGCCATCCTCAACGATCACGGGCCGCTCCGCATTCCTGACGCACCGGCGCGGCCGGCGCGGGCGGCGCGTCAGGTCCGGTAGAGGGCCTCCACCTCGTCGCCGTACGCCTTCTCGATCGCCTTGCGCTTCAGCTTCAACGACGGTGTCAGCAGCCCGTGTTCCTCGGTGAACGGCTGGGCCAGGATACGGAACGTGCGGATCGACTCGGCCTGCGAGACCAGGGTGTTCGCGGCGACCACCGCCCGGCGCACCTCCCTCTCCAGGTCCGGGTCGCGCACCAGGTCGGCCGGGGCCGGCCGCGGGGTGCCGCGCAGCTGGAGCCAGTGCTCGACCGCCTCCTGGTCCAGGGTGACCAGGGCGGCGATGTAGGGGCGGTCGTTGCCGACGACGATGCACTGGCTGATCAGCGGATGGTCGCGGACCCGCTCCTCCAGCACGCCCGGCGAGACGCTCTTGCCGCCGGAGGTCACCAGGATCTCCTTCTTGCGGCCGGTGATGGTCAGATAGCCGTCCTGGTCCAGCATGCCCAGGTCGCCGGTGGCGAGCCAGCCGTCGTGCAGGGTGGCGTCGGTGGCCTTCTGGTTGTTCAGATAGCCGTGGAAGACGTTGCCGCCGCGCAGCCAGACCTCGCCGTCGTCGGCGATGTGCACCGTCACGCCCGGGATGGCCCGGCCGACGGTGCCGTAGCGGGTGCGTCCGGGCGGGTTCGCGGTCGCCGCGGCCGTCGACTCGGTCAGGCCGTAGCCCTCGTAGATCTGCACGCCCGCGCCCGCGAAGAACAGCCCCAGCCGGCGGTCCATCGCCGAACCGCCGGACATCGCGTTGCGGATCCGGCCGCCCATCGCGGCGCGCACCTTGGCATAGACCAGCTTGTCGAAGAGCTGGTGCTGCATGCGCAGCGCCGCCGACGGGCCGGGCCCGGTGCCCCACGCCTTCGCCTCCACCGCCTCCGCGTACTTCACGGCGACGTCGACGGCCTTCTCGAACGGCCCTGCCCGGCCCTCCCTCTCGGCCTTGCGGCGGGCGGCGTTGAACACCTTCTCGAAGATGTACGGCACCGCGAGGACGAATGTCGGCCGGAAGGCGGCCAGGTCGGGCAGCAGGGCGGCGGCGTGCAACTGCGGCTGGTGGCCGAAGCGGACCCGGCCGCGGACGGCGGCGACCTGCACCATCCGCCCGAAGACGTGCGCCAGCGGCAGGAACAGCAGGGTGGACGCCTCGTCGCCCTTCTTCGAGTGGAACACCGGCTCCCACCGCCTCAGCACGGTGTCCGCCTCGAACATGAAGTTGCCGTGGGAGAGCACACAGCCCTTGGGGCGGCCGGTGGTGCCGGAGGTGTAGATGACGGTGGCGACCGAGTCCGGCGTGATCGCCTGCCGGTGCCGGTGGACCACCTCGTCGTCCAGGTGCGCCCCGGCGTCGTACAGCTCCCGCACGCAGCCGGCGTCCAGCTGCCAGAGCCGGCGCAGCCGGGGCAGCCGGTCGATGACGGTGGCGATGGTCATCGCGTGGTCCTCGTGCTCCACGACCGCGGCGCTCACCTCGGCGTCGTAGAGCATCCAGAAGCACTGCTCGGCGGAGGAGGTCGGGTAGACGGGCACCACCTGGGCGCCGATGGCCCACAGGGCGAAGTCGAAGAGGGTCCACTCGTAGCGGGTGCGGGACATGACGGCGACCCGGTCGCCGAAGCGGACGCCGTCGGCGAGCAGGCCCTTGGCGAGGGCGAGGACCTCGTCGCGGAACTCGGCGGCGGTGACGTCCCGCCACTGCCCGGTCTCGTCCTTGCGGCCGAGCGCTATGTGCAGCGGGTCGGTCTCGGCATGCTCGAAGACGACGTCTGCCAGACCGCCCACCGGCGGCGGCGACGCCAGCGGAGGGTTGGTGAACTCGCGCAACCTCGCTCCCCGTGTCTCGCGCCTTAAGTGTCGTTGGTCCACGCACCGCACAGCGCGGTGAAAGCTACCCCACGCGGTCGGTGTCCGGGAGGGGGTCGGAATCCGGGCAAACCGCGTGTTCCGCCCGGACGGCGAGCAGGAAATGCCCGCACATGGGGAAGGGCCGGACACGCTACTGACTGGTTGGTAACTTACGGTACCGTAATCTCCACCGAATCTGTACGCACCGCTTACCGGGCCGGGTGACGCCGTGAGCGGCGGGCCCGCCGCCGGGCGCGGCCGGGCCGTCAGCCGCCGCTGCGGCGCAGCCGCTCGCCGCCCGCCAGGACCGCCGCCGCCAGCGCGTCCGCCGCCTCCTCGGCCGGCCCGCTGCGGCGGCCATGGGCCAGGACGAAGTCGATCTTGCCCAGCTCGGGCAGGCCGGCCCGGTCGGGCAGCCGGAACAGGCCCGGCGGGATCAGCCGCCGGGAGTGGGCCATCACGCCGAGGCCGGCGCGGGCCGCCGCGACCAGCCCGTTGAGGCTGCCGCTCGTGCACACGATCCGCCAGGCACGGCCCTGCCGCTCCAGCACCTCCAGCGCACGGGCCCGGGTGATGCCGGGCGGCGGGTACACGATCAGCGGCACCGGCCGGTCCGGGTCCAGCCGCAGCCGCTCGGCGCCGATCCACACCAAGTCGTCCCGCCAGACCAGCTCGCCGCGCGGGTCCTGCGGGCGCCGCTTGGCCAGCACCAGGTCCAGCTTCCCGGCGGCCAGCCGCTCGTGCAGCGTCCCGGACAGCTCCACCGTCAGCTCCAGGTCGACCTCCGGATGGTCGTAGCGGAAGCCCTCCAGGATCTCCGGCAGCCGGGTCAGCACGAAGTCCTCCGAGGCGCCGAACCGCAGCCGGCCCCGCACGCGCGTGCCGGTGAAGTACGCCGCCGCCTGCTCGTGCACCTCCAGGATGCGGCGGGCGAACCCCAGCATCGCCTCGCCGTCCTCGGTCAGCTCCACCGCGTGGGTGTCCCGGGAGAACAACTGCCGGCCGGCCGCGTCCTCCAGCCGGCGCACATGCTGGCTGACCGTGGACTGGCGCAGCCCCAGCCGCCGGGCGGCCTGCGTGAAGCTCAGCGTCTGGGCGACCGCGAGGAACGTGCGCAACTGCGCCGGTTCGTACATGAACCCAGGCTAGCGCGGTCATCACGGAACATGATGACAGTCAGAGCGGTATACGGGATTTACGATCGGCGGTCGCGGGAGGACGATGGAGAGGGGCGCTGCGCGCCCGGGACCGCACGTCACAGAGCACGCCACAGACACAGCACGCCACACAGCAATCGGAGCACCGTGAAACGTCTGCGCCGGCCGAGTCGGATGCCGATCGACCCGTACATCCTGCTGCTGCTCGGGACGGTGGGTCTCGCCGCGCTCGTCCCGGCCCGGTCCACCGCGGCCGACGTGACCTCGGGCGCCTCCACGGCGGCCATCGCCTTCCTGTTCTTCCTGTACGGCGCCCGGCTGTCCACCCGGGAGGCGCTGGACGGACTGAAGCACTGGCGGCTGCACGTCACCGTGCTGATCTGCACCTTCGTCCTCTTCCCGGTCTTCGGGCTCGCCGCGCGCGCCCTGGTGCCGGTCCTGCTCACCCAGCCGCTCTACCAGGGCCTGCTGTTCCTGACGCTGGTGCCGTCCACGATCCAGTCGTCCATCGCGTTCACCTCCATCGCCCGCGGCAACGTGCCCGCGGCGATCTGCGCCGGCTCCTTCTCCTCTCTCGTCGGCATCGTGCTGACCCCACTGCTCGCCGCGGGCCTGCTCGGCGGCGACACGGTCGGGTTCTCCACGGACTCGCTGGTGAAGATCGTGCTCCAGTTGCTGGTGCCGTTCGTCGCCGGGCAGGTGCTGCGGCGCTGGATCGGACCGTTCGTCACCCGGCACAAGAAGGTCCTCGGCCTCGTCGACCGCGGCTCCATCCTGCTGGTCGTCTACACCGCCTTCAGCGAGGGCATGATCCGGGGCGTCTGGCACCAGGTCAGCCCGCTGCGGCTGGCCGGGCTGCTCGGCGTCGAGGCCGTCCTGCTGGCGGTCATGCTGGCCCTGACCTGGTACGGCGCCAAGGCGCTCGGCTTCAGCCGGGAGGACCGGATCGCGATCCAGTTCGCCGGGTCGAAGAAGTCCCTCGCGTCCGGGCTGCCGATGGCGAGCGTCCTGTTCGCCGGCCAGGCCTCCCTGGCCGTCCTGCCGCTGATGCTCTTCCACCAGATGCAACTGATGGTGTGCGCGGTCATCGCCAAGCGCCGGGCCCACGACCTGGAGGCGGCCGCCGCCCAGGAGGCCGGGGACACGGCCGGGACGAGCGCGGACACGGGCGGCGGATCAGCCGCGCACCCGGTCCAGGGGCAGCCACACCACCGTGTCCTGCGCTGACCGCAGCACCTCCGGGTCGGCCAGCTCCTCGTCGGTCAGTGCCCGGTCCCAGATCCGCACCTCGTCCAGCGCGCCGGTGAGGAAGGCCCGGCCGTCCATGCGCTGACCGAGGTGGACACCGAAGGGCGAGTTGCGGCTGACCGAGCCCGGCCGGTCCGCCGTGGCGGTCTCCGTGCCGTCGACCGACAGCGACAGCCGGCCGCCGCCGCGCCGCAGCACGGCGTGGTGCCAGCGGCCGTCGTTGTACGCGACGGCCGTGCGCACGGACGCGCTCTGCGCGGCGCCGGCCCCGTTCCGTACGGTGATCAGCGCCTGCATCCGGTCGCTCGCCGGCTCGCCGCGCAGCCACACCTGGGGCTGGTTGGTGCCGGTCCCGCCCATCCACAGCAGCGGCTGCTCCCCGGCCGCCGCCGTGTACCGGAACCACAGCGACACCGTGAAGTCCGCCGTCCCCAGCGGCAGGCCCGCGCGGTACGGCAGCCGGACCGCGTCGTCGGTGCCGTCGAACTCCAGCGCGTTCCCGGACACGCCGTCGGTCCGCGCCGGGCCGCCGAGCACCGCCGCCGGGCGGGCGCGCGGGGCGAGGTCGGCGGTGACCGGGTCGGGACCGCGGCGCGGCGCCAGCCAGTCCTCGGTGAAGCGGGCGAAGCGGATCTCGTCGCGGGCGTCCGCCGCGCCGCCCTCGTACAGCAGGCCCACCGTGCCGGCGTCGGCGCGCACCAGATCGGAGTAGCCGGACCAGTCGGTGGTGACGACCGTGCCGCGGTCGGCGCTGTCCCAGGTGCGCCCGCCGTCGTAGGAGGAGCGGATCATCATCGTGCGGCGCCGGTCCGGGTCGCCGGGGCAGGCGAGCAGCAGCCGGTCGCCCAGCCGCAGCAGCGAGCCCTGCACCTGCGGGGTGTACAGGTCCGGCAGGCCGCGGAAGGGCGCGGTGAACGCGGTGCCGCCGTCGCGGCTGACGGCCTGGGTGCGGTGGCCGAGGTCGGTGCCGTCCTGCTCCCGCCCGCTGACCAGGAGCGAACCGTCACCGCGCTCGGCGAGGGCCAGTTCGGAGGGCTTCTGCCGGAAGGTGCCGTCGTCGGCGACGGGCCAGGAGTCGGTGGCGCCGGTCCGCCAGTGGCCGCCGTGGTCGTCGCTGACGATCAGGGCCGCGTGGTTGGCGGTGATCCGGCCGCCGGCGAACGTCTCGGCGTTGACGCCGAACACCAGGCGTCCCGCGTACCGGCCGCGGGTGAGCTGGATGCCGTGCACGGGCCCGGTGGCGTACCAGGAGTTCCAGTCGGCGGGCAGGATCTCGGGACTCAGGTCACGCGGCGGTGACCAGGTCAGGCCGTCGTCGTCGCTGTACTGGAGGTGCGGGGTCCGGTCGCAGGGTACGGAGCAACTCGCGCCGTCCGTACGGCCCGTGTTGTACGTTTCCGCGAGCCAGACCCGGCCGGTGACGCGGTCCACGACGGGGGCCGGGTTGCCGTGCGTGTCGCCGGCGCCCTCGCCGACCACCCGGAGCGGTCCCCAGGTGCGCCCGCCGTCGGTGGAGCGCTTGAGCACCAGGTCGATGTCGGCGGCGTCACCGCAGTTGAGGACCCGGCCCTCGGCGAACGCCAGCAGGGTGCCGTCGGTCGTGCGCACGATCGCCGGGATGCGGAAGCACGCGTACCCGGGGTCCTGTGCGGCCTTGAAGAGCACCTGCTGCGCGAACACCGGTGCGCGGGGCGCTGGCTGGGCGCCTGCCGGGAGAGCGGTGAGGAACGGCAGGAGCAGGCCGGCCGCGGCCGCGGCGGCGGTGAGCAGCGGGCGGAGACGGGCGCGGAGACCTGGCGGCACGTGCGACCTGCCCTTCGTCGGCCGCACGGCTGGACATCCGGACATCCCACGTCCAACGTGCGGTCCCCTGAAGGTAGTTGGGTGAGACGCGCCTCACAAGAACCGCGACAAGCCGCGGTCACGGCCGCGGGACGACCGCGCCCGGGCCCAGGCCGGCCCGGCCGGCCGGTGCCCGTGTGTCCGTGTGGCCCGGTCAGCCGTGGGCGGCCGGTTCCCGCAGGGTGATCCGGGACTCGCCCGCGTACACGTTCATCGAGCTGCCCCGCAGGAAACCCACCAGGGTCAGGCCCGTCTCCGCCGCCAGGTCCACCGCCAGCGACGACGGCGCCGAGACGGCCGCGAGCACCGGGATGCCCGCCATGACCGCCTTCTGGACCAGCTCGAACGAGGCCCGGCCGGAGACCATGAGGATCGTCCGGGACAGCGGCAGCGCGTCGTCGCGCAGCGCCCGTCCCACCAGCTTGTCGACCGCGTTGTGCCGGCCCACGTCCTCGCGGGTGTCCAGCAGTTCCCCGTGCTCGTCGAACAGGGCCGCCGCGTGCAGGCCGCCGGTCCGGTCGAACACCCGCTGGGCCGCCCGCAGCCGGTCGGGCAGGGCCGCCAGCAGCTCGGGGGCGACCCGGAGCGGGGGAGTGTCGGCGATCGGCCAGCGCGCGGTCGTGCGGACGGCGTCCAGGCTGGCCTTGCCGCACAGGCCGCACGAGGAGGAGGTGTAGACGTTGCGCTCCAGGGTGAAGTCCGGGACCGCGACACCGGGCGCGGTCCGGACGTCGACCACGTTGTAGGTGTTCGACCCGTCCTCGGTGGCTCCCGCGCAGTAGACGATGTTCCGCAGGTCGGCCGCCGTGGCCAGGACGCCCTCGCTGACCAGGAAACCGGCCGCCAGCGCGAAGTCGTCGCCGGGCGTCCGCATGGTGATCGCCAGCGGCTTGCCGTTCAGCCGGATCTCCAGCGGCTCCTCCGCGACGAGCGTGTCCGGCCGGGTGGTGACCGCCCCGTCCCGGATGCGCAGGACCTTGCGGCGTTCCGTGACTCGTCCCATGTTCTGATCAGCCCCGGTTCTGTGCGTACTGGCAGCCGAAACGGCCCTTGCTGCGGATCGGTCCCATTGTCCTACGCGGCGGTCCGGCGGTCCCGACCGGTGCCGGTGCGGTCCCGGCCGGCCCGCCCCTGTCCGCCCCTGTCTGTGCCCCGCCGGCGCCGGCGGGCGGCCGGATGCCGGAAAGCGGCGGCCGGCTGACCGGAGCCGACAATCGCGGCGCCGGAATCCTGTGGCCTCACCTGCCGTCGTACCCGCGAGTCACTGACCAGACTGGAGCATCCCGCCATCCACGGCAACGAGGGGATCCCCGTATGAACGGCTCGCGCATCGTCGCCATCGGCCACTACCAGCCCGCCCGGGTGCTGACCAACGACGACCTGGCGGCCATGGTCGACACCAGCGACGAGTGGATCCGCAGCCGCGTGGGCATCCGGACCCGGCGCATCGCCGGCCCCGACGAGCCCGTGGACGAGCTGGCCGCGCACGCCGCCGCCAAGGCCCTCGCCGCGGCCGGTCTGACCCCCGGCGACATCGACCTGGTCATCGTCGCCACCTCCACCGCCGTCGACCGCTCCCCGAACACCGCCGCCCGGGTCGCGGCCCGGCTCGGCATCCCGTCCCCCGCCGCGCTGGACCTCAACGTGGTCTGCGCCGGTTTCACCCACGCGCTCGCCACCGCCGACCACACCCTGCGGGCCGGCGCCGCCACCCGCGCGCTGGTCATCGGCGCCGACAAGATGTCCGACGTCACCGACTGGACCGACCGCGGCACCTGCGTCCTCGTCGGCGACGGGGCCGGGGCCGCCGTCGTGACCGCGTGCCCGCCGGGAGAGGAACCCGGCATCGGTCCGGTGCTGTGGGGCTCGGTGCCGGAGATGGGGCACGCGGTGCGGATCGAGGGCACACCGCCGCGGTTCGCGCAGGAGGGCCAGAGCGTCTACCGCTGGGCCACCACACGGCTGCCGGCCCTCGCCCGCCAGGCCTGCGAGAAGGCCGGGGTGAGCCCCGCGGAACTGGCCGGGGTCGTCCTGCACCAGGCCAATCTGCGGATCATCGAGCCGCTGGCCGAGAAGCTGGGCGCCGTCAACGCGGTGATCGCCCGCGATGTCGCCGAATCCGGCAACACCTCGGCCGGCAGCATCCCGCTCGCCTTCTCCAAGCTGCGCGAACAGGGCGCGCTGCGCGCCGGCGACCCGGTGCTGCTGTTCGGCTTCGGCGGCAACCTCTCCTACGCCGGCCAGGTCGTCCGCTGCCCCTGAGCACCGCTCGCTTGGGCCCGAACACCGCGCGCCCGCGGACTGGATCCTGTGCGCCGTAGACTGTAGACGAAAGACAATCGATACTGAGCCTCCAGCGCCCACGCGTTCCGACCCGCCCAGGAGGAGACCGCGATGTTGTCGACCGGACTGCCGCCGGGGGCGGTGCCCAGGCTGGAACGCCCGGGCCCGCTGCGCGAGCGCGTGTACGAGGCGCTGCTGGAACTGATCACCACCCGCGCCCTCCGGCCCGGCCAGCATCTGGTGGAGAGCGAACTCGCCGGGCACCTCGGCGTCTCCCGGCAGCCCGTGCGCGAGGCGCTGCAACGGCTCAACACCGAGGGCTGGGTCGATCTGCGGCCCGCCCAGGGCGCGTTCGTGCACGAGCCGACCGAGGAGGAGGCCGACCAGCTCCTCACGGTCCGCACGCTGCTGGAGGCGGAGGCGGCCCGGCTGGCCGCCGCCCACGCGGACGCCGACTCCATCGCCGTGCTGGAGGAGCTGTGCGACGAGGGCGAGCGGGCGGTGGCGGCCGAGGACGTGGACCGCGCGGTCGCCCTGAACGCGGCGTTCCACAGCAAGGTGATGGAGCTGGCCGGCAACACCGTCCTCGCCGGACTCGCCGCCCAGGTGGACCGGCGGGTCCGCTGGTACTACACCCCGGTGGCCCGGCGGCGCGGCGGCCAGTCCTGGACCGAGCACCGGGCGCTCATCGCCGCGATCGCCGGCCGTGACGAACAGCGCGCCACCCGGCTGATGCGCGAGCACACCGAGCACACCCGGCGCTCGTACCACGCGCGCGGGACGGACTGAGCGACGCCCGCGCCGTACCGGCCGGTGACGCGCGGGCGTTCCCCCTCCGGTGCGCGGCCGGCCGGCCGCGCGAGGGGAGCACCCGGGGGTGCGGGGCGCCGGCACGGCCGTCAGTTGACCGGCCGCGCCGCCGGTGCCGGACCCGCGCCGGACCGGCCCGGCTGCCGCAGCAGCAGGGCGAGCGCCGCCGCGGCCATCGAGACCCCGCCGGCCAGCGCGTAGGCGCCGTCGTAGCCCCAGGCGCCGACCACCAGCGAGCCGAGCCCGCCGCCGAACAGGCCGCTGACCAGCTTGCCGCTGTAGACCAGGCCGTAGTTGGTGGCGTTGTAGTTCTCGCCGAAGTAGTCCGGGGTGAGCGCGGCGAACAGCGGGTAGAACGCGCCGCCGCCGAAGCCGGACAGGAAGGCGAAGAACAGGAACAGCCACTGGTTGCGCAGGTCGCCGGCCCAGATGACGCCGAACTGGGCGAGCCCGAGCACCACGATCACGAACACGAGCGTCGTCCTGCGGCCCCACAGGTCCGAGAGCCAGCCGACCACCGCGCGCCCGACGCCGTTGACGACGGCCATGACGCCCATCGAGGAGGCGGCGACCAGCGGTCCGAAGCCGACCTCCTTGGCGAAGTCCACCTGGAAGGAGATCCCGAAGATGGACACCCCCGCCGTCAGCACGATCATGACCCACATCAGCGGGAGCATCCCGGTCCGGACGGCCTCGCCGGGCGTGTACTGCCGTACCGCGGGCGGGTTCTTGGCCAGGCTCACCGCGCTCCCGCCGGACCGCGACAGCGGGTCGAGGCCGGCCGGCCACCAGTTCTTCGGCGGGTCCCGGAAGAAGCACGCGCAGGCGGCGACCACGAGCAGGACGTAGACGCCGATCAGATCGAGCACCCGGTGGTAATTGCCGGTGTCGAAGGCGTAGTTGAAGATGAAGATGAAGGGCAGCGAGCCGTAGGCGAAGCCCCCGTTGACGAAGCCGGTCTTGGCGCCGCGCCGCTCCGGGAACCACTTGCCGACCATGTTGATGCACGTCGCGTAGATCAGCCCGGAGCCGGCCCCGCCCACGACGCCGAAGCCGAGGACGGCCGGCAGCACCTCGCGCAGATGGGACAGGGCCAGGAAGCCGAGCAGACACATCACGGCGCCCAGGTGCATCGCGCGCCGCGCCGTGAGGAGGCCGCGCTCGCGCAGCCACCCGGCCGGGAAGGCGACGCCGGCCTGGAAGAAGACCCAGACGCTCAGGATCCAGAACGTGTTGCTCTGGGTCCAGCCGTGGGCCGCCGACAGGGTGTCCTCCGCGGAGCCGTAGGCGTACTCCGAGACGCTGATGGCCATCATGGAGACCCACGGCAGGTACACCATGAGCGCGCGGGGGTGACCGAGGATGTCCCGGTCCGTCTCGCCGACGCGGTAGACCCGGCCGCGGGCGTCGGTCACCTCGCGGTACGCGGGCTGCGGCGCGTCCGGTCCGGCCGGAGTGTGCCGTGTCTTCATGGGATCTGACGTCATGTCCGTCCAGCTCCTCGCCGGGGGATGCGGATGAGGGACGGCGCCCCGGGCCGGGACGGGCCCGGGGCACCTGGAGGAACGGGGGTGCGGCGCCGGCCTCAGGAACCGTCCGGCAGCCGGCCGGCCGCCCGCGCCCACCGGTACTTCGCGCCGAGCACGGCCACCGGCTTCTCGGTCGTGTACGGGTACGCCACGACACCCCGGGCGAACAGGTACCGGCAGGCCTCCTCGACCTCCACGTCACCGGCCAGGGACGCCACCACCGGCTTCTCCACGCCCCGCGCGCGGAACTCGGCCACCACCCGCGCGGTGAGTTCGGCGAACACCATCGGCGGGGTGAGGATGGTGTGCCAGTAGCCGAGCACCAGGGCGTGCACGCGCGGGTCCGCCAGACCCAGCCGGATCGCCGCCTCGTACGTCGACGGCGGCTCGCCGCCGGTGAGGTCGACCGGGTTGCCGGCCGCGCCGAACGGCGGGATGAGCCGGCGGAACGCCTCGTCCAGGTCGGGCGGGATCTCCATCAGGCGCAGCCCGTTGTCCGTCACCGCGTCCGACAGCAGCACCCCGCTGCCGCCTGCGCCGGTGATGATGACGACGTTGTCACCGCGCGGGACGGGCAGGACCGGCAACGCGCGCGCGTACTCCAGCAGGTCCTCCAGGCCGGGCGCCCGGATCACCCCGGCCTGGCGCAGGATGTCGTCGTAGACCGCGTCGTCGCCCGCGAGCGCGCCGGTGTGCGAGCCGGCCGCCCGCGCGCCCGCCGCCGTACGGCCCGCCTTCAGCACCACGACCGGCTTCCTCGGCACGGTGGCGCGCGCCGCCGCCACGAACGCCCGCCCGTCCTTGAGGTCCTCGAAGTGCATGGCGACGCACTCGGTGTGCGGGTCCTCGCCGAACCAGGTGAGCAGGTCGTCCTCGGCCAGGTCCGCCTTGTTGCCGAGGCCGACGATCGCCGACACTCCCGTCCGCGTGGTGCGGGCGAAGCCCAGGACGGCCATGCCGATCCCGCCGGACTGCGAGGTCAGCGCCACCGGGCCCTTCACGTCGTACGGCGTGCAGAACGTGGCGCACAGGTCGTGCCAGGGGGAGTAGTAGCCGTAGATGTTCGGGCCGAGCAGGCGGACGCCGTACCGCTCGGCGATCTCGGTGATCTCCGCCTGGAGCGCGTGCTCGCCGGTCTCCGCGAACCCGGACGGGATGAGCACGGCGTTGGGGATGCCCTTGCGCCCCACCTCCTCCAGGGCCGCCGCGACGGACCGGGCCGGGATGGCGAAGACGGCCACGTCCACCTCGCCGGGCACGTCCAGGACGCTCCGGTACGCCTTGCGGCCCAGGATGTCGTCGGCCCGGGGGTTGACCGGGTGGATGTCACCGGCGAACCCGCCGTCCAGCAGGTTCCGCAGCACCGAGTTGCCGATCTTCCCGGGCTCGGGGGAGGCGCCGATCACGGCGACGGCGGAGGGACGCATCAGCCGGCGCATGGACGTGAGGACCTCCTCGCGGGTGTACCTCCTCCTCGGCACCGGCTGCCGCTCGGCCAGGATCACCCGGATGTCCGCGGCGACCGCGCCCCGGGCCGTCGCGATCACCGGATTGAGGTCCACCTCCGCGATCTCCGGGAAGTCCGCGACCAGTTCGGAGACCCGCCGGATCAGTTCGGCCACCGCCCGCCGGTCCACCCCGGGCCGGCCGCGGACCCCGCGCAGCACGGGCGCCGCCCGGATGGAGCCGAGCATCGACAGCGCCTCGTCGGCGGTGACCGGCGCGAGGCGGAACGTGACGTCCTTCAGCACCTCGACCAGCGTCCCGCCGAGCCCGAACGCCACCACCTTGCCGAACGCCGGATCGGTGACCGCGCCGACGATGACCTCCTGGCCCGCCGGCACCAGCTCCTGCACCTGGACGCCCACGATGCGGGCGCCGGCGTCGTACGCGCGCGCGTTCTCCACGATCCGGTGGAACGCGGCCCGCACGTCCGCCGCTCCGGCCACGCCCACCACGACCCCGCCGGCCTCGGTCTTGTGCAGGATGTCCGGCGAGACGATCTTCAGCACCACCGGCCCGCCCAGACGCGCCGCCGCGGCCACCGCCTCGTCCACGTCCCCGGCCAGCGCCTCGCCCGGCACGGCGATCCCGTACGCGTCGGCGAGCACCCTGCCCTCGGGCGCGGTCAGCGCGGTACGGCCCTCGGCCCGCACGGCCCGCAGCAGGGCCCGCACGCTCTCCTTCCGGTCCTCGGCGCGCACGCCCTCCTTCGGGTCCTCGGCGCGCACGCTCTCGCTCCGGTCCTCGGCCCGCACGCTCCCCTTCGGGTCCTCGGCGCGCACGCTGTCCCTCCGGTCCTCGGCCCGCACCTCAGATCACCCCGTCCGACTTCAGCAGGCGCAGTTCCTCTTGCCCGAGGCCCAGTTCGCCGGCGTAGACCTCTTCGTTGTGCTCGCCGAGGAGCGGCGAGGCGGTCACCTCCACGGGGGAGTCGGACAGCTTCAGCGGACTGCCGACGGTCACGAACTCGCCGCGCTCGGGGTGCGGGACGCGCACCACCATGCCGTCGGCGGCCAGCGAGGCGTCCTCGATGATCTCCTTGGTGGACAGGACCGGGCCGCACGGGACGCCGTGCGCGGTCAGCCGGTCCAGCACCTCCCACTTGGGGAGCGTGGCCGACCACTCCTCGATCAGCTGGAACATCTTGGCGAGCTTCGGCAGCCGGGCCTCCGGCGTCGCCCACTCCGGGTCGTCGGCGAGTTCGGGCCGGCCGATGAGCGCGGTGACCGGCCGCCAGCCGGCCGGCTGCACGATGACGTACACATAGTCGTTCGGGCCGCCCGGCGCGCATCTGACCGCCCAGCCCGGCTGACCGCCGCCGGAGGCGTTGCCCGAGCGGGGCACCTCCTCGCCGAAGTCGGTGTTGGGGTACTCGGCGAGCGGCCCGTGCGCCAGGCGCTGCTGGTCGCGCAGCTTCACCCGGCACAGGTTGAGCACGGCGTGCTGCATGGCCACGCCGACCCGCTGCCCGCGCCCGGTCCGCTCGCGCTGGAACAAGGCCGCGAGGATCCCCGCCACGACGTGCACACCCGTCCCGGAGTCCCCGATCTGCGCGCCCGTCGCCAGCGGCGGCCCGTCCGCGAACCCGGTGGTCGACATCGCGCCGCCCATGGCCTGCGCGACCACCTCGTACGCCTTGAACCGGGTGTAGGGGCCGTCCCCGAACCCCTTGACGGAGGCGTAGACGATCCGCGGGTTGATCTCCCGGACGCGTTCCCAGGGGAAGCCCATCCGGTCGACGGCGCCCGGCCCGAAGTTCTCGACCAGGACGTCCGAGCGCCGGATCAGCTCGGTGAGGATCTCCCTGCCGCGCCCGGTCTTGGTGTTCAGGGTGATGCTCCGCTTGTTGCAGTTGAGCATCGTGAAGTAGAGGGAGTCGACGTCCGGCAGGTCCCGAAGCTGCCTGCGGGTGATGTCGCCGGACGGCGCCTCCAGTTTGACGACGTCGGCGCCGAGCCAGGCGAGTAGCTGCGTGGCGGACGGCCCGGACTGGACGTGGGTCATGTCGAGGACGCGGATGCCCTCGAGTGCCCTGGCGGTCATGGGCGTTCCCCTCACTTGTACATGGTCTGGTTCATGGTTCCGGGGGCGTACGCGTCCGGGTCGACCCAGACGTTGATCAGCGACGGCTTGCCGGACTCGCGGGCCCGGCGCAGGGCGGGACCGATCTCGGCGGGGTCGCGGACCTCCTCGCCGTAGCCGCCGAGGATCTGCGCGAACCTGTCGTACGGGACGTCGCCGAGGGTGTTGCCGACGCGCTCGCGGTCCTTGCCGTACTTGGCCGACTGGCCGTAGCGGATCTGGTTCATGGAGGAGTTGTTGCCGACGACGCCGACGAACGGCAGGCCGTAGCGGACCAGGGTCTCGAAGTCCCAGCCGGTGAGGGAGAAGGCGCCGTCCCCGAACAGGGCGACCACCTCCTTGTCGGGCCGGGCCTGCTTGGCGGCGAGCACGAAGGGGATGCCGACACCGAGCGTGCCGAGCGGGCCCGGGTCCATCCAGTGGCCGGGAGACTTGGGCTGCACGACCTGCCCGGAGAAGGTGACGATGTCGCCGCCGTCGCCGATGTAGACGGAGTCCTCGGTGAGGAAGTCGTTGATCTCGCTGACCAGCCGGTACGGATGGATCGGCGAGGCGTCCGACCGCAGTTGCGGCAGCCGCTTCCGCACCGCCGCCCGCTCGACGGCGCGCAGCTCCTCCAGCCACTCCTTGCGCCGGGCCGCGCCGCTGCCGAGGCGTCCGGTCGCGGCCTCGGCCACCGCCGCCAGCACCAGGCCGGCGTCGCCGACGATGCCGAGGGCGATGTCGCGGTTCCTGCCGACGGTGCGGTAGTCCAGGTCGATCTGCACGACCGTCGCGGCGGGGGAGAGGCGCTTGCCGTAGCCCATGCGGAAGTCGAACGGGGTGCCGACGATCACGATGACGTCGGCGTGGGAGAAGGCGTGGCGCCGGGAGAGCTGGAAGTGGTGCGGGTCGCCCGGCGGGAGGGTGCCGCGCCCGGCGCCGTTCATGTACGCCGGGATGTCCAGGGCGCGCACCAGCTCGACGGCGGCCCCGGTGCCCCGGGTCGTCCACACCTGGCTGCCCAGCAGGATCACCGGCTTCTCGGCGTGCGTCAGCAGGTCGGCGAGCCGCTCGACCGCGTCCGGATCGCCGGCCGAGCGGGTCGAGGCCCGGTAGGCGCCGGCCCGCGGCACCCGGGCCGCCGCGCGAGGCACCCTGGCGTCCAGCACGTCCCGGGGGATCTCCAGGAAGGAGGGTCCGGGCGCGCCGTGGTAGCACTCCCGGAAGGCCATCGACACCATGTCCGCCGCCCGCGCGGTGTCCGGCACGGTCGCGGCGAACTTGGTGATCGGCGTCATCATGTCGACGTGCGGCAGGTCCTGGAGGGAGCCCATCTTGTGCTGGGCCAGCGCGCCCTGGCCGCCGATCAGCAGCATCGGGGACTCCGCGCGGAGGGCGTTGGCGACGCCGGTGACGGCGTCGGTCGTCCCGGGCCCGGCGGTGACGACCGCGCAGCCCGGTTTGCCGGTGATGCGGGCGTAGCCGTCGGCGGCGTGCGCGGCCACCTGCTCGTGGCGTACGTCGACGACCTCGATCCCCTCGTCCACACAGCCGTCGTAGATGTCGATGATGTGGCCGCCGCACAGGGTGTAGACGCGGTCGACCCCTTCCGCTTTCAGCGCCTTGGCCACGAGATGGCCACCGGAGATCAGGTCCTGGGTGTCGTCGGGCATGGCGACGTCCTGTCCTTTGCGTAGGGTGCGGAGCGTCTCACGAGGTGCATACAGCACATTGCATACAGTCGACGAATGCTGAGCCTGTTATCCCGCACGCCGTGCAGGTTGTCCAGGGGGCCGGAGAGACTTTCGGCCACCGCCGCGGGGGCCGATTCCGGTCAGGGCCGGCCCGCAGTCTCCCGGCCCCGCCGCCAGGGGGGCGGATACGCAGGTGAAACGCACTCCGAAACCTTGGTATTGTTGTCCATGTCGCCGCGGGGAACACACCCACGCAGGGCGGCAGACACCTGGTCCGGGTGGCGGAATGGCAGACGCGCTAGCTTGAGGTGCTAGTGCCCTTTATCGGGCGTGGGGGTTCAAGTCCCCCCTCGGACACCAGAGGGACGTTCACGAGATCGTCCCGAAGCGTTCACGAATTACCGGTCGAGTCATGTGACTCACCGGTATTTCGTCGTTTCTGGGGCCTTCAGGCCTCGTGATCGGCTCGGTGAGGGGGTGGGGCGGTGGCGGTCCGGGTACTGCGCCTCTCAAGGCGGACATCGGCGGCGGTGACCTCGCCCACCTCGACGACAACAGCTCCGCGATGCGCTACCTGCGTCGTCGCTACCGCCATATCGTCGTCGACGAGGCCCAGGACCTCAGCCCCGCCCACTGGAAGATGCTGCGCGCCATGGTCGCGACCGGCCCGGACGACCTGTTCATCGTCAGCGACACCCACCAGCGAATCTAGGACCGGCAAGTCACCCTTTCCACCGTCGGCATCAACATCCGCGGCCGCTCATCGAAGCTGACGCTGAGCTACCGCACCACCCAGGAGATCCTCGACCAGGCTGCCAAGCTCGTCCGCGGGGGCACCTATGACGACCTCGACGACGGCACCGACATCCTCGACGGCTACCACTCCCTGCTGCACGGGCCGGCCCCCGAGTATGTCGCCTGCACCGACTGGACCGACGAGATCACTCAGCTCGCCGAGGCCCTCAAGCAGTGGCGCGCGGACATCACCAAGCCTGACAAGGACGGCACCGTGCGCGACCCGAGCGGCACCACGGCCGTCTGCGTCGCCGACGGCGACATGGCAGGCCGGGTCGCCGCCGACCTGGAGACGAAGCACGGCATCACCACAGCGACCCTCACCAAGGACGGCCCACAGGGCGGCGGCGAGGTCCACATCGGAACGATGCATCGCTTCAAGGGACTTGAGTACCAGAAGCTCGCGGTCATCGGCGCGAGCGACGGCATCCTCCCGCACCGCCGTCATCGAGAAGTACGAGACGACCGACCCCAAGCGATACGAACGCGAACTCAAGAAGAGCCGCAACCAGCCGTTCGTCGCCACCACCCGAGCCCGCGACGCACTGCGCATCTACTGGCACGGCAAACCTAGCCCGTTTCTACCCTTGTAGGCCGGGGCGACTATAAGAGGTCCTAACAAAGGCGTTGGACGTGTCGGTGGGTGATGAGGCAGGTAGCGAGGCCGAGGAAGGCCTCGTGAATGTCGTCGCGCCGTTCCCAGCGGATGCGCAGGCGGCGGAAGCCGTGCAGCCAGGAGATCGTTCGCTCGACGACCCAGCGGAAGATGCCCAGGCCAGAGCCGTGCGGCTGTCCTCGTTCGGCGATCACGGGCCGGATGCCTCCTTTCCACAGCAGCCGCCGGTACTTGTCGTGGTCGTAGCCGCGGTCCGCGAAGAGCATGTCCGGCCGTCGCCGTGGCCTGCCGACGACGCCGGCGACCGGTGGGACCTTGTCCAGCAGGGGCAGGAGCTGGGTGACGTCGTTGCGGTTTCCGCCGGTCAGCGACACTGCGAGCGGGATGCCCTGCCCGTCGACCAGGACGTGGTGCTTGCTGCCCGGCCGTGCACGGTCGACCGGGCTGGGACCGCTTTTGGGCCCCGCCGGGCCGCCCGCACGTGGGAGGAATCAATCACCGCCCGGGACCAGTCCAGCCGCTTCGCCGACCGCAGCTTCTTCAGCAGCACCAGGTGCAGCTTCTCCCACACACCGGCCTCGTTCCATGCGGCCAGGCGCCGCCAGCAGGTCATACCGGATCCGAAGCCCAGCTCCTGGGGCAGGTACTCCCACTGGATCCCGGTGTGCAGCACGAACAGGATCCCGCACAACGCCTCCCGGTCCGGCACCCGTGGCCGGCCCGCCACCAGCTTCGGCCCCGGCTCGGGCAACAACGGCTCGATCAGCGACCACAGTTCGTCCGACACGATCCACGGCCGCGACCTCTAACTGATCATTTCAGAATGAGGTTCGGAGTCGTCTCAAGCAGATGATGCTGCAGGTGAGTTGGAGAAGTCCGAGGTGGAGGTCGGCTCGTATCGCGTAGCGGATCCGCAGGCGTTTGAACTGGTGGAGCCAGGCGAAGGTTCGCTCGACGACCCACCTGGTCCTGCCCAGGCCGGACCCGTGGGCCGTCCCCTTGCGCGCGAACTTTGGCGTGATGCCGCGGGCGCGGAGGAGCCGCCGGTACTTGTCGTAGTCGTAGCCGCGGTTGGCGAACAGCCGCCGTGGCCGGTGGCGGGGCCGGCCCACCAGGCCGCGGATGCGGGGGATCGCGTCCAGCAGGGGCATGAGCTGGGTGACATCGTGCCGGTTCCCGCCGGTCAACGACACTGCGAGGGGGGTTTCGTGCCGGTCGGTGATCAGGTGGTGCTTGCTGCCCCGGCGCGCGCGGTCGACCGGCGAAGGTCCGGTGTGAGCCCCCCCTTTGAGAGCTCTGACGTGCGAGCCGTCGACCGCGGCGTCCTCCATGTCCAACAGTCCGGCCTTGCGGAGTTCCGTGAGGAGGATGGCGTGCAGGCGGGGCCAGACACCGGCCTCGGTCCAGTCCCGCAGGCGCCGCCAGCACGTCACCCCGCTGCAGCCGATCGTCTCGGCCGGCACGTGCGCCCAAGTCACACCCGTGCGCAGCACGTAGATGATCCCGCGCAGAGCCGCACGGTCATCCGCGGGCAGCCGGCCCGGGTACCGCCGGCGCCGCGGTGGGCGATGCGGGAGCAGCGGAGCGACACGGTCCCACAGATCATCAGGCACAAGATCATCCGACATCTGCAGAACTCTGCCGCTCACCAGCCCAACTGCCAAGCCTGTGAGCCAAACTCATACTGAAATGATCAGTAAGCCGCTACGGGAGGGCGGGCCCGGAGCATCCCGCCCAGCGAACTATGTTAGCGGGGGCGTGTTTTGGGCAAGGCGGACGCGGTGGCCTTCTGCGGTATCGCCGAAGTCGCATTCGTCGTCGTCGCGGAAGCGTTTGTAGAACCACTCGGGTACTCGGGTGGTGTCCAGGCGGGTGCGGAGTACGCCGTCCTGAACGTCCCGTGCAACGTTTCGAAGGCGGTGCCATTCGTCGGCGGGGACGGGGCCGGGGCGTCCGTTGTGTAGCTCGGTGTTGACGACCTTGGTGAGGCGGTCGCGTTCGTCGGCCACCTTGCGTTGGCCGGACCAGATCTCGTAAGCGATCTGGTAGGCCGCCAGGGATGGGACGAAGAAGCTGAGGAGGGTGTCGCCCAGAGTGGCGTCCGCGACCACCAGACCAGCGACGAGGCCGACGCCGGCCCACAGCATCGCGGTAGCGGCGATGAGGTGGCTGTAGCGGCGGCGGAGGCGGGCGTCCCAGGCGAGGTTCTGTTCCTGGGCGATGAAGACGTCGTAGGGGTGGTGGACGTCGTGGGTGGGGTCGTACCAGCCGTCGGTGATGCGCTTGTCCTTGGGACCACCTCGGGGGAGCTTGCGCGCGAGACGGCGGATGTCGGGGTCGGGGACGGGGTCGCCTGCAACGGTGGCGCGCCACGGCAAGTGAAATAGGGCGACGTCGAACATCTCCTGGAGCAGGGCGCCCTGGCGGGCGGTGTTACCGGCGAGGCCCTTGAGCAGGAACGCGGAGACGACGAACCAGAAGAACCCGACGATCGAGACCACTGTCCGGCCGTGGCCGATCAGCGTGATCAGGACACCGGCGGCGGCGAGCGCGACGGCGGCGGTGACGCGCACGGCTTCGAGGAACTGGCCGCGTTGGTGGCTTGCCGACGCGGCGCGCTGGAGGAGCAACATGTCGTCGTCGAGCTGCCGCTCGTGGATAGCCCGAGGCGGGATCCCGTGGACGCCGCCGGGGTCGGTGGAGAGGTTCATGGCCTGGTCATCCTGTTCCCGAACAGCTTCTTCCACTCGTCGTAGGCGGCGCGCTCCTGGCCCTCGTCCTCCAGATCGACCGCCCGCTCTGCGATGGAGCGGGCCTGGGTAAGTGCGTTGGCCGCGGCGAGCTTCTGAGTGGCGTTCATGACGGTGTTGACGTCACCGCCCAGGCCAGCGGGGTCAGGCCACTCGTCGCCGATGCGTTCGGCAGCTGTGGCCAGAAACGACACGATCTCGTCCTGGTAGAGCCCGATCGGCGGTTTCACCAGTGACTGGGCCATGACCTCCAGCAGGAAGGAGGGCGACACGGGCTCACCGAGTTCGCGGTTGATACCCTTGACCATCTTGACGAAGGGTACGTACTTGCCGTCGCATTCGGCGTTCTTGGCGATGCTCAGCTCGTGGTGGCGCTTGGGGTTGGTCGCGATCCAGTCGCCTGCCGAGGGATTGGGGATGTAGTAGCCGCCCTCGTCTCGCTTGAAGGCGGGGACTACGTCGATCGACATGACCTCGTCGTCGGGGCCGTAGGGGATGACGACGGCCATGCCGTCGCGGGCGGCGTCGCTCCACTTCTGACGGAGCAGGGTCTCCAGGGCGTTGATCACTTGGATGGGGGCCTGATCGCGGAAGCCGGCCTGGGAACCGTCGGCGTCGAGGACCACGAAGATGTCGATGTCCTTGAGCTTCTTCGTCTTGGTGTCGCGCCGGTAGCTGCCGGTGAGGAAGTCGTCGGCGAGGTCCCAGTGCGACCGGACGAAATCGCGGATGGCCTCGTGTCGTGCCTTCGCCAGGTTCTGTTCGGTCTGGGTGATCTCCAGGTTGTGCTTGAGCTTGGTGAAGGCGTCGTCGATGTATCCCATAGCGGTGTCTTCCTGCTCGTGGTCTCAGGTGTGGTAATACCGCATGCCGGTCGAGGCGTGCGGGGCGGAGCCGAGGGTGCCGAAGGTGATGCCGCGCAGGCCGTCGGTGCTCGCCCGCTGGCTGGGGCCCCAACCCGGTTGCGGGGTGCGGGGCCCGTTGAAGGTGCAGAACAGCCGGTAGGTGGTGCCCGCGGGCACCCGGTCGAACTTGGCCCGGAAGCGGGCGGCTCGGGCACGAGAGGCGGTGAACTCGGCGTTGCCGTCGCCGGAGGTGGTGTAGGACACCGGGAACTCGATCACCGGTGCCACGGCGCCCGAGGGCTGGTGGCACTCCAAGACGACCGTGTCGAGGGAGCTCTCCTCGATCCACGCCTTGATCGCATCCTCGTTCTGCACCCAGTCACGACGGAACCGATCCATGTTGATCCCCAGGTCGGCGAGGATGTCGGTGATGGTGCCGAGGATGACGTCGGTCAGGTGCGTGGCGGTGTGGGTCCGGGTGTAGCTGTAGGTATAGGTGGAGGTCATCGCTGAGTCACCGACCGCCGCAGAGCCTCACGGTCGATCAGCGGACCGGAGTTGGCCGCCTTCGTCTCCGGAGCGGGCGGGACAGCGTCGGACAACCGGGAGTGACCGTCGACGGCTGCCTTCACCTGTTCCTGGAGCGGGGCCGGGGACGGCAGGTGGATTGTGAAATCGTCGGCGCCCGCCGCGCCGGGGACGGGGTTGAGGTTCTCGTCCAACGTCAGCGCCGCCGTGCCGGACACCGTCGTGATCTCGCAGTGGACCTTGCCGGCCACCAGGGTGATCGGGTGCTGCTGCAGGTGCCCTGCCGCGATCAGCATCCGCCCGACTGCCTCGGCGGCCGACATCGCCTCCACCGCCTCGTCGCGGGACAGCGCGGAGGACTGCGCCACAGTGTCCGCCACGAGGTCCGAGATCACCGCCCAGGTTCCGCTGGCGCTGCGGATGGGAGAGGCCGCCACCTGCCTAGTGCGGTGCACGGGACACCTCCGGCTGGCCCGTCTCCGTGACGGCGTTGTGCACTGCGGCGGCCAGGTCGTCTTCGGTGAGGCTGCTGGGGTCCAGCACCGTGTCCAGTCGCTGAGCCAGGGCTTCGAAGACCACCTTGCGTGTACGGCGGCCGTCTAGTCCGTGAGCCGCCTCGGCGATGCGCTCCATCGCCGAGGAGCGCGCCAGCTCACCCAAGGTGGGGTACTTGTCGGCCAGCATCAGCAGCGTGGAGGCCAGGATCTTCCGCAGTGCCTCCGGCTCGGGAAGCGGGACGAGGATGGCGGCGTCGGAGCGGGAAAGGAACGCCTCGTCCAGGGCGGTGGTGAAGTTGCTGGTCGCGACGAAGAACAGGTGCGGGTGCTCGGCAGCGTTGAGATCCAAGGCAGTGAGCACCGCGTCGGTGGCACGGTGGACATCGGCCGGGTTGGCGGCCAGCGACGCCGCCGAGCGGGCGACCGCCATTGACTCGACCTCGTCGAGGATCACCACGGTCGGCACGCCATCCGACGCGAGACCCGGCACGTACTCGCCGAGCAACTCGCTGACCCGCTGCTGCGACTGCCCGTGCTCGGCACTCATTAGCCCGTGCGGGTTGATCTCGATCCGCCGGACCGCGCCTCCGGCGACGTAGCGGGCGACCTGCGCCGGCAGACCCCGTGCCAGGGTGGTCTTGCCGGTGCCGGGAGGGCCGTAGAGCGTGCACAAACCGTGCAACGCCGTCACCGCAAACGGCAGGTCAGGCCGCACGAGCAGCGACAACACCGTCTGGTTGCGCAACCGCTCCTTGATCTCCTCCGGTACCACGATGGCGTCCCACAACGCGGCCTCCGCCGAGTCTGCGGTCATCACCTCGTCCGACAGCACGCACTCCTGAACCCGCATCCCCTCAACCCCATCCCCCCACGCACGGTGGGTCACCTCAGATTTGAACATCATATTCCGAGTTTTAGGTAGAATACACGACGTGACGGAGATGCAACTCGACACACTTCACTCAGGCGTGTTCGGCTGGAGCTGGGTGATTTGACCGCCCGGTAACCAAGGTGTGCCTAAGATGCGAGCGAAGCATTCAAGATCGAGATCCGTCCGCTGATCGGTGGACGTCGACTGGCGCGGAGACGAGCGACGTGAACGACCCGCAACTGGACCCTGGCGACATCGCGGCCCTGTTCGATCGCGCCAGGCTGCGAATGGCACGCGAACTCCGTGGACTCACCCAGGTGCAGCTGGCCCGGGAAGTCGGCTCCGTCACCGCAGCTTCGATCAGCCAGTTCGAGAACGGACACACCAAGCCCGCCACATCGACGCTTCGCCGACTTGCGGTCGCCCTGCGGGTACCGCCGTCGTTCTTCGCCGCGCCAGCCCGCCCCCCTGCTCAGGATCAGGTCAACGGGTTCTTCCGCAGCCTTCGATCCACCTCGCCCAGAGATCGCCGACAAGCGCTCGCCTACGTGCACCTCGCGCGGGAACTCGCACTTGAGCTCGAAAAACACGTCGCGTTGCCCGACCTCAATCTCCCGCGCGTCCCAATCGACGAAGGGCAGCCTCTTCAGTCCGTCGATATCGAACAAGCGGCTGCCCAGATCCGTGATCACTGGAACGTCCCGCGTGGTCCCGTGCGAGATGTTGTGCGGCTGCTGGAAATGAACGGAGTTGTCGTTGTCCGCTTCCGTGTCAGCATCGAAAAGGTTGATGCATTCTGCGTGGACTTCCCCGACAGGCCTGTTGTTGCCCTCGGGGCCGATAAGGGTCTGCGTGACCGTTCCCGCTTCGATGCAGCCCACGAACTTGGCCACCTAGTCTTGCATGGCGTCGCGGGAAAAATTGGCAACAAGGTTACTGAGAGTCAAGCCCACGAGTTCGCCGCCGCCTTCCTCTTGCCAGCCGACGACATTAGATCCGAACTCCCGGAGCGGCTCGACTGGCCCGCATTTCTCCGCTTGAAGGCAAAATGGCATGTTTCGCTAGCCGCCCTTTTGGTCAGGGCAAAAGCGCTCGGTGTCATGAGCGAACACACTTACGCGCAGGGGTGGAAAGCCTTGTCTGTACGAGGATGGAGAAAAGTAGAGCCTGGTCTCCTGGGAAATCCAGAAGCTCCCGTGCTCCTGCAGCGCGCACTAGAGCTCATGGAAACAACGGGTATCTCATTCGCTGATTTCGTTAATCGTTCCGGTCTTCCGGAAGCCGACGTTCGAACCCTGCTCAGTCGGGATATCAGCGAGCGACCCCGCGTGGAGTTCTGATCTACCTCAACCGGTCATCAGTGCCCGAGGTCATAGAGGCCGAAGTGGTGGTCATCCCAGCGCCGACGTAGTTCGACGGGCCCGACTCGGTCGGCGTTACTACCTCGGCGCTCGCTTTATCGGATATGCGCGCGGTCGGGACACGGCCGGCGTCGGACCGCATCGACGCGCGAGTCTCGAACTTAGAGGGCACGGGCCAGGGCTAGTTCCATAGCCCTGCCGGACACCCGCGTCGGGCCCAGCCGCAGTGGCTCCAGCTCCGACACGTGCTTGTTCTCGGGCACTTCGAGTAGCCGGACCGTCTCGGTGCGCAGGCCGCGCGGCACCTCCTCGTCCAGTGTGGCGTGCAGTCGGTCGTTCTCCTCTGGCGGACCGCGGACGCCATCCGGACCAACGTCGTGCGGTTGTTCACCAGCCACACCGCCGCCCGGTCGAACAACGCGCGGGCTCTTCCAGTGACCTCCACACCCGCGCCGCCAGGTAGCCGTGTTCGTCTCAGGTGTCCCACGCATGTGCTGACTCGTTAGCGGCGTCGAAGCTCGGTTGGCTCATACATGAGCTGATATACGTTGAGGGCCGAGTCTTTCATTCGGTATATCGTGATGTTTGACAGAAAGTCTGCCTTTACTGCGGCGCTCCGCCGCCGCTGCCCGTCCTCACCAGCGCTGACGATCCAGTCCTCGATGTGCTTTGGCAGCGTGAACGTGAGGCGATAGGAATCCGTGTCATTATCTCTGGGGGTGATGAGCCACTCTGAGCCACCATGACCGGCTGTGCGTCTGATGCGGACTGGGTGCGCTGGGCTCCGGGAGGCGTAGTCGAGGAATCCTTTTCGGTTGGTGGTGTGCAGGGGAAGAATGAAAGGTGCTGCAGGAAAAGCGATCAGCAGCTCCGCCTCACCGTGGTCGTTGAGGCCCCGGACGAAGTTGTTCAGGGCGTTCTGTACGGCCTGATCGGCGGGAGCCGACAGTGCTTCATCGATCAGTGCAAACGAATCACCAGACACTTCCCCCGGTGTATCCAGGCCCAGCCGCACCATGGTGCGCACCCAGTTCACGATTCGTTTGGGGACATCTTGCCCCGGTGACGCGGCGCAGAGCGCGGAGGCCAGAGCGTGGATGTGCTCCCGTAGCCATGTGAACGAGTCCCCCGATAGGTCGATCAGCGAGATCTGGTGTGCAAGGGCGAACTGCTGCGCACTCTTGCTGAATCCACTGGTTGAGAAGAGGGCATAGGAGTAGTGGTAGCGGCGTTGAGGCCGACTGCCACCCCCATACGTGAAGTTTTGGTTCACATCACTGATGACACCGTGCGCATTGCGGACGGCGTCCAGTCCGCAGGTGCGGTTCTTGTCGTAGAACTTCGCCTCCAGGAACAGGCGGATGGGCAATGAGAACGCCGGAGTGAAAGGGAACTCGCCGAGGGCATCGACCTGATGTTCTGTTCCCCGTCCGACGACGTGGAGTGTGTTCCGTCTTTGGATGAGTTCGGATCCGTCCTTGTCCCCCTGGGTCAGGAGGCGGTAGCCGCTGTTGCGGAGCAGCCATGCCAGAGCCTCTTCGAGTAGATAACCCCTCAGGGCCTGCGCGGTGGCCATGGTAATACTCCTTTGCCGTTCTCGGGCGCCTCTGGGCAGGTTACGGCACGGATTGAGTAACTCGCCATGAAGTCAGACGAGTTGACGTGCGGTGAGGAGCTGGTGAGTGAGGAGCGCGAGCAGCGTTGACTTAATTTCAGCACAGGACGCGCCGTCCGTAAGGGCCGCCCAGTGGTTCCGGCAAGCGGGCGGTGGTAGACCTCGGAGATCAGTAGGCCCCCTTGCCAGGCTCCTTGCCACGTCCGAGGTGGGGTGAGCCCGTAGGAGCGTCGGGCCCGTTTTGTGCTGCCGCTGCTCGGCTTGTGCGCGTTGTAGTGCCGTCCGAAGTACCGCTTCCCCTCCGCCCGTAAGCTCACCGCGTGGGCGGGGCTCACCCCGGCGGTCCGCAGCTCGGATCTAACCGTTCGGCACGGCCACATCCCGAAGCAGGGGTCGGACTGGCTGCGGTGGATCTTGTGTGAGGCCACCCAGACCGCGAAGCGGTCTCCGGAGTTCGCGGCCTCCTACCACCGCGATCGCCCGCCGCCTGCTGGCCCGCGCCTACCATCTGCTGCGTGCCGTCCAGGCCCAACACGATCGGCAGGGGACTCGATGACACCAGCCGACAACAACCTGCGGATTCAGGTCTGAGCCAGCCGGCTGGTGCGGTGTCCGGGGTGTACGTCGGTCGAGGATCTCCGCCGTCCGTTCGGGAACAGTGTTCAGGCCCCGTTTCGACTCTCACGCCTCCAGCGCGGGCGCTCCGAGTTGATCGAGCATTGACTGGGCTTCGAGCTGGATCGCGCTGATTTCGCGGTCCAGGGCGGTACGGAAGGCCCTCGCGTCGCGAACTGACCGGTTCATCTCGTCGATCGCGCGGAGCGCCTTGCCGAACTCGCCGTCGAGTTCAAGGCGTACCTGAATAAGCGCCTTCCTCGAGATGTCATCGCACTGCGCAAGGACGCGGCCGACCAGGGCGTTCCGGCGGCGCATCTTTTCCTTCGCAGCCCGCACCTCTTGACGCTCCTCTTTGATGACCGCATACGTCTCAAGGGCAACAGGGAGTACAGCGCCGCCGATCTTGGCACCCTTTCCGATGTTGTTCGCCCAGCGCACGGCCTGGTACGGCTTGAACTTGATGTCGACGAGCTTTCCAGCCTCGTAGACGATCTTGTGCCCCGCGCTGCCTGCCGAGTTCTTGATGCCGTCGCCTGCGCCCCAGAGTTTCTGGAAGGCCATCAGATGCTCGATCGACTTCGGACCCCAGGCTGGGACGCGGGGTTGCTTCCGACCTGGCTGGCGTACCAGGCCTGGGTCTACCGGGATGTTCTGCGTCTCGATGTCCCCTTGGACGTCAAGGGCGAGCAACTGGCGGGCGTACGGCGACGCCTCAATCTCCCGCACCTCGGAGGTGAAGTCGGCAAACTGAGAGACCAGGACGGCGCGTACCCCGTCCACGAACCTCTGGTTCGCCGAGCTCAGCTCGTCGTTCAGAGTCACGAAGGCGGCGTCGACCCTAGACCAGTCGTGGTTCGGCGACTCCTCGATCGACTCCACCGTGTCGGCGAGGTGCTCGGCTGCCCGGGTACACGCTGTGCGGAACTCGGTTTCCTGCCGTTCGAGGGCCGAGTCCAAGAGTCCGCGGCGCGTTGTGAGCGCGCTCCGCTGGCGTGCGAGGACAGTCAGGACTGCTTCCTCGTCGGGGTCGTCCGTGAGCGCGGCGAGTGCCTCGCCCGCGACGAGGGCGACCTGCTGGAGCGCCACACGGAAGCGGGCGAAGTCACCGCGGGCCCGCGCGATCCGGTTGATCGCGTCCCTGACCTCGTCCATCCTGGACGCCGCGATGCGGCGGGCGGCCCGCGACGGGTCCACCCCTAGCCCATCCAGGTAGGTCTTGGCGTCGCACTCGACCCACGGCACCTGGTCGGCGAAGCTGCCGAGAGCTTCACGGACCTCGGCCTCCCGCACTCCTGCGGCCGCGTGAAGGCTGCGGCACTTGGTGAGCACCACAAGCAACTGCGGCGCCTTTCGTAGATCCTCGGTGACGTGCCGCAGGTGCTCGATCAAGCGATCGTCGAACAAGTCGACGGTCACGGTGAACAGCACAAGATCTGCGGAGCGTAGGGCCTCCTCCGCGCGTTCGTCGTGCTCCGGCCGGCCCGCCTGCACGCCCGGGGTATCGACCAGGTCGACCATGCCGTCCCAGTTGAAGACCTCGACCCTGTCCGTCGTGACCGCCGAGCCCCTCGGAACCCGGTACTTGCCGTTCGTGAGTGCCTCGATCAAGGTCGACTTGCCGCTGCTGTACTGCCCGGTGAGGACCATTTGGGGACGATGGTGTTCGTCTACTGCCAGCATCCGCTGGAGCCTCGACGCCTCATCGGGTCGAAGGTTTCGGATCAGCTCGACGAGCTGCTCCGAGAGGTCGCGCGCCACCGCGGGGGCGGAGTGGTACAGAAGGTCATTCATGCTGGCACGCTCCTCGGTGCGCTTGGTCGGACAATCTTCACCGGGGTGCCCAGGTGGTCAGACAGGGTTGCGGACCATGCCTCCAGTACCTGGTTTGGCGCTGGAGCAGTGGTGGTAACGATGGTGCCGTCGGGGCGACAGCGAATGAAGGCCGGTACCTCTTCGGTCAGGCTGAGGACGTATGACATCGCGGACGCGCCCGGCAGGTCAGGTGACGGTGTGCGCCCGAAGGCCAGGAATTCGGGCGAGGACGGCGGGAACAGCCGTGTATCTGCTAGGGCCTCATCAGGCACCTCGACCAAGATGCAGACCCCGGGAAGCCGGGTCACCTTCCCAACGGACGCAGCTAGGCGAGGCCGGCCGTCCACGCGCAGCAGGCAGCGGACCGTCTCGTGGTCGAGGGTGGAGACCGCGGAGTCAACCACCTGCCGCTGACTAGCCAGAAGGTCGGCCACGACCAACGCGGCGGCCTCGGCCTCTGCGCGTCGCACGTGGAAAGTGGTGAGTGTCTCCAGAACCCCCGCGATGGTCCCAGACACCTCGGCCAGCACCTGGGCCTCCAGCTCATTGAGGACCTTGCTGATCTCGGTCCGCAGCAGATCGCGGTTCGCCTCCAAGATTTCCGCTCTGCTCATGAAAAGTGACTGGACCTTCTTGCGCATCGGAGTGACGAGTAGCGAACCGAGGCTCGTGACGACGGCGCCGACGACTGTGCCGGCTGGACCTGCCAAAGAACCCACGTACGCGCCAAGCGCCATGGAGGCGAGCGCTCCGCCTGCCCCAACCGCAACCCCGGCTGCTTTCCGCTTCCACAGCCCCCTGAAGTCACGCATTCCGGTGACCTTAAGGTGTGGACGGACAGCCGTCGTCCATTCGCGCTCGACGGCGACAGCCGCTTCCTCGATCGCTCGCGCGAGGTTGCTGAGCCGTGCTTCCAGCGTCTCGTCGAGTTCGGCGACCAGAGCGGCCTGTTCCGTGTCCCATTGCTCGACGATCTGCGGGCCGAAGTCAGTGACGTTCTGGGGCCACTCCTGCCGTCGGCCGACGAGGCGAACAACGTCGTCCTCCATCCTCTGCATGCAGGCATCGACCAGGCGTACGGTCCGTCGTTCCTGGTCTTCGCGCATCCTCCGGCCGACATCGACGATCTCGCGGGTCTCCCGCTCCACAGCGGCGAGAGCTTCGCTCAACGCCTGTGCCTGCGAGCGAACCTCGTCGGCCTCGCGCAGTACCCGCCGGGCGGTGCGGTGCTTGCGGCTTTCCTGTTCCAGGACGGTGAGCAGGGCGCTAAGGCGGCTCGCTTCCCAAAGGTCGGCACCGTAGTCGCAGTCCGCCCGCGCCTGGCGGGCGGCCTCGGCGTGGAGCATCACCTCGGCGACGGGGCGTACGGCGGCAGCGGATAGACGGGAACGGATCATCTTGAAGTGACCCTCGTGCTCGGCGAAGACTGAATCCGGGTCCTCCAGGAATTCCTCGCGGTCCACATCGTCCACGAGTGGTTTGCGGCAGTTCAATGCCACAACGACAGGCTTACCGCGCGATGCCACCGCACGTAGCTTCTGTGCAGTCTCCTCCTGGAAGGAATCGTTGCTCGCAACCCACAGCACGAGGTCGGCACCGGGAACCTCAGCCATCGCTTGGGCGACGTCATCCGCACCGTCCCTGGCACCCACTCCGGGAGTGTCGACGATCTCAACGTCGTGCAGTTCCACCGCCGGGGCCGCGAAGACGTCGCGCGAGTACCGCGGCCGGCCGTCCCCAATCCGCTCCACAGACCCGCCGGTGAGCGCCGCAAGGAGGGTACTCTTGCCGGCCATCGTCCGCCCCATCAGGACGATCCTCATCGGCGCGCCGACTGGCGGTGCGTCGGTGACCTCCACTGACGTAAGGAAGTCGACAAACTGCCTAGTCGTCTTCTCTGTCAAGGCCCCGTCCCGAGACAGCCGGTGAACCTCTGCCAGGGTCGCTCGGCAGGCAGCGACTGCCTTCGCATGCGCGGGAGAGGGGTTGTCGCACGGCGGTTCGGGACCGCGCAACTGGTCCCGAGCGGCAGGACTCCAGTCGTGCCTGTTTTTGCTCGCCAATCCCCCTCCTTGAAGCGCACCTGCCCCCTCGCAGGGTGTCGTGCCAGCGTCATGTTAGGCCGTATGAAGTGCGGTACTTGCGGTGCCGGGCCTGCCCGGCCGGGTAGATTCACGGTTTCGCGGGTGGTGTCAAGGCTGGGCCGCTGCGCGGTCGCTTCGCGAGCCTCGACACCGCCAGTTTGAACCGGGAGTGATCGGCAGCTGCCGGGCGGGCCTGCGAGAAGGCCGCGGGGACCGGGAATGGAGGACCGGGGCCTCGCACGCAAGTTGCCGCGGGTTGCCGCCACGGAGGACCGTGAGCGGTAGTGCCGCAATCGCGGGTACTGCGGTCGCGATCGAGCGGTTCTTGGCTTTCTCGCAAGTCACTATGACCGCGCACAGGTACCGATCTCCTCGTACGCGGCACCGCCGTCCACCAACTCACGCACCTGCTCGACCCGGTCGTCGAGTTCAGCCTCCTCCATCTCCGCCGCGCGGACGCGTGGCCCGAAACCGTGCAGGGCCGAGCTGTACCCGATCAGCGTGTCGTGCCGTCCATGTCTGCCAGTCCGGCGTAGGGGCGTAAGGTACGGGCACATCCGGAGGGCCGAGCGGGGTACGCGACGACCCTGGCAAGCGAAGGTGGTTTCGCTCGGCCGCAGTTGGCCCTTCTCGGCAGTTGATAGCGTGTGTGTGGCGGAGCACACGCAGGCTGGGGGCAGCATGGGGCTGGCAAACCAAAAGATCGCTTCTCAAATCGAGGACCTGCTGCAGGGCAAGGTCGTCATCCCCTCCATCCAGCGCGACTTCGTCTGGATGAGACCCGACGTACGCGATCTCTTCGATTCCCTCTACCGGGGCTACCCCGTCGGTGCCCTGCTGTTGTGGAAGACCAATCTGACCGTCCCCTTCAAGACGGCTGCCGTCGTCCAGGCCGACAAGTCGGCGCACCAGCCTCTCTACCTCCTGGACGGGCAACAGCGGTTGACCTCCCTGGCCTGGGTGTACCGGCCGGAGTCAAAGGCGGACGGCCGGCTGATCGACCTGCGCTTCGATGTGCGCACCGAGGAGTTCGTCAACCCGAGCGCGATCCAAAGCAAGGACCCGCTCCTGTTCCGTGTTTCCACCTTGCTGCAGGAGAACGTGCAGTACCACGAGGTGCTCAAAGCGGCCGGGATCGATTACTCCGCCCCGCAGTTCGGCGCATGGATGCAGCGCTTGCAGAAGGTGCACGACATCCGTAAGCAGGAGATCGCCGTCATCACCTACGAGTCCGACGACTACGAGGAAGTCGCCGAACTTTTCGCCCGGTTGAACAAGGGCGGTCGAAGGCTGTCCAAGGGTGACCTCGTCTACAGCGCCATCGCGGCGCGGTGGTCCGACGGCCTGGACACTATGGACGCCTTCCACCAGGAGCTGCAGGACAGCAACTTCGCCCTGAACAGGGAAGCCGTCCTGCGTCTCACGAGCCTCCTCGCGGGAACCGGCGCCCATCACATCAAGCTCATCGGGGCGGACATGGACGAAGCCGCGCTGAAGGAGGCCTGGCACGCCACCGAGAGGGCGCTGCGCTTCGCCATCGACTTCCTGAAGGGCGAGTGCGCGATCCCCCGGTCCGAGGTCCTCTCGTCACCGAACGTCACCATCGTGCCCGCCCTGCTGCTGCACCACCGGGACGGCAAGCTGCGTCCGGGGGAGGCTCAGCTACTGCGTCGCTGGGTGTACACGGCGATGGCGTTTAGTCACTACTCGCTGCAGGTCGAGGGCAAACTCGACGCGGAGGCAAGGCTGATCAAATCGCGTGAGGGAGAGGGCCTGTTCGCCGAACTCATTCGCCGGGCCTCCGGCACCCGGTCCCGGGACAGCGCCCTCCACCCGAGGGACCTGGAGCAGAAGTACTCCACGCATCCCTTCTTCAAACTGCTCTACATCGCCGCGTTGCGGGGCACGGCGCGGGACTGGGCGACCAACATCGCCATCAGCGACCAGCCGATGAATAGCGGCGCCAAGATCGAATTCCATCACGTGTTCCCGCGCGCCCGAGTCCAGGGGACATACGCGAAAGAGGAGTGGAACAGCCTCGCCAACCTTGCCTTCGTCACCGGTCAGACGAACAAGATGATCTCCTCCGGGCTGCCCGTCGACTACATGGCGGGGATCGCGCCGGAGCGCCTGGCCGAACAGTGGATCCCCGGCGACCCAGAGCTGCGGTCCCTGGACCGCTTCCCCGACTTCCTGGCCGCACGCCGGAGTCTGCTGGCCAACGTCCTCAACGAGTTGCTCGGTCTTCCCAGCTACGACGCACAGGTCATCCCCCGGGACATCGACGAGCTGCCTGCCGACGAGCAGCTGATCGTGGAGGGCCCGACCGCACCCACGCTCGTCGGGGCGGAGGTCCAAGAACTTCGCACGAAGCGCGGTGTCGAGATCCACGCGGTCTACGAAGGCCAGCGCGTCGACGCCTACTACGATCCCCTGTCGCGCGTCGTGAGGATCCCCTCCGGTCCGGGACGAGGCGAGTACGAGACTCCCAGCGGGGCGGCGGTCGCCGTGGTCCACGCCCTGAACCCGCACGTCAATCCGAATCGGAACGGATGGAACTTCTGGACCGTCACTGCAACGGGACGGTTGTTGCAGAGCATTCGGTAGTGAACGGCCCCTCCATTCGCCTACCTACGTCAGGCCTCCGCGCTTGTGAGGTTTGACGTAGGTGTGTCCCTTCGGCAGCTGATGAGTCCCGGTCAGGCCGGCGCTGCGGTGAGCTTCGGCGTACGCGGCCTGGGCCGTAACGCTGGCCTGCTTGCCCAGGTGCTCGATCTTCATCAGGTGCCCCGCGACGCCGTGCTGTGAAGAGGCGCTCGGCAGGTGTACGACCCGCTGCTTCTTCGGCTTGGGCAGTACGAAGGGCGTGTAGCAGACGAGGCAGACCGTTCTCTCGCCCGGACGGGCCGGAAAGTGAAGAACGCCGTCGGCCGCACAGCTTCCTGTTTCCCAGGTGAGGCGGCTTCGGTTGATGAGCCCGTTCACCGAAGCGCGGATCGCGTCGCTCGAGTACTGGTGGGACATGCCACGGCTTCGAACGCCGCGGATCAGGTTCTCCACCGGCAGAAGCGCGCTGCCCGCCTCGTCGAGATAGCCGAGTTTGCGGATTGTCTCCTGCACCAGCACATCGAGCGAGACACCGATGCCCGCTGGGCTGTGGGCCAGGCTCATCGGGAGTTCACGGGCGATGATCCGGGGGTCGTACGCGTAAGAGAACCGCTTCTCCCCGATGAAGACGGGACGTTCCAGTGGGGTGAGAGACCGACGCAGCCGGCTGCGGTCCAGTTTGGCCGTGATCCGCGTGCCGGGCATGAGTTCCGCGCGCGGCCACCGGATCCCTCGGAGGTGCTCTTTGGTGACCTTCTTGCGGAGCGAATCCAGTAACACTGTCGGGAAGCCGCGGCCGTGGTCAAGGTGCACGACTTTGGCCGTCCGGATCCGACGTGCGGCCTGCGAGGGGAGCGGACACTGCCCGTGCTCCACGTGATGTCGGCGGATCACGAACGTCCACTGTAGTTCGGAGGCCGTCTCGACTACGTCATGGGGTTGACCCGGGTCCGGTTGCCGGATCAGTACCGTCTGGTCGAGCCTGGAGGTCGCTGCACCTTCTGCACCGTCAGGAGCCGAGGCAGTGCCGACGACCGGGGCATGAGGCTCATGCGTACTGGCCACGTTGGTGAGTCTATGAAGGTGGCAGTCCGCGCAGTGGGCGAGTTTCCTGCCCGCACTCGTGGTCTTGATGGCGACCACCGTGTCCTTGGTTGCCCTGCCGCATTGATGGCACGAGAACGAAATCGGTGCGGAAATCTTCTGCAAGGTCCAGCGGACATGAGTACGTGTGCTCTGCAAGATCTCTGCGCCCTGGAAGTGCGTTTCCTGAGCACTCACGATCGGCCCCCTTGCCGCGCGAACTCCGCCGTGCCCCGCCCTGCCCCTCCGGTCGCGACGGTGCGCCACGTCAGCGCCGGCGGCGGAGGCGCCACGGGTGGCGATCGCCTTGTTCCGTGTCCGTGTCCTGTGCGGGACACGAAGCTCTGACGAAGATTCTGCCTGACCCATGCCGGCAGAACCAGACAGTGAGGAACTCGCTCTACACTCCTGCCTCCACCAAAAACGGACTGGGCTTGCCCGACCAGGAGACGCACAGGCTGTCGCGGGCCCTTGTGCAGGCGACGAACAGCAGGCAGCGCTCCGACAGCATGTCCGTCTCGTGCTGCTTGGAGTCCACCTCGGGCGGTGTGACCGCCTTCGGGAACGGCAGGGCGTCCTCGGTGACGCCGATGACCGCGACGCAGCGGAACTGAAGGGGCGACATCGACGGCCTCGGGATCGCAGCCCAGCTTGAAGAACACCACGTCTGGGTCGGCTCGGAGAAATTCCGCAGCACGGTCGCGGCCGCTTCCCTCTTCAGCCGGATGAAGGAAGGCGTCTCCGCCCAGCTGCTCGACCTGTCCGACGCGGTTGTCACCGTCCCCGCCAATGCCACGGGCGGCGCGCGCTACCGCACCCGTGCCGCGGCAGCGCTCGGCGGAGTGAGGGTCCGGGCCCTGCTCAACGAGCCCACCGCGGCTGCGATCTCGTACGCCCGCGACGTCCCGATCCCCGGCCGTTTCCTCGTCTTCGACTGGGGCGGCGGCACCATCGACGTCACCGTCCTCGAATACGATGACGGCCTCTTCGAAGAGCAGACCTCCCGCGGCATCACTGCCCTCGGAGGCCTGGAGTTCGACAACGCGCTGGCCAAGCTGATACAGCAGAAGATCGGCCTGACCGCGGACCAGCTCACCAAGGCCGAACCACGCCGGTGGCGCCGGTCGGTCGAGCTGACGAAGATCGCCCTGTCCTCCGTGCCGATGGATGGCGCGCTCTTCTTCGATCTCCCGATCGGCCTCGCCCCCTCGGTCTCGAGGCGCGAGGTCAGGATCACCGCGGCCGAATACACCGAGGCGGTCACCCCGCTTATCACCCGCCCCTTGGAGCCGGTCCAGCAGGCCCTGGCAGACCTGGCCATCTCCTCGGACGACATTGACTCCGTTCTGATGATCGGCGGCACCTCGCAGATCCCCCAGGTGCGTCATGCCCTGGGCGAGCTCCTCGGCCACGATCGCATCGTCGACAGCGGCCTGTGTCGGCCCATGACCGCCGTCGCCCGAGGCGCAGCCATCTATGCGGCCTCCCTCGACGGCGAACTCGGCGACGACAAAGACTTCTCCTTGGTCACCAGCTACGACCTGGGCACGGCTGTGAGCGCGGGCGAACGGGAGGGCTTCCGCGCCATCATCCGACGCAATGCCACGCTTCCGGCGGAGGGCTCGGCCAACTTCTACCCGGACACGCCGGGTGCTTCCTTCGTTCGGGTGCCGGTGATCGAGGGCGAGGTCGGCTACTCCGCAGACAGCGACCGTGCCTTCCCTCTGCCCAACATCGAGGTGGATCTTCCGACTTGTGAATAGGACATCCGCCGGAACAGGATCGAGATCAAGTTCCGCTACGACGAGAGAGGCATTCTACGCTTCACCGCCACCCACGCCGCCACCGGCAAGCAGCTCGTCGAGCGCGAGATCGATTCCTTCGGCCCCGACGGCACCCCACTGCAGCACGGCCTCGCCGATGAACTGACCCGCCTCTTGGCCCATACCGTCCGCCCGTTCGCAAACGGCTCCTCCAACGTCCGTCACCTCTCAGCAGCTGAATCAGCCAGCGCCCGCCCCGCACCGATCGACACGTCTGTGCGTGTGGTGGAGGCCCATCCGGCCGTAACGGTCAACGGCGAGCCGCGGGGCGTGGTGACGGGGGGACTCTGGCCAGCCTCTGGACTCTGGTGGGTAATCTCTGGGTGCGCCAGTAGCTCGCTCCACCCGCACCGCTTCAGAATGGCTTCACAGCCTACGAGCTGCGGCCTTGCCGGACGATCAGCTGGCTCGGTGGTACTCATTGATCAGTCCGACGACGGCTTGCCGGTGTTCGATCCGGGCGTAGGTGCATCCCATCAATAAAATGCATGTGCATTCACTTGGGGAGTGATCTTGCGACTCGCGGGAACCTCAACATCAATTGCCTCTGTTGCGCATGGTCAAGGGATCTCGTGAACGTCCCACCAGAGAAAAACCCCAGGTCACCTGGGGTTTTTCTGTTTTTCCGCCCCGGCCATGGGCCGGCCGGGGCTTCTTCGTCGCCATGACTGCCTCACGGGGCAGGGCAGGTCAGGCAGTGAGCGGTTCGGGGAACACGTCACCACGGCCAGGGACAGATACGAGGGACGCTCAAGGTGGAAGCCGAACGACAGATCACCGCCCATGTGCAGTCGTTCGACCGAAGCGTTGACCAGTCGGACCAAAGCCTGGTGCCGGGCCTGTGCCGCTGATGATCAGGTTCCCGACTTGATCGCTGCCAACAGGCAGTCCGCCGATGCGTATGTGCAGTGAGCGGTGTGCATCTTGAGGTCGCAGGTCACGGGTCTGGTGTGAAGGGCGAGTTGGTACTGGTGCCGGTCGGCGGCCGATGACCATGGCGTAGATCATCGGGCAGGTCCGGCTCCGGCGGGATGCCGGGTTCGGCTGCGCCCACGACCGGCCCCCGCCTACGATCCGTCAGCAGGTCGCTGCCCTAGCGGGGCCTCAGTCGCTATGGGCGACCGGCTTGTTCTTGCAGCCGGGCGTGCCGGAACTGGTACACGGCGCCGGCTTGGCGGAGGACACCCCTGTGGTGGGCGCGAGCACGGTCATGGCGACGCCTCGGATGACGACGGTCGCCCGGCCAGAGCATCACAACACGCTCAGTTACAGCTCCAGTGGCAGCGGGTAGGGGCCCGGGCCCTTGAGGGTTCGGTGGATTGGCGTGGTCACTGTGTGCCGCAGTCCGGGCAGTCCGGACACAGTCTGGGTCAGGTAGCGGTACAAGAGTTGCGCCGAGTCCACCTGGATGCTCGCGTACAGGTTCGTCGCGCCGGTCACCGCCGCGGCGAAGGACACCTCGGGATGTGCCGCCAGGGCCTCGCCTGCCTCGGCCAGCCGCGCGGGGTCGATCTCCAGCCAGAGCGCGATCCTGAGCTTTCGGTGCAGGACGTCGGGGTGGTAGTCCACGTCGAAGTACAGCACGCCTTCGGCGCGTAGATCGTTGATGCGCCGGCGCACTGTGGACTCGGACAGCCTGGTGGCCGCGGCCAGTTCGCCCACCGGGGCCCTTCCGTCGCGGGCCAGCAGGTCGAGCAGCAGTCGGTCGCGGTCGTCCAGCACGACGGGTTCCGAGCCGGCTGTCCGCCCTCCGGCCGTTGGCCGCGGGGTCAGTGCGGCGACCTGTGCGTCGGTCAGCGGTCCGCTCTTGTTGATGAAGCCGAGGTCCTGGCCGAAGAACACATGCAGAACGCAGTGCGCGGAGACGTCGACCACTCGGGGGATGCGGGGCAGCTTCCGCACCAGGAAGGGCTCCTCCAGGCCGGGCCCGCGGGAGCGAACCGCGGCCATCGTCTCCGTTCCCCCCGACGTGAGGTTGACCCAGGTGGTGTCCGTGCGCCGGGCCAGCGCCGAGCCGATGGAGGCGGATGCGTCCGGAGTGCACCGCACGCGCACGAACCATGACAGGTCCCCCAGCCGGAACGGGTCGGTCAGACCCAGCACGCGCAGTTTTCCGGTGGTGCGCAGGCGGGTGAAGCGGCGAGCCGCGGTCTGGTCGGAGACGCCGAGCACGGCCGCGATCTCGGTGAAGGAGGCGCGGCCGTTGAGCTGGAGGGCGTGTGCCAGGGCCAGGTCTTCATCGGAGAGGTGATGCCCCACACGGTCGGGACTGTCGAGATACGTCTTCACGGCATCGATTCTAGGGAATACGTGCAAATTTGGCCGTGCGATTTATCTGATCGCGTGCATGCCGTCAACAGTTGTCGAGGACCGGGTTCCGGTCCGTTCCCCGATCCCTGAATGGAGATGACGACATGCGTAAGTGGGGACCGCTCATAGCGGTCTGTCTCGGCGCGTGCATCCTGCTGGTGGACGTCACCATCGTGAATGTGGCGCTGCCCAGCATGGCCCGTGACCTCGGCGCGTCCTTCGCGTCGCTGCAGTGGGTCATCGACGCCTACGCGCTGGCTCTGGCGGCGCTGCTGCTCGCCGCCGGCGCTTTCGCCGACCGCTATGGGCGCCGGCGAGCCTATGTGGGCGGGCTCGCACTGTTCGCCGTGGCCTCGCTCGTGTGCGGCTTCGCTCCCGATGCCGGGGTGCTCATCGCAGCCCGGGCTGTGCAGGGCATCGGCGGAGCCGCCATGTTCGCCACCGCTCCCGCTCTGCTGCTCGCCTCCTACCAGGGGCGGGACCGCGGTACGGCCTTCGGGCTGTGGGGTGCGACCAACGGGGCCGCAGCGGCGGCGGGTCCGCTGCTGGGCGGCGTGCTGACGCAGCACATCAGCTGGCCCGTAATCTTCTGGATCAACCTGCCCGTCGCGGTCGTAGCCATCGGTTTGACCCGGCGTTTCATGGCTGCCGACCGGCCGGTCGCGGCCGGCCGGAACAACCGCATCGACCTCCCCGGGGCCGCGACCTTCAGCGTGGCCGCCGGCGCCCTCGTTTACGGACTCATCGGCGGGTCCGACGACGGCTGCTCGCCCGGCACCCTTGTCTCCTACGCTGTCGCCGCGCTCGCCCTCGTGGCCTTCGTGGTGGTGGAACACCGCACCGCCCACCGGGGCGAAACCCCGGTGCTGGACCTGGCGCTGCTGCGCAACGCCTCCTTCACCGGGCTGTTGACCGGCGCGCTTCTCCTGCAGGCCAGTGCCTTCGGCTGCCTCGCGCTCGTGTCGCTGTGGCTGCAGTCCCTGGCCGGACTCGCTCCCATCGGGGCGGGACTCGCTCTGACCCCGCTCGCGGCCGCGTCGTTCCTCGTCTCGGCTGTGACCGGCCGGCACATCCAGCGGCTCTCCCCGCGCCTGCCCATCGGGCTGGGTCTGCTGCTGGTGGCGGCGGGCATGCTCCTGCTGCGCGCCGGTATGACGGAGGGCGCGAGCGCGACGTCGCTCACCTGGGGGATGGTCGTCACCGGTCTCGGGGTGGGCCTGGCCACGCCCGTCCTTGTCTCCGCCGCCACCTCCGCCGTGCCGCGACAGCGCGCCGGCATGGCGGGCGGAGCCATCAACACGGCGCGCCAACTGGGCATGACCCTGGCCATCGCGGTCCTCGGCGCCGTCTTCGCGAGCAATGCCGCCACCACACTGACAGACGGCGAGCTGCCGTACGCCGCCGACGCCGCCGACGCCCTGGCCTCGGGCCAGGCGAACGAGGTGATCGCCTCCGCACCGGCCGGGCACCGCAAGGCGGCGGCCGACCTCGCCCACCAGGCTTTCGCCGCTGGCCTGGACCGCGTCTTCCTCCTCTCGGCCCTGGCCGCGGCCGTCGGCGCCGTGGCCGTACTGCTCCTGGTCCGTCTGACACCTGCGTCCGACCCCGGCCGTACCTCCCAGGCCGCAGGCAAGGGATCCACCCCTGCGCGGACGTGACGCAAACGCCGGGGCCGGCGGGAACGAAGGCGCGGCCCACGGCTCCGGAACCGGTGGGAGACAGGATGGCGAACAAGGCGCGGTCGCCGCCCGCGAGCTGCCGGGCTCCGGCGACGCGCTGACCCCATGCCCTGAGATCGGCCCGCAGGCGGACGCACCGAGCGGTTGACGGCCACGGCGAGGGCCATGGATGCGCTGCGCGAAGTCGTCTGGCGCACTCACAAGTTGCGCCGTGAGCCGATCTTCGTCACCTCACCAGTTCGACGTCGAGAAATTGAAAGAACATCACCGTCTCGTACGTGAGGAACTCAAACCTCCGCCGGGCCGGCAGGAATCAGTCAAGACAGTCATGACAAAAGGAAGTGCGAAATGGGAAATGTAGTGCTGGTCCACGGTGCTTGGAGTGACGGCTCGATCTGGCAGGAGGTCATAGGCCACCTGCACGAACAGGGCCATCAAGCACTGGCCGTCCAGTTGCCGATGACCTCACTCGCGGACGACATCGCCTGGACCCGTCGGCACATCGACGCGCTGGAAGGACCGGTCACCCTCGTGGGACACTCCTACGGCGGCACCGTCATTTCCGGCGCGGCACTTGAGTATCCCAAGGTCAACTCCTTGGTCTTCGTGGCCGCCTACGTGCCTGGCGAGGGGGAGACCATCGGCATGCTGAGCGACAAGGGTGCCGAGATGCCAGGCCGCGCGGCCTTGCGGTTCGCTGCGGACGGCTGGTCGGACGTGGACCCGGAACTGTTCGGTGACGCACTCGCCCACGACCTGCCGCCCCGCCTTGCCCGGAGCCTCGCCGCCGTGCAGAAGCCGACCCATGGAGCCTGCCTGGCGGCCCCGGCCTCTACGGGCGCCTGGCACGACCTCCCCTGCGGCTACGTCCTCTCCGCCCATGACCGGATCCTCGATCCCCAACTGCAGCGATGGTTCGCCACACGCGCCGCGGCCGTCGTCACCGAGCTCCCCAGCAGTCATCTCTCGCCACTGTCACATCCCGAGGAAGTGGCCGCGGCGATCTCGGCGATGCTGCGGCCCGAGGAGGATTCCGCAAGCTGATTCGAGCTGCGGCCCTGCCCCTCAATTCCCAGCGTGCCGGCCCCGGACATGTCCGGTCCCGCGCGTCCGAAGCGGTCTGAGCACGGCGGGGTACGCCGCGCTCAGACCGGCAGCATCGGCGAGATCCGCCAGCAGCCGTGCCCCGCCTGGCCCTACGCCACAGCCCTGGATCAACTGGACGCCTCTGGACGGTCCTTACGACCTGTGCCAGGTGGGACCGTCATGGCTCAGCGTTGCCGACCGCCCTGCGGCTACGGCCCGCGGATTGTCGCCCTGCGCAGCGTCGCGCCTCAGTTCCAACGCCCGCATCCGGTGACCGCCCCTCGGCCCCGGGTTCGGCAGCTCCTCACGCGACCCGGCGTCATGCCGTCTGATCAAGCTGTTGACCTGCAACAACCCACCGAACAGGGCGAAGGGAAGGCGAATCGACCCGGATTCGACCCCGACCCCCTCCCGTCACGACAACGACCAACCTTGATCTGCAGCTATGCGAATGCGGAGAGCCGGGGGCTGAGGTACTGGAGCGTCTCGCCGGTGCGGATGGCACCGTAGAAGTCGACGCGCTGCTCGGGGCCGCCGTCGACGCTGATCGCGGCGATGCCGGTGCCGGTGTCCCGGACGGACAGGCCGCTCGGGGAGCCGTGGCGCGGTCCCTGATAGCCGGTGCGTTGGCATCCCTGGACTGAGCAGGCATCGCCCTCGAACGGGTTGGGGCACGTGACCAACGCATGCCCTGACGGAGTGGTGCCCGAGGTGTCCCAGGCTCCGGCAGGCGGTTCGCGGTGTTCGCCGGGATCCGTGTCCCGGTTCGCCGTATTCGTTCCGTTCACTCAGATTTATTAAGCAGCCTTGTTGCATTGGTCTTGACCAATACGAGGCCGCTTGGCATGCTGGCGATGGCCGTAACCGATCATGTGTTCCCTTCCCCGCACGACGCACTCCCGGATACGTGCCACATTCCGGTTTCAGAAGGTCACATCGCCCGTCTCGCGATCCGAGAACGCGTCAGTCCTGATCGAAGAACAGCTGCAAGTCCTGCAAGGCACCATTGCGTCGGCAAATGTCGCACCCTCGCATTGGTGTATTTCCTCCGCGCCGTTCGCGCGGAGGTCACCGCCTGTCTCAGGCGCATTCCGTGGGCTGTCAGACAACAGGAGGCTGGTGCCGACGTGCAAGGAAACCTGACCATGCAGAAAGCCGACGTCTGGGCCCGGGTGGCCCTGCCGGCCGCGCCCCCCGAACCACCCGCCGGGCCCGTCGCCGCGCCCGGTCTGCGCCGCGCCCTGTCCCTGCTCGAAGAAGGCGTGCTGACCAGCAGGGCGAACCGCTCCTGCGGTTCCTACGCGGCACGGGCGGTGCCCTCGGCCGGGGCCCTGTACCCCTATGAGTTCGCCGTCCTCGCCGAGGAGGACGGCGTGCCGACGGCGTTCCGGGTCGACGCCGACCGGCGCACCTGCGCCCGGGTGGCCGCCGGTGCCCGCGTCACCGCCGCACTCGACGCGTCCGAACTGGCGCTCCCGGAAGACGGCGGCGCGCTGGTCGTCACACTGACCCGGCCGTGGCTTTCCATGCGCAAATATGGTGACCGGGGATATCTGTACACCCAGCTCGACGCGGGACACGCGGCCGGGAACCTCGTACTGGCCGCGGCCGGCCGTGGCGCGGCGGGGGCGCTACGGCTGCGTTTCCCGAGGGAATCCCTCTCGGAATTGCTGGAGGCAAACGAAAACTGCCGGGAGATTCACTCGGTGACCCTGCTGCCGGCCGGCCCGGCCGACGACTCCTGGGCCCGCTGGAGTGTGCACGACGACACCGACCGGGAACGGCGCGGGCCCGCCTGGCGGTCATGGCTGGAGAGCACCTGCTGGGACTCCCTCGCCGGGTGGACCGAGCACTCCGGGGCCCCGGCCCTGCGCACCGGTGCCGCACCCCTCGGGCGCGTCCGCACCGACGGACGGCTGCCCGCAGCAGACAGCGGCCTGGGCGACGCCTCCGGGTGGTCCCGGCTGATCGGAACGCGCGCCTCCAGCAAGGCGTTCACCGGCGCCCCCCTGCCCGCCGCCGCCGTTTGGCAGGCGGTCTCGGCCCTGTCGACCCCGCTGGAGACCGACCTGCCCGACACCTCACCGCTGTCCGCGACCCTCGTCCTGCGGTCGGCCGCGGAACCCGGACACGACGCGGTGTACCGGCTGGACACCGGCGAGCGGCGGCCGGGACGGCTGCCGTCCACCGACGAGGTGGCCCGGGCCTGCATGCAGCAGCGCGCCCTCGCCGGGGCCGCCGCCGTCCTGCTGCTGCACGTGCCGCGCACCTCGCTCGCCGGGTCCGGCTCCGCCGCCGGCGCCGAGAACCTGCGCGAACTCGCCTTCCGCTGCGGCGCCCTGGGGCAACTGCTCTACCTGGGCGCACACCGCGCGCAGGTCGGCGTGACCGCCATCGGCGGGTTCGACACACCGCTGTGGCGCACGCTGGCCGGGCTGCCGGAGGACGACGAGATCCTCTACGCCCTGCTGCTCGGCCGCCCGGACGACTCGGGCATCAAGTTCGACCGGCTTGCCATGGCGCACGCCCAGAACGAGCGGTGACCCCGATGCGCGCCGTCCTTCCCGACGTCCTCACCGACGTCCTCGCCCGCCACGGTGACCGTGTCGCGGTCACCGACGCCGACGGTTTCCTCGGCTACGCCGACCTGGCCGTCCGGGCCCGTGCCGCCGCGGACCGGCTCGCCCGGTACGACGTGCGCGGCGAGCCGCCCCGGGTGGGCCTGTACGCCACCAACTCCGTCGAGTACGTGGTCGCCTACCTGGCCACGCTGTTCGCCGGCGGGGTGCCCTTCCTGGCCGACTCGGCGTTCGGCTCGTTCGAACTCTCCCGGATCGCCGAGGACTGCGGACTGGACCTGCTGATCCACGCTCCGAGCGCCGACGTCCGGGACATCGTGAGCGAAAGCCTCACCGACGACGGCGAGTTCGGCTACCTCACGGTCAGCCGAGTCCGCCGTTACGACGCCCCGCGTCCGGAACTGCTGGACGACACCGAGGTGTGCCGCTTCACGTCCGGCTCCACCGGCCGGCCCAACTGCATCGAGTTCTCCGGCACGGCCGTGTCCGCGGCGGCCGCCAACTGGGTGAAGGGCACCGGTCTCACGCCCGAGGACCGGATCGCCTGCTTCGCGGCGCTCTCCAACGGCCTGGCGTTCAACACCTCCCTGCTGGCGGCCTTCCTGCAAGGTGCCTCACTGCACCTGTCCCACGGTCTGCCCACCGCCTCCCGCGTCGTACGGCTCCTGCAGAGCACGGCCGCCACCCGGCTGGTGGCGTTCCCGGCGCTGTACGACTCGATCGTGCGGCGGGCCCCCGAGGAGGGCTTCGGCACCGTACGGACCGCGATCTCCTCCGGTGCCCCGCTGCGCGACACCGTGCGCGAGGAGTTCACCCGGCTCACCGGCGTACCGATCCACAACTACTACGGCGTCGCCGAGACCGGGCCGCTGACCTACGCCGCCGACGCGACCGGCGGCGGGCTCGGCACGCCCCTGCCCGGTGTGCACCTGCTCGCCGGGGAGCACGGCATCCGGGTCAGGAGCGAGTCGATGGGCTCGCGCTACCTCAACGCCCCCGGCGTGTTCGAGCAGCGCCTCGACGACGAGGGCTACTACCACACCGGCGACCAGGGCCGGCTGCTCGACGGCGCGCTGCACCTGACCGGGCGCACCAGCCGGATGGTCAACGTGGGCGGGCGCAAGATCGACCCGATCGAGATCGCCGAGGTGCTGCGCGCGGCCCCCGGGGTGCTGGACGCGGTCGCCTTCGAGGCCGAGAACCAGCACGGCGAACCGGCGCTGGCCGCCGTCGTCGCCGTGGAACCGGGCGTGACCGCGCGGTCCGTGCGCGCGCACTGCGCGGCGACCCTGCCGTCGTTCAAGGTGCCCGGCATCCTCCGCCTGGTGGACCGGATACCGGCGAACTCGATCGGCAAGCCGTCCGTCGAGCGCCTGCGCCGTCTGCTCGCCACCCCCGAGAGCAACTGAACCCCCCCTTCGACCCACAGGAATCACCCATGGACAGCAGCGCGCTCCGCACCAAGATCATCGACCTTGTCATCGCGGCCGGCGACGGCAGCGTCACCGCCGCCGACCTCGCCGCGGCCGGCTACTCGCTGCGCGACGTCGGGTACACCTCGCTCTCCTACATGCGCCTGATCGACAGCATCGAGAACGAGGTCGGCGTCTACCTGGACCCGGAGGCCGCCATCGAGCACTACGAGACCATCGACTCCGTCACGGCCCTGGTGCTCGCCGGCGGCGCGGGCGCCGATGCCTGAGACACCCGCGGCGGGCGGCCGCACGATCGGGATCGTCGGTCTCGGGCGGCTCGGCTCGGCCGTGCGCGCGCTCTGCCGGGCGGACGGCACCCGGGTCGGCCTCACCGCCTCCCGCCGTACCGGCTGGTCCGCCGAGGTGGTCCCCGACGTGCTGGTCGACGCGAGCGCCCCCGAAGCGCACCCGGACGTCCTCGACTACTGCGCCCGGCACCGGGTGCCGCTGGTCGCCTGCGTCTCCAACCTGTCGGACACCCAGTGGAAGGCGCTGGAGGAGCTGGCCGGCACGGTGCCGGTGGTCCGGGCGACCAACCTCTCCTTCGGCCACTACCTCCAGGGGCGCATCGCCGAGTTCACCGCCGCCTACGCCACGGGCCGGTTCGACGCGGTGACCACCGTCCGCGAACGGCACCCGCTCGGCAAGGCCCACCGGCCGAGCGCCACCGCCCTGGCGCTGGCCGGCATCTGGGCCGGGGCGAGCGGCCGGGAGGTGGCCGACATCGCCGACGAGCGGTCCGGGCTGCCCGTCAGCGAACACGAGCTGACCCACACCTGGGACGGCGAGACGCTGCACGTGCGGCACCACGTCGGCAGCTGGACGGTGCCGGCCCGGGGCGCGCTGGCCGCCGCCGACTGGGCCCGCGCCGCCGCTCCCGGCCTGGTCACCATGCGGACCGTCTACGACGACCTGACAGCTAGGAGCAGGACATGACCACCGAGGAACCGCAGCCGCTGAACCCGGCCGAGCGCCGGCTCGTTCTCCAGGTGGCGCTCGGCGCCCGGATGCTCTCCCTCGACGGGCACGACGACTTCAACCAGGGCCAGATCTCCGCCCGGATACCCGGCCGGGACGAGTTCTTCATCAAGGGCGCCCTGGTCGGCTTCGACGAGGCCGCGCCGGCGGACGTGGTCCGCTGCGCCGTGGACCACACCCTGCCCGCGCCCCCGCTGGCGCCCCCGGAACTCCCGCTCCACCAGGCCATCTACCGGGCCCGGCCGGACGTCAACGGCATCGTCCACAGCCACGCGCCGTACACCCTGCTGTTCGGCGCCACCGACCTGCCGATGCGCCCGGTCTCACACGACGGCGCCTACTTCCGCGACCGGCTCGGCCTGTTCACCGAGACCAGCAACACCGTCCTGGACATCGAGACCGGCGAGCACATCGCCAAGGACCTCGGCGAGCACCCGGCCGTGCTGCTGCGCAACCACGGCGGGGTGATCGTCGGCAAGAGCGTGCGGCACGCCGCCGTCTTCGCCCAGGTGCTGGAGCGGGCCTGCCGCCTCCAGCTGACCGCCGAGAGCACCGGCGTGCCGTACGTCTGGTCCACCGACCGGGACGTGGCCGCCAAACAGGACTTCATCTACGCCGACCTCTCCGTCCGCTCGTACTGGGACTACGCCGTCCGCCGGGTCGGCCGGCACTGGCCGGAGACCGCCGGCTGGGGCCGCGGCTGACCGCACCGCCCGAACGGTCCGCCCGGGCGACGGCCGGCCGCCACCAGACGGGCGGACCGGCGCACCCCGGCCGCACCAGGCGGGCGGCCCGGTGCGCCCGGCCGTCACCAGGCTCCGGTGCGCCCTGCCGTCACCAGGCTCCGATGCGCCCGCGCGGCGCCCGGTCCTGCCCGGACCGCGCGGTGCGCCGCCCGCCGCGGGACCCGGCCCCCCGCTCCCGCCCACCACACCCGACACGCACGGAGGTCGTCCCATGAAGGTCCAGCGCATCCTGCCCACCGAGGAGGCGGCCGATCTGCTCGGCCTGGTCCGGGACATCGCGGCCGGTGAACTCGCGCCCCGCGTGGCCGAGTTCGAGGAGTCCCACACGTTCCCCCGGGAGATCGTGCGCACCCTGGGCAAGGCCGGGCTGCTGAGCTTGCCGTACCCCGAGGAGTACGGCGGCGGCGGACAGCCGTACGAGGTCTACCTCCAGGCGCTGGAGGAGATCGCCTACCACTGGTTCGGGGTCGCCGAGGCGGTCAACGTGCACAACCTCGCCTGCTTCGGCACCGCCGCCTACGGCACCCCGGCCCAGCGCGAGGAACTGCTGCCCGGCATGCTCGGCGGTGAACTCCTGGGCGCCTACTGCCTGTCCGAGCCGGAAGCCGGGTCGGACGCCGCCGCGCTCACCACCCGTGCGGTCCGGGAGGACGACGGCTACCGGATCAACGGGACCAAGGCGTGGGTCACCCACGCCGGACACGCGGACTTCTACAACGTGTTCACCCGCACCGGCGGACCGGGCGCCCGGGGACTGTCCTGCCTGGTCGTCCCCGCTGGCACACCCGGCATGGTGGTGCACGAGCCGGAACGGAAGCTGGGCGTGTGGTCCAACCCGACCGCCCAGGTCGGCTTCGACGGCGTCCGGGTGCCGGCCGGGCGGCTGATCGGCCGGGAGGGCAAGGGCTTCCTGATCGCGATGGGCGCGCTGGACTGCGGCCGGCTCGGCATCGCCGCCTGCGCGGTCGGCATCGCCCAGGCCGCCGCCGACTACGCCGTGCGGTACGCCAAGGAGCGCCGCCAGTTCGGGCAGCGCATCCTCTCCTTCCAGGGCATCGGCTTCCTGCTCGCCGACATGGCCACGCAGATCGCCGCGGCGAGGGCGCTCACCCTGGCGGCGGCCCGGCTGAAGGACGCCGGCCGGCCCTACTCACTGGAGGCGGCGAAGGCCAAGCTGTTCGCCACCGACGTGGCGATGAAGGTGACCACCGACGCGGTGCAGGTCCTCGGCGGCGCCGGCTACGTCCGCGACCACCCGGTGGAGCGCTGGATGCGCGAGGCCAAGCTGCTGCAGATCGTCGAAGGCACCAACCAGATCCAGCGCATGGTCATCTCGCAGGGCCTGTAGCCGTCCCGGCACGCCCACCCCCTGTCAGCAGGTGCCGCACAGGCAACCCGAAAGGACGGTTTGGAACACGATGACCACGGTCGAGGAGCGGACCCTCACACTGGACTCCGCCGGATCCGGCACCGGCCCCGCCACCTGGGGCCAGCGGGCGATCTGGGGTGTCGTCACCCGGCTCGGTGACGACGCCCCCCGCTACAACCTGCGGCTCGACCTGCCGCTGGTCCCGCCCCGCCCCGCCGCCCGCGTCCTCGCGGACCTGGCGGAGCTGCTGCGGATGCACGACAGCCTGCACACCCGTCTGCTGCCGGACGGCGAGGACGGTCTGCGCCAGGTCGTGGACGGCTCCGGTGAACTGCCCGTCGCGGTCCGCGTCTGCGCCGCCGCGAAGGCCCCGGCGGTCGGCGAGGCCCTGCTGGAGGAGCTGGCGGGCCGCGCCTTCGACCACGCGCGCCAGTGGCCGTTCCGAGTCGGCCTCGTGGAGTGCGAAGGGCTGGTGCACCGGCTGGTGCTGGCGGCCTCGCACACCGCGATGGACCTGTGGGGCGAGGGCCGGATGCTGCGCGACCTGCGGCTGATCGAGGCGGGGGAGACCGCCGCCTCGCTGCTCGCGGCCCGGCCCGCCCTCCAGCCGCTCCAGGCCGCCGAGTTCCAGGCGTCCCCGCTCGGCCGCCGCCGGGACGAGGCGGCCCGGCGCTACTGGTGCGACCGGCTGGCCGCCGGACCGCGGCGGATCTTCACCGCTCCCGCGGCACCGGACCTCGCGGCCACCGACCCGGGCCGGCTGTTCCCGAACGCGCTGCTGCGCTCGCCCGCGCTCGCGGTCGCCGTCGAGCGGGTCGCGGCCGGCTGGGGCGCGAGCGACGCGGCGGTGCTGCTGGGCGCGGCCTCCCACCAGTTGGCCAGGATGTCCGGGAGCGACGACATCCTGTTCCAGGTGGTGGTGAGCAACCGCTTCCAGCCGGCCGCCGCCGAGTCGGTCAGCACGATGGCGCAGGAGGCCGTGTTCCTCCTGCCGGACGCGCGCCGGGACTTCCAAGACGCGGTACACCGGACACGGTCCGTCTCGTTCAGCGCGTTCCGGCACGCCGGGTACGACAAGTGGGCGCTGGACCGCGAGGTGGCGCGACTGGTGGAGCGGGGTGAGGCCGCCGACCACTCGTGCTGGTGGAACGACACCCGGGACCCGGGCGCCGGCCCCTTCGACACCGAGGAGCGGCCGCGGGCCGCGCTGACCGAACTGGCCGGCCGGACCGAACTGAGCTGGCCGACGGAGTTCCTGCCCCGGGCGAACGTCTCCGTGGCGGTGGACGTGCTGACCGCCCCCGGCGCCCTGGAGCTGTGCATGACCGCCGACCCGGCCGTCCTCACCCGCGAGGGCATGGAGACCTTCCTGCGCGGGGTCGAGCGGCTGGTCGTCACCGAGGCGATCGCGCTGGAGGCGGCATGAGCACGCGGTACGCGGGCATCGCCTGGACGGGCGCGGGCTACCGGGTCGAGGTCATCGACGGCGCGGGCCGCCGGGTGACCGAGCCGAGCGACTGGGGCGCCGCCCAGGTCGCCGGACTCATCGCCTGGCTCCAGGAGCTGGGCCGGGAACATCCGCTGGCCGCGGTGATCGACAGCACCAACGGCCTGCTGGACGGACCGATGACGGCGGCCGGCCTGGAGGTCTACCGCGCCGACCCCTGGCTGCTGCCGCCCCGGCCCCGGTTCGGCTCCGTCCCGGCCCGCCGGCTGGCCGAGCAGGCCCGCAGCACGCCCGGCGAGCTGGCCCGGGTGACCGCCGAGAGCGGCACCCTGTCCGGCCGCGCCGACGAGTACTTCGAGGGCGTACGGCGCAGCGAACCCCTCCAGGCGGCGCTGACGGCGGCCGGGCGCTGCCTGGAGCACGGCAGCCGCGACACGCCCCGGATCGCGCTCACCTTCGACGACGGCCCCGATCCGGTGCAGACCCGCCGCATCCTGGAGATCCTGGACCGCTACGGCGTCCGGGCCACCTTCTTCTGCGTCGGCCACCACGTCGCGGCGCTGCCCGACGAGGTGCGCCGGATCGCCGAGGCCGGCCACGAACTCGGCAACCACTCCTGGTCGCACCCCTTCCTGCCCGACCTGACCGCGGAGCAACTGCGCGAGCAGCTCGACCGGACGGCGGAGGCGGTGGCCCGGGTGACCGGCGAGGCGCCGACCCGGTTCCGGCCGCCGTACGGCGCGCTGAGCCCGGAGGTGCTGGCCGCGCTCGACGGGCATCCCACCACCCTGACGCTGTGGGACGTGGACTCCCGCGACTGGTCGAGACCGGGGCCGGAGCGGATCGCCGCGACCGTCCTGGAGGCCGCCGGGCCGGGCTCGGTGGTGCTGATGCACGAGGGCGGCGGCGACCGGCGCCAGACCGTGCAGGCCCTGCCGTCGATCATCGAGGGCCTGCTGGAACGCGGTCTGGAACCGGTCCCCGTGGCGGAACTGCCCGCGCCGCCCGGCACCGGCGGCGGGCGGCCGCTCGACCAAGAAGAGCACGACCTACGGCTGGAGCACTGAAGACTCATGAAGGATCGCTCGGCAGACCACACCCCGGCGGTGACGGTCCCGCACGACCAGGACCGGCCCGCCGGACCGCCGCCGGCCGGGGAACCGGCGATCTGGTCCCGTAACTTCCAGTACTACTTCACCGCCCGCAGCGCCGGCCTGCTCGGCTGGGCCATGCTGCCGGTCGCGGTCTCGGCCGGCCTGCTCAGCGCCGGGTACGACCTGAGCACCGCGGGCTACTCGATGGCCTTCCTGGTCGGCCCGTTCGCCGGTCTGGTGCTGTTCGGCGGGGTGCTCGCCGACCGGTTCACCGCCCGCCGGATGATGATCGCCTCCGACCTGGCCAACCTCACCACCCATGTGCTGCTCGCCTTCCTGTTCCTGCACGGCATCGACCACCTCTGGCACCTGTACGGGCTGCTGATGGTGGCCGGCACCGCCAACGCGATGTTCCAGCCGGGCGCCTCCTCGACCGTCCCGCTGGTGGCCCGGGACGTGCAGGGCGCCAACGGTGTGCTGCGCATCTCCGAGGCGCTCACCGCGCTCGGGGGTCCCGCGCTGGCCGGTGTGCTGGTCGGCACCGCCGCCACCGGCTGGGTCATGGTGATCTCCGCCGTCGCCTACGGCACCAGCGCCGGCTGCCTGTTCGCGCTGCGGCTCGGCGTGGTGCCCGCGCCGCCGGCCGGCGAGAGCCTGTGGCGCAATCTGGTGGCCGGCTGGTACGAGTTCCGCTCCCGGAGCTGGCTGTGGGGCGTCATCGTGATCTGGATGTTCTTCGCCGTGCTCTCCTGGGGGCCGCAGCTCTCGGTCGCCGCCGGGGTGATCGTGCCCGCGCACGGAGCCACCGCCTTCGGCCTGCTCAACTGCGCGTTCGGCGCGGGCACCGTGGCGGGCGGGGTGCTGGCGCTGCGCTACAAGCCGGTGCGGCCGCTCGCCGCCGGGGCGGTGGCGATGCTGGCGTACCCGCTCTACCCGCTCGGCATCGTGCTCGACTGGCCGGTGTGGCTGCTCGCCGTCGCCCAGGTCGTGGTCGGGATCGGCATCACCTTCTGGGGCGTCATGTGGGCCACCAGCGTGCAGACCCAGGTGCCCGGCGAGGTGCTCAACCGCGTCCACGCCTACGAGGTCGCGGGTTCGGTCGGCATGTTCCCGGTGGGCAGCGCGCTGGCCGGTCCGGCCGCCGGGGCGTTCGGCACCGACCGGGTGCTGGAGGTGGGCATCGTGTTCGCCCTGCTCACCGCCGCCGCGCTGCTGCTGGCCCGCCCGATCCGCACTCTGGGCCGGGTGCCCGACCGCGCCTGAGCGGCGCGGCTGGCGACCGCACCGTATTGCAATGACCGGTCCATAACCCTTAGGGTCCGGTCATGGCCCGACCGAGGACGTTCGACGAGGAGCGGGCCCTGGACGCGGCGATGCGCACCTTCTGGGAGAAGGGCTACGAGGCCACCACCACCCAGGATCTGTGCACCGCCACCGGACTGGGGCGCAGCAGCATCTACAACACCTTCAAGAGCAAGCACGACCTGTTCCAGCGCGCCCTGCACCGCTATATGACCACCATGAACGCGGAACAGCTGCACCTCCTGGAGGACCCCGCGCGCGGGGGCGCCGACCGGATCCGCGCCCTGTTCGCGGCGGTGCTCGACGGTGACGCGCGGAACCGGCCGGCGGGCCGCAGCCTGGGCTGTCTCACCGTGAACACGACGGTGGAACTGGCCGGCCGCGACGCCGCCGCGGCCGGGATGCTGGAGCGCGACACGGCCCGCCGGCTGGCCGCCCTGCGCGCCGCCGTCGAGGCCGGCCGGCGCGACGGCAGCATCACCTCCTCCCGGGACCCGGGCGACCTGGCCCGGTTCCTCAACGCGGCCGTCGCGGGGCTGCGCGTCTCCGCGCAGGGCGGCGCCGACCGCGCCACCCTGGACGCCATCGCGGCGATCGCCCTGGACGCCCTGACCTCCTGACCTTCTGCCGGGCCCCGCCTCCCGGCGGTTCACGGCTGCCCGTTTTTTGTACTGTCCGATCCAAAACCAACCCACCGCGCCCGCGTAATGAACCGTGCGATCCAGAATTCCCCGGTCCTCCGCGCGGGCCCGCCCTCAAGGGAGTGCCCACCGTGCCCCGTGCCGTCCACGTCCTGGCGCTCGGCATCTTCGCCATGGTGACCAGCGAGTTCGCGGTCGCCGGCCTGATGCCGCAGATGGCCGCCGGCCTGCACGCCACCGTCCCGCAGATCGGCTACCTCATCACCGCGTTCGCCGTCGCCATGGCCGTCGGCGGCCCGCTGCTCACCATGGCGGTGCTCCGGCTGCCGCCCCGCACCGCCCTGCTGGTGCTCTTCGCCGTGTTCCTCACCGGTAACGTGCTCGCCGCCACCGCGACCGGCTACGGCACCATGCTGGCCGCCCGGGTCGTCACCGGCGTCGCCTCCCAGGCGTTCTTCGGCGTCGCCGTCTCGCTGTGCGTCCGCCTCGCCCCGCCCCAGGCCCGCGGCCGGGCCGTCGCCGTGGCCATGAACGGCCTGATGCTCGGCACCCTGCTCGGACTGCCGCTGTCCACCCTCGTCGGGGAACGGCTCGGCTGGCGCGCCGCGTTCTGGGCCGTCTGCGCGCTCGCCCTCGTCGCCGCGGCGGCCACCGCCGCCGGCGTGCCGCGGCTCGACGCCGCGCCGAGCGAGGGCCTGCGCGCCGAGGCGGGTGTCCTCGCCCGGCCCCGCCTGTGGCTGGCGCTGGCCGGCAGCACGCTGATCATCGGCGCCACCTTCTCCGCCTTCAGCTACTTCAGCCCCCTCCTCACCGGCCTCACCGGCTTCGACGCCGGCACCGTCCCGCTGCTGCTGATCGCCTACGGCGCCGCCACCGTCGTCGGCAACACGGTCGTCGGCCGCCTCGCCGACCGGTACACCGCGCCGGTCCTGGCGCTCGGCCTGCTGCTCAACGCGCTGTTCCTGACCGGCTTCGCGGTCTTCGCCGCCCTGCCCGTCCCGGCGGTGGCCTGCATGCTGGGCGTCGGTCTGGTGGGCGTCACCATGAACCCGGCGATGGTGACCCGGGTGCAGCGGGCGGGCAACGCCGGACCGCTGGTCAACACCGTCCACTCCTCCTTCATCACGCTCGGCGTCATCATCGGCTCCTCCCTCGGCGCCGTCGCCATCGACCTGTGGGGCCTGCGCGCCCCGCTCTGGCTCGGCGCCGCCCTGGCCGTCGCGGGCCTGCCGACCGTCCTGCCCGAACTGCGCCATGCCCGGAGGGCGGCCCGGCCGGCCGGGACCACGGCGGAGCGCGGTGCGGTGCCGGCCGCGGCGAGGGAGGCGGTCCGCAGGCCCTGACCGCCGCCGACCGGGCGCCCACGGCCGGACCGGGAGTCGGATCGCGCTGTCGAATCCCTTGACGATCGCCCTGACTGCGGATTAACTCACGTCCTAAATTAAGTCATGAGTGCAATCCCCGAAGGGACACCGGGAGCCATGCGCAGCATCCGAGCCGCGGCCGTAGGCGCCGTCACCCTGTCACTCGCCCTCGCGGCCACGGCCTGCGGCGGCGGTACGTCCACCGGCGGCGGGTCCAACGACTCGCCGAAGACACTGACGTACTGGGCGACCAACCAGGGTGCCAGCATCGCCGACGACAAGAAGGTTCTCCAGCCGGAGCTGGACAAGTTCGAGAAGCGGACCGGCATCAAGGTGAAGCTGGAGGTGGTGCCCTGGTCGGATCTGCTCAACCGCATCCTGACCGCGACCACCTCCGGCCAGGGCCCGGACGTGCTGAACATCGGCAACACCTGGAGCGCCTCCCTCCAGGCGACCGGCGCGCTGCTGCCGTGGGACGAGAAGAACTTCGCCAAGATCGGCGGCAAGGACCGGTTCGCCGCCACCGCGCTCGGCTCCACCGGCGTCCAGGGCAAGGACCCGGCCGCGGTCCCGCTGTACTCCATGGCGTACGCCCTCTACTACAACAAGAAGATTTTCGCCGACGCCGGCATCACCAAGCCGCCGGCCACCTGGGACGAACTGGTCGCCGACGGCAAGAAGATCAAGGCCCGGGGCAAGACCGTGCTCGGCGCCGAGGGGTCGAACCTGTCGGAGAACATCCACCACGTCTTCGTCTTCGCCAAGCAGCACGGCGCCGACTTCTTCACCGCCGACGGCAAGCCCGACTTCACCAGCCCCAAGGTGGTCGAGGCCGTCAAGAGCTACGTCGACCTGATGGCCAAGGACAAGGTCATCCCCACCACCGACGCCGAGTACGCGCAGAACCAGTCCGTCAGCGACTTCGCCAAGGGCCGGCAGGCCATGCTGCTGTGGCAGACGGCCGCCGCCAACCTCAAGTCCCAGGGGATGAGCGAGGACGACTACGGCGTCGCCCCGGTGCCGGTCGGCTCCGGCAGGCCCGGCAGCGGCACCCAGGTCAACTCGGCGGTCATGGGCATCAACATGGCCGTCTTCAAGAACACCCACAACCTCGACGGCGCGACCGGCTTCGTGAAGTTCATGACCTCCGACGAGGAGCAGAAGATCCTGAACCAGGCCTACAGCACCGTCCCGCCGGTCACCTCCGCGCAGGCGGACCCCGCGTTCGGCGCCCCGGCCACCGCGGTGCTGAAGAACACCCTCGCCACCAGCGCCGCCGCCCTGCCGCAGGTGCCTTCCGAGTCGCAGTTCGAGACGGCGGTCGGCACGGCCGTCAAGGAGCTGTTCGCCGACGTCGCCGCCGGGCGCTCGGTGACCACCGACTCGGTCGAGGCCAAGCTGCAGAAGGCCCAGCAGCAGATGCCGGCGGCGTGAGCCCGACGATGACGACCACCGCCTTCAAAGAACCCGTGCGGCAGACCCCGTCGGACCCGGCGGCACCCGCGCCCCGCCGCCGCGGCGGACGGCTGCGCCGCATCTCCCTGCCGTACCTGCTTCTGCTGCCCGCCCTGGTCCTCGAACTCCTGGTCCATCTGGTCCCGATGGTCATCGGCATCACGATGAGCTTCAAGGAGCTGACCCAGTTCTACATCCGCGACTGGGGGACCGCTCCCTGGTCCGGCTTCGGCAACTACCACGTGTCGGTGGACTTCGACGCGCCGGTGGGCGAGGCCCTGCTGCACTCCTTCCTCGTCACCATCGCCTTCACCCTGCTGTCGGTCGGCCTGTGCTGGCTGATCGGCACCGCCGCCGCCGTCTTCATGCAGGACACCTTCCGGGGCCGCGGACTGCTCAGGACCCTGTTCCTGGTGCCGTACGCGCTGCCGGTCTACGCGGCCGTCATCACCTGGGCGTTCATGTTCCAGCACGACAACGGCCTGGTGAACCACGTCCTGCACGACCAACTGCACCTGACCGACCAGCCGTCGTTCTGGCTGATCGGCGACAACAGCTTCTACGCCCTGCTGACCGTCTCGGTGTGGAAGGGCTGGCCCTTCGCCTTCCTCATCGTCATGGCCGGACTGCAGAACATCCCGCGCGAGCTGTACGAGGCCGCTGCGCTGGACGGCGCCGGGATGTGGCAGCAGATCCGCCGCATCACCCTGCCCTCGCTGCGCCCGGTCAACCAGGTCCTGGTCCTGGTGCTGTTCCTGTGGACGTTCAACGACTTCAACACCCCGTACGTGCTGTTCGGCAAGTCCGCCCCCGAGGCCGCCGACCTCATCTCCGTCCACATCTACCAGGCGTCCTTCGTCACCTGGAACTTCGGCACCGGCTCCGCCATGTCCGTCCTGCTGCTGCTGTTCCTGCTCGTCGTCACGGGCGGGTACCTGCTGTTCACCTCGCGCGGACGGAGGGCCTCCGATGTCTAGCACCCGCTCCCCGATGGCGCCGCCGCGCACCTTCCTGTGGTCCCGGCGCGTCTTCCTCACCCTGCTCGCCGGGTTCGTGCTGGTCCCGGTGTACGTGATGGTCTCCAGCTCGCTGAAGCCCTTGCAGGACGTGTCCGGGAAGTTCCGCTGGGTGCCGAGCGGGCTGACCTTCCGGCCGTACGTCGACATCTGGTCGACGGTCCCGCTCGCCCGGTACTTCGCCAACTCGCTGATCGTGGCGGGCACGGCGACGGTCTGCTCGGTCGTCATCGCCGTGTTCGCGGCCTACGCCGTCAGCCGGTACGACTTCCCCGGCAAGCGCGTCTTCACGGTGACCGTGCTGTCCACGCAGATGCTGCCCGGCATCCTCTTCCTGCTGCCGCTGTTCCTGATCTACGTCAACATCGGCAACACCACCGGCATCGCCCTGTTCGGCTCCCGCGGCGGCCTCATCCTCACCTACCTCACCTTCTCCCTGCCGTTCTCCATCTGGATGCTGATCGGCTACTTCGACTCGGTGCCGCGCGACCTGGACGAAGCGGCGCTGGTGGACGGCTGCGGCCCGCTGAAGGCGCTGCTGCGGATCGTGGTGCCGGCCGCGACCCCGGGCATCGTCGCGGTCGCCGTCTACGCCTTCATGACCGCCTGGGGCGAAGTGCTCTTCGCCTCCGTCATGACCAACGACACCACCCGCACCCTCGCCGTCGGCCTCCAGGGCTACTCCACCCTCAACGACGTCTACTGGAACCAGATCATGGCCGCCTCGCTGGTCGTCAGCGTGCCCGTGGTGGCCGGCTTCCTGCTGCTCCAGCGCTATCTCGTCGCGGGTCTGACGGCGGGTGCCGTCAAGTGACCCCCACCCCTGATCCCGAAGGGACTTCCGTGTCCGAACCCATCGACCTCGCCGCCTTCCCGCCCGACTTCCTGTGGGGCACGGCGACAGCGTCGTACCAGATCGAGGGAGCCGTGGCCGAGGACGGCCGCTCGCCGTCCATCTGGGACACCTTCTCGCACACCCCCGGGAAGACCGCGAACGGCGACCACGGCGACACCGCGTGCGACCACTACCACCGCTGGCGCGAGGACCTCGGCCTGATGCGGCAGCTCGGCGTCAACGCCTACCGGCTGTCCGTGGCCTGGCCGCGCGTGATCCCCGGCGGGACCGGTGAGGTGAACCCCAAGGGCCTCGCGTTCTACGACGAGTTGGTGGACGCCCTGCTGGAGGCGGGCATCACCCCGTCCGTCACCCTCTACCACTGGGACCTGCCCCAGGTGCTCCAGGACCGCGGCGGCTGGCCCGAGCGGGACACCGCGCAGGCGTTCGCCGAGTACGCCTCCGTCGTGGCCGGCCGCCTCGGCGACCGGGTGCGGCTGTGGAGCACCCTCAACGAGCCGTCCTGCTCGGCCTGGATCGGCCATCTGGAAGGCAAGATGGCGCCCGGCTGGACCGACCTCACCGCCGCCGTGCGCGCCTCCTGCCATCTGCTCCTCGGCCACGGTCTGGCCACCCAGGCGATCCGCGCCGCCGCCCCGGGCGCCGAGGTCGGCATCGTCAACAACCTCTCCACCGTGCACCCGGCCACCGACCGCCCCGAGGACGTGGCGGCGGCCCGCCGGCACGACGGCCACGTCAACCGCTGGTGGCTGGACCCGGTGCACGGCCGGGGCTTCCCCGCCGACATGCGCGAGGTCTACGGCGTCGAACTGCCCCTGGACGACGCCGACCTGGCGACCATCGCCACCCCGCTCGACTGGCTGGGCCTGAACTACTACTTCCCGGCGTACGTCGCCCACGACCCCGACGGGCCCGCGCCGTACGCCCGTTCCGTCCGGCGCGAGGGCGTCGCGCGCACCGGCATGGACTGGGAGATCGACGCGTCCGGCATCGAGACGCTGCTGCTGAGGCTCACCGAGGAGTACGGCGCCCGCAGGCTGTACGTCACCGAGAACGGCTCCGCCTTCCCGGACGTGGTGCGCCCCGACGGCAGCGTGGACGACCCCGAGCGCCAGGACTACCTGGAGCGCCACCTCGCGGCCTGCGCCTCGGCCGCCCGCAAGGGCGCCCCGCTGGCCGGCTACTTCGCCTGGTCCCTGCTGGACAACTTCGAGTGGGCCTACGGCTACGACAAGCGGTTCGGACTGGTCCACGTCGACTACGCGACCCAGGTCCGCACCATCAAGGGCTCCGGCCACCGGTACGCGGACATCGTCCGCGTCCACCGCGGCCGGACACGCCGGGCCGCCTGAGCCCCGGCCCGGACGGCCGGTGGACACGGCCGGGGAGTGCCGTGTCCACCGGCCCGCTTCTCCCTTCCGTTCTGTCATGAACACGACAGAACCGTAGTACCTCCACCGCATCAGGAGACCCAAGGAGAGCCGCATGCCACCCCGTGTTTCCCGCGCCCTGCCCGCCGCCCTGGCCGCCGCCACGGCCCTGCTGTGCTCCGGACCGCTGCTGGCGGCCCCCGCCACCGCCGCCCCGGCCGCCGCCCCCGGCTGGGACACCGACCGGGCGGCCGCCGCCTACGCGCTGAACCCGGCCGCCGTCACCGCCTCCGGCAGCGAGAACGCCGGCAGCGGGCCCGGCCTCGCCGTCGACGGCAATGGCGCCACCCGCTGGTCCAGCGACTTCGCCGACAACGCCTGGCTCCGCGTCGACCTCGGCTCCGTGGTCCGCGTCGACCGCGTCGTCCTCGACTGGGAGGCCGCCTACGGCAAGCGCTACGTCCTGGAGGTCTCCGGCAACGGCACCGACTGGACGCCCTTCTACACCGAGACCGCGGGCACCGGCGGCTCGGTCACCGCGCACACCTACCCGCAGGAGGTGACCGGCCGCTACGTCCGGCTGCGCGGCCTGGAGCGCGCCACGCCCTACGGCTACTCCCTGTGGAGCTTCAAGGTCTACGGCGGCGAGCCGGCCCCGGCCTCGACGGCCCGCACCAACCTCGCCCTCAACCACCCGGCGTACAGCAACTACTACCAGGACGCCGGCCACTCGCCGGCGTTCCTCACCGACGGCGGCTGGCCCGCCGGACTCAAGGGTGACGCCAGCCGCTGGTCCAGCGACTGGAACACGGACCGGTGGGTGTCGGTGGACCTGGGCGCGCGCTCCACCATCGACACGGTCGACCTGTACTGGGAGTCGGCCTACGCCGTCGACTACCTCGTCCAGGTCTCCGACGACAACCGCACCTGGCGCACGGTCTACGAGCCGGCGGCCGCCGACATCGCCGCCCGCCGTGCCGCCGTCGCCGCGCCGTCCGACGCGGCCGGCCTGCACGACACGGTCAAGCTGCCCTCGCCCGCGACCGGCCGCTACGTCCGCATGCTCGGCAAGGAACGCCGCTCCTTCTACAACCCGGCGCCCGCCACCGCCCAGTTCGGCTACTCGCTCTACGAGTTCCAGGTCTGGGGCACCGGCGGCAGCGCGTCCGCCGCCTACCCGGCGCTGCCCGCCGACCCCGCCGGCAGCTACCGCACCACCTTCTTCGACGACTTCACCGGCGCCTCGCTCGACCGCTCCAAGTGGCGCGTGGTGCGCACCGGCACCGAGATGGGCCCGGTCAACGGCGAGTCCCAGGCGTACGTCGACTCCGCCGACAGCGTCCAGACCCGCAACGGCAGCCTGGTGCTGAAGGCCGGGTACTGCAAGGGCTGCACCAAGGCGGGCGGCGGCACCTACGACTTCACCTCCGGCCGGGTCGACACCCACACCCACGTCGACTTCACCTACGGCAAGGTCAGCGCCCGGATGAAGCTGCCCGTCGGCGACGGGTTCTGGCCGGCCTTCTGGCTGCTCGGCAGCAACGTCGACGACCCGTCCGTGTCCTGGCCGGCCTCCGGCGAGACCGACATCATGGAGAACATCGGCTACCCGGACTGGACCAGCTCCGCGTTGCACGGCCCCGGCTACTCGGCCGACGGCAACATCGGTGCCCGCCAGACCTATCCGAACGGCGGCACGGCCGACCAGTGGCACACCTACGCGGTCGAATGGACCCCGACGGCGCTGCGCTTCTTCGTGGACGACCGCCTGGTCCAGGAGACGACCCGGAACAAGCTGGAGGCCACCCGGGGCCAGTGGGTCTACGACCACGACCAGTACGTGATCCTGAACCTCGCCCTCGGCGGCGCCTACCCGGCCGGCTGGAACAAGGTCACCTCGCCCTACTGGGGCCTGCCCCAGTCGAGCGTCGACAAGATCGCGGCCGGATCGGTGCAGGCCGAGATCGACTGGGTGCGGGTCGAGCAGAAGGGCTGAGCCCGCGGCGGCTCACGCGGCCGGGCGGGCCGGCGCACTGCCCATGATCACGACGGCGGACTTAATGCATATGATGTGCAAGTGCATACATACTGCGTGAGGCCCGCGACCGCCGATGACCTGGACGGTGCCCGGTCCGTCATGCTCGACACCGTCTACCAGGACTTCGGCACCGGTTACGTGCCCCGGTGGCACGCCGACATCGTGGACCCGGCCGCCCATTACCTCGCGCCCGCCCGGCACACCCTGCTCGTCGCCGTGGACGCGGACGGCCGGGTCGTCGGCACCGGGGCCCTGGACGCGCGCGGGCCGCAGTCGCCGCCGAACCCGCCCCGGCTGGCCGGGCGGTATCCCTCCGGCGAGACCGCGCAGGTGCGCCGCGTGTACGTGCGGCCCGGACACCGGCGCCGCGGGATCGCCCGAGAACTGGTGGCGCGGCTGCTGGACTTCGCCGCCGCGGACGGCGGCTACCGGGCCGTGTACCTGCACACCGATCCCGCCGTCCCCGGCGCCGAAGCCTTCTGGCGGTCGCTCGGCACGGTCGTGCACGACGAGCGCCGGGACGCCGGCGGCGGCCAGGGCATCGTGCACTTCGAACTCCCGTTGCGCAGCGCATGATAATCATTATCATCTAACCTGTCGTCAGCGTCGCCCAGCACGCGTCACCGCACCCAGCACGAACCGAGGACCATGCCCGCCCCGCGCCCTTCCCGCCTGCTCGCCGCCCTGCTCACCACGCCCCTGCTCGCCGGCTGCTTCGCCTCCTCCGGCTCCGCGGACGGCGACGACCCGGCCCAGGGGGCGCGGCTGAGGGTCGCGCTCGCCTTCCCGCCCGCCGAACGGCTCTCCCCGTACGGCGCCGACGCCACCATCCTCAGCCGCCTCGGCGTCACCGAGAGCCTGACCGCGCTCGACGGCAACGGCTCCGCCGCCCCCGCCCTCGCCTCCTCCTGGCAGCGACAGGACGCCCGCACCTGGCAGTTCACCCTGCGCGAGGCCACCTTCCACGACGGCTCCGAGGTCACCGCCGACGCCGTGGCCGCCTCGCTCGGCCGGGCCGCCCGCGCCAAGCCCGCCCCGGCCGCCCTGGCCGGCGTCAGCCTCGGCGCCGAGGCCGTGGACCGGCACCGGCTACGCGTCACCACCCGCCGCCCCGACCCGATCCTGCCGCTCCGGCTGTCCAGCCCCAGCCTCGCCGTCCTGTCCGCGAAGGCGTACCGGGACGAGGACCGCGTCGACCCGGCCGGCACCGGCACCGGACCCTTCACACTGAAGCAGGTCACCGGCGCCACGTCCGCCACGCTCGACCGGTACGACGGCTACTGGGGCGGACGCGCCCAGGCCGCCGGCATCGACGTCCGCTTCGTCGCCGACGGCACCGCCCGCGCCAACGCCCTGCGCGCCGGCGAGACCGACATCGCCGAAGCCGTCCCCGTGGCCCAGGCCGCCACCCTCCCGCCGGGCACCCGCCGGGAGACCGCCACCACCCGCACCACCAGCCTGCTGCTCAACCACCGCTCCGGGCCGTTCCGGGACGCCGGGCTGCGCGCCGCCGCCCGCGCCGCCGTCGACACCGCCGCGCTCGCCCGGGGCGTCTACGAGGGCCACGCCGACCGCGGCACGGGAATCTACGGCCCCGCCGTCGGCTGGGCCGGGGGCCGGCACCGTGAACCGGTTGGCCGGGCCGCGCCCCGCCGGCCCGGCGGCGCCCGGGTCACCCTCGCCACCTACGACAACCGGCCCGAACTCCCCGAAGCCGTCCAGGTGCTGAAGCAGCAACTGGAGCGGGCCGGGTTCCGGGTCCGCCTCGTCGTGCGCGAGTACTCGCGGTTGGAAAGCGACGCGCTGGCCGGGAAGTTCGACGCCTTCGTGCTCGCCCGCAACAGCCTCGTCGACACCGGCGACCCGGTCGCCGTCCTCGCCAGCGACTACACCTGCGCCGGCGGCTACAACCTGGCCCTGCTGTGCGACCGGGACGTCGACCGGGCCGTGGCCGCGGCCGAACGCACCGCCGACACCGCCAAGCGGCAGGACGCGGCGCTGCGCGCCGAGGCGCGGATCCTCGGCACCGACGCCGTCGTACCGCTGGTCCACCAGCGCGTCATCACCGGCGTCGGACGCTCCGTCAAGGGCGTCCTGCCGGACCCGTACGAGCGCGTCCTCGTCGGCACCGGCACCCGGCGCTGAGCCGTGCGGACCGTGCTGTGGCGGGCCTCGCTCGCCGGCGCCCTGGTGTGCGGGATCGGGCTGCTGCCCTGGCTCAGCCGCACCGACCCCGCGCTCACCGTGCTCAAGGCGCGGGCCCAGGACCGCGACCCGGACCCCGCGGTGCTCGCCGCCATCCGCGGCCAACTCGGCCTGGACGACGGTCCGCTGGTGCTGCTGGGCCGCTGGCTCGGCGGACTGCCGCGGGGCGACGCCGGCCGGTCCTGGATCTCCGGGGCCGAGGCCGGTCCCCTGGTGGCGCGGGCGCTCGGCGCCTCCCTGCTCCTCATGTCGGCCGCCTTCCTCGTGGCCTGCTGCACCGCCGCCGCCGTCTGCGCCCGCACCCTGTACCGGGGCGGCCGGACCCGGCCCGGCGGCACCGGCTCCGCGATGCTCGCCGCCCTGCCGGAGTTCCTCACCGCCTCCGTCCTCGCCACCGTCGTCGGCGTGCAACTGGGCTGGCTGCCCGCCCTCGGCTGGTACGGGCCCCGGTACACCGTGCTGCCCGCGCTCGCCCTCGGCCTGCCCGCCGGTGCCGTCCTCGGCCGGCTCCTCGACGACCGGCTGCCCGGCGCCTTCGCCGAACCCTGGGCGCGCGCCGCCGCCGCGCGCGGACTGTCCCGCACGCGCACCGCCCGCCAGGCGCTGCGGCGCTGCCTGCCCGGACTGCTACCGAACACCGCGCTGTTCGTCGTCGGCATGACCGGCGGCGCCGTCGCCGTGGAACAGCTCTACGACATCCCCGGCCTCGGCCGCACCACCCTCCAGGCCGCCCTCGCCCAGGACCTGCCCGTCCTCCAGGCGGGCACCCTCGCCCTGCTGCTGCTCGCCGCGCTCGCCACCGGCGCCGCCCGGCTCGCCGTCCGCCTGCTCACCGGCCCGGCCCTGCGCGACGGCGCCCTGCCCGCCCCGCCCCGGTCCGCGCCCGCCGTGCGCGGCGCCGCGCCGCTGCTGCTCGGCGGGACCCTGCTCGCGGTCCTCGCCGCCGGCCTGCCCCGCGACCCGCTCGCCCTGGACACCGCCGCGCGCCTGCGGCCGCCCTCCCGCTCCCACCCGTTCGGCACCGACGCGCTCGGCCGCGACCTGCTCGCCCGGGTCGCCCACGGCGCCCTGGACACCCTGCTGCTCGCCGTCGTGATCAGCGCCGGCACCCTGCTGGCCGGGCTGCTGCTCGGCCTGCTGCCCCGGCTGTCCGGCCCGCTCGTCGACACCGTCAACGCCGTACCGCCGGTCCTCGCCGCGCTGCTGGTGACCGCCGTGGCCGGCGGCGGCCCGGCCACTCCCGCGCTCGCCGTCGCCTGCGTCGCCTGGGCGCCGCTCGCCGCGCACACCTCCGCCCTGCTGCGGCAGGAACGCGCCGCCTCGCACCTCGCCGCCACCCGCGGCCTCGGCGCCGGCCGCTGGTACCTGCTGCGCCACGAACTCCTGCCCGCCGTCGTGCCGTCCGTCACCCGGCACGCCCTGCTGCGGCTGCCCGGCACCGCGCTCGCCCTCGCCTCGCTCGGCTTCCTCGGCCTGGGCGCCCAGCCGCCGTCCCCCGAGTGGGGTCACCTGCTCGCCGAGAACCAGCCCTACGCCGAGCGCGCCCCCTGGACCGTCCTCGCCCCCGCCGCCGCCCTCACCGTCCTCGGCGCCCTGGCGGTGACCTCCGCCGCCACGGCACCGCGCCGCCGGCGTTGACCGCCCAATTGCGTTGCCGCCAGCACTGGTTCCGCCGGCCGGCCGTACCCGCCCCGCCGGGCCGACGCAGGCGGGCCGGGCCGGTGGTCAGCGTGCCGCCAGCTCCCGCAGCAGCGGTTCGGGCGCCGTCTTCGCCGCGGCCGTCCGGGAGCCGCGCCACAGCCACCGCACGTCCCGCCCGAAGGACCACACCAGCGAGCCCAGCGCGAGCAGCACGACCGCCAGGTCCGCCGGGTACGGCAGCAGCCCGGAGGCCGCCAGCAGCAGGCAGACGCCCTGGACGGCGGCGACGGCCTTGCGTGCGAAGGACGGCGGCAGCGGCGCCGTCAGCCACGGCGCGCACCGGGCCGCCGCGACGAACGCGTACCGCATGCCGCCGATCAGCAGCACCCACGGCCCGAGCCGCGCCGCCACGTACACGCTGAGCACCAGGATCAAGAACGCGTCCACCTCCATGTCGAACCGCGCGCCCAGCGCCGAGCAGGTGCCGGTGCGGCGGGCGACCTTGCCGTCCACCCCGTCCAGCAGCAGCGCCACGGCGGTCAGGGCGACCAGCGCCGGTACCGGCGGCGCCCCCGCGAAGGAGTCCGCGACCAGCGCCGTCACCCCGCCGACCAGCGCTGCCCGGCCCAGCGTGACCCGGTTCGCCGGGCCGAACGCACGCAACCGGGAGCGGTGCACGGCGCGGGAGAGCACCGCCCAGGTGGCCGACGCGAAGACCAGCCCGGCCAGCCAGCCGGCCGGCCCCATGCCGGTCACCGGACCGAGCAGCGCCAGCAGCAGGACCTGCGCGCCCGCTCCCGCGGCGGTCTCCTGGCCGAGCCTCGCGTCGTACGTGTTGTTCAGGGCCACCGCACACCCTCCGGCCGAGTGACAGAGTCGATCAGCGCCGCGTACTGTGCGCGGCCTGTGCCACCCGGTACGTGAACCGCTTCCCGATCGTTCAGGAGGACGCCGATGAACCACTCGGCCCGCGCGTTCTGGCTCCGCTCGCCCGGCCACGGGGAACTGCGCGACGTCACCCTCCCCGCGCCCGCCGGGGACGAGGTCCTGGTACGCGCCCTGTACTCCGGGGTCAGCCGCGGCACGGAGACCCTGGTCTTCCGCGGCGGGGTGCCGCACAGCCAGCACGCCGTGATGCGGGCGCCGTTCCAGGAGGGCGAGTTCCCGGGCCCGGTGAAGTACGGCTACCTCAGCGTCGGCGTGGTGGAACAGGGCCCGGCCGCGCTGGCCGGCCGCACGGTCTTCTGCCTGTACCCGCACCAGAGCCGCTACGTCGTCCCGGCCGGCGCCGTCACCGTGGTGCCCGCGCGGGTGCCCGCCGAACGCGCCGTACTGGCCGGGACGGTGGAGACCGCGGTGAACGCCCTGTGGGACGCGGCCCCGCTGATCGGCGACCGGATCACGGTGGTCGGCGGCGGCATGGTCGGCTGCGCGGTCGCCGCGCTGCTCGCCCGGTTCCCGGGCGTCCAAGTCCAGTTGGTCGATGCCGACCCGGCCCGCGCCCGTACCGCCGAGGCGCTCGGCGTGGACTTCGCCGCGCCCGCCGACGCCCTCGGCGACCGCGACCTCGTCGTGCACGCCAGCGCCACCGAGGCCGGCCTCACCCGGGCCCTGAGCCTGCTCGCCCCGGAGGGCACGGTGGTCGAACTGAGCTGGTACGGCGACCGGACCGTGGCCCTGCCGCTCGGCGAGGCCTTCCACTCCCGGCGGCTCACCGTGCGCGGCAGCCAGGTCGGCACCGTCTCCCCGGCCGCCCGGCCCGGCCGCGGCTACGCCGACCGGATGGCCCTCGCCCTGGACCTGCTCGCCGACCCGGCGTTCGACGCGCTCGTCACCGGGGAGAGCGACTTCGAGGAACTTCCGTCCGTGCTGCCCCGGCTGGCGTCCGGCGAGCTCCCCGCCCTGTGCCACCGCATCCGCTATCCGGAGACCACCTGACCTGAGAAAAGAGTGAGCACACGCTGAACACGGGGAAGCGATGAGCCGTACTACACGGCATCCCCCGGCGGGCAGGAGCGGGGGAGCGAAGGCGCCGCACCGGGAGGGTCGTCCGTTGTTCAGCATCACCGTCCGCGATCACCTCATGATCGCCCACAGTTTCCGTGGCGAGGTCTTCGGCCCCGCACAGCGACTGCACGGGGCCACCTTCCTCGTGGACGCGACGTTCCGCCGCGAGCAACTGGACGAGGACAACATCGTCGTCGACATCGGGCTGGCCACCCGGGAACTCGGCGCTGTCGTCGCCGCGTTGAACTACCGCAACCTGGACGACGAACCCGGCTTCGAGGGCGTCAACACCTCCACCGAATACCTGGCCAAGGTCATCGCCGACCGGCTCGCCGACCGCGTCCACGAGGGCGCCCTGGGCGAGAACGCCACGGGCTTGTCGGGCCTGACGGTCACCCTGCACGAGTCGCACATCGCCTGGGCGAGTTACGAGCGTGCCCTGTGACCGACCGGACCGCGCGGCGGACCCGCCCCGGGCCCGTCCCCCCGCTCCCCGCGCGGCCCGCCGCCGGCACCACCGGAATCGTCCCCATGTCCCTGCGCACCGTGCACTTCGTGATGCCGGGCGGCGTCGACGACCCGGCCGCGCCCAGCGGCGGCAACGCCTACGACCGGCGGATCTGCCTGGACCTGCCCGGCTTCGGCTGGCAGGTCACCCGGCACACCGTCCCCGGCGGCTGGCCGCGGCCCGACGGCACCGCCCGGGACCGGCTCGCCCGCACCCTGCGGGACCTGCCGGACGGCACCGTCGTCCTGCTCGACGGCCTGGTGGCCTGCGGCGTCCCGGAGACCGTCGTGCCCGAGGCCGGGCGGCTGCGCCTGGCGGTCCTCGTCCATCTGCCGCTCGGCGACGAGACCGGCCTGGACCCGGCCGTCGCCGCCGGCCTGGACGCCCGGGAGCGGGCGGTGCTGCGGGCCGCGGGCGCGGTGGTCGCCACCAGCGACTGGGCGGTCCGCCGGCTCGTCTCCCACCACGGCCTCGCCCCCGGCCGGGTGCACGCCGCCGCGCCCGGCGCCGACATCGCGCCCCTGGCACCCGGCACCGACGGCGTCTCCCGGCTGCTGTGCGTGGCCGCCGTCACCCCGCGCAAGGGCCAGCACCGGCTGGTGGAGGCGCTGGCGGCGGTCCGGGACATGCCGTGGACCTGCGCGTGCGTCGGCGGTCTCGGCCACGACCCCGGGTACGTGGCCCGGCTGCGGGAGCTGATCGCCCGCTACGGCCTCACCGACCGCCTCCACCTGACCGGCCCGCGCGCCGGCCCCGGCCTGGCGGCGTCCTACGCCACGGCCGACCTGATGGTCCTCACCTCCCGCGCCGAGACCTACGGCATGGCGGTCACCGAGGCCTTGGCCCGGGGCATCCCCGTCCTCGCCACCGACGTCGGCGGCCTGCCCGAGGCGCTCGGCCGCGCACCGGACGGCACGGTGCCCGGCATCCTCGTCCCGCCGGAGGACCCCGCCGCGCTCGCCGTCGCACTGCGCGGCTGGTTCGGCGAGCCCGACGTACGCCGCCGCCTCAAGGCCGCGGCCCGGGGCCGCCGCGCCGCGCTCGCCGGCTGGCCGGCCACGGCCCGCACCCTGGCGGGAGTCCTCCACCGGCTCCCGGAACCCCCGAGGAGGGCGGCATGACGACTCCGCAGGACGGCCCCGCCCCCGTGATCGCCGGCGCCGGACCCGTGACCGGCCCCGGCGAACGGGCCACCGTACGGCTGCGGGACGGCGGTTCCGAGGAACCGCCGCGGTACGCGCCCGAGTGGCTGCGGCTGCGGGAAGGCGCCGACGCGGCGGCCCGCGCGCGGGAGCTGCTCGGCCCGTTGCGGAGCCGGCTGGCCGCGTCGCCGGACCGGACGGGCGGGCTGGCCGTGCACGACCTCGGCTGCGGCACCGGCTCGATGGGCCGCTGGCTCGCGCCCCGCCTGCCCGGCGCCCAGCACTGGATCCTGCACGACCGCGACCCCGGCCTGCTGCGCTTCGCCGCCGACGCCGCCCCGCGCACCGCCGCCGACGGCAGCCGCGTCACCGTGGAGACCCGGCACGGCGACCTCGGCCGGCTCACCCCGGACGCGCTGGCCGGGGCCGGTCTGGTGACCGCCTCCGCGCTGCTCGACGTCCTCACCCGGGAGCAGGCCGTGACCCTGGCGGACGCCTGCGCGGGCGCCGGCTGCCCGACCCTGCTCACCCTCTCCGTCGCCGGGCGCGTCGACCTCGCCCCGGCCGACCCGCTGGACACCGCGATCACCTGGGCGTTCAACGCCCATCAGCGGCGCGCCGGGCTGCTCGGCCCGGACGCGGTCACCGCGGTCTGCGAGGCGTTCACCGAGCGCGGGGCGACGGTCCGCCTGCACCCGAGCCCGTGGCGGCTCGGCCCCCAGGACACCGCGCTGACCGCGCAGTGGCTGCGCGGCTGGGTGGGCGCGGCCGTCGAACAACGCCCGGAACTGCGCGCCCCCGCCGAGCGCTACCTGACCGCACGACTCGCCGCCTGCGCGTCGGGCACCCTACGCGTCACCGTCCACCACACCGACCTGCTGGCCCTACCCCGACCGACGGGCGCCCCGGCATGACGGAGAAACCACGCGAAGCGAACTGGCCGACCCCGGTGCCCGGCCTTGGCGGGCGCGCCGACCCGGGGTCGGTTCCGGTGCGGCCGGTCCCCGGAAACGTCCCCCCGCTTCGCTCCGTCGGTCGGGTCCTGCGGGCGCGTCTCGGTGTGGTCGTCGGTGTCGGGGTGGTCGGGGTGTTGTTGTGGCGGTTCGGGGCCGGTGTGTCGCTTGACGGGTTGCGGCGGATCGATGCCGTGACCGTGCTGGCCGCGGTGGGTATCGGCGCCGTCACCACCGTGTCCAGCGCCTGGCGCTGGCAGTTGGTGGCACGCGGACTGGGGCTGCGGCTGCCGTTCGGGCCGGCCGTCGCCGACTACTACCGCGCGCTGTTCCTCAACGGGGCCCTGCCGGGCGGCATCCTGGGCGATGTGCACCGCGCGGTACGGCACGGGCGGAGCGCCGGTGACGTACGGCGCGGAGTGACAGCGGTCGTGCTGGAACGCGTCGCGGGACAGCTCGCGCTGGCCCTGGCCGGTACGGCGGTGCTGCTCACCCTGCCGTCCCCGGTGCGCGCCCAAGTCCGGGACCTCGCACAGCCGGTGGCGGCCGCCGGCGTGCTCGTCGCCGTACTCGCCGTCGTACTGGCCCGCCGCGCCGGTGGTCCGCGCCGGCTGCTCGCCGAGGCCCGGCGGGGCCTGGCGTCCCGGCCCGGCGGATACGGAGTCGCGCTGTCCTCCGCGGTCGTGCTGGCCGGACACCTGGCCACGTTCGTCCTCGCGGCCCGGGTCACCGGCTCGGCCGCCCCGGTGCCGGTGCTGCTGCCGCTCGCGGTGCTCGCCCTGCTGGCCATGGGCCTGCCGCTGAACGCCGGCGGTTTCGGGCCGCGCGAGGGCGTCACCGCGTGGGCGTTCGGCGCGGCGGGCCTCGGCGCGGACCGCGGGGTCGCGGTCGCCGTCGTCTACGGCGTGCTGAGCCTCCTGGCGAGCCTGCCCGGCGCCGCCGTCCTGGTCCGGCGCCGGTACGCGGGCCCGCGCACCCCGGCCGCCGCCGCGCCGCCCGACGACTCCCCGCCGGCCGGGGCCGCCCCCATGGGTCCCGGCCGCGGGGCCTTCCCGCGCTATCGCGGCGCCGGCGCCTGGGTGAGCAGCGAGAAATACGGCCCGAAGGATTCCGCGAGGCTCGCCAGCAGTTTCTTTCCCTTGTCCGCCGAACCCAGGGAAGGACGGCCGACGACGCCCGATTCGGTATAGGCGGACATTCCCACGGTGAGCAGATGACGTCGGTCGTCGGCGATGACGTCGGCCGACTCGTGACCAGGGCGGACAGAGGCGGGGTGAGCGTGCAGCAGGATCGACGTCTCGATCTCTCCCGCGTGCATGTCGGTGAGCAGCGAGGTGACCACCCCGGCCCGCTCCCGCGCCGTTTCCCAGTCCTCCGCGGCCGGGAACAGCGCCATCCGCTCACCGCGCGCGGTGGCCTCCTGGACGACGTTGCCCAGCACGTAGTTGCCGCCGTGCCCGTTGACCACGACCAGCGCGGTCACGCCCGAACGGCGCAGCGACGCCGCGATGTCGGAGACCACCGCGTGCAGTGTCACCGCGGAGATGCTGACGGTGCCCGGCCAGGCCGCGTGCTCGTGCGAGCAGGAGACCGTCACCGGAGGAAGGAGGAGCACCGGGTGGGCGGCGGCGATCTCCCGCGCCACGGCGCAGGCCACCAGCGTGTCGGTCGCCAGCGGAAGATACGGGCCGTGCTGCTCGAAGCTGCCGACGGGAAGGACGGCGACCTGTGCCGTACCACCCGACAGCCGGTTCCGTACGTCGTCCGTGGTGTCCCCGGGCAGCACGCCGTCCGCCCCGCCGGAGCCGTCCGTCCGCGTGCCCGAACCACTCATCTCTTCATGGCCTTTCGTCTCTGCTTAGGAATCAGATCATGACAGAAATCACCGGCACCGACATCGGCGTACTCGGCGGGAAGTCCCCGCGGCGTTCGGGTGCGGAACGCGTCGTGAACGCGCCGCTGCCCACCGTGTACGGGAAGTTCCAGGCGATCGGTTACCTGGACCACGACCGCGGTGACGAACAAGTCGCCCTGGTGTACGGCGAGATCGGCGCCGACGGCGTGCTGACCCGGCTGCACTCGGAATGCCTGACCGGGGACGCGTTCGGCTCCCGGCACTGCGAGTGCGGCGACCAGCTCGCGGCCGCCCTGCGCGCGGTGGCCGCCGAAGGCAGCGGCGTGGTCGTCTACTTGCGCGGACACGAGGGCCGCGGCATCGGCCTGCTCGCCAAGCTGCGCGCGATGGCCCTCCAGGCGGAGGGCCTGGACACGGTGGAGGCGAACCTCGCCCTGGGCCTGCCGGTCGACGCCCGCGACTACGGCGTGGCCGCGGAGATCCTGCGTGACCTCGGGGTGCGTTCGGTACGGCTGATGTCCAACAACCCGCGCAAGCGGGAGGCGCTGGTCCGCCACGGCGTGCGGGTCACCGAGCAGGTGCCGCTGCTGATCGAGCCGTGCGAGAGCAACATCACCTACCTGCGGACCAAGCGGGAACGGCTGGACCACCACCTGCCCCATCTGGACGCCGTCGCCCACGGTTCCTGACCGGAAAGCCCCGGTTCGGCGGACCGCCCGGTGGACAGGATCACCGCGCGGTCCGGTCCCCGGGACGGGCCGGCGACGTGGTGAGGAGGCGACGGCGTGCACCTCGGGACGACCGGTGCCCGGCGGCCGGCCCGCACGGGAGCGGCGCATCACCCGCTCGGGGGGACGCCCGGGGCGGGAGCACGGGCGATCCGCACCCTGGCGCGTACCCTTCGTGGACGTCAGCCCCCTGAGCGCCGGCCGGTCCGCGGCCGGTGCCCCGCGCCCGGAGGCCCGTCCCGTATGACCGAGCTGCACCTGTGGCTGCGCCACGAGCACCGCACGACCGAACGGCGCACGCCGGTCGTCCCCGCCGACGCCCGCCGCCTGGTGGACGGCGGGGTCACGCTCACCGTCGAGGAGTCCCCGCAGCGGATCTTCCCGCTCCGGGAGTACGAGGCGGCCGGCTGCGGCGGCGCCCCGGCCGGCTCCTGGCCGACCGCGCCCCGGGACGCGGTCGTCCTCGGTCTGAAGGAACTCCCCGACGCTCCCGGCGAGCTGACGCACCGGCACGTCTACTTCGGGCACGCCTACAAGCGGCAGCCGGGTGCCGCCGGGCTGCTGCGCCGGTTCGCGGCCGGCGGCGGGGCGCTGCTGGACCTGGAGTACCTCGTCGACGAGGAGGGCCGCAGGCTCGCCGCGTTCGGTTTCTGGGCGGGCTATCCGGGCGCCGCGCTCGCCGTGCTGCGCCACCGGGGCCGGCTCACCGCGCCGCTCGCCCCCACGACCAAGGACGACCTGGACGCCGTACTGCGGCCGCGGCCCGGGGACCCGGAGTTCACGGCGCTGGTGATCGGCGCCCTGGGCCGCAGCGGGCGCGGCGCCGTGGCCGCCTTCCGGACGGCGGGCGTCGAGGCGGTCCGCTGGGACCTGGCGGAGACCCGCGACCTGGACCGCGGGGCGCTGCTCGGACACGACGTGCTGGTCAACGCGGTCCTCGCCACCACCGTGGTCCCGCCGTTCCTGCGCCCGCGGGACCTCGACTCCCCGGCCCGCCGGCTGCGCACCCTGTGCGACGTCACCTGCGACGTCGGCTCCCCGTTCAACGTGCTGCCCGTCTACGACCGCACCACCGACTGGGCGGAGCCGGTGCGCCGGCTGCGCGAGCGGCCCCCGCTGGACCTGATCGCCATCGACAACCTGCCGGCCCTGCTGCCCGGGGAGTCCAGCACCGACTTCTCGGCGGCCCTGCTGCCGCAGCTCCTCGCCTTCGGCCCCGGCGGCGCCTGGGGCCGCTGTCTGGACCGGTTCGACCAGGCCTGCCGTGAACTCGGCATCGAAAAGAGGGAGTTCGACTCATGACCGACCGTGTCCCGGCGAGCGGCACCGTCCACTGGGTCGGCGCCGGACTGTCCACCGGCAGCGGGCTCGCCGCCCTGTGCGCCACGGCGGACCGGGTGCTGCTGTGGCACCGCACCGCGGACCGCGCGGCCGGGGCGCTGGCCGGCCTGGGGCTGACGGGCCGCGCCGAGCCCCGCGCCCTCACCCCGGACGCCCTCGCCGCCGCGCTGGAGCCCGGGGACGTGGTGGTGTCGATGCTGCCGGCCTCCGGACACGCCGGGCTGCTCGCCGTCTGCGCGCGCGCCGGGGCGCACTTCGCCTGCTCCAGCTATGTGTCGCCGGAGCTGGCGGCGCGCGGGGAGGCGGCGCGGGCGGCCGGGCTGACCGTGCTCGCCGAGACCGGCCTCGACCCGGGCATCGACCACCTCTTCGCCCACAGCCTCATCGGCCGGGCCCGGGCCCGGATCGGCGCCCACACCCCGGCCTCCTACCGGCTCACCTCCTACTGCGGCGGCGTCCCGGCGGTGCCGAACGACTTCCGGTACCGCTTCAGCTGGGCCCCGGCCGGTGTCCTCAACGCGCTGCGTACGCCTGCCCGTTACCTCCAGGACGGCACCGAGGCCACGGCCGGCCGGCCCTGGGAGGCGACCCGGCCGCTCGTCCTGGACGGCGAGACCTTCGAGGCGTACCCGAACCGCGACAGCATCCCGTTCATCGCCCACTACGGCCTGCCCGCCGCCTGGACCCCGCGCACCTTCGTGCGGGGCACCCTCCGGCTGGCCGGCTGGCTGAAGGCGTGGGAGCCCGTCTTCAAGGAGCTGACGACGGGCGACGACGAGCGGATCGCCGCGCTGGCCCGGGAACTGGCGGCGGCCCACCCGACCACGCGGGCCGACCGCGACCGGGTGGTGCTCTCCGTCCGGCTGGAGGTCGACGCGGGCGCGGGCCGCCAGTGGACCGGCGCCTATCTGCTCGACGTGACCGGTGACGCCGCGGAGTCGGCGATGGCCCGCTGCGTCTCCCTCCCGCTCGCCCTGGGCGTCCGCCACATCCTGGACGGCAGCCTGCCCGCGGGCCTGCACCGCGCCGCGCAGACCCCGCAGCGCGCCGACCGCTGGCTGGGCGAACTCGCCGACGAGGGACTGCGGTTCACACTGACCCTGGGGCAGTAGCCGGCCGGTCCGCCGCGGCCGTCGCCTCCGCCGGGCGGCCGGCGGTCAGTGCCTGATCGCCTCGTGCACCAGCCGGCGCAGCTCGGGCAGGACCTTCAGGCCCTTCGGGCGCACCTGGGTCATGAACTGCACGGTGAGGTCGTGGGCCGGGTCGACCCAGAACGCGGTGGTGGCGACGCCGGTCCAGCCGTAGCTGCCGAGGTGGGACGGGGCCAGGGTGCGGGCCGGGTCGGTGACGACGGAGACGTTGAAGCCGAAGCCGAGGCCGTCCATGGCCGGACCCCGGTGGACCGGGGCGCCGAAGGACCGGATGGCGGCACCGCCCGGCAACTGGTTGCGGGTCATCAGGGCCAGCGTCCCGGGGGACAGCAGCCGTATGCCGTCCAGCTCGCCGCCCCGGCGCAGCAGCTCCATGAAGCGGTGGTAGTCGTGGGCGGAGGAGACCAGGCCGCCGCTGCCGGACAGGAACCGGGGCCGGTCGTACAGCGGCAGCCCCGCGATCGGCTCGATGCCGCCCTCGTCCGTCTCGCCGTACAGCTCGGCCAGCCGCTCCTGCTGCCCGGGCGCGAGGTGGAAGCCGGTGTCGGTCATGCCGAGCGGGCCCAGGATCCGCTCGGCGAAGAACGCGTCCAGCGGCTGCCCGGAGACCACCTCGATCACCCGGCCCAGCACATTGGAGGCGACCGAGTAGTTCCACCGGGTGCCCGGGTCGAACTGGAGCGGCATCCGCGCGTACAGCTCGACGGTCTCCGCGAGGTCCTTGCCGGGCGGCACCGCGTACTCCAGACCGGCCGCGCGGTAGAGCGCGTCCACCGGGTGGCGGTGGTAGAAACCGAAGGTCAGGCCCGCGGTGTGGGTGAGCAACTGCCGGATCAGGATCGGTCCGGCGGCCGGCCGGGTGCGCACCCCGGCGCCCGTACCGCCGGTGTACACCCGGGGAGCGGCGAACGCGGGCAGATGCCGGTCGACCGGGTCGTCCAGCGACAGCCGGCCCTCCTGCGCCAGCATCAGCACCGCCACCGCGGTGACCGGCTTGGTCATCGAGTAGATCCGCCACAGCGTGTCCGGCTCCACGGGCAGCCCGGCCGCGACGTCCCGCAGGCCGTAGACGGCCAGATGGGCGACCCGGCCGCCGCGGGCCACCGCCACCAGGTACCCGGGCAGGCGGCCCTCGTCGACATGCCGGGCGAAGTGCCGGTCCAGGCGGTCCAGCGCCCCGGCGTCCAGTCCCGCCTCCGCCGCCTCGGCGTCCTGTCGCAGCTCTGCCATCGCTCTCCTCCGGTCGCGTCGTCCGCGGCGCCCCCGGCCGCAGCGCCGGCCCGGACCCGCTCGCCCTGCTCCTCCCCGCGTCCGGCCCCCGCCTACCCATCGTCGCGCGGGACGGCCGGCCGGGACCGGCCGCCCGGAGGGAATGCGCGGGATGCACACGGCGGTTGAACCGGCCATGACTCAGGACCCCACCCAGGACGCGCTGCTCCGCCTGCTCTCCGCGGGCCACGGCGGCGTACTGGTCACCCTGCGCCGCGACGGCCGGCCCCAGCTGTCCAACGTCAGCCACGCCTACGATCCCGCGGAACGGATCATCCGGATCTCGGTCACCGACGACCGCGCCAAGACCCGCAACCTCCGCCGCGACCCGCGCGCCTCCTACCACGTCACCGGCGAGGACCGCCGGGCGTACACCGTCGCCGAGGGCACCGCCGAGCTGACCCCGGTCGCCGCCGACCCGCACGACGAGACCGTGACGGAGCTGATCCGGCTCTACCGGGACGTCCTCGGCGAACACCCGGACTGGGACGACTATCGGGCCGCCATGGTCCGCGACCGCCGCCTGGTGGTCCGCCTGCGGGTGGAGCGGGCCTACGGCATCCCGGAGAGCTGAGCCGCGCGGGGGCGCCCGGCTACGGCGCCCCGGCGGTGCGTGCCTCGATCGCCCGCAGCACGGCGACCATGTCCTCGCCGCCGTGCCCCCGCGCCACCGTCTCCTCGAACAGGCCGTGGCAGACGTCGAGGAGCGGCGAGGCGAGGCCGGCCGCGCGGGCCGCGCCGGCGATCAGCCGGTTGTTCTTCAGCACGTCCAGCGCCGCCGCCTGCACCGCGAAGTCCCGCTCGCGCAGCTTCGGCGCCTTCATCCGGGACACGCCGCTGGCCATCGGACCCGCGTCCAGGACGTCCAGGAACAGCCGGCGGTCCAGGCCCTGGCGCTCGGCGAAGTGGAACGCCTCGGCCAGCCCGGTCACCAGCGTGATCAGGAACAGGTTCACCGACAGCTTCATCAGCAGCGCCCCGGGCACCGGACCGCAGGCGAACGTCTCCCCGCACAGCGGCGCCAGCAGCGGCCGTACGGCGGCCACCGCGTCCTCCTCGCCGGCCAGCATGGCGACCAGCCGTCCCTGCTCCGCCGGCACCCGGGACCCGGAGACGGGCGCCTCGGCGTACCGGCCGCCGGCCGCGCGGATGTCGGCCTCCAGGGCGCGGGAGTACTCGGGCGAGGTGGTGCCCATGTGGACCACCGTCCGGCCCGCCACCCGCGCGGCCAGCGCGGGCGTGCCCCGGCCGAGCACCGCGTCCACCGCCGCCTCGTCGGCGAGCATCAGCAGCACCACGTCCGCCCGCGCGAACACCCCGGCGGCGTCCGCCGCGACCTCGGCGCCGGCCGCGCGCAGCGGCTCGGCGCGGTCCGGGGTCCGGTTCCAGACCACCAGCGGGACGCCGGCCGAGGCCAGGCGCAGGGCCATGGGCCGGCCCATCACTCCGAGACCGATGAATCCGACGTGCACGGCAGGCCGCCCTTCGCGCCACGCATCGACTATGACAGCGGTCATAGTAGCGCCGTTATGACGGTGGTCATAGAGTGGAGGCGGTGAACGGAGGGTGGCGATGAGCGAGGCGCGGCGCGGACCACGGGAGCGGATGGTCTTCAGCGCGGCCCAGCTCATCCGGCGGCACGGGGTCACCGCGACCGGCATGCGCGAGGTCGCCGCGCACGCGGACGCGCCGCGCGGCTCCCTCCAGCACTACTTCCCGGGCGGCAAGGAACAACTGGTCAACGAGGCGGTCGAGTGGGCCGGCCGGTACGCGGGCGGGCGGATCGCCCGGTTCCTGGCCGGACTGGAGGAGCCGACGCCGAGCGCACTGTTCGCGGCGATGGCCGCGCAGTGGACCGAGGAGTACACGGCGGACGGCTTCACGGCGGGCTGCCCGGTCGCCGCCGCCACCGTCGACTGCGCCTCCCTGAGCGACACCGCCCGCGGGGCCGCGGCCGCCGCGTTCGCCGCCTGGCGGGCCCCGCTCGCCGCGGCCCTGACGGACCTGGGCGTGCCCGCCGCGCGGGCCGGGTCGCTGGCCACCCTCATGATCAGCACCCTGGAGGGTGCGATCCTGCTGGCCCGGGCCGAACGGGACGTCGGGCCGCTCACCACGGCCGTGCGGGAACTCGGCCCACTGCTCGACGCCGCCGCCGGCCGCTGACAAGCCGGCGGCGACAGTGCTCCCAGGGCACTGCACCCTGTTGCCGGACGCCGGGCGGGCCGCCATGCGGGGCCGTCCGGGCGGTCCGCCGCCGGGACGGCTCGTGTCCGGGTCCGGCGGACCCACGTGCCGGTGCGGTGGGCCGTGGTCCGGCCGGACCTGCCGGTCAGCGCCCCGGCGCGGGGCGCTGCCTCACTGGCGGCTGACCGTGCGGGTGACACCGGCGATCACCGTCGTCGCCAGGATCCAGCCGGTGAGCACCAGGACGTAGGCCAGCATCTGGTAGCCGCCGCGCGGCGCGAACGCGGAGTCCTGGCCGAAGGAGAGCACCGGCAGCAGCAGGTCGAGTGTGTAGAACACCGGGTGGAACGGCGGCGCCTCGTCCGGCTTCAACGGCCTGGGCGGGTGCGCCGCGAACGCGAGCGAGCCGAGCGCGAGCAGCGACAGCAGCCAGCCGGCCGCGCGCAGCGGACGGAAGCCGTAGCCGACCGTGACGTCCTGGAGCAGGCCCCACACCCGGCCGTACCAGGGCAGCGTGTGCCGGTGCCGGCGCTGCCCGGCGAGCTGCACCAGACGGGCCGCGTGGTCGTCGCCGACCCGGCGGTAGGCGGCCGTCAACTGCGCATAGGCGTCCGGGACATAGCCGTCGCGCTCGCGCTCCAGCAGGGGCAGCCGGCGCTCGGCCGGCTCGTGCGGGACCAGCGAGGTGTACGTCAGGCCGCCGAGCAGCACCTCCTCGGGCGCCGACTCCGGTTCCAGCAGCAGGACGTCGAGCTGGGCGCGGCGCAGACTGAGGGCGCCCTCCATGGGCGGGGCCTTGCGCAGCCACAGCTCTCCGATGGCGGCGCTGCCGGCCCGCAGCGCGGAGCCGCCCGGATGCGCGAGCAGGGTGTACGACAGGTCGAGCCGCCCCGCGATCCGGGCGCCGCGCAGCCCCATCCAGCCGCGCACCTCGGCGTGCCGGACCAGCATGTCGCCCGCGACGGCGAGCGTCTCCGCGTCGAGCGCGGCGTGCCCCGGGTGATTGAGCCGCGCCTCGCCGAGGTTGAGCGACCCGGCGACGGTGGCGCCGTTGAGCCGTATCTGCCCGTGCGTGCGCAGCCCCGGCGCCCACAGATCGGCGCCCAGAGCGGCCTGGTTGAGCTGGAGTACCGGCTCCTCGGCGCCGGGCGCGCCCACCTCGGCGCTCTCCAGGTACAGGCTGCCGCTGATCCGGGCGCCGCCCAGCCGCAGGACGCCCAGACAGCGGGTGCGGGTCATCCGCACCACACCGTCGACGTGCACGGCGTGCGCGACCAGACCGGGCAGGACGGATTCGCTGAGGTTCAGTTCGCGCAGCCGGGCGGCGTAGCACCGCGGGGCCTCGTCGAAGCGGCAGTGCCGCAGCCGCACCGGGTGGTCGATCGTCGCGTACTGCAGGTCGAGCCGGCCGGTGATCCGGGCGCCCGCCAGGCTCAGCGACGGTATCTCCCCGTCCTGCCGCGGCCCGTCGAGCAGCAGCGCCCGCAACACCCGGGCACGCACGGTCCGTTCGGGCCCCCAGCGCTCCGCGTCGGCGGGATCGTCGTCGGGTGACCGGCGGAAGTCCACCGACTCCCCGCGCGGGAAGGCCCGCCACACCCGTTCCTCGGCCGCCGTCAGCTCGTCGGTCTCCACCAGCGGGACTCTGACGTGCGCCGCGACCGGCTGTCAATGCGCCCGGAGCCCGGGCGCCCCCGAGCCGCCGGCGGGGGCGGGTCGGGGGCACCCGGGCTCCGGGGTGCCGGTTACGGCCGGACGTTCCACTCGGTGATCACCGGGTGGCCGTGTTCCGTGGACAGCCGGCTGACCGTGCCGGTGGCGAGCTGGAACAGCCGGCCCTGCGCGGGCGGCAGGCCCAGGCGGCGGGCGGTGAGGACGCGCAGGAAGTGGGCGTGGGCGACGAGCACCACGTCTCCTACGGCCAGGTCCGCCTCCAGCCGGGCCAGCACCCGGTCGGCGCGGGCGCCGACCAGCGCGGGCGACTCGCCCGGATGACCCTCGGGGCCGGGCGGCACACCGTCGGTCCACAGGTCCCAGTCCGGCCGGGTGCGGTGGATCTCGGCGGTGGTGATGCCCTCGTAGCCGCCGTAGTCCCATTCGTGCAGGTCGGGATCGGGCACGACGGCGGGCAGGCCGGCCAGTTCGGCGGTGCGCAGCGCGCGGGCCAGGGGGCTGGCCAGCGCGCGGGCGTAGGTCCGGCCGGTGAGGAGCGGGGCGAGGGACTTGGCCTGTTCCTCGCCGTGCCCGGTCAGGGGCAGGTCGGTGAAGCTGGTGTGCTGTCCCGACCTGCTCCACTCCGTCTCACCGTGGCGGACCAGCAGGAGGTCCCCCACGGCGGGTCAGTCCTTCTTCTCGACCGCGTGGCCGCCGAACTGGTTGCGCAGCGCGGCGATCATCTTCATCTGCGGCGAGTCGTCCTGGCGGGAGGCGAACCGCGCGAAGAGGGAGGCGGTGATCGCCGGCAGCGGCACCGCGTTGTCGATGGCCGCCTCCACGGTCCAGCGGCCCTCGCCGGAGTCCTCCGCGTAGCCGCGCAGCTGCTGGAGGTGCTCGTCCTCGTCCAGCGCGTTGACCGCGAGGTCCAGCAGCCAGGAGCGGATGACCGTGCCCTCCTGCCAGGAGCGGAACACCTCGCGGACGTTCTCCACGGAGTGCACCTTCTCCAGCAGCTCCCAGCCCTCGGCGTAGGCCTGCATCATCGCGTACTCGATGCCGTTGTGGACCATCTTGGAGAAGTGCCCGGCGCCGACCCGGCCGGCGTGCACATAGCCGTACGGGCCCTCCGGCTTGAGCGCGTCGAAGACCGGACGCAGCCGGTCCACGTGCTCCTTCTCGCCGCCGACCATGAGCGCGTAGCCGTTCTTCAGGCCCCACACACCGCCGGAGACGCCGGCGTCGACGAAGCCGATGCCCTTGATGCCCAGCGCGGCGGCGTGCTTCTCGTCGTCCGTCCAGCGGGAGTTGCCGCCGTCGATGACGGTGTCGCCGGGCGAGAGCAGGTCGCCGAGTTCGTCGATGACGGTCTGGGTGGCGGTGCCGGCCGGGACCATCACCCACACATGGCGGGGCGCGTCCAGCTTCTCGACCAGTTCGGCGAGGTCCTTGACGTCGGAGACTTCCTGGTTGCGGTCGTAGCCGATGACGGTGTGGCCGGCGCGGCGGATCCGCTCGCGCATGTTGCCGCCCATCTTGCCGAGACCGATGAGACCGAGCTGCATGATCAGTTCTCCGATGCGTTCTTGAGAGTGCGGTAGGCGGCGACGAGGGCCTTGGTGGACGGGTCGAGGCCGGGGACGTCGGTGCCTTGGGTGAGGGCGGGTTCGACGCGTTTGGCGAGGACCTTGCCCAGTTCCACGCCCCACTGGTCGAAGGAGTCGATGTTCCATACCGCGCCCTGGAC